>SFIR01000023.1 GCA_004556165.1 Clostridiales bacterium | reverse complement strand
TTCCTTACAAAGAGGTTCACAAAAGATGAAAAAAAGAATCAGTAAACAGGAAAACCAAGCGGAAAACTCCGTTTTTGATAAGATAAAGCTGAAGCTTACTGGTCTGTTCAAGCCTAAGGAAAAGGCTACGGAAGCCGAAAAGGCCGCCGAGGCTGATTCTAAGGACAGTAATGCGGACGGCGCGGCAGGCAGTCCTCTGGGGATATGTCCTTTTGATAGAGAACCCCATGCGCATAATCCGTCTGGACAATATTCCGGTAACCTTTGAAGCGGGCAGCGAATCGGACCTCTATGCCCGTAATCTGACCCTTCTCGGGGACGCAAGCGAAGTGCTGCCCACGATCTCCGTCAACGTCAGAACCACGCTTAACGATCTGCCGCGTTTCAAGAACGGACGTATCAGCGACATCATCAAGGCCACCGTCAGCCTCAACAGCGTGCACAGCTCCGGCTCCTATGAGCTGCCCATCAGCGTTACCACGACCATAGGCGAGATTGATTCCCTGCCCACGGATTCCGCAGTAATAAGCGTTGATAACCTTGTTGAACGCACCATTCCCATACACGCCGAGCTTGTGGGCGAGCTTCCCGAAGGCTATTGGCACGGCGATCCCGTGCTTCTTACGAACAGCGTAGTCGTGCGCGGCGCCGAAAGCGAGATATCCCGTATTGCAAAAGCCTTGTGCCTTATCGACCTCAGCGGCAAGACCGACGCCATAAACGCTTCCTATACCCTCGGCCTTTACGACAATGCGGATGAATCCATCCCCATTTCCGTAATCGTCGGTGTGCTTCCATCGGTAACGGTCAACCTTGAGATACTTCCCACCCTCGAATATAAGGTGGAAGCCAATATCGTGGGGGAGAATAATCTGAAAACTATCTACGAGATATGCGATGTAACCGTTACTCCGTCCACCATCACCCTTGTGGGCGAAGCGGAGCTGCTTTCCCAGATTGACGAAAACAAGCTTTCGCTGGATGTTATCGACGTTACCGGCATAGACGGCGAATGCGTCATAACACGCAGCGTTCAGCTAAACGGGATTCCCAACGATGTTTTCATCCTCGGAGGCGATACAAAATTCACCGTTTCCATCGAGATACGCGAAAAGATTATCGAGAAGAGCTTTGAAAACGTCCCCGTCAATATTCTCAACGAGGATTTGCAGCATTACCAGTACAGCTATATGCCGAGCAACGACTCCAATATCCCCACCTGCACCGTCACCATAAAGGGCAAGGCGAGCCTTGTCAATTCGATAACCTATGATGACCTCAGGCCGGTATTCAGCGTCAGCGGTCTTTCGGTGGGTCTGCACGAAAACCTGATCCCCAAGCTCAGCCTCATAAGCTCCTATAACCTTGAGATCAATGTTACTCCCATCAGCTGCCGTATCACGGAGCCTTCCCCCAAGCCCAAGCCCCCCTTGAGCAGCAACTGAAATACGGAATAAGAAAGGAATGCTATGCACCTTACAGCAACCAACCTGAGCCTGCCGTTCAATGCAAGCGAAAGTGCGCTTTCGCTCCTGCTCGCAGGCGAGCTGAGGCTCAGTCCATCAGATATAACCAATCTTCGCATTGTCCGCCGCTCGCTCGATGCAAGGGACAAAGGAGATATCCGATTTGTCTATAACGTTGTCTTTGACATAACCACCGAAAAGGCAAGGCGTGTGGCTGCGCTCGAGCTGAAGAACGTCGGAAGGCTCCCCGAGTATTCCCCCGAGCAGGTGAAGATGGGCGATAAGCCGCAGGATGCTCCCGTAGTCGTCATCGGCTTCGGTCCCGGAGGCATATTCGCCTCATATGAGCTTGCAAGGCGAGGCTATAAGGTCATCGTGCTCGAACGCGGCAGCGCAATTACCGAAAGGAAAAAGGACGTTGATACCTTCTTCGGTACGGGCAAGCTCAATACCTCGAGCAATATCATGTTCGGCGAGGGCGGCGCAGGCACCTTCTCCGACGGCAAGCTGACCACTCGCATCAAGGATGCGCGCGCGGACGATGTGATAAAGACACTCGTGGAATTCGGAGCGGATCCCTCCATTGCGGTGGACGCAAAGCCCCATATCGGCACCGATGTGCTCTCAAAGGTCATCCTCAATATCCGCCGCAGGCTGGAAGAGATGGGCGTTGATATCCGCTTCGGTTCCTGCGTGACCGATTTTTCCTCAGATGACGGGCGCATTGCTTCCGTTACCGTCAATGATTCCGAGATAATACCCTGCTGCGCGGCAGTGCTTGCTGTCGGTCAGGCGGCAAGGGATACCTACCGCATGCTGCTCGCAAGGGGCATCGAGATAGTGCAGAAGCCCTTCGCAGTCGGCGTCCGCATCGAGCATCCGCAGGAATTCATAGACAGATCGCAGTTCGGCGCGTATGCAGGGCATCCCCGTCTCGGCGCGGCGGAATACCGCCTGACCGGCAAGACAGGCGACCGCGGCGTTTACACTTTCTGCATGTGTCCCGGCGGCGTTGTCGTCGCTTCGTCCTCTGCGGAGAACGAGGTCGTGACCAACGGCATGAGCTACCATGCCCGCAACGGCAGGAATGCCAACTCCGCCATCATCGTTCAGGTAAATCCGAGCGACTTCGGCCCGAATCCGCTTGCAGGCGTCATATTCCAGGAGAAGATCGAGCGCGCGGCTTTCACCCTCGGCGGAGGGGATTACTGTGCGCCCGCCATGATGGTCGGCGATTTCCTCAAGGGGCGCAAGCCCACAGGCTTCGGCGATGTCGAGCCGAGCTACCGTCCCGGCGTTCGGCCTGCGGATATCCGCCGCTGCTTCCCAAAGACCATCGGCAAGGGCATAGAGGACGGCATCAATGCCTTTGCGCGCAGAATCAAGGGCTTTGACATGTACGATGCGGTGCTGACTGCTGTGGAAAGCCGTTCGAGCGCACCCATACGCATTTCGAGAACCGAGAGCGGCGAAGCTACCCGTATGAAGGGGCTTTATCCCGTGGGCGAGGGCGCAGGCTACGCAGGCGGAATCGTAAGCGCGGCAGTTGACGGCATGAAGGCTGCCGAGCATATCATCGGGACATACAGGCCCGAATAGGAAGAGAAGTACAGAGAATCATGAAAAAATACCACGTTATAATAGGGCATTTCGGCTCGGGCAAGAGCGAATTTTCCCTTAACATCGCATTCAATGAGGCTGCGAAGGGCAAAAAAATCACCCTCGTTGACCTCGATATCGTCAATCCCTATTTCCGTACCGCCGAAAGGCATGAGGAGATAGAAAAGGCAGGAATACGTCTTCTGATGCCCTCGTTCGTCACCTCGGGCGTTGAGATACCTGCGCTGCCTGCGGAAATCTATTCCGCATTCAACGATGATTCCGATCTCGTTATCTTCGATGTCGGCGGCGATGCCGCAGGCGCCGTTGCGCTCGGGCAGTACTATCGGTTCTTCAGCAGAATCGAAAAGGAGAATTTGGAGGTCACCTATGTCTTTAACGCAAGAAGACCTCTTTCGCTCGACCTCGAAAGCAACCTTGATATAATTCAAAGCATCGAGATTGCTTCACGCATCGGGATAGACAATATCATAAACAACACGAATCTCTCGCAGGAGACCACCGTCCGCGACCTTATCGACGGTTACGAGCTTGCAAAGCAGATTTCGGATAAAACAAAGCTGCCCGTGCGCAATACCATCAGCACCGAAAAAATACTCGATGAATTCAAGGCGTATGCGGAAGCAAACGGGCTTGATAGGGCCTATATCGGCGAATACTACCCGATTGTGCGCTACATGCACCGCGATTGGGACCGCTATACCACGGAGGGACTGTAATGCAGATTAAGCCGTCCGAGCTTAACATACCGCGTGAAAATGCCGTCGCCTTTACCGGCCACCGGCCCGATAGGCTTGCATGGAGGTATAACGAACGCGATCCTCGCTGCCGAGCGCTGAAGAAGAGGCTTCAAAGCGAGATAATCCGCGCATACTCCGAGGGCAAGCGGTATTTTCTCAGCGGAATGGCGGACGGTATTGACGCCTATGCCGCCGAAATCGTGATGGCATTGAAGAAGGAATACCCCGATATCAGGCTTGTATGCTGCTATCCCTATTACTATCCTTCGCGCAAAACCAACTGTTTCGCATCGGTTGCCGATTACTCCGTGACGGTCTGCCCCGATTACATTCACGGCTGCATGAGCATGCGCAATCTTTATATGGTAAACCATTCAAGCGAGCTTATCGCCTGCTTTGACGGGAGCAGCGGCGGCGGCACCGCTTTCACCATAAAAACTGCAAGGGAGCGCGGACTCCGCGTGACCGTTATACCCGTCTGACCTTACATAATATCGTTCTGCAACGGAAAGGAAAGCCTTAGTATCAAGGGCTTTGAGTTAATATGCCTGCACTGGCTGTCAAAAACCTGACAAAATCATATGTGACCCGTGTCCTGTTCTCGGATATCAGCTTCGAAGTCGATACAAATGAGCATATCGGCTTTGTCGGCGTGAACGGCTGCGGCAAGTCCACACTTTTTCACATACTCCTCGGCGAGGAAAGCTATGATTCCGGTGAGATATATTTCGGCTCCGAAACGAGGATCGGAAGCATCTCCCAGGCGGTATCCGATTCGGATTCATCCCTGTATGATTATGTGCTGGAGGTCTTTTCGGAGCTTGCGGGCATAGAAAAACAGCTTGACGAAATAAATCACGAGCTGTCGGCTTGCTCCGATCCCGAACGCAGCAAAAGGCTTATCGAACGTCAGTACAGGCTCACGAGCCGTTATGACGACCTCGGAGGCTCCACCTACCGCGCGCGCACGCGTTCTACGCTGCTCGGGCTCGGGTTTCCCGAGGAGGAGCTGAACAGGAGCGTCAATACCTTCAGCGGAGGGCAGCGCAACAAGGCGCAGCTTGCAAGGCTGCTGCTTTCTGACTCCAATCTGCTTCTGCTTGATGAGCCTACAAACCATCTTGATATAAAGGCGATTGAATGGCTTGAAAGCTTTCTCGTCAACTATCGCGGCGCTTTCATCGTTATATCACATGACAGATACTTTTTGGATAAGGTCACGAATAAGACCATAGAATTGAAGGATAAGCGCCTTTTCATTTCAAAGGGAAATTATTCGAGGCATATCGAGCTTCGCAGCACCGCGCGTGAGCTGGAGGTACGGCATTACCTGCGTACTCAGCGCGAAATAAAGCGTATCGAAGGCATTATTGAGCAGCAGAAGCGGTGGAATCAGGAAAGAAATTACGTTACCGCTGCATCAAAGCAGAAGCAGGTGGACAGGTTAAAAGCGACGCTCGTCGTCCCGGAGCGCGATTCCGCATCCATTCATTTCACCTTCACCGCCAAGGAGGTCGGCGGCAACGATGTTCTGGTCGCAAAAAAGCTCGGAAAAACCTTCAAAGGCTCCAACGGTTCACCCGACAAGGAGGTATTCCACGATGTCAGTATGCTCATCAAAAAGGGTGAAAAGGTCTTCCTTCTGGGTGAAAACGGCTGTGGAAAGACTACTTTATTAAATATCCTCTCCGGCAGGATGCGCCCGACATCGGGGAGCTATTATCTCGGTTCGCATGTGGAGCCGGCGTATTACGAGCAGAATATGACCTCGCTTGACCCGAATAATACCGTGCTCAACGAGGTTTGGGATAAATACTACACCACCATTTCGAGGAAGGATATATGCAACGCCCTTGCTGCATTCCTATTCCGCGGCGACGATATAAATAAGCCCATCGGTCAGCTCTCCGGCGGCGAAATGGCGAGGGTGCAGCTTCTGAAGCTGATGCTCACAAAGAGCAATCTTCTGCTTATGGATGAGCCGACCAACCATCTCGACATAGATTCGCGTGAAGCGCTTGAGGCCGCGCTCGAAGAATACAACGGCACGATGCTTATCGTGACCCATGACCGTTTTCTCGTTGATCGGCTTGCGGACAGGGTTCTATACATGACCGAGGACGGCCTAACGGAGTACATCGGAGGCTATACCGATTACCTTGAGGCCGTCAGCGAAAGGAAGCAGGCTAAGGGACCCGAAAGGAAGCCCGAATCCGAGAATGCCGCAAGCTACCGCGAGAAAAAAGCGAACAAGAGCGCGCTGAACCGCGCAAAGGGCGAGCTTATGCGCTGCGAGGCTGCAATCACGGCAGCGGAAAAGGAGCTTGACGGCCTTAACCGTGAGCTGAGCCTTCCCGGCGTTGCGACCGATTATAAAAAATCTGCCGAGCTTTCCCAAAAAAGCGATGAGTTGAGGGCAAGGCTCGATAAGCTCTATGATGCTCTTGTCGAAGCCGAGGAAAGGGTGCAGGAAGCGGAGAATCTGCAATAAAATTCGAATTATGCTGTGAGAATGACATTCATCACGGTTTGCATTATCTTATCTTATTAAGAAGAAAGAAAGGAATATAAACAATTTGGCAAAGAAAGACACTCCGAAGCTGAGAATAATCCCTCTTGGCGGTCTCGGAGAAATCGGGAAAAATATGACCGTAATCGAATACGGCAATGACATAATAGCAGTTGACTGCGGGCTTGCGTTCCCCGATGAGGATATGCTGGGCATAGACATGGTAATACCGGATATGTCCTATCTCGAGCTAAACGAGGATAAGCTCCGCGCATTCATAATCACCCACGGGCATGAGGATCATATCGGAGCAATCCCCTATGCCCTTCAGAAATTCCATACGCCCGTTTACGGCACAAAATTCACCCTTGCGCTCATCGACCACAAGCTGCATGAGCACCGTATCGACGATGCGGACCTTCGGTGCATTGAGGCAGGCGACACCATCGAAATAGGCTGCTTCAGGATCGAATTCATAAAGGTCAGCCATTCTATCGCAGGCGCCGTTGCGCTCGCTATCACGACTCCTGTCGGTATCCTTGTGCATACGGGCGACTTCAAGGTGGACTATACCCCCATAGACAATGAGCCCATTGATATCAACAGCTTTGCGCGCTACGGCAGCAAGGGCGTGCTGGCGCTTATGATGGACAGCACAAATGCGGAGTCCGCAGGCGTTACACCGTCCGAGACGGAGCTCGGAAAGACCTTTGAAAAGGTATTCAATGAAGCGAAGGGCAGGATAATCGTCGCATCGTTTGCTTCAAACGTTTACAGGATACAGCAGGTCTGCGATATCGCTATCGCACATGACAGGGTTATCTGCTTCCAGGGGCGCTCGATGGTCGTCATCGCCAAGATAGCCAAGGATCTCGGCTATCTTCATATTCCCGAGGACAGGATAGTACCCCTTGAAAAGCTCAAAAACTACGAGCCAGAGCGCGTCTGCGTACTGACGACCGGCAGCCAGGGCGAATCCATGAGCGGACTTTTCCGCATGGCGAATGCTAACCACAAGCTCATCATAGGCAAGGGCGATACCGTCGTTATCTCCGCTTCCGCAATACCCGGCAACGAAAAGAGCGTCGGAAGGGTCATAAATCAGCTCTTCCAGCGCGGAGCGGACGTCGTCTATGACAGGCTTGCGGATGTGCATGTTTCCGGCCACGCAAGGCGCGAGGAGCTGAAGCTGATGTTCCGCCTGCTCAAGCCCAGATACTTCATACCCGTTCACGGCGAAGCAAGGCATCTGCATCACCATGCGCACCTTGCCGAGGAAATGGGCATAAAGCCCAACAACATCTTTATCATGGATACGGGAAATGTCCTTGAAATCACAAAACGCTCCGCTAAGCTGAACGGAAGCGTTGCTTCGGGCGCAATACTCGTGGATGGCTCCGGCGTCGGCGATATAGGCTCCACCGTGCTCCGCGAAAGAAAGCTCCTCTCTCAGGACGGACTTTTTGCCATCGTCATACCCGTTCAGCGTCAGACGGGCGAGCTGTTGGGTGTCCCCGAGCTCGTTACAAAGGGCTTCATCTATATGAAGGATTCGGATCAGCTCATTTCCGAAGCGAAGCAATTTGCCTTCGACCTTGCATTCAAGCTCAATCAGAAGAATAAGAATGATTGGAACAGCTTCAGAAACGGCATGAAGAACGGCATGAAGAATTTCCTCTTGAGCAAAACCGGCAGAGTCCCCATAATTCTTCCCATCATTTTGGAGGTCGATTGCTGATGGATAACGATATTCTGCGCCTGACTGAGGAGCTTGCCGAAAAGCTCAGGCAAAGCCCCGAATATCTTCGTTACATTTCCTGTAAGGAGCGCGCATACGCCGATGAAACGACGCGCATGCTCCTTAAGGATTATGCTAAGCTCCAGTATAAGCTCCAGGCTGCGTCCCTCTCGGGGAACATGAGCGAGGAGGAGCTTACAAAGCTTCAGAAGCTCGGAGAGCTTTTGCAGCTCAACTCCGACGCAAGCGAATACCTTTTTGCGCAGTATGCGCTCAACAGCCTCGTAAGCGAGGTGTATTCGAAGCTCGGACAGGCCGTGGGCATCGATCTTTCGATGTTTGAGGCATAAAAACAAACGAAAGGAGAGATGAGCTATGAGTGAAAATAAAAACACGGATACCTCTTCCCTTCACAATACTATCGTGAAGCTTGACGATGACGCTTCCTCCCGCAACGGCAGAAAGCGCGATGCCTATGACCGTTGGCAGAAAAAGGAAGAACGCAGAGCCACGCGCAGCGAAAGGCTCGATAAATTCTTTAAGGTCTACAAATTCATCCGTCCCTTCATCGTTGCGGCGGCATGCATTCTTATTGCATTTTTCCTTGTTTCCACCATAGTGAAGAAGGTCATGCGCGATTACTTCCTGCCCGTTGACCCCAACGACCCATCGCCCATCGTGGTCGAAATCCCATCGGGAAGCGGTGCTTCCACCATTGCCAAGATCCTATACGAGGCATGCGGCGAGGGCGAAAAGGGGCTTATCTCGCATAAGGCGGTATTCAAGATCTATGTTGACTTCATCGGCAAGGCGAACCGTTTGCAGTCCGGCACATATGTGCTTTCAAAGAACATGAGCATACCCGAGATAGTTGACGTCATCTGCAAGGGCAATCCGCCGCGCGAGACGCTTACCTTCAGCATATCCGAAGGCCTTACAATCGAGGCAATCGCGGATAGGCTTGTATCCCAGGGCGTTATCGAAACGCCGGATGAATTCCTCTCGCTCTGCGTGACGGGTGAGGAATTCGTCAAGAACCATCCCTTCATCTCCGAGATACCCGAGGACCCGACCGGTGAACGCAGGTATGCGCTGGAGGGCTTCCTTTTCCCTGCCACCTATGAGATTTATGCCGATGCGGACGTCAAAACCGTCATTGGCAAGATGCTCACGAAATATGAGCAGGTCTTCGGCGTCATCTATACAGCAAGAGCGGAGGAATTGGGGCTCAGCTTCTACGAGGTCATTACCCTTGCCTCCATAGTCGAAAAGGAAGCAAAGCCCATAGATTTTGCCGATGTTTCGGCAGTATTCCACAACCGTCTCGAACGCAATATGGGCCTTGGCTCCGATGCAACGCTCCGCTACATCCTCGATACCGATACTTCAACGGGGCTTACTCAGGAGCAGCTCAATACCCCTTCGGGCTACAACACGCACCTGAACACGGGCATACCCATCGGCCCGATATGTAATCCCGGCGATGCTGCCATCAATGCGGTTCTGTATCCGTCCGAGGAAGGAATTGCGGAGAATTATCTATATTTCTGCCTCATGGACCCGACTACCGGAAAGCTTGTCTTTGCAAGGACGCTTGAGGAGCATAACGCCAATATCGCACAATACAGCCCACTTTGGTAATAAAATGTTTAACGGATTCTCACCCGAAGCCTTCCGTTTCCTATTCGAGATAGGCTTCAACAACAATACCGAATGGTTTGAAAGGAACCGTGAAAGGTACAAGCAATTTGTACTTGAGCCAATGAAGCATCTTGCAGCCGAGCTCATGCCGGCAGCACTTGCCGTTGACCCAAATTTCAACAGGAGCCTCAACGCGACCGTATCCCGTATCCGCCGCGATACAAGATTCACCAAGGATAAATCGCCGTACCGCAACCATGTCTGGATCGGCTACCGCTACCCTAAGACCCGTATCAGCGAGGGCTGCGCGCTCTGGTTCGAAATAACCCCCGAAGGGTACGATTACGGTGCGGGCTTCTATTCCGCAGACTCATCCCTGATGGAGCGTTACCGCAAAAAGCTGCTCTCCGACCCGGCAGGCTTTCTTGAGCTTGCTCATGCGCTCGAAAGCGAGGGCTTCATCTACGCCGCCGATGCATACAAAAAGCAGCATTTCCCCGATGCGCCGAAGGAACTGCGGAGCTATATCAACGTTCGCAGCTTTGCATGGGAAAAGAGCTTCGGCGGAGTAAGGGAGCTTATCGAGCCGAGCAATATCGAAGCAAGGCTCAAGCATGAATTTGAGCTGCTTAAACCCATGTATACCTACATCAACAGCATCTCAAAGACCGAGGAGGGTGAAGAGAATGAAGAATAAGCCCGAGCTGCTTGCGCCGGCAGGCAATATGGAAAGGCTCAAAACGGCAGTCCACTTCGGTGCCGATGCCGTTTATATCGGGACTACCGCATTTTCGCTCCGGAATCTTGCGGATAATTTCACCCTTGATGAGGTTGCCGAGGCAGTCAAATACTGCCATGAACGCAATGTCAGGGTCTATGTCACTGTCAACGCATTCATGCGTGATGAGGATCTGACGAATCTTCCCGAGACGATAGCCGCACTTGATAAGGCAGGGGTTGATGCGCTCATCATCAACGACCCCTCCGTCATACGCATTGCAAGGCGCGTTGCTCCTTCCCTTTCCCTGCATCTGAGCACCCAAGCCAACACCCTCAACAGCGAGGCTGCGCTTTTCTGGCACGAGCAGGGCATCGAGCGCATCGTGCTTGCACGCGAGCTTACGCTCGGCGAGATAAAGGAAATGCGTAAAAAGCTCCCCGAAACTCTGGAGCTTGAAGCCTTCGTACACGGCGCAATGTGCGTGAGCTATTCGGGAAGATGCCTTCTCAGCAACTACATCGCAGGCCGTGACAGCAACAAGGGCGAATGCGTACAGCCCTGCCGCTGGTCGTATGAGGTACGCGAGCGCGGCTCAAGCGGAGAATATTTCACCCTCGTATCGGAGCGTAACGGCAGCTTCATACTCAATTCGCGCGATATGTGCATGATTGATCATCTTGACGAAATCGCGGATGCCGGCATCGTCAGCCTGAAAATCGAGGGCAGAATGAAGTCGATACTCTATGTTGCCACCGTCGTCAATGCATACCGCATGGCGCTTGACGGCTGCGATATGGACGCCGTCCGCAATGAGCTGAACCAAGTCAGCCACAGGCCCTATACCACGGGCTTCATGCTCGGCGAATACGGTAAGGATACATTCGGCGCCGAGATGATGGCGCCCGATTCCGGCGGCTACGTCCAGGACTTCCAGATCTCCGCAGTCGTCCTCGATTATGATGCGGAAAAGGGTATTGCTCACATCGAGCAGCGCAACCGTTTCTTTGTCGGGGACGAGCTTCTGATACTCTCCCCTAAGGATGTCGGAAGAAGCTTCACCGTTACGAGCATCGTAAACGATGAGGGCGAAAGCATGGACTCCGCGCCGCATCCCTGCGAAAGCCTGTATATTGGCTGCTCCGAGTTCGTCAAGGCCGGAGATATTCTGCGTAAACGCAGCTGAAAAGGTAAGGCTGTCAAAATATCCCGTTTTTGCTGTTGCCCAATCGGAGCTTAAATGCTATAATGAGCGGTGTTCGTAAAAAACAAAGCATAGGTTAAGGAAATTTTGCTTTCTTTTCCGCTTTTAATCAAAATAATTCTGCATAAACTAACTAAATCAAACCCGGAGGATCTAATAATGGCAAAGCTTTCAGTCAAAGATGTTCCCGTACAGGGCAAGCGCGTACTTGTCAGGGTCGATTTTAACGTACCCCTTGACGAAAACCAGGTTATCACCGACGAGAGCCGTATCGTGGGCGCACTGCCGACGATAAAGTATCTCCTTGAGAACGATGCAAAGATCATTCTCTGCTCGCATCTCGGCAGGCCCAAGGGAAAATTCGTACCCGAAATGAGCCTTGCTCCCGTTGCAAAGAGGCTCCGTGAGCTGCTGCCCGAGACCAATATCATCTTCGCAAACGACGTTATCGGCGAGGATGCCAGGAAAAAGGCTTCCGAGCTCAAGGAGGGCGAAATCCTGCTTCTTGAAAACCTCCGCTTCCATGCCGAGGAGGAGAAGAACGATCCCGAATTCGCAAAGGCTATCGCTTCCTTTGCCGACCTCTATGTTTCCGATGCCTTCGGCACCGTTCACCGCGCACATGCTTCCACCGAGGGCGTTGCCCATTACCTGCCGGCAGTCTGCGGCTTCCTCATCGAGAAGGAGCTCAGCTTCTTGGGTAAGGCGCTTGCAGACCCAGACCGTCCCTTCGTTGCGCTGCTCGGCGGCAAGAAGGTCGGCGATAAGATAGGAGTTATCCGCAATCTTCTCGATAAATGCGATACTCTCCTCATCGGCGGCGGTATGAGCTACACCTTCTACAAGGCAATGGGCTGCAATATCGGTACTTCCGTACTCGATGAAGCAAGCATAGATCTTGCTTCCTCCCTGCTCGAAGAAGCAAAGGCCAAGGGCGTTGAGCTGATGCTGCCCGTGGACTGCGTTATCGGCAAGGATTTCTGCAATGATACCGAGATTAGGACCGTCGCATACGATGCCATTCCCGATGGTTATATGGGTATGGATATAGGCCCTGCGACCATAGAGAAGTACGCTTCAATCATCCGCGAAGCAGGTACGGTCGTATGGAACGGACCCTTCGGCGTATTTGAATTCGATAATTTCGCACACGGCACGGAGGCTATCGCGCGCGCATGCGCCGACTGCAAGGGCATTACCATCATCGGCGGCGGCGATTCGGCATCCGCTATCAATAAATTCGGTCTCAGCGACAAGATGGATCATATCTCCACCGGCGGCGGCGCGAGCCTCGAATTCCTCGAAGGCAAGACCCTTCCCGGCGTTGCATGCCTCATGGATAAGCCCGTAAGGCGTAAGCTTATCGCAGGCAACTGGAAAATGAATATGAACCGTGACGAAGCTAAGGAGCTTATCTCCGAGCTCATTCCCCTCGTGACCGATGCGGACTGCGATATAGTCATCTGTCCCCCGTTCGTGGATCTCTGCTGCGCCGCAAAGAAGCTTCAGGGAACCAATATCCATCTCGGCTCCCAGAATATCCACTGGGCGGCAAAGGGCGCTTTCACCGGTGAGATCAGCGCCGATATGCTCAAGAACATCGGCGTCGAATACGCTATCATCGGCCACAGCGAGCGCAGGCAGTACTTCGGTGAGACCGACGAAACCGTCAATATGCGCGTCAAGGCTGCGCTCGAAAACGGCATTCTCCCGATCGTTTGCGTCGGCGAGACCCTGGATCAGCGCGAAGCAGGCATTACCGATACCTTCCTCGCTTCCCAGGTTCGTGCGCTCTATCAGGGCATTGAAAAGGAAGCCGCTGAGCGCATAGTTATCGCATACGAGCCCATTTGGGCGATCGGCACGGGCAAGACCGCCACCGACGAGGAAGCAAACCGCACTATCGGCGCAATCCGCAAGGTCGTATCCGAGCTCTACGGCTTCGAGTTTGCCCGGCATACCCGTATTCTCTACGGCGGCAGCATGAATGCCAAGAATGCCGCAGGGCTTAAATCCATGCCCGAGATCGACGGCGGTCTTATCGGCGGCGCAAGCCTCAAGGCCGAGGACTTTGCGAAGGTCATCAAAGCATAAATTCCGTACCCTCAGCACACATGCGTGCGAATACCCACATTACCTAACGAGAAGATTAAACTAAGTGAACAAGCTTACTGCACTGATAATCCTTGACGGCTTCGGATACCGCAAGGAAA
Organism: Clostridiales bacterium; assembly: GCA_004556165.1. Classification (GTDB taxonomy): domain Bacteria; phylum Bacillota; class Clostridia; order Christensenellales; family CAG-138; genus PeH17. The sequence continues at coordinate 12,100 of SFIR01000023.1, read as the reverse complement.
GAAAAGGAAATTCCATAGCCATACAGGGAGCGCCTAATATCCACTCCCTTATGGCGCTTTATCCCGATACCCTCATAAGCGCATCCGGCGTAGACGTCGGGCTTCCGGAGGGACAGATGGGCAATTCCGAGGTCGGGCACCTCAACATAGGCGCCGGCAGGATCGTCTATCAGGATCTTTTGCGCATCACCACCGCTGTCCGTGACAACAGCATAGCATCAAACTCCGCTATTCTCGGAGCTATCGAGAACTGCAGAGAGCATGATTCCGCTCTGCATTTTTACGGTCTCCTTTCAGACGGCGGCGTACACAGCCATATCGAGCATCTCTTTGCGCTGCTGAGGCTTGCTAAGGCCAACAAGCTCAAAAAGGTCTATATCCACTGCTTCATGGACGGCAGGGACACTCCGCCCAAGAGCGGAAGCCGTTATCTTGCAAGACTTCAGGCTACGCTTGACAGCATTGAGTGCGGCAAAATAGCGACCGTTATCGGGCGATACTATGCTATGGACAGGGATAACCACTATGACCGCATCGAAAAGGCATATAATGCAATGGTATTAGGCGAGGGCAACAGGTTTTCATCCGCCGATGAAGCCATCCATGCTTCTTACGATGCCGGCTTGACCGATGAATTCATGCTCCCTTCCGTTATCACAAACCCCGACGGCAGTCCTGTGGCGACCATAAAGGAGAATGACAGCATCCTTTTCTTCAATTTCCGTCCCGACCGCGCAAGGGAGATCACTCATTGCTTCATAGATGAGGAATTTGATAAGTTTGAGCGCAAAAACGGTTATTTCCCCGTGCATTACGTTTGCTTCACTCAATATGACGTTGCCTTTAACGACAGGGTGGATATTGCATTCCGTTCGGAGACCCCTAAGAATACCCTTGCGGAGCACCTTTCCCGTCTCGGTAAAACGCAATTCCACATCGCCGAAACGGAGAAGTATGCCCATGTCACCTTCTTCTTCAACGGCGGCGTTGAAAAGCCGTACCCCGGAGAGAAGCGCGAGCTGATACCCTCCCCTGCCGTACCCACCTACGACCTCAAGCCCGAGATGAGCGCATACGAGGTCACGGAAAGGGCCTGCGAGGTCATAGATTCCGGCAGGTTCGATTTCATGGTGCTCAATTTTGCGAACCCCGATATGGTGGGTCATACAGGTAACCTTGAAGCCGCAGTCAAAGCGGTTGAAGCCGTGGATATTTGCGTAAAGAAGGTCGTCGATCATATTCTCGCGCACGGCGGCGAATGCCTTATCACTGCCGATCACGGGAACTGCGAGCGCATGATCTCCGAAAACGGCGCACCGTTCACCGCGCATACGAGCAATCCCGTGCCGCTTATCTTCGTTTCAAACGATATACGCAACCGCAGATTCTACGGCGGCGGCAGGCTCTGCGATATTGCACCGACCATCCTTAATATGATGGGGCTGCCCGTTCCGAAGGAGATGACGGGGCGCAATCTGCTGGTGAGCGACCTCAGGAGGTAGGAATAAATATGTTAAAAATAATCAAGTAAACACAAACGACCGACCCGATAGCGGGACGGTCGTTTCGCTTTATGTATGTTCATTTGTCAGAAGCCGAATATGAGCGCAACGAGGCGGAAGCCCCAGTTGGCAGCAACGCCGGCTACGAGACCGCCGACGGTGTGGCTTGCGATTGCTTTGCCCGAAAGATCGGAACGGCCGAGGGCTGCCATCATGGAAACATGGGTGCTGAGATAACCGCTCCAGCACATGCACATTGCTGTAAAGACCGCAACATCGTGTGCATCGGCTGCGCCGGTCGCGAGCATTTCCGGAATGAGGCCGATTGCTGCGCCTGCGGAACCGAGGGCGGTAATCGGTACTGCGATAGCTTCGCCGGAAGCAAAGCCGAACAGCGGCTTCAGTATGAACTGTATCTTATTCGCAAGATAGGGAATGAGCCCGATGCCCTCATAGGCTGCGCCGACATAGCCCGATTCGGAGCTGCCGAAGGTCAGCATCATGACGATGGTGCAGATTATGAGCACGCCCGGAATGATGCTTATGCCTATCTTGACGCCGCTGCTGCCGCCTGCCATGAGGCAGTCCATAATGCGCATGCCGAGCTTTTTCTTATTTTCGGCAGCATCCTTTTCCCTCTCGCCGATGACTTCCGAGGGGATGAGATCGCATTCCGCTTCGGTGCCGAAAATCTTTTTTGTTTTCATGAGCATCAGTCTTGTGCTTACAATACTTCCGATGACTGCGCCGAAAAGACCCACGAGCACTGCTGCGCCGAGATTGCCGTAGCCCTGACCGGCATAGCCGAGAATGGAGGTGCAGACGATGAGGCCCATGCCGAAGGAGGTACCGAGGTTGGTAAGAGCGTAAATCTGATACTTTTTGAAGTGCTTGCGGAAGCCCTTATCATCTGCAAGCGAGAGAATTGCAGGGTTATCTGAAAGGAAGGTCGTCAAAACTCCGAGCGCTGCGGCTCCGGGAAGGCCGTAAATGGGCTTCATAAGCGGAGAAAGGATCTTATTGATAAGGTCGATAACTCCGAATTCCGAAAGCAGAGCGGATATTGCCCCCATCAGCACGGCTATTGCCATTATGTAAAGCACCGTATCGATAAGGAGCTGATAAGCTGTCTTCATCATGGTGCTGAGCATATTGGAAAGCCCCATGGGTACTGAAAACAATACGAAAAATCCGACGAATACTACGAGGAATATGACTGCCGATAACCATTTCGGCAGGGGCTTGCGGTGCGCCTTCGCTTTAGCTGCTTTTACTTCGGTCTTCATTGCCGTTCCTTCCGATTCTCAAGTCAAAATATGAGCATATTCGTTTTCACTCACCGCTATATGGTACAACAAAAGCTGTTGCAAAAAAAGCGAATATTTGTTATTATAAACATGCAGAAAATTTATGGATGGCACGGGGTGTTCCTTATGAATATCAGCAGCTACAGGGTGTTCCTCGAAGCGGTCAGGCTCGGGAATCTGACCGCAGCGGCGGAGAGCTTCGGCTATACGCAGTCGGGCGTCAGCCATATCGTATCGCAGCTTGAGGAGGAATTCGGCTTTCCGCTGCTGTTCCGCGGAAAAAATGGGGTTAAGCTCACCAAGGACGGGGAAAACATCGCTTTGCTTATGCGTGAGGTCGTAAACCGTGATGACAGGCTCCATCAGGTTGCGGCGGAGATAACGGGTCTGCAATCCGGCACTGTGAGGATTGGCGCTATCGAGAGCGTTGCGATGCATAAGCTGCCCGCGCTCATCAAGGAATTCACGGCGCTGCACCCGAATATCCGTTTTGAAACCACGGTCGGGGACTATGAGATTGTCGAAAACCTGCTCGTATCGGAGGTCATAGACTGCGGATTTATCAGCAGTACCATAACAAAAAAGCTGCATTTCACTCCGCTCATGCAGGATGAGCTCGTTGCCCTGCTCCCCTATTCGCATCCGCTTTCCAATGAAAAGTCGCTTACGCTTGAAACCATTTCAAAGCTTGATTTCATCGTCCCCGGGGAGGGCACGAATTACGATATAGGGCGCATCTTCAAGCAGGCAGGCATAAAGCTGAACGTCCGCATGGCGGTCAACTACGATTACGTCGCTATCGCAATGGTGAATTGCGGGCTCGGCGTCACGATAATGCCGAACCTCATCCTATCCGGTATCAGCGACTGCGGCCGCGCAATACCGCTGTCGCCACGCTGCTTCCGAACCATAGGCTTTGCAACTAACGGCACTTCTCCCGTTTCCCCTGCCTGCCGCGCATTTCTGAAATTCGTGCGTGAAAGAATAGGTGAGGAGCTTCCCCCGGAATAAATGTATATTTTCATTCGATATTCAAGCATTTTTTCAGTGAAAATATAATTAAATTTCGGTTGAATTATCCCGAAACGGGGTATATAATAAGAATAAGTTATTCGGCTTGAAGGCTGAAATAAAAACACCGTCAAGGAGGATCTTATTATGCCACTTGTTACCAGTACCGAAATGTTCAGGAAAGCTTACGAGGGCGGTTATGCCATCGGCGCTTTCAACGTCAACAACATGGAGATCATCCAGGGCATCACCGAAGCTGCCAAGGAAGAGAACGCTCCCCTTATCCTGCAGGTCAGCGCAGGCGCAAGGAAGTATGCAAACCATACCTATCTTATGAAGCTCATCGAAGCTGCAATCATCGAAACCAATCTCCCCATCTGCGTACATCTTGACCACGGCGATACATTTGAGCTCTGCAAGAGCTGCATTGACGGCGGCTTCACCTCCGTTATGATCGACGGCAGCCATCATTCATTCGAGGATAATATCGCGCTGACCCGTCAGGTCGTCGAATATGCTCACGACCACGGGGTTGTAGTCGAGGGCGAGCTCGGCAGGCTCGAAGGCGTTGAAGATGACGTCAAGGTTTCCGCTGAGGATGCAAGCTATACCAATCCCTCCCAGGTGCAGGAATTCGTCGAGCGCACCGGTGTGGACAGCCTCGCAATCGCCATCGGTACCAGCCACGGCGCATACAAATTCAAGCCCGGCACCAAGCCCCAGCTCCGCTTCGACATCCTTGAAGAGGTCGAGCGCCGCCTTCCCGGCTTCCCCATCGTGCTCCACGGCGCAAGCTCCGTAATCCCCGAATTCGTGCAGATGGTCAATACCTACGGCGGAAATATGCCCGATGCTATCGGCGTTCCCGAGGATATGCTCCGCAAGGCTGCTTCCATGGCGGTCTGCAAAATCAATATCGACAGCGACCTTCGCCTTGCAATGACCGGCACCATCCGCAAGTACATGGCAGAGCATCCTGCCGATTTCGATCCCCGTCAGTACCTCAAGCCTGCGCGCGCTGCCATCAAGGAAATGGTACGCCATAAGCTTATTGACGTTCTCGGCTGCAACGGCAAAGCATAATTGAGTTTTTCTGCGAGGCTGCTTTATTTGGCAGCCCCGCATTAAAAAGAGGGTACCGCCGAATCAGAGGAATCCGGGAGCTTATCTCCCGTCAACTGCACTTTTTCCCCAAAAAAGAGAGAAAAGCGAAGCGATTTGCTTTCGGCACAAATACTGCTCCTCTTTTCTCTCTTCTTTAATTATCACTGAATCGAAAGGAAAGCCTATGAGCGAAGCAAATCTCGGATCAATAGTTCTCTATGATGAGGACGAAAACGAAATCGAATTCGACATTATGGACAAGTTTGGCCTTGACGGCGAAACCTATTATGTCCTCCTGCCCATCGACTATGACGCTGAGGATGTCGAATTCGTGATCCTGCGCGAAATGTCCGCCGACGGCGAGATCGCACTCGTCGGCATTGAGGATGCCGAGACCCTTGACAGGGTATTCGATGAATACAAGAAAAGACAGGATATCGACTGATTCTGTAATTAAACGGTAAAAACACCGTCGAAAGGAACTACCAATGACTATAATGAGCAAACGCAACCTCAGCATGATGACCGACCTCTATCAGCTTACGATGATGTACGGTTATTATCGCAAGGGCATGACCGATAACCTTGCCGTTTTCGATCTCTTCTTCCGCAACACCAAGCCCAATTCCTCCTATGCCGTTATGGCAGGCACGGAATCCCTCATCGAATACATCAACGATCTTCACTTCGGCGAAGAGGATATCGAGTACCTCCGTTCACTAAAGCTTTTCGATGAAGGCTTCCTCGCTCTGCTCAGAAATCTTCACTTCACGGGCGAAATCTACGCCATGGAGGAGGGCACCATCGTCTACCCCTATGAGCCGCTTGTGCGCGTTATCGCTCCCATCGTAGAGGCTCAGCTCATCGAAACCGCAATACTTAACCTTGTAAACCACCAGACCCTTATCGCAACCAAGGCCAACAGGGTCTGCTACGCCGCGCACGGCGAGCTCGTCATGGAATTCGGGCTCCGCCGCGCTCAGGGACCGGATGCCGGCATCTACGGAGCGCGCGCTGCAATGATAGGCGGCTGCTTCGGTACGAGCAATGTCCTCACGGGTCAGCTCTTCAATGTCCCCGTATCCGGCACCCATGCGCACAGCTGGGTCATGAGTTTCCCGACCGAGCTTGACGCCTTCCGCGCCTATGCGGAGATCTTCCCCACGAGCTGCATGCTGCTCGTCGATACCTATGATACCCTCAAAAGCGGCGTGCCTAATGCCATAACCGTATTCCGCGAGCTGCGCGAAAAGGGCTATGAGGGCACGGGCATCCGCCTCGATTCCGGCGACCTTGCATATCTCTCAAAGCGCGCAAGGGAAATGCTCGATGATGCAGGCTTCCCCAATATCAAGATCTGCGCCTCGGGCGACCTTGACGAGACCATCATCAACAGTCTTCACATGCAGGGCGCACGCATCGACTCATGGGGCGTCGGCACCAAGCTCATCACCTCGGACGACCAGCCGGCACTCGGCGGCGTATATAAGATGTCCGCAGAAATCGTGAACGGAGAGGTAATTCCGAAAATCAAGATTTCCGAAAACGCTTTCAAGATAACAAACCCCGGCATCAAGACCGTTTACAGGCTTTATGATAAGGATCATATGGCGGTTGCCGATCTCATCGCCCTGCGTGACGAGGTCTTTGACCCCACTAAGCCGCTCACCATCTTCCATCCGGTACAGACCTATAAGCGCATGACGCTCACCGACTATACCATGCGCGAGCTGCTCGTGCCCATCTTTAAGGACGGCAAGCAGGTCTACACCTCTCCCGATATGGCGGAAATCAGGCGTTATGCTAAATCCGAGATGGATTCGCTCTGGGAGGAGGATAAGCGTCTTCTCAATCCGAATATCTACAAGGTTGACCTATCGGACGGGCTCTATGAGCTCAAGAACAGGCTAATCCGCGAGCACAGGGAGATTGCAAAGCATGAATAAAAAAAGGGCTCTGACAATATGCATTGCCTTGGCTCTTTCTGCTGCGTTCATCGGGTGCAGCGATACTTCGCCGTACCTCGATCCTGCTGTTACCGCGCCTGCGATCCTTTCGCCCGTTCCGTTCACCCCCGTTCCCGAGCCTACGGCATCGCCCGAGCCGGCGACTCCCGGACCTGACGATATTCCCGTTACGGCTGACCCGAACGGCAATATCTATGACGCTCTCGGCAACGTGATAACGGATGCACAGCATTACAGGCAGTATCTCGGTTTTTCCGATATCCGCATTTACGAATACGGAGGAGACACATTCATGGACTTAACCGTGACCAACAGCTATCCCGAGAGGCTTATCTGCGCGCTCCGTGCGGAATTTTATGATGAAGAAGGCAATATCCTTGCCGTATCGAGCATACAGGGGCCGGATGGCTCGTTTCTTCTGACGCTGCCGAGCGGCAGTACTCCGCTGTATTCCACCATTCTCACCGATGCCGTGCTCACCGATAAGATCGTCGTCATCATCTTTGATGATAATACCCAGGTCGCACCCGTGGAGTAACAGTTCCTTAAAAGCAAAGGGGTGTATCAAAACGAATCGTTCTGATACACCCCCGTTTTTTCCGCCGCTATTCGGTTTTATAAATCATTTCAAAATCCTCAAATACTACCGGCATATCCGGAGAAAAGGCATAGCCGCTCTCCTTTGCGTCATGAGTAAAGAACCTTTCATGGTTTCTCTGCCAGCTTTCGAGGCATTCATCCTCACCTTCACGGCTGCAAATATCAAACGTCATATCCTTATACGGTATTATCGTTACCTCTTTTGTCATAATGACGCAGCGCGGATTGCCTGCCCAATCGGTTACGATGCTGAGATCCCCCTCCTTGGGAATCGGTTCGCCGTCAAGCTCATAAGCAGGCAGGCTGCTTGAAGTCGCTCTCTTTTTGCCCGAAAGCACGAGTTCAAGAAGAGCATTTGCCGATTCTTCGGTAATATCGAAGCTGAATATTCCGATCGGCTGCGTTTCCGGGCTTCTTCCCGTCGCGCGCAGGAATTCCTGCCAGAATGATTCAACCTTATCAGTCATCTACGTTCTCCTTCCGCTTTGCCCAAATTGCGGTTGATATTATAGATGTATTTCGGATGCTTCGCATTCAGTGCCTTTACAAGCAGATCCGCAATATCATCGGGGCTTATGGTCTTATTTTCTACGTTATTTACGATATTTCTGAACCTTTCGGCATTATAGCTGTATAGCTTCGTACTCGCGCATAGCCTGTCGAGCGCCGCGGTGGAATCGCCGAGGAGCCCCGTTTTTACAGCCCCGGGACGGATGACGATGACGCTGTGGCCGAGAAGGCTCAGCTCCTGGCGCAGCGAAAAGGCGTATTTTTCAACGGCTGTCTTGGTAAAGCCGTACAGACCCGTAAACGGCAGCGGATCGAGCGGAGCAAGCTCGCTCGAAACCATAACGATGCGTGCTTTCGGTGCGAGCAGGGGGAAGAAGGCTTTATTGACGCGGAATACGCCGAAGAGGTTGACCTGAAAAATGCGGAAAAAGTTATCTTCGGGGATTTCGATAAGCGAATTCATATCGTAGATGCCTGAAAAATGCGCAATCGCATTGAGCTTCGCTCCCTTTTCTTTCATCGTCTCAAAGGCTTCGTGAAGTCCTTCGCCCGTAGCTAAATCGGCACGGAAATAGGTCACGCCCGGTATCGGGCATTCGGCTTTGACGTCGATGCCGTAGACACAGCAGCCTTCCCCTATCAGCTTCTCCGCAGCGGCTCTGCCCATGCCGCCGCAAACGCCTGTCAATAATATTGTCTTCATATTTGCTCCTAATTTGAACGCCCAGAAGGAAAACCTTTTGAGCGTTGATATTTCTTATGTATTCTTCCTCAGATCGTGCTTCTGCTTTATCTTCGCCTCGGTGCCGAGCTCGCCGGGGATATAGTACTCCTTACCCTTGCAGGACGGAGGCATGTACTCCTGCTCCACGACATGGCCGGGATAGTCATGGGGATATTTATACCCGACGCCGTGACCGAGCTTCGCCGCACCCTTATACGAGGTATCGCGGAGGTGGATTGGTACGGGTTCATCCACGGTACGCTCCGCATCCGCAAAGGCATTATCGACCGCCATGACTACGGAATTGGATTTCGGGCTTTCGCAGACAAAGATTATCGCCTGTGCGATACTGAGCCTTGCTTCGGGCATGCCGATGAGCTCAAGCGACTGTGCGGCGGCGACCGCCTGCTGCATCGCTGCCGGATTCGCAAGCCCGACATCCTCGGAGGCATGGGCGATTATCCTTCGGCAGATGATTCTCGGATCGAGCCCTGCATAGATGAGACGGGCAAACCACGCGAGCGCCGCATTGCTGTCACCGCCTCTCAGGGATTTGCAGAATGCGGAGAGCATATCGTACATCTGCTGCTCATCGCATTTAATGACCTTCTGCTGGATGGACTCCTCAGCGATCTCCTTGGTGATATGTACCCTTCCCTCGGCCGGCTTTGTCGTCCTGACGGCGAGTTCGAGCGCATTGAGCGCGGCGCGGATATCGCCGTTTGCAATCCTTGCGATATGCCGCATGGCTTCTTCATCGACGACGGGATCATACATGCCGAGGCCCTTTTCCCTATCCGCAAGAGCACGGTTCATTGCAATGATAACATCGCTTTCGCTAAGAGGATAGAACTGGAAAAGCCTGCAGCGGGACACGATTGCGCCCGTCATGCTTATCATGGGATTTTCGGTGGTGGAGCCGATGAATTTTACCGTTCCGCTTTCGAGCGCGGGAAGTATGGAATCGGACTGGGTTTTGCTCCAGCGGTGACATTCATCGAGCAGCAAAAAGGTTTCCCTGCCGTAGAGCTTTCGGTTCCTATCGGCTTCCGCTATGACCTCTCGTACCTCCTTAACGCCCGAGGTAACGGCATTGAGCTTGACGAAAAGGGAACCGGTGGTATTTGCGATAATGCTTGCAAGCGTTGTTTTGCCGCAGCCGGGAGGCCCCCAGAAGATGATGCTTTGGACGGTATCGGTCTCGATAGCGCGCCTAAGCAAACGCCCCCTTCCGACGATATGCTCCTGCCCGATGAATTCATCGAGCGAGGTGGGGCGCATGCGGTCGGCAAGGGGCGAATTATTTATTGATGAAGCTGTGAAAAGATCTTCCATTACGCGGATCAGACGTCAAGGCCTTCAAAGCTCATATTGAGCAGCCTTTCGGGAAGATGTCCGAACATATAGCTCATGGGCTGACGCTCATGGATGGTGCGGACGGCTTCTGCGAAGAGAGGAGCGGCGGAGACGATCTTGATCTTGGTGGAGCCCCCGAGCACGTCGGAATTATCGACGGTATCGGTAGTGACAAGCTGCTTTATGGGGCTTGCTTCGATGCGCTCGACGGCATCGCTCTTCAGGATTGCATGGGAAAGGAATGCGTAGACTTCCTTTGCGCCCTTATCCATAAGGCCGTAAGCTGCCTTGCAGAGGGTATTTCCGCTGAGGGTGAAATCATCGACTATCATACAGGTCTTGCCCTTTACATCGCCGATTATCTCGAGCGCATTGGGATTTTCGTCATGACCGAGGCGTACCTTATCACCGATAGCCACGTTGCAGCCGATCATATTTGCATATGCCCTTGCGCGCTTTGCAGAGCCGGCATCGGGGGATACGACGACGAGGTTATCATTAACTATGCCCATGCGCCTTGCATATTCGCAGAGGAGAGAGCTTGCATAGAGGTGATCGACGGGCTTGGTGAAGAAGCCCTGTACCTGAGCGGCATGAAGATCCATCGTCAGCACACGGTCGCAGCCGCAAAGCTCGATGCAGTCCGCACAGACCCTTGCACGGATGGATACTCGCGGTTCATCCTTCTTATCGGCCTTTGCATAGCCGAAATACGGGATGATCGCAGTGATGGAGTTGGCGCTTGCACGGTGGAACGCATCCACCCAGAAGATCAGCTCCATAAATGAATCGTTGGGATTCTTACCGATGGTCTGGACGATGTAAACATCCTTATCACGGATGGATTCATCTGCACGGACATAGGTGCTGCCCTCGGTGAAGACATGCGTGTAAGACTTGCCGGGTTCGGTCTCAAGATATTTGCACATCTTATCGACAAATACTTTGCTTGCGGAACCTGCAAAGATTTTGATCTGACCGTCACTTGGGTTACTCATTGGTTGACTAAGCTCCCTTCACGAGTTTTCTTGCAATTAAATTATAGCAGACAAAATCACGCTGTCAATCGCATTGAAAAGAAAATAAAGTATATCTCGAAGTTTTTCGGGAATAATCCCGTTATTTCGTCATTCTGCTGTCGGAAGCAGGTTCAGCGCATCATCGACCGAGTCGATATTTGTATAAGCCTGAGGCACTCCGCCGACGATGATCGTTTCAAACAGTATTTCGGTATGGACAACCTCAACGCATTCGCTTTGGCCTGCGAGGATGAACACGACCTCCGTTCTCAGCGTCAGGTACACGCTGTACTTCGTCTGGTTCACTCCTGCGGAGGTGAAGGATGAGCGCATGGACTGCGTTACGCTTCCCGTTGGGCTGAAGCCGACCCGTACCTTTGAGCCTGCGCCGGTGAGGACGGCACTTCCCGTCACGCTCCCGAGCGGTATTTCAACTCCGAGCTCTCCGATGGAAGCGAGCTTTGCCTGTGCATTTACGGCTATCTCGGCAGCGCGTGAATTTAGCTTTGAAGCATCGACCCTCAGGAAGGAATTTCCGGATGAATCGGTTTCGAGTACGGCTATATCGCCCGTATCCCCGGTCTCGCACTCGATGACGGCAAGGTTCACCGCATCATTTGCACTCTTTAGCACGGTCTCGGCGGTCAGCGCGCGGAGGGGCTTAATAAAGGCACGGTCGATAATGATGAAAAGAAGCAGAATTGCAGCGAATACCGCCGCAAAGGTCAAAAGCAGCTTCCTGCCTTTCGCTCCGCCCTTTTTCTTTATCTTAATCTCCATATTCTCACCTTCCTTTCCTGTATCAGTATTCTGAAAACGGATGAACGGTGCCGTATTCTTTTTCATACAATAGGTAAAACTCGGTGAAAAATCCCCGTCCGCCTTGAAAAAACACGAAAAATCGGTAAGTTGTATAATTAAGTGTCCAAAATAAAAAAAGGATAGCTCCATAGCGAAAAGCCTGCTACAATGTAAATTGGCAAAAAAACAAGAAAGGAGG
>SFIR01000046.1 GCA_004556165.1 Clostridiales bacterium | reverse complement strand
CAAAAGGGTAGACGGCGCAAGCCGTCGCAGGGAAAATGCAGTTTTCCCTGTTCGCGGCAACGCCGCCAAGCTCGGAACACGGCAGGGCTGTGTGGAGAGGTTCAGCCCTCGGCAGAGCGCACAACGCCCGTCAGGGTGTATAAGTGCGCCCTTGTCTCCGTCAAGGGTTTTCCCCCTCGTCCGTTTCCTGCGCTTTCTTTCGGTTCTCAATCAGCAGATTCAGTTTTTTTTGAACCGCTTCGCTGTGAAAAATGAAGGTCAAAAGCTCCATCACATCATTGTCCGTTAGGACGGTCGGCTCTTTCAAAAAGGTTTCCAGCATTCCGGCACGGGTGCAGAGACGGTGCGTTCTCTCGCTTCTGGTCAGCCGCTTCATTTCGCTGTCCAGCCTCTTTTCCCTGTGCTTGGCTGCGGTCAGCTTCCGCTCCGCAACATACTGTTCGTGTTTCAGCTTTTCAAGTTTTTCGTTCATGTGCAAGTCTCCTTTCAGATAATGGACAAAACAAAAGCGACCAACTTTTTACGGTTGATCGCCTTTGGTCTGCCAATTACTCAGTTATAGAAAATCCGAAGTCAGTATTTGCCTGTCCACGGTGAACAGTTTTGCAAAGCAAAGCATAGTGGGCTACACTTTGCTCATAAAACACTAAATTGAGCGACAAAAGCCCTTTTGCGAAGTTTGTCATTTTTCCGACGGTTGACTATTGTTTCTTAAAAACCTCTCTTATAATTTTTGTAAACTTCGGTGGCGTCCCGTAAAGGAGAACTCCCACGCGGTAAATCTTTGCGGAAAGGATTCCGATGCCGACTGTAGAGCCGATTAAGATTATAATAGAAATGAAAATTTCATACCAAGCAACCGTACTCATACAAATTCTTGTAAACATAGCCATAGGCGAAGTGAACGGAATATACGAGAATACCTTCATCAACACAGAGTTTACGTTGCCGCCGATCATTGAGAACAGAACAACCATAAAAGCAATAATGAAAAAGAAGGTGACAGGCAACACCATCGTGCTTATATCTTCAAGTTTTGACGCGGTTGAGCCGATTGCGCCGTAAAGGAAAGCGTAAATCAAAAAGCCAAGGACAAAGAACACGAGCATGTAAATAAACAGGTTTATGGGCATATCGAATATCGAAGCGATTACTGGATTTTGTAACTGCGCTTTGTTTATATTATAAAACAGCAATGCCGACCCGAACACAAGCACAAGTTGAGTAAAGCCTACGATACAGGACGCAAAAACCTTTCCGAACATCATACTTGTAGGCTTTGCGCTCGTAATCAAAACTTCCATAGCGCGTGAACTCTTTTCGCTTGCCACGTTGGTCGCAACAAGTTGCCCGTAAAGCATAATAACCGTATATAATGCAAATATCATTATGTAGGTATAGAAGTAATTTTTTAGTTGGTCAACACCGAGTGTCATCGTGTCGCTTTCGATAACCACGGACATAATATCTTTCGCTTGTTCGGGGGACAGTCCGTTTTGTATCATAGCGTTCACTCTGTAAACCTCTTGCAATACCGTGTTCGCAATAGCCTGATTAGAATCCCTCATATTGAGATTGTTTACATAATAAGCGTAAGACGACGAACTATTCAAAACAAAAGCGCACTCGACGTTGCCGCTTGTAATTTGCGATTTTATATCGTCAAGCGTTCCGTCCGCAATCTTTACATTATACCCCGTAAAAGCTTGCGTAAAATATTCCTTAACGGTTTCCGAAAGGGTTTCATCTTCGGCGTACACAAGCATTACGGGAAGATCCTTTGACGTTGTTACCCCGGACTTGAAAGCCGATATAATATTCGGAATAAACATAGCAATAGCGATTGCCGCTACAAGAAATATCGTAACGCCTACAAAGACTTTGTTTTTAAGATAGCCTTTGAGCTCGAATTTAAGTATTTTTCCAAACTGTTTCATCGCTCTGCCTCCTTACACCTGCGCGCCTGCATACTCTACGAATATATCGTTAAGGGAAGGCTCAAACACTTTCACCTCGTCAATATCATAGGTTTCTACAATCCGTTTCATCATAGATTGCTTTTCAGCGGGGCTTGCCAGTTGAATAAGCAACGTGCCGTCCTCGCGTTCGGCGCAAGCCTCGCCTAAATCGGACTTTATCCGTTCGGGTTTTGTTGTGCTTACCACTAACTTATCGCGCACGTAATTCCTCTTTATTTCAAGCAAATCTCCGCTGATTGCAACCCTGCCCGCGCTGAGAATTGCAATACTGTCGCAAAATTCCTCTATGTACGCCATCTGGTGGCTTGAAAACAAAACTATTTTCCCTTGAGAAATCTGTTCCTTTACCACGTCTTTAAGAAGCATTGCATTTACGGGATCAAGCCCCGAAAAAGGCTCGTCAAGAATGACAATGTGCGGATTGTGCGCAAGAGCCGTTATCAACTGAATTTTCTGTTGGTTTCCTTTTGAAAGGGTATCGAGACGTTTATTGCGGTACTCTGTCATGCCGAGCCTATCGAGCCAGTAATCAACTGCCTTGACCGCTTCTTTTGCGCTCATACCTTTCAATTCCGCAAAATATGCAAGTTGGTCTATAATAAGTTTTTTCGGATACAGTCCTCTTTCTTCGGGAAGATATCCGAGACCGATTTTGTTATAATCAATCGGCTTTCCGTTCAAAAGCACCTCTCCGCCGTTTGCGGGAAACACGTTCATAATAATACGGATAGACGTCGTTTTACCCGCGCCGTTTCTGCCCAGAAGTCCGAACGCTTTGCCACCCTCTGCCGTGAAAGAAACACCATTGAGAACTTCTTTCTCGCCAAAAGACTTATCTATATTATTTAATTCAAGTATCATATTTTCTTTCCTCTCTGATTGCAATTTTTTCTTACAGACTAAATTGATTCAACAATGTCTCAGTATCGGGCATTCTGGCATAATCAAAATCGGTATTGCCAGCTTCCTGTTCGCCAGAATTGATGTAGTTGGTCAGGTTCTCGGAAATATAGCGATAAAACATGGTTCCGAGAACATAGTTCTTAAAATCCCAGCCGTCAACGGCACCACGAAGTTCATCAGCGATTGCCCATATCGCACGGTGCAGCTCGTCACGCTCCTGCTCTTTCTTTGTATCAATCATTGTTTCCGTTCTCCTTTTCATCAGGTATAAATTCCAGAATATCGTCAACGCCGCAATCGAGGGCAAAACATAGCTTTTCAATGCTCTCCAATGAAACATATTGGTCTCTTCTAAATCGGGTTAAAATGTTGGCACTAAAGCCTGCCTGTTCTGTCAATTCAGCCGTTGCAATACCACGGTCGATTAACAGATGAAATAGTTTTTTATATGTAACAGCCATAGTACCCTCCCGATTTGAGAATATCCTTGTTTATTATATCACGATAATGTGAATTTTTCAAGCAGTCGGGATGAAATATCTTGATTTAATCGTTTTGAATCTGTATAGCCTTAAAAATGAGAAAAACGATAGAACTATACCTTGCTATGTAATAGCGGTCAAAACATCGAGTACAGACCCGACATTTTGACCGCATATCACCCCTAAACGCTACATTATTCCGTCCTGCTCCTGAACCCGGTTTGCTTGGCGTTCTCGCTTGCTTTCCGTCTGCGTTCCTCGCTCATGGGCGGTTGCAGACGGATGGACAGCCGGGATTTGTCCAGCACATAGGAAACGCCGCCCTGCTCATGGGTCTTTTCCTGTCGGCAGAGGCCGGGGTACTTCTTGGCGAACAGCACCAGCCGCTTTTTCAGTCCGGCGTTAAAGGTGTAGATACTTGCCGTGTCCTCGCCCTCGTTGAACAGGATAATGGTTTCCTTTTCATACTTCGTCAGCTTCGCCATAATAGCCCTCCATATCGTAACTGCTGATTTCTGCCAGCCGCAAAGTCAGTTCCGCTTCATAGTAGCCGTCCATTTCCATACGGAGTGTGCGGTAGAAGCGGCGATACCAGTCGTGCGCTTCTTCGGTACTCAGCTTGATTGCAAGGTCGTTGAACAGCTCTCCGGCAACAGGGTCGGGTGTGATAGCCGCCAGCAGTTGCAAGCGGTCAACCGTTGCTCTGTGGTTGGGGCAACCGAAGGTGTAAAGGGTTTTCTTCTCGTTGATGTTCAATTTCATAATGTTTTCCTCCTTGATTTTTGATAAATGAAAAGCGGCAGGGACTTCACAAGGAAATACCTGTCGCTTTTCATTCGGCATGAAATTAGCGGGTCTGGACTTGGAATATCAGCAGTAAATCAGCTCACGCTTGATGATTTCCTCGGCTCGGCTGCGGATGGAGTTCATGGACTGCACCCATAGCATCTGGTCGGAGGCTTTCAAGGCTTCGTCCACGCCCTCGGCTTCTGCCATCTGCTCAATGATAAGACTGCATCTTTCCGTTGCCTGCTCGTTCAGATCGGCAAGGTAGGTGTGCAGCTCACCTGAGAGGACAAGGGTCGAATAGAGGGCGGGGCGGTACTGCCGCAGATATGCCCTGTGAAGATTGCCCCACCTGCCAATGGGACGGTGTTCCTCCGGCAGCTTCCAGTCCGGCACATAGTAATCGCCTACGAGAATGTAGTCGATGCCG
>SFIR01000045.1 GCA_004556165.1 Clostridiales bacterium | reverse complement strand
CCGAGAACGCATGATGGTTGCCGATCATCTCGGCTTTTGCCCGGAATGTTACGGGATTTATGAACTCAGTAAAGACGAAAACGGCAATTCGGTCAAGCTACTCCGCAAAGGAAAAGCCTACATAGACCTCGCCGCCGAGCATATGTTATCTTCGCCCGATACTGCTTTTCAAATTGTAAACGGTGCTTACGAGAAAATGCTGATTGAGCTTGCGATTGATGAGTACATCCATATTGTAGAGCTGCGGTTGACATCCGCTGACAATAACTCAGTCACCTATGAATACTGTGCCGATCATAACAATGACTGGGGCAAAATCGATATATCTATGCCGACAGAAAGGGCGATTTCTTCTTCGCCACCGCAGGAGAATGGATTATGCACAATACCGGTAGAAAGCACATACCGAGATATATGGTTGTATCTTTGTAACCGCATAAAATGAAACAGCCCCGATGAGTACAGACAAAAATCTGAAACTCATCAGGGCTGTTTGTGTTTTGTTTATGGTATGACAGAAAATCGCAATATTTTGCGAAACAATAACAAAATGTAGATAAACTCTCTTGTGTTTGCGATGTGAATGTAGTATAATAAAGTAAATACTACTTGCGAGGTGCTGAAAAATGTCTTTAACGGTCAGTTACAACAAGCTTTGGAAGCTGCTTGTCGATAAGAAAATGAGCAAAGCAGATCTTCGCAGGGCGGCTGAGATTTCTCCGAACACGATGACAAAACTTCGCCGCGACGAAGAGGTTTCTATGACTGTTCTGAAACGGATATGCGAATATCTGGAGTGCAATATCGGTGATATCTGCGATTTTATTCCGGCTTCAAAATCGGAGGTGAACTCCTGATGACAGAACAGCTTTTGCTGGAATGTGAGCAATTTATCCGAAACGGCGGCATCCTTACCGGTTCATCCTTTGGGAGGATAGAAATACCCTTCTGCAAGATGATGGATATCGATACCGATGACGCAGAACAGTATTTACAGCAACACAGGGAGAATACTTTCGCGGAGCAGATGTTTGCCTTTATTGACCGTACCGGACAGAAAGACAGCGATATCTATAAAAAAGCCATGATTGACCGGCGGTTGTTTTCCAAGATACGGTCGAACAAAAAATACATACCTGCCAAGAGAACGGTTATCGCTTTGTGTCTTGCATTGGAATTATCAAGAGAGGATGCAGATAAACTCCTTTCCTCTGCCGGATACAGCTTATCCCGTGCCGACGATTTCGATCTTGTGATTGCCTTTTGCATTGAAAAGAAAATATTTAATTTCTTTGATATCAACGAGGCGCTTTTTCATTTCGGTTTTGAGCCGTTTTGAAAAAGAAAAAGCCGCCGTCGGGAAACGGCAGCCGAGTATCATTTTGAGTCCGTGGATTTATCATCCGATGTGTTCAGGTTATCGAGCGCATATTGAAGGCATTGCACAACGATTTTATTCATGGAAGTGTTGTACTCGCCGGCAAGGCGGTCAAGCTGCTCCACAATATTTACGGGAATGCGGAATGTTTTATTGACGGATTCAAAACCCTTTTCAAGCTCAAGCATGATAAATCTCACCTCTCTGCATATTATTATGCACTATATTCAGAAATAAATATACAAGCAGTTTATCTTGCAAAACTCTTGCAGATAGTGCCGAAAAATGTATAATGATACTTGGAGAAGTGTGACTATCACTGAGTTTCAAAAAATGTCGCCGCTGCGGCGACCAAATTACAGACGGAATAGTTTAAAATGGATTTCAGAACAGGAGGCGGCATTGCTATGGGAAAACCAAAGAAATTAAGAAAGCTGATCAAAGCGGCGAAAATGGGAAAGCCCTGCGCTATGTACCGACTTGGTATTTGCTTTGAAACAGGAACTATGACGGAGAAAGACTTAACGAAAGCTGCCGAATGGATCTCCGCTGCGGCCGAGGCTGGATATGCTCCGGCACTTGAATGGATAAAGGATTATTCTTTTGACGATAACGCCTTGATTCAGGCGGAAAGCTGAGGGAATATATGAACCATCTGCAATACAACAAAATTCTTGACAAAGTGGATCTTTATGAAGGGCTTGAAAAAGACACGCTGACAATACGGCTTGAGGGAAATATCTGTGAGCGCTGCCCGTCCGATATGCACAGATATGATGTCTCTTTCCCTGCTGAAGTCGGCAGTTTCACGGCGGATTTTACTTCATACTCTCCAAAACACAATTACACACTTATTGTAAAAAGGATTGATAAAAACAGCGCAGACATTAACTTTAACGGAAACGACTACACCCTGCACGAAGGGATCAACTTCCTTTTTGACATAAGGGAGCATCAGGCGTATACGACGGTCCGTGGTTTACGGGCGTGGATGAATTGCAGGCCGTATGGGTGAAATAAGTAACAATGAGGTGGCGGCATGGACGGTATTAAGCTGAAAATATCAAAACCAAAAGATAAACTTCCTGCAGGTTCAAGTAAGCTGTTCGGCAACCCTGATGTGTGGGACTGCTTTGAATGGCCGTATATCGAGGAAAACGGCGAAAGGTACGACTTGGCAGAAGGCTTTGACGAAAGCGGACTGCTTCCCAAAACGGGAATCCTATATTTCTTTTACGATCTTGATACAATGCCCGAAGCCACGGACGAAAAATCGGCACGAGTGTTGCGGTATAACGGCGAACTGTCCGCCCTGCACGAAATGATACTGACCGATGAGGACGGCAACAGTCTGGCGTTTTCCGAGCAGAGAATCGATTTTGATGTGGCAGATGCGGATGAAAAATCATCTTCTCTTCTTCTCGGAGATATGACGCAAAGCTGTGATTTTATAAACGATCGTCTGCCGCTTTTGCGTATCGGCTCGCTTGAAACGGAGGATGCGGAGATCCGCTTTAAAGATGACGGTTGGCTGTGTTTTTATAATGAAACGGAAAAACAAAAAGTGCACGATTTTTCCAAAGTGAAAGCAGTTCAGATAAGTTGTAAGGAGAGATAATATGAAAAATATTTATTTGTTTTCTGAAATTGACAGCAGTATAAGAGAGACTCTCGGTAAAAATGCCTGTGAAATGATAGATACCGAACCGAATTCGCTTGGCTTTGTTTTGACACAGGAGGCTTGTGCCGAATTTTACATAACGAGAGAAATTGAGAAGGATTTGCGCGGTCGCATTACCGCAGTGCTTGACGGTCTTTGCTCGGACGCCGGTGTAAAATTCGGAGAAAGTGCAACCGTTTCGATTTTCGCCAGTACGGTTGTTCCGATGCCCGGTATTCTCGAAAAAATCAACGGCGTCGGATTGAATGAATCCGTATTGAGTACCTTACCAGACGAAGCCGCGCAAAAAGCATGGGCATTGCATCTTCAACTCATGAAAGAATTCGCATGTGAAATGGATGTAAGCTCTCGGCATTTTACCGATCTTGAAAACGAAGCGACAGGAAAATACGGTGTGGACGAGATTGAAAAATTGTCTGTTGAGGCATTACGAGAGCTATGCGCCGCATTCAAAAGCGTATATGCGGCACAAGGAGTGTGCAGCCTTTCGACCGACCCATATGAGCAATTTTTCATGTTGCTGAAGACAGCGTTCAGAAGCTGGGATAACCCTCGTGCGTGTATGTACCGGGGAATGAAGGGAATCACCAACAGCGGGCTTTCAATTGCTGTGCAGCTTGTTGATTTAAAAACAGGAAAATACTTTAAGAATAGAACCACGATCGCAGCCGCCGACCGAAACAATAAAGAAAAGGATGCTTCCAACAAATCCGAGCCGCAGGGAGAATTCAAGCGGATTGAAATTGACGGCGACCTGTTCGAGGGCTATTTCATTAACGGAAAAAAGAACGGGCGCGGAAAATACATCTGGGCAAACGGCGATATCTTTGACGGTAACTGGGTGGATGGCAAGCGCACCGGCAAAGGAAGAATCACATGGTCAAACGGCGACACTTACGAGGGCGAATGGAAGGACGGAAAACTCTGCGGCCGGGGCAAGCTCATCCAATACGGCAAATCCCGTCGAGGGGGATTTCGGCATGGAGAAAATGGATAAGGTGTTCGAGGGCGAATGGGTAAACGGCAAACGTCAGGGACGGTTCGTCTGGTATCTCACGAACTCAAAAGGCGGAAGATATATTGACTTTTACGAGGACGGCAATCTGATCGAAACCTGTATTCCGTATGACGAAAGCATAAAAACCGTCGAGGACGCTCGGCGCGCGAGGGCTCTTGCGGATGGAAAAAGCTCGTCTACAACTCCTGTTTACACCAATTCCTCCCCTGCCGCTGCGCAGGGCAGCGCCGATACGACGGACGACTCCGAATGGGAGGAGTTTGCCACAGTCGGCAAGCTTCACGAAAAAATCCTCCGTCCGGAGCTTTTCCGCGACCCGCGGGATCGCTATCTCCTCAATTCGTGTATGTATCTGGAGCCGTTCGTCGATGAATTCCATGAGGAATTTACGGGCGGCGACTATGCGGAAACAAAGGAGATCATCGCGGAAATTCTCGGCGTGGAGAGCGGCGAGCTCACGGAGAACATCGAGCTCCGTCTTGACTTTATCCGCGGATTTACCGAAAAGGAGTACCTCCTTGCGGCGATGTACAGCCTTGCTTACGACGAAAGAACGGATCTTGCGCCGTATCTTGCAAATCTCGCCTGCTATTTATGGACGGACACCGGGGACGGTGACTACTTTGATCCGCTGCTTAATCTGTTCAGGCTGTCCGGCGAATACGATGACGACGACAGCACATGGCTCTGTGCCATACTCCGCCTGCAGGAAAACGGCAATATCGACGAACCGCTCAAGCCGAACGATGACGGCAGCTTCGACGACCGATTCGCAGATTTCGATGATGTGTTCGGCGATCTTCTCGATTATGGGTACCTGCCCGGCTCAGACGGAAAAATGTATCTGTCGGACAGTGACGATAACGGCGGGGACGAAACGGAGGAGTCCGATACCGGAGACGATGTGCTGCTCCGTTACCAAAACGGGGATTCCTACCGCGGCGCGGCGGTCGGCGGCGTGCGCGAGGGATTCGGTGCCTATTTTTTCGCGGACGGCGGGTTCTACCGGGGCTGCTTCCATGCGGACAACTACGAGGGCTACGGCATGCTGGACGAAGGAAACGGCAAGGTCTACAAGGGGCTTTGGCAGGACGATAAGCGCTGCGGCTACGGCGAGCAGACCTACGCAAACGGCGAGGTTTACCGCGGCTGGTGGAAGGACAACCGCTTCCACGGCTTCGGGCGGTATGAATTCGCAAACGGCGAGGTCTTTGTCGGAGAGTTTTTCGGCGGTATGCGCCACGGCATCTCGCTCATGCGCAGAAGTAACGGCAAATGGTACGGCAAACGCTGGAACAACGACGATATTCTCCCGTCCCCGACGGGACCGCGAGTGCTGAACACCAAGGACGGCTCCCGTTATGTTGGGGCGGTCACGGAAAGGCGCGTCGGCAGCACCGTTTATATATCCCGTCACGGGTTTGGCGAGGTGCGCTTCTCCGATGTGAATGCAAGCGATCTCACCGACTGCTACGTCGGGCAGTTTGTAAACGACTCTCTGTGCGGCACGGGAGTCCGCATCCTGACAAAGGGCGACAATCCGTACATAATAGCAAGCGACGACTTTTCGTCAAATTCCCTTCCCGAGGGCGAATGCCGCATGATCTGGCTGTCATTTGAAAACGGCATCGAATATGCGGAATACTATGTCGGCGGATTCTATGATTCTAAATGGTGCGGCAGAGGCACGCTGTATCTCATCGAAAGCGGAGAGTATCAGGATGCCCGCCTCTACGGCTTGAAGTCAGGCACCGTCATCTGTTGCAACACCTTTGACCGTGGACCCGACGGTTTCGCTTCGGTCACCGATGAATACGGCGAGATGAGATACGGACGCTTTGTTGACGGATTATGGAAACCGAACAAGTAATGTCATCTGATTTTGATAAACGGAGTGTGAAATATGCAACCCGAAACCGCATTAAAGCTGTGTGCCGCAGTAGAAATCCTGATCGTTGCGGTCAGTGTTCTCCTTGCGGTATGGAAACGGAATAATCTGAAAAGCGTTATCCGCACCCTCGGTGTGGGCGTGTTTTTGTCGCTGGTGGTGATGGTGCTGCCGTATTACATCGGCGGCAGAAGTCCCTATGCCTTTTGGCTGTCGGTGTTCAACGCCATGTGCGCCATGTTAATGAATGCCGATCCGGTGGAAATACTGGAAAGCATCGGCGCTGTTCAGGTAAGCTTTGTTTCGGTCTATCGGGCGGTACTGCTGTTTCTGTTCATTTTAGCTCCGCTGTTTACGATCGGCATTACGCTGTCCTTCTTCTCGGAGCGGTTCACAAGGCTGCTCTACCGACTTCGTTCGGTATTTCGGGATTCCTATTTATTCTCGGCTGTGAACGAACGCACCGTCTGCCTTGCGGAGAATATTGCCGAAAAGGAACGGAAACCGCTGATTCTGTTTGCGATTTCCGGCAGTACGGAGGATGAAAGCGCCGAACTGCTATCCCGAATCAAAAAGCTCGGCGGGTATGTGCTGACCGGGGATATTTCCTCTGTCCGGCATAACATCCGCCGCAAACGCCATTATTATCTGTTAGATTTTGACGGCAGTATCAATCTGGAAAACGGTCTGCGACTCTTTGAAAAATACAACGATGCGGCAAGTGATACTCTGTATATGTGGCTTTATACCAAGGATGAAACGGCTTCGGTCATCTTTGATTATCTGTACGAAAAATTTCATGTGCAGCTTATTAACGAAGAACAGCTTATCGCCCGGCAGCTTGTGCGGGACTTTCCGCTGTATAAAGCCGTGACGGGAAACAGACTGTCGATACTGCTTGTCGGCGCGGGAAATATCGGTCTGGAAATTCTGCGCACCGTCACATGGTGCGGGCAGTTGGGTGACGGAATACGGACGGAGATTCACGTCATCGACCGGGACGGCGACCGGGCAAAGGCATTGCTGGCCAAAAGCTCGCCGCAGCTTGCCGAAAGGTTCGGCATACAGTTTTATACCGCGGATACGGAAACCGACAGCTTTCCGAAGGTGCTGTCCGGTATCTCTCCCGATTACATCATTGTCTCTCTCGGCGAGGAAAAGCGCAATATCCGCACCGGACTGTATCTGCGGCGGTTTTACGGGCTGAACGGCGACAAACCGTTTATACATATTCTGATGGACAAAACGGCAACCGAGGAACTGCTTCTGCCGTATTTGTGCCTTTCAGATTGGAAAATATCCGCCGACCGGCAGAGATACACGGAGCAAAAGCTGTGCTCATTTGCACTGCTGCCCTTCGGCAGCTATGAGAAGACCTACGGACATATCCTGACTGCCGATTCACTTGACTATTGGTTGGCGGTTGCGGTCAATGCCGTGCGTATAGGCATTACCGAAATCAACGAAACACATACACCTGCGCTGCTCAAAAGTCTGTACAATCAGGTGGAGTATTACAAAAACTACGCGGGCGCGTATGCCGTTTCTCTGCCGTACAAGCTGTATCTGATGGAACTTGAGCTTGTTGATGACGGAAGAGGCGACCTCTCTGTTATGGAAGAAGCATTGCCGGCGTTTGAGGATGTCCTTCTCAGACAGGAGGCCTTGCGCTTTGAAGCGTTTATGCGCGCGTCCGGCTGGACGGATTTGCCGCTTGACTGCGTTCATGATGGCATTTACCAGGATAAATTAAAAAAGTGCCACGCTCGACTTTCTGCGGAGAGCACCGAAAAGCTGTCCGATATTACGGGACGGAATTTTGATGCGGAGGATAGGCAGAACCTATACCGTATCCCGCAGATTTTGCGTCTTGCGGGGGAACTGTCCGGAAAGAAACTTTCGGTACGGAAAGCGACGGGAACCGAAACGAATGATATGTGACAGTCACAAAACTACCGTTAAGGAGAAATCATCCTATGAGCATATGCGACGAGTTAAAAAAACAGGCGGAGCAAACATACGCCGAGGGAATTGACAAATCGATTGAAACAGCGGCGGCGTGCTTTCGGCTTTGCGCCGAGGGGTTATCCCGATTTTCGGATGACGGCGGAGGAAGCTACCCGATACAGGATATTTCACTGCTTATCGCCTGCTCGGCGGTGTCGGGCGGTTGGAACAGCGTAAGCTCTGCCGACAGGGAGCGTATGTCTGAAAGGCTGAAGCTGTATGTATCAAACATCAACGGGCTGTGCGACGATCTGCCGCTTGCGCTGACTGTTCCCGGCTATGCGAATATCGGGCGGAATCTCATGTCGCCGCCGCAGATAACGGCGTTTACCGAACATCTGACACGCCTGTTCCAAACGCTTGACGAGCATGAAAAAATGGCGGTCGTCACAATGCACTATTTGATGCTGTATGCGGTGTTTGAAGAGTGGCCGCAGGTGGATGTGCTGAAAGACGCCTATGAAAACGCCTTAGTTCAGCCGGAGGAAACCTACGAGCCGCCTGAGAGCAACACGGCAGGCGTTCCGTTCTCGCATACATATGCCGCTCCCGCACAGCCTACAGCGGCGGCGATTGCCCGGTATGAACGCAACGCAAAGCGCCGCTGGCGGCCGCTGAAAATTTACCTTATTGTAACGGGACTGTTTATTGCGTTGGTGCTTGGGTTATATTTTTACGCCGCACCTCCGTTTTCTGAAGGTCAGGCGATTGTGGTAAAGGATATCACCGGACAGTCGGTGAAAATGCTGCCGGAGTCCGAGCCTGTGGAGCTTGCCTTGGTGGGGCTAACGGATTATAACGGCGTTGTCCGCCTGTTTTACGGAATGATAACAGGCATTGTGGTGTATCGAATAGTGTCAATCATCGCCGTGTTTATCATAAATTTACTTTATCGAAGGAGAAAT
>SFIR01000022.1 GCA_004556165.1 Clostridiales bacterium | reverse complement strand
TTTTCTGCGAAAATGGCAGTTCTTGCCCTCGGGCAAGAACTGGCGATTGCCGGGCAGCATTCTTTTTGAAGAGTGGACATTTAAAGTTGCAATTCACAGTCCCGACTCGTGATCAACAAAACTGTTGCAATGAATGAGCTTAAAGCTTATAATTTAAGCGGAATAACCACGGGAGAATCAATATGATGAAACAGACCGCAATCGTTACCGGCGCTTCCGGCGGAATAGGGCGGGCGATAGCCTTAAGGCTCGCAAACGATGGCTGGAGCGTTCTTTTAGGCTGCAACAATAATGAAAAATCGGCGTTAGAGCTCCAAAATGAGCTGAGGGCAAAGGGCTTACGCGCTGCGGCATATTCGGCGGATGTCGCGAACAGGAGCGAAGTATGCGATATGATTCGCTTTGCGGAAGAAAAGCTCGGGCATGTCGAACTCGTTGTGAATAATGCGGGCACTGCGCATACGGGTCTGTTTCAGGATACCGATGATGAAGCTTGGCAGCATATACTCGATGTGAACCTAACGGGTCCGCGAAATGTTATAATGGAAACCCTTCCGGGAATGCTTAAAAGGAAGAAGGGCTGCATTATCAATATTTCGTCCATCTGGGGTATCAGAGGAGCATCCTGCGAGGCTGCATACTCTGCGAGCAAGTCCGCTCTTGTCGGGCTTACCCGTTCGCTTGCTGCGGAGCTGGCTCCGTCCGGCATCAGAGTTAATTGCATTGCTCCCGGCTGCATTTCGACCGATATGACGCTGCATCTCGGCGATGAAACGGTCAATATCTTAAAAGAAGAAACTCCTCTCGGCCGTCTCGGCACCCCCGAGGATATTGCCGCCACAATATCATTCCTCGCGGATGAAAGCGCAGGCTTTATCACGGGTCAGGTTCTGACCGTGGACGGCGGATTCACGATTTAACTTAATGAGGTAAAAGAGGTAAAAGATGAAAACCATAAAGATTATACCGCTTGCAACACCCAAAACCATTTCGGATACAGCTCTCGAAGCATTGAAAACCGCGGATAAGCTCTATGTCCAGACCTTGAAGCATCCCTGCGCCGAGATTGTAAACAGGTTAAGACCCGATGCAATCCCGATGGATGATATCTATGATTCCAGCGAGGACTTTGACGAGCTGAACCGCCGCATTGCCGAAAGGCTCACGAGCGGGGAAAGCTGCGCATATGCCGTGCTGAATCGCGGCGTGAGCAGGGAGCTTTATGACGCTGTAAAGAAACTGAGAACCGAACGGGGCTTTTCCGTTGCCGGTATTCCGTCAACCGGCTTTGCCGAGGCTGCGCTTTCCGCTGCTCTTGAAAAGGGCTTCGATATCAATATGACGGAATATAGGATTACCTCTGCGATGAATCTGAGGCTCAATGATACCGATAATGAGCTGGTAATTGAGGAGATTGATTCGCTGTACAGCGCAGGGGACGTCAAGCTGAAGCTATCGGAATTCTATCCCGATGAACATATTATCCTTCTTTGCAGCATGAATGATGACGGCAGCTATAATGCGGAAGAGCTTCCATTATATAAGCTGGACAGCTTTGAAAATGAGCCCAAGCTCGGCGCAGCAAGCGTTGTGATAGTACCCGAATGCGGCCTTATGGAGCGCACGACTCACGGCCTTGACGGCTTGATGGAGGTCATGTACCGCCTGAGAGCGCCGGGAGGCTGTCCTTGGGATGCGGAGCAGACCCATGAAAGCCTGCGCTCTTCCCTGATTGAGGAGAGCTACGAGGTGCTTGATGCTATAAACAGGAACGACCTTACCGCCCTTGAGGAGGAGCTCGGAGATCTGCTGCTTCAGGTGGTATTCCATGCCGTTATCGAGGAGGAGAGAGCGGAGTTTACCATGCGCGATGTCATAACGGGTATCGTGAACAAGCTAATTTATCGCCATCCGCATGTGTTCGGCGATGTGAATGTGAAATCTTCGGATGAGGTTCTTGTGAACTGGGAGAACCTCAAGCAGCAGGAAAAGCATCAGCAGACCGTTGCCGATGCCATGCGTTCCGTTCCTGCATCATTCCCCGCGCTTATGAGAAGCTATAAGGTCCAGAAGAAAGCGGCGCATGTGGGCTTTGATTTCGATTCGGCAGCTTCGGCACTCCCGAAGGTGCATGAGGAAGCCGATGAAGTCCTCGATGCGATAGGGAAGCATGATGAAGCGCATCTCCGTGAGGAGGTGGGTGATCTGCTGTTTGCCTGCGTCAACGCCTCAAGGCTTCTGAAGATAGATCCGGAGCTTGCGCTTTCCGAAGCAACCGACAAGTTCATGAACAGGTTCATTGAAACGGAAAAGCTCATGCTCTCCGAGAATAAGCATTTCGAGGGCATGACCCTTGA
The DNA here is from genome assembly GCA_004556165.1 of Clostridiales bacterium. Classification (GTDB taxonomy): domain Bacteria; phylum Bacillota; class Clostridia; order Christensenellales; family CAG-138; genus PeH17. Next base: position 21,822 of record SFIR01000022.1, on the reverse strand, counting down.
AGAGATGGATTCATATTGGGACAGAGTGAAGGCCGGAGAGCGCGCAAAGGCAAAATAATTATGGTATACTTTGCGCGGCGAACTGAAAAATGCTTTGTTTTATTGAAAATATACCATAAAGCTATTGCGTTTTTATTTCAACACTGATAAAATGTGTAGCGTCAGTCCTGCGGACAACTATGGCAAAGTTGTTAACGAATCGAGCATCTCTTCCGCAGGGGGCTGCCCGTCTTTAAAGTGGATAATAAATTCAATGGAGGAATTCATCAATGAATAAAGCCCAGCTTATCAATGCGCTTGCAAACAAGTGCCATCTCACCCGTAAGGATTCCGATCTTGCGGTCAACGCTATGTTTGATATCATCATCGACCAGCTCGAAAAGGGAGAAAAGGTTCAGATCGTTGGCTTCGGCTGCTTCGATGTCCGCGAGCGCCCTGCAAGGAAGGGCCGTAACCCCATGACCGGTGAGACCATTGAGATCGACGCAAGCCGTTCTGTAAGCTTCAAGCCCGGCAGAACCCTCAAAGATGCAATGGATAAGTAAGCTCTGCCTGCGTTCATCCTGCATACATTTTTTTGCAACCATATTGATTTATCCGAATTAAGTGGTACAATATTATCGGAGGGGAGCAAATTCCCGCCAAACAAATTTCTTAGGAGGTAACATAAATGGCTTATCGTATTACTGACATTTGCATTGCCTGCGGCGCTTGCGCAGCAGATTGCCCCGTCGGTGCTATCACTGAGGGCGACGGCAAGTACGAGATCAATCCCGAGGTGTGCGTAGAGTGCGGCGCTTGCGCAGCAACCTGCCCCGTCGGTGCTCCCACAAATGACTAATTGACTAACAATTAAAGAGAAACCGCTTCGGTCAGCCGAGGCGGTCTTTCTTTTTGCGTTATTTATAAAAATAAACAAGAACCGACTCGCAGCGGCTCTTGTTCAACAGGAAGGAAATCGTCAATGATGAACTTCTTACATTGTTATTAAGAATGGTTCCTCGCTTTCATCATCTGCCTATATAACGCATTATGCGAAAAATCGGTTGACGAAATCCTTAAGGTTCAGCATGAAAACAAAATATATTTTACAGAAGCGTGCGGATGCAATCAATGACAGCCCGCGGATGGGTCGTCGGGATGCCATGCCCGGCTCCGTCGATGAGCATATGTGAGCAATGGGGAAGTGCATCTGCAATGGCCTCGGATTGCTTACGGTCGATACAAGGATCCTTCTTTCCGAGAAGGATGGTGACCTCGGCAACGATACGGGAGAGATCCGCAAGAGTTATATTCGGCTCTTCCAGCATAAGACGGGCGAGCTCCATATTGCGTTCATCCTTTTTGCGCTTGGCCTTCCGATAATCAGCCTTGATATGCCTTATTGCGGCAGGGTTGAGCCCATCGGGATTCGCATTGACGCCGATAGCGATAATCTTGCGCACGGCATAGGTTTTCCTTGCCATGATGAGAGCAATGATAGCGCCGTCGGAATAGCCGACGATATCATACTCCTTGTAACCTAGGCTGTCCATAAGCGCGATGGCATCATCGGCCATGACGGAATACGACAGGTGGATTGAACCGCCCTCCGCCGGGTGAGATTCACCGTGGCAGCGGCTGTCCATCAGCACGATATGCTTTGTATCCTCAATATGCGGAACGATGGCATCAAAAAGATGCATATCCTCACCGTTGCCGTGCAGCATAAGGAGCGGAGTCTTGAGCTTGGTTTCCTCAATCCCCCTGATTTCGTAATGAATGATTTGATTGTCAACAATAAACTCAGGCATAAACTTTCCTCCACATACAGTATAACACAATCATGCCCGAATGTAAATATGACACGAATGAAAAAGGACCGCCGCAGAAGCGGCAGCCCTAAAACTCAGTTTTTCCTGTTGCGGAAGAAGGACGGGAAGGAAAGGTCGTTCTTTTCGCGTTCCCTGGAATCGTATTTTGCGGTCTTCTTTGCGGATGGCGCCGCATTATCGGAGCCCGGGATCTCTTCGATTGTGCGCGTCAGAACGGACTCTGAGGTGTTTTCACGGGAGGACATACTGCGCTCAGTCTTTTCAAACATCGAAGGACGGGGAGTCGCAGGAGCATAGGTGCTGTTCACACGCCTCGTGTCTGCGGGTTCATGTGCAGGCATGCCCTGCTGTTTAGTGGATGCGGAGGGACGCTGCTCTGCGGTCTGGAATCGCGCTGCAGGCCTCTCGGGCTCGCTCGGTGCGGTATAAACGGGTTCGGGCGGATTGTCGAGCAGCTCTGCGGGCCAGTCAAAACCGGTTGCAATGACGGTGACACGAACCTCATCATCGAGATTCTCATCAAGACCCATGGAGAAGATGACATCGCCTTCATCGGAGATAGCCTCCTGAATGAGGGAACCGGCTTCTTCGATTTCGTTCATGCTGAGAGAAGTACCGCCGACGATGTTGAGAAGAACACCCTTTGCACCGTTGATGGAGGTTTCAAGAAGGGGACTGTTGATAGCCTGCTTGGCAGCTTCGATGCAGCGCTTGTCCCCGGTAGAAGTACCGATACCCATATGAGCCATACCCTTGCCTGCGATGATGGTACGAACATCGGCAAAGTCGCTGTTAATCATGTCGGGCTGAGTGATAATATCGCAGATACCCTGGACGCCCTGACGGAGGACATCATCAGCGACCATGAACGCTTCACGCACGGGCTTGTTGCCGACGATGGAGAGCAGCTTCTGATTTGGGATGATAATGAGCGTGTCAACGACATCACGGAGTGCGCGAACACCCTTTATTGCGCTCGCCATGCGGTTTTTGCCTTCGAAATTGAAGGGCTTGGTGACGACTGCAACGGTGAGAATACCGAGTTCCTTTGCAATCTCGGCAACGATGGGAGCTGCTCCGGTACCGGTACCGCCGCCCATGCCGGCAGTTATGAACAGAAGATCCGCACCGCGTATAGCTTCGGTCAGCGCATCGCGGCTTTCCTCAGCGGCTGCGCGGCCGACTTCGGGCTTAGCGCCCGCACCGAGGCGGCCGGTCGCCTTTTCACCGATCTGCACCTTGACGCTTGCCATGGACCTTGAAAGAGCCTGAGCATCGGTATTTACGGAAACAAACTCGACTCCCTTCAGACCGTATTCTATCATGCGGTTTACGGCATTGCCGCCTGCTCCGCCGATACCTACGACCTTGATCTGGGCGATGTTCCCGGTTTCATTGTCAATTTGAAATTCGAATGCCATTATCATATCCTCCTACGGTTTAGTAACCATGATCTTATTATTGGGTTTCGCGGCTCGTATACCTCCGCCGTATTCATTCAGCATGAATTCGGCAAGCGCTAAAGCTGTGATCCTGCCGGCAACATTGCCTCTTTCGCCGCCGCAGCCCACATCAAGGTGGGCAGCGTAATCATATATCGGCCTGCCGATGCAATCCGAAATGTATTCGGTGCCTCCGGGTATTGAGGAGATCCCTCCTCCTATCATATAAACGGGTGCGTTGATAGCCGATGCAGGCAGCAGCTCGAAAATATTCTCGAGCAGGTATCTGCCAAGCTCGTCCAATCTTGCGGTAATAATATCGGAAAGCAGTGACCGCTTTACGCGGACATAGCCCTCATACGGGATAAAGAGCTTATCGTAATCGTCCTTTTTCTCGTCCGTAAGGCTGAAACGACGCTTCAGCGCCTCGCCCGCATCTGTCGGGAGCCTGAGAACAAGGGAAATATCGTTCGAGATATAGTTGCCGCCCATAGCTATGGCTAAAGAATCTATTACGGCATCACCGAGGACATGCATTACATCGCAGTGATTGCCGCCGCAGTCTATGATGACGGCATCGGATGCGCGCAGCTCACCGGGTATGACGTAGCTTGAACAGACGACGGATGAAGCTATGAACGGATCCGCAGTGAGATGAAGCTCGCAGAGTACTTCACGAACGAGCTTTGTAAACGCAGTATCCGCATAGATATGGGATACCTTTGCTTCAAGGGATGATACGCGTATGCCGACAGGGTCGCTGACAGCCTTATTGCCGTTCACAACAAAATCAAAGGGCGTACTGTGCATGAGCTCAAAGCCCTCGGGCGGCTCCTTTGGGGCGGAGAGCATGATTATACGGTCTATGTCCGCTTCGACGACCTTTGCACCTCCGAAGCCGGAGCGAAGCATGGCGCTTGATACTACCGCCTTTGTAAACGGAACGGGCACTCCGACGCAGACCGAGCGAATCTTAAGCCCGGATTCCTCTTCGCAAAGCTCAACTGCGGAAGCGATTGCGGAGGCAAGCTCCTTTTTGGATGGAAGCATGCCCAAACGGTATCCGCGATAGGGACATATGCCCATACCGCGAACGGACAAAGCTCCCTTGGGAGCCGATGTCACAGCTGCTGCGATCACCTTGCTGCTGCCGATATCCAATACTGCACTGAATTTCATCCGCATTTCCTATTCTCGGCCGAGCCGCAGTTCACGGCTGTAAACCGATAAAAAACTTACATTTACACACATATAATTATAACATAAATACAAGGATTAAAGCAATAGCTATACCGGCATTTCGGAGAAAATCCCGGGAACGGTCAGCCGGAACAGCGAAGAACTAAGCTTCGACAAATAGGAACAAAATCCGAGGCTTTAATCTCCGTTTTGAACCTTATTCGGAGTAAAATCGACGACTGTCGAACCGGTGAATACGTTGATTATGCCGCCAAGGGGATAATCGGGAAGAAAAAGCTGATAGGCTTTAGCCGCCGTTTCGACATTATCGGCAGATTCCGCCGTATTTCCGAGATTGATAGTAAAAAGCTCTCCTATTTCGAGCTTAACACAGGTAATATTGCTGAGATCTATGGCGGTTACATCAAAGGCAATGCTGCTCTTATTGATTTCCTGCATCAATCTGACTGCGGCCACTTCGGTTCCGCTCATGCTGTCGGAATCAATATAGGAACCCACACCATAGCTCTTTGCCGAGAGTCCCTTGATGAGGATAAGGTTCTCGCATGTTTCAACGCCCGTCGCAAGCACTAAGCCGTCCGCGGTTATGAGAGAATAGGTGCCGTTAGCCGCTGCAATGGCCGCACGGGCATCGCAGTCCACGACCTCAATAATGACGGTATTAGGGTAATCCCTTTTCACCGAAAGAAGCCGCACATTTCCTATTCGGTCAAGCTTCTCCTTTACGGATGCTTCGGTATAGCGGAATATAAGGTCGCCGTTCTGAATTCCGCTCATGGAAAGCAGCTGCCTTTCGGAATAATTGATGCTGCCGGTGATTGTCACTGCCTTTACATGAAAAAGATTGTACAGCGCTATCAGGCCATAGATGGCTCCGGCGATGCAGGCGAAGATCAAAAGAAGCTTCAGAATATCGGCAATACGCCTGAGCCTTCCGCGCAGCTCCTTACTCATGCCCCTGGCATCTATACTTTTTGAATTGAGATCATCCTTGCGCTTTTTTGCCTTTTCCTCTTCAATGACTACCTCTTCATAGTAGTCATTGGGGGATTTGCGGCGCCTCGCATGCGCACGAGCCTCCACGGTATCCAAGGGGGGCTTAGGCTCAGCATTGGGACGAGGCTCTTTGGCTGCGGAAAATTCTATGGCTTCATCGGGCTTAGCGGCTTTTCTGCTGCGACGAATACGCTCGCTGCCAACGGCGAGCTCATCATCCGCGCCTCTTTTCATGTTGCTTTTTCTTTCGTCTGCCATAGCAATTATACCCTATCCGCCTTGTTCTTTTCGGTATACCTCGATACGTTCAGCACTATGCCGATGGAAGCAAGAAATGCCGCAAGGGAGGTGCCTCCGGAGCTGATGAACGGCAGTGTCTGGCCGGTCGCAGGCATCATTCCGGAAACGACTGCGACGTTGATGATGACCTGAACTGCGAGTATGCTCGTCATGCCGGCTGCGAGCAGTGAACCGAACCTGTCGCTGCAGCGCCTTGCAATCCTGTACCCGCGGTGGATTACGAAGAAATAGCATGCAAGGAGCAGCAAAACAGCAACGAAACCAAGCTCCTCCGCAATGATGGGGAGGATGTAGTCGCTTTCGCGATAGGGGAGGAACAGCAGCTTCTGTCTGCTTGCATCGAGCCCCTGCCCGAAAAGACCGCCGTTTGCAAAGGCATAGAGCGACTGAACGATCTGATAGGTCTCGTCACCCGAATATTTGAGGATCTCCTCCCAGGATTTCCATGCCATCGTTATTCTCTCAAGCTGATAACCGCCCTTGAGGAAGACATATGTAAGTCCGCCGCCGAGCCCGAGAAGGAAGCACACGGCAAGCTGCTTTGGGTTGCATCCGCCGAGGGATACCATCACGATGAATACTATCGCAATGATTATAACCATGGAAAGGTTGGGCTGGAGCAGTATCAGTACACAGGGCAGCATAGTAAGGATCCCGGGGATAAGCAGGCCGCTGACGAAATTTTTCATGTAGGTTCGGTTCCTTGCCATGTAATTGGCAAGCACAATGACCAAAACGAACTTTGTGAATTCGGAGGGCTGAATGGTTATGGGGCCTATTGCAATCCATCTCTGCGCACCCTGTGCGGTTCTTCCGAATGCAAGAACGATAACAAGCAGAATGATGAGCGCAATATAGATGATGCAATTTACGATACGCTTGGAATACAGCGTGTACGGCACATAGGATAGGCCTATCATAACGCCGATGCCGACAAGCATGTATACGAGCTGACGGCGGACGTAGTAAAGACCGTCGCCCTTATAGGACTGAGCGTAGTAATAGCTTGCGGAAAACAGCATCAGCAGTCCGAAGGCACAGAGGAGAACAACGGCAATCAGCAAAGGATAATCAAGACCATGCCGCTTGACATCGGGGAGGGAAACGGGGTCGGTTCTCCGCCCGAAAATATCACGGCGCAGCCGCCTTGACCGCATTTCTTTGTTGCTGACGATGTTATCCTTCATTCCAACCTCAAAATATAATTAGTCTTCGAGCGAATTAACGATCTGCTTAAAGATCCTTCCGCGTTCCTCATAATCGGTGAACATGCCCCAGCTTGCGCATGCAGGCGAGAGCAGCACTGCGTCGCCGCTTTCCGCAATGTCGAGAGCATCGAGTATCATCTCTTCAAGACCGCCCATGCAGGCATGGATGGCGGTATACCCCTCATCCGCGGCAGCCTTCATTATTGCTTCGGTGTTCGAACCATTGACGATACAGGCTTTGACCCTTCCGTTGAAGCAGCGGAATACAGGGCGATAGTCGCTTTGCTTATCGTAATTGCCTACGCCGAGAAGCAAAATGGTGGGCTGCTTCATGGCTTCGACAGCCTTGATGGTCGATTCGGGATTGGTTCCCTTGGAATCGTTATAAAAGGTGACGCCGTGGTAGCAGCGTGTGTATTCAATCCTGTGCTCAACTCCCTTGAATGAGCGAAGCACGCTCGATACTATGTCGGCAGGTACGCCCATTGCAAGGCTCAGGCATACGGCGCAGAGTGCGTTTTCAAGGTTGTGAGCGCCGATAATGCCGAGTTCGTCGGCAGGGATAAGCTCCGTTTCCTTTCCTTCCATGCGGAAAATGATTTTGCCGTTGCGGACAAATGCGCCTTCCTCGACCTCCTTTTTACGGGAGAAGAAGAGCTTTCGAGCTCTTGTCTTTGCGTTTGACACAATGGGGTCATCCGCATTAAGCGCGGCGAAATCCTCTTCGGTCTGATTCTCGAACATACGCATTTTTGCGGCGATATATGCTTCCATGCTGCCGAAACGGTTGATATGGTCTTCGGTTATGTTGAGAAGACCGGCAGCATTGCAGCGGAAATCAACAATGCTTTCAAGCTGAAGCGAGGCAGTTTCCGCAACGACGGTATCGCCTGCTTTAGTGTCGAGCGCATGTGCGGTTATGGGGACTCCGATGTTTCCGAGAACATACGCATTGCCCGTACCGATACGCTTGTGGTACTCGGTGAAAATCTCACCGGTCAGGGTTGTAGTGGTGGTTTTGCCGTTCGTTCCGCCGATGCATACGAATCTTGCTCCGCGGTTTGAATAACGGTAGCCAAGCTCGATTTCACCGATGACCTCAATTCCGCGTGCGATTGCTTCCTTGACGAATGGACGGAATATCGGAATGACGGGGGAGATAACCATGAGATCAATGCCGTCAAGCAGTGCCTCGGGAGCAACGCCCAGGCGGTTGACGTATTTTATCTTTTTAAGGGACTCACTAAGCCCGGGAATATCGGATTTAAGGTCGTTAATGATGACGGTATAGCCCTTTTTATAGAGAAGTATCGCAGAAGCAACTCCGCTTTTGGCCATGCCCACGACGAGCGCAGTCTTTTTCATTTTTTACGAACCTTCCTTTCTTATTTATGCTTTGCCGATCGATCACATGCTTATAAAGAAACGAAATCGTCCGGAACGATGAAGGTTCTTGAGAAGGGTGCCGATTGCTCCCTCTCAAAATCCTTCATCCGATCGGTTTCACTTTGCTCCGTCAAGTGCCAACAAAAACCGAAACAAAGCATTGTTCCTGACGATTGTATCAGTGCTTTTCGCACCGTAAATCCCGTTAGCGGGACTGATACCGAATTTAAATATAAAGCGCCAGCGCGGCAAGGCAGGTGATAGCGGTAACTATCATATAGCCCGTGACTATCTTGGTTTCCGGATAACCCAAAAGCTCGAAATGGTGGTGCAGCGGAGCCATCTTAAAGATACGCTTGCCATGGCGGAGCTTATATGAGCCCACCTGGAGCACGTCGCTGACTGCGCTTGCAACAATGCAGATACCCATCAGCAGGAACAGGAACGGGGAACGCGAATAGATGACCATTGCGCTCATCGCTCCGCCGAGAGCCATGGAGCCGGTGTCGCCCATAAAGACCTTGGCCGGGTAGCTGTTGCTGCGAAGAAAACCGAGGCAGCCGCCGGCGACTGCGAAGGAGAAGATTGCCATGCTGAGCATGCCGTCGCTCTGTGCGACGAATACGGGGCTTCCTGCAAGGCTCTTGTTGAGAACGAGTGCGAAATACAGGAAGAGAATGCCCATTGCAATGGAATAAACGAGCGTTACGCCTCCCAAAAGACCATCAAGACCGTCGGTTAGGTTTGCACTGTTGACTATCGCGATGACGACGAACATGATGAAGGGGATGTAACCCCAGCCCATATTTATCTCCCCGAAGACAGGATCATATAGAACGGGGCCGATGAATTCGCTTCTGTATGCATAATAGGCAACGACGAAAGAGAGCAGGAGCTGCGCAATTATCTTCTGGTAAGCGCGGAGCCCGAGGTTCCTTTTGCACTTCACCTTGATGAAATCATCAAGGAAACCGACAAGCCCGAATCCGAGCATCATGAGTATTGCAGGAACGGAAAAGCTGAGCGCAATATCATAGACGCTGAATATCATAGCCGCAGCGGTTATTCCTATAACGAACATCAGTCCGCCCATGGTGGGAGTGCCTTCCTTGGCGGAATGAGCGTGAGGCCCCTCAACACGCTCGACTTGTCCAAACTTCAGACGGCGGAGCATGGGTATGAAAAGAGGAGCAAGCAGCATAACTATCGCAGCGGAGGCGATAAAAGCAAATATCATCTTCTGCATAGAATTAACCTTCCTTACGCATCTCGGCGAGCAACTCGCTGACAATCAGCTTTTCGTCAAACGGATGCTTGACTCCGTTGATCTCCTGATAGGTTTCGTGTCCCTTGCCTGCAAGGACGATGACATCACCCTTCTTTGCGATGTGAAGAGCACGGTCTATCGCATCTCTGCGGTTTTCGATGACCTCGTAGGGGCAGTCTGTCTGGTTGACGCCTTCAAGAACCATATCAATTATTTCCATGGGATTCTCGGTACGGGGGTTATCGGAGGTCACGATGCAGTAATCCGCACCGCTTCCGGCGATACGGCCCATGATGGGGCGCTTTGTTTTATCCTTATCGCCGCCGCAGCCGAATACGGCAATTACCCTGCCCCTGGCAAATTCATGGACGGCGGCAAGAATATTGAATAGTCCGTCGGGAGTATGAGCAAAATCGAGAATTACGGAGAAATCGAAGCCTTCGGTGTTCAGGGCTTCCATTCTTCCCGATACTCCGCGGACGCTCGAAAGGCCGCCAAGGATGTCTTTCATGTCAACGCCCAATTTCAGCGCGATAGCTGCCGCAAGCATGGAGTTATAGACATTGAACAGCCCGGGGATGTTGACGACGACGTGATCGACCATACCGTCATGGGATAGATCGTATTCGATTCCCTTGGGGTGCGCTTCGATATTGCTTGCATGTATATCCGAGTCGTTATTTATTCCGTAGGTCATGCTGCCGATGCCGAGCCCGTCAATGAGGGGAGCGCTGCTCTTGTCATCAGCATTTACGACTGCGAATTTGGAATTCTCGAACATCTTGCGCTTTGCACGCAGATAATTCTCCATCGTTTTATGATAGTCGAGATGATCCTGAGTGAGGTTTGTAAATCCGCCGACCGTGTATTCGATGCCGTGCGCACGGTTCTGATCGAGCGCCTGGGAGCTAACCTCCATCACGATAACATCGACGCCTGCATCGCGCATTATGCGGAATATGCGCATAAGCTCAACGCTTTCGGGAGTGGTATGCGTGGTGGGGATGACGGCATTGCCAACGAGATTGCGGATGGTTCCGATGAGCCCGACCCTGTGGCCGGCACGCTCAAAGATGCTTTTGAGCATATAGGTTGTGGTGGTCTTGCCGTTGGTACCGGTCACACCGATAATTGTTATGCCCTTTGCAGGCTGTTCGTAAAGCTCGGCAGCCATCTCCGCCATTGCGATACGGGTATTTGGCACGATGACCTGGGGAACATCGAAAGAAAGTTCGCGCTCAACGAGCAGCGCAGCGGCTCCGTTCTTAACTGCGGATTCCGCAAATTTATGCCCGTCAAGAAATGTTCCGTTGACGCATACGAAGAGGTTGCCGGGGACGACCCTGCGCGAATCGTATTCGATGCGATTTATATCGACGTCGCCGCCGATGAGCTTTGATTCGGTTTTCTTTGCAAGCTTGCTTAAAAGCATGGTATCAAATTCCCTTCAAAATTTATGCTTTTGCATCAATAAATCTATTCCTCGGGTTTTATCCCGAAATAAAGCGTAACGCTTGAACCGTATTCAACCATGGTCCCTGCGTATATGCTCTGCCCGAGCACAACGCCGTGGGGGTCTTCGGGACTGCAAACCATGTTCAGCCCAAGTGCAGTGAGAGCATTGTATGCCTGAACGGCGGTCATATCCATGAGATCGGGCATCTCGACCATGAGGGGTGCGATTACGGGTTCGTTGTCTATATTAACATCGTCGCTGCCCGTATAGAGGAGAACGGAAGAACCCTTAACGACGGTTTCTCCGGCGGCGGGAAGCTGGAGGGTGACCTCATCGGCGCATTCATAGAACCCGATAAGCCCGACCTTTGCAAGCTCCTTGTTCGCTTCCTCCGTCGTAAGACCGAGCACATTGGGAACGGTCACGATTTCGGATAGATGCGAGGGCTGAATGCCGGAATAGGGCAGGATCTCCGAAAGTACTCTGCGTACAAACGGAGCGGCAACGGTGCTCCCGAAGATTGAACCGACATGGGGCTCATCAACGAGAATGAGGCAGAGGTACTGCGGATCATCCGCGGGTGCGAAACCGATGAAGGAACAGATATAGCTTCCGGCGGAAACCCTGCCGTATTCATCGTATTTCTGCGCAGTGCCGGTTTTGCCGCCGACGTAATAACCCTCTATCTTTGCATTCCTGCCGGTGCCGTTATCGACAACGCTTTGGAGTATCTGCCTGACCGTTGCGGAGGTTTCACCGGAAATCACCTGACGGACGGGGCTTGGATCCGCCTGCTCGATTACGGTACCATCCGAGGAAACCACCTGCTCGACGATGTAAGGGGAGTAGAGGTAGCCGCCGTTCACTGCAGCAGATACCGCTGCCGCGAGCTGAACGGGAGTAACGGCAACGCTCTGCCCGAAACCGATACGAGCAAGGTCGTTTTCCGTGACGTATTTTTCATTCGTCACGATGCCGGAGGATTCACCGTCGAAAATATCGCCGGTCTTCTGACCGAGACCGAATGCATAGAGATAATCGTAAAATTCGCTGACGCCCATGCGCAGCGCAAGCTGCATGAAGCAGCAGTTGCAGGAATTTTCGGTAGCCTTTGTAAGATCCTGACTTCCGTGGCCTGCATGCTTCCAGCATTTAATTCGCTCGCCGTTCACAATATAGCCGCCGTTGCAGAAGAAAGTGGAATTGAGATCGGCGTTTCCGGAGTCGATAGCCGCTGCCAGAGTCAGTATCTTGAAGGTGGAGCCCGGCTCGTAGACGTCCGTCACGAGCCTGTTGCGTGAAAGCTCCGCAAGCTGTTCAAGGTCGTTCCTCGGCGGATCGTTGGGGTCGTAGTCGGGTTTGGTGGAGATTGCCTTTATCGCTCCGGTATTCACATCAAGTATGATCCCCTGCGCGCTTGAAGCGTTATTCACGGACAGTGCTTCTTCGAGAGCGTTTTCAAGATAGCTCTGGAAGACCTGATCGACTGTCAGCACGATCTTAGCACCGTCAATGGGGTCCTCATACTGGGTGTAGCCGTAGGCGAGGGGGTTGCCGCTGCTGTCGGTCTCGCTGATAAGCTTACCGTCGCTGCCGGTGAGATATTTATCATATTTGAGCTCAAGACCGCTCTGCCCGACATTGTCCCTTGTGGTGAAGCCAATGACCTGTGAAAGCAATGTGCCGTAGGGGTAGTAGCGCTTGCTGTCGTTGGCAATGCCGACGCCGCTGAGCTTCAGCGAACGCACGTTGGAAACGGTTTTCGAGTCAACCTGACGCTTGATAACGAATTCGCTTCGGGTCTTATTGGTCGCGCATTTGTAAACATAGTCAAAATCGAGGTCGAGAGCATCCGAAAGCTCCCTTGCAACGCGCTCCTCGCTGCCGGAGGTTATGTTCTTGGGCCAGAGCAGGATCTTATAGACCGCACCGGTAGTTGCAAGCACTTTGCCGTTGCAGTCCACGATCTGGCCGCGGTTTGCGGTGATGGTGGATGTGCGCGTCCATTGCTGTACGGCGACCTCGAGCCGCTCGGGGCCGAGCACGACCATTATGCAGAAAATGTCGATTATGACGATTATAAATGCCAAAAGAAGCGCGGTCTCCAAGAACGCAATTCGTTTGCCGTAACGCGTTTTCTTTTTCTTCGGAGTCCGTTCTTCTTTTGTCTTAACGTTCTTATTCTGTCCCATAATCGCTGCCCCTTGCCTGAATGCGGTTCGAAGGAGGAACGAACCGTCAAAAATTAGAAGTTTACGGGTGTATGGGTGTTGACTGTGCGCTCCTTGTCATGCCTTTTTCATTCGCTGCGCTGCTTGCTTCGGTGCTGCTTACGGATGAAAAGTAATCCTGGCTTGCTATGCTGATGCTCTCGTTTATGCTCTCTATCTGCTCGTTGATATCCTTCAATTCGCTCTGAGTACGGGCGACACCCAAGGCGCCCACGAGGGTGACAGCAATAGCGGCAACTGCCGTAAATACGAATGCAATGACGACAAGCTTGGTTATCGCATGTGTCTTGCGGAAATAATCGAAGAGACCATGCCATTCCGCACCGGGTCTGCGTTTCTTCTCGACCTGCGGCTTGACGCGTTCCTTCTCCTGCACCTTCGGCTCAAGCACCCTTGCAGAGGTTCCCTGAACAGCGATGCGAGTGGAGTTATAGGCTTCGGTCCTTCTCTGATAATAACTATTTCGGTCGGATGCCGCCGAAGAGGAGGAAGCTCTCGAATAGGTTCCGCTCGTGGCGGATGCTCCCCTGTACGCGCCCTGATATGAGCCTGAGCGCGCGCTCACAGGAGTGATTGTGCGTCCGGTTTGCCGGGTATCTGTTTCCGTAGTCCGCTCATTGTACATTGTATTACTCTCCTCTTTCGGTTATGAGTTTTCTCGCAGCTCTCAGCTCGGCGCTGCGCGAACGGGGGTTGTTTTCAAGTTCAATATCGCTTGCCGTGATGGGCTTGCCGGTTAGCAGCTCCACGCTCGGCTTCCTGCCGCAGATGCACACGGGTGCGCTCTTGGGACAGGTGCAGGGATTTGCAAGCGTTCTGAAGGTCGTCTTTACGATACGGGCTTCAAGGGAGTGGAATGAGATGATTGCGATAACCCCACCGGGGTTAAGAAACTCCACCGCATCCCGTATTGCCTTTTCAAGCCCTGCAAGCTCTCCGTTGACCTCAATTCGGATTGCTTGGAAGGTGCGCCTTGCCGGGTGAGGGCCGTCGCGCCTTGTCGCTGCCGGAATGGCTCTTTTGATGATGGCGGCAAGCTCCGTCGTAGTCTCTATCGGATGCTTGTCCCTTTCGGATACGATTGCATTTGCAATCCTGCTCGCAAAACGCTCCTCACCGTAATCCCGGATGATCTCGTACAGCTGCTTGGATGAATACCCGTTGACGACATCGTACGCGCTGAATGCCTGAGTCTTGTCCATCCTCATATCGAGCCTTGCATCGGTGCCGTAGGAGAAACCGCGTTCGCCGTCGTCAAGCTGATGCGAGCTAACTCCCAAATCGAGGAGTATCCCGTCCGCGCCCGTTACACCGTAAGCGGCGAGCAGGGAACGCATATCGAAAAAATTTCCTTTGACAGCGGTGAAATTCGGATAATTTGAAAGCCTTCTGCCCGCTTCGAGAAGGGCGTCATCGTCACGGTCGATACCGTAGAGCCGCCCGTATTTCGGGAGCCTTTCGAGAATGCCCTCGCTGTGACCGCCGCCGCCGAGAGTACCGTCCACGAAGATTCCGCCGCGTTCGGGGGAGAGAAGCTTCATCACTTCATCGAACATTATCGGCACATGATAGCAATCAATCATCTGTCAGCTCCGTTCGGTGAGCATTGCGTTAAGCAGCTCAAAGTCGTTCATCAGGCTGTCATGGCTGTAGCTTGCATCGGCTGTATCAAGCATATCGGGATTCCAGATTTCTATATGGTCTCCGGCGCCCGTCATGATTATCTCCGACTTCAGGCAAGCATGCTCTATCAGCCTCTTGGGAATAAGGATTCGCCCCTGCTTATCCGCAGAGACCTCTTCACTGTTGCGGAAGATGACGCGCTTCAGTGATTCAAACCTCTTTTCGGATGGAGGCAGCGCATTTATCATCGAGATGAGCTTATTGAAATTATCGACCGTGGTCAGCTCAAGGTATCTTCCGCTTGCAGACCTGCCGAAGCCGGCATGCAAAATCATCGTTTCATTCAGCTGACTTCGCCATTTCGTGGGTACGAATATACGCCCCTTGGAGTCAACGGAATTCGTCGATTCGCCGATAAAACGAGGGATATTTGTATTTTCTTCGCTCATTCCGTGCCTCCTTTCCGATAGCATAAGACCTGATTTTACGATACGCAAAAGAACATGATTCTTCACGCGATTAAATTATATCGTATCGAATGGAGGTTGTCAACACTGAAACTGCACTTTCGCACCACTTTTCCCCACATTTTAAAAAATTTTTTTGCTTGAATCCTTCGGCATTTTCTGATAAAATCAGGCGTGAACTCAAAATGTGATACTTTCTTTATGAAAAGGAGATAGGATATGCGTTTGATACTTGCAAGCGGTTCGCAGCGAAGGCGGGAACTTTTGAAGATGTGTGGATATGATTATGAAACGATAGTGAGCAATGCGGATGAGCATACGGACGAGAAAGATCCCGAAAAGCTCGTGCGGATACTTTCCGAAAGAAAGGCTGAGGAGGTATATAACAGGCTTATTTCCGAGGGCGAAGCGGCTTCAAATCTTGCGGTACTCGGTTCCGATACGGTCGTCAGCTTCAAAGACGAGATAATCGGTAAACCCCGTGACTGCGAGGATGCGGAGAGAATACTGACCCTTCTTTCCGGCAAAACGCATACAGTCCATACAGGCGTTGCTCTTGCAACCGAAAGGGGCGTGCGAACCGAATGCAGTACTACAAGGGTAACATTCTCGGAGCTTACAAAGGATGAGATCCGAGCATACATCGCTTCCGGTGAACCGCTTGATAAGGCCGGTGCCTACGGCATACAGGGGCCGTTCGGGATGTTTGTTGAAAGGGTGGAGGGCAATTATTTCACCGTCATCGGCATGCCGCTTCCGATAATGTACCGTATGCTCCGCGATGAGGGAATACTTCCCACCATGCGAAGGCAGGGCTGAACAACGGATTCAACAATACCTCCGTTTCTGAATAGTATACATCAGAAACGGAGGATTTTTTATGCTGAATTGTTCATTCGGAAGACCGGTGGCATATGCCAGGCTCAACGGGAGCGAAGAATACCGCGGGCTTATCGGAGATGTGTATTTCTACCCGGACAGGGGAGGCTGTATTGTTTCCGTGCGCATGAACGGGCTGCCGAGCGGAAGCACGGAATGCGGCAAATGCAGATTCTTTGCCTTCCATATCCATGAGGGCGGAGCCTGCACGGGCGAGGGCTTTCAGGATGCCGGTATGCACTATGACCCGGGCAGCTGCTCGCATCCGAACCATGCGGGGGATCTTCCGCCGCTGCTCGGTTGTAACGGAAGGGCTTTTATGGCTGTTCTGACCGAGAGGTTCACACCGTGGGATGTAATAGGCAAGACCGTTATAGTGCATGAAGGCGTTGATGATTTTACTTCCCAGCCGGCGGGCAACGCAGGCAAACGCATTGCATGCGGAGTGATTAGCCCGATGTAATGTGAAAAAGCGGTGTATCGGGGAAAGCAATCCCGACACACTGCTTTTTGATTTGCATTTCGAAATATAACAGCGAAACGAGACCGCCGAAAATCGAGATTGGAGTAGAGAAAGCGGCCGAGGAAGGCTTCACTTCCTATCGGAACAATCCGATGACATCGAATACCGTCACGACCGCCATAAGCATCAGAAGCAGAATCAGACCGATAGCGTTTACTATATTCTCGACCTTACGGTTGAGGGGTTTACCCTTGATAGCTTCTATAATGAGGAAAAGCAGCCTTCCGCCGTCAAGCGCAGGGAAGGGGATGAGGTTGAAAATGCCGAGACTCAGCGAGAGGATTATCGCAACATAGACAAGGTTCACGAGACCCTCTCTTGCAACATCGGTCATGATAGCGACAGTGCCGACGATGCCCGATACATCGCCTTGATGGATGCCGTTCGTGAACATAGTACCGATTGCTTCCGCGGTGAGCTTTATGATGTCCCCGATATAGCGGAATGAACCGGTAAAGGCTTCGCCGACATTGTAATGGGTGTAGTCGATTATCGTACCGCCTATGGTGATGCCGACGATATTCCTGCCTTCGGAAGCATTGTATGCATCGGTAATCGTAATCTCCATAAGCTGACCGCTTCTGTCAACGGTGAAGACCATGCTGCTGCCGGCTTCCCCGATGAGCCTGCTGAGCGCGGATATCGAATCCTCGTTATCGGCGGCAAGGGTGCTTGTGTCATCGACCTTTAATACGACATCGCCGACCTGAAGCCCGGAATTGGCGGCAGGACCGTTTTCGGTCAGCTGCATGATGGTGGGGAATATGTCGCCGGTCGCTTCATCGGTTGAATATACGGGCACGCGCACGCAGAGCATAAGAATGAATGCCATGATAATCGCAAGCAGCACGTTTGTGACGGGGCCCGCAAGTATCACGAGAAAACGCTTCCAGACGGGGTTTGCATTGAACCTTCCGGGGTCGTTTTCCGCTTCCTCATCCTCGCCGTCAAATTGGCAGGAGCCTCCGAACGGCAGTGCGCGCAGGGCGTACTCCGTTTCACCTTTTTTGAATTTGAAGACTGCGGGGCCGAAGCCTATCGAGAAACCGAGTATGCGGAAGCCGAGCAGCTTTCCGACAGTGAAATGGCCGAGCTCATGGAAAAATATCAGAAATGTCAGAACCAAAAGGGAAAGCAGAATATAGACAAAAGTCATTATCCATTCCTCCTTGAAGATGTATTTTCGCAGAATTCCCTTGCAAGCCTACGGGCATCGGCATCAATGGAGTAAACCTTATCGGCGGAATCGACCCGGGCTATGCACGGAATTTTATTCATTACATGCCGAACGCATGCGGAAATATCGGTGAAACCGAGCTTTTTGTTTATAAAGAATTCGACTGCTACCTCGTTTGCAGCATTATATGCTATCGGCAGCGTTTCGCCGTCACGGAAAGCGGCATAGGCAAGCGGAATCGCAGGGAATTTTTCGCAGTCAGGCTCAAAAAAGCTCAGGGTGCAGAGCTTAGAAAGCTCGAGCTTTCTAAGCTGCGAGGTCTGCCGCTCGGGATAGGTGAGCGCATACTGGATGGCAAGGCGCATATCGGGCTCGGCAAGCTGGGCAAGCACCGAACCATCGCGGTATTCGACCATAGAATGCACGATGGACTGCGGATGCACAAGTATCTTAATGTCATCGGGACCGAAGCCGAAGAGCCAGCCTGCCTCCATAAGCTCAAGCCCCTTATTGAACAGGCTCGATGAATCTATCGTTATTTTGCCGCCCATGCTCCATGTAGGGTGGTGAAGCGCCATCTCGGGGGTTACCTTTTGAAGCTGCTCCCGAGAAAACTCGCGGAACATACCGCCCGATGCCGTTAGTATGAGCGATCTCACGTCCTCGCGCCTGCCTGCTTCGAGGCATTGGAATATAGCGCTCTGCTCGCTGTCAACGGGCAGTATCCTGCCTCCGAAACGATTGAGAGCGTCGTCAACTACATGATGAGCGCAGACGATGCTTTCCTTATTCGCAAGCGCAACGGTCTTTCCGGCATTGAGCGCGGAGAGCAGCGGAGCAAGCCCTGCAAAGCCGCTCACGCCGTTGACCACGGTGTCAATCTCCGGAAGTGCGGCGAGCGCATTTATTTCTTCACCGCTGACGACAGTTACCTCGGGGAAACGCTCCCTGATAGCCTTTGCGGAATCGGGTGAATACATGCCCACATATTCGGGATGAAAGCATTCTATCTGCTTAGAAACCGCGTCGGCATTGCTGTTAGCGGCAATGACCCTGACGGAGAATTCCTCTTTATGAAACTCCGCGACCGACAACGCCTGACGGCCGATCGAACCCGTTGACCCGAAAATCGCAAGGCTTTTCATAAGCATTTACCCTCTTATCAGAATACAAACAGGCTGAAGAACAGGAAAACGAGCGGAGCAGCGGTAAGCTCGCTGTCAATCCTATCCATAACTCCTCCGTGACCGGGGAAGATGGTGCCGAAATCCTTGACGCCTGCCCAGCGCTTGAAGGTGGATGATAGCAGATCGCCGAACTGACCGATACCGCCTCCTATGAAGCAGACGAGGATAAGCTTCCACATTTCGATATCGAAACCCCAAAGCTTCTGCACAAAATAAGCCAGCACACCGCCGAGTGCGCCGCCGATAAGCCCGGCGACCGCGCCTTCGATGGTTTTATGCGGACTGATCGAGGGGCAGAGCTTATGCTTGCCAATAAGGGAACCGACGAGATACGCGGCATTATCCGCCATGATGGGGCCAACAAAGCAGCAGAAGAGTGCAACGCGCGACAGGCTGTCCTTTTCAAAGCCGCAGAGGGCAAGGCTCGTAAGCCCGATAATCGGGTAAACAAAGAGCATAAGCGAAGCGACGAGATCATCGTTTGTGCGCTTGTGGTTCATAATGCGCTCAATCACAACTGCGAGGAATGCAAGCACCGCGAGCGCAAAGGTATAGAGAAGCCCGAATTTATAGAGAATGATAAACATGCTGAGCCCCATTACCGTCAGGGGCAGCACAAAGGGGCTCAGCCCCTTCTTCCTAAAGATATTCCGCATTTCGTAAATCGCGACCGCAGTAAACAGCCCAAGCACGACCGCTTCAATCCAGCCTCCGAACCAGATGACGCAGAGAAGTATTGCAATAAGCACTACGGCAACTGCGGTGCGGAGGGGAAGATCCTGCATTTTTCGGTTCTTTTTCTTTTCTGTTGATTCAGCGGCGGTCGCTGTGCGGCTATGATCGTTTTCCATTTTACTTCAAAGTCCTTGAAAAAGGGCTTCCTTTCTTCTGCTGAATAGGATTATACTTCAAGCACCTTGCCGAAGCGTCGTGTGCGGTGCATGTATTGCTTGATACATTCAAAATAGACCTCGGGAGTGAAATCCGGGAAGGTCGTATCGGTGAATACGAATTCGGAATATGCCGCCTGCCAAAGCAGGAAATTCGAAAGCCTCTGCTCACCTGCCGTGCGGATGATGACATCGGGGTCTGGATGGGGGAGACAGCGTGTATAGAGATGCGAAGAGATAGTCTCTTCGGTTATTTCGCTTTCCGGAATTCCCTCGGAAACGATGCTCCTTACCGCACGGGTGATCTCATCCCTTGAGCCGTAATTGAGCGCAATGGCAAAGTGGAGGCCGGTATTCTTCTCGGTGCGTTCGCGCGCATTCTCCATAAGCTCCCGAAGCTTGGGGCTGAACCTTTCAAGGCTTCCGAGAATGTGGACTCGTACATTATTCGCATCGAGTTCATCAATCTCTTTATAAAAATATTCGACGAGCAGAGAAAAAAGCGCATTTACCTCCTGCTCGGGGCGGAGCCAGTTTTCGGTCGAAAACGCATAGACGGTCAGGGCTTCGATGCCTATGCTTTTTGATACGCGCACTATCTCCTGCAATGCGTCCATACCGGCGCGGTGACCGAGGCTGCGCGGAAGCATGCGGCTTTTTGCCCAGCGCCCGTTGCCGTCCATAATGATGCCGACGTGCTTGGGCATGTTGCCGGTAAGCCCGAGGCGCTTCATCTCGGCATCCGAGAAGCGTTCATAGATCTTCATTACGGTTACTGCCTTTCATAACTCAAAAACGGGCGTGCAGGACACGCCCTCAAAATGCTATTCATCATCAGCGTAGGTCTTGAACCGTGAATAGGTAAGCTGCACCGTCGGGACATCCGCAGGGACTTCAAGTGCGCGAACCACGCGCAGCTCCTGACCGTCCACGCCCTTTTTTGAACGGGTCTCGACAGCCTCAACTGCAAATCCATCACGGGTGAGCAGCTCCTCAGCCGCTTCAAGAGGCAAACCGAGAAGATTTCTCAAACCTCCAGCAGCTCCTTTTCCTTCTCGCTGCAGATGCGGTCGATATCCTTGATAGCGGCATCGGTGGCCTTCTGCGCCTTATCCTCAAGCCTCTTCTGGTCGTCCTCGGTGATAACGCTGTCCTTACAGTCCTTCTTTATCGCTTCGTTGGCATCCCTGCGAATTGCGCGGATGGCGACCTTGGATTCCTCGGCCTTTTTGCGAACGGATTTAACGAGCTCCTTACGGCGTTCCTCTGTGAGCTCGGGGAAGATCAAACGAATGAGCTTGCCGTCATTTGAGGGATTGATGCCGATATCGGATTTCTGGATGGCCTTTTCAACTGCGGAAAGCATGGAAAGATCCCAAAGCGAGATCACGAGCATACGGGGCTCGGGCGAGCTGATCGTACCCATCTGGTTGATGGGGGTGGGAGTGCCGTAATAATCGACCATGATGCGGTCAAGCAGCTGGGGGTTGGCTCTGCCTGCACGGAGGGAACCGAGGTCACGCTTGAGCACGGCAATGGTCTTGTTCATTTTTTCCTGTGCATTTTCGATAATATCCATAATTTGAGATCCTTTCAGGTATTAGCAGATAATAACACATTAAATATTTTAATGTAAACCGTTTAGATTGTCAATAACAAACGCGAAGGAATTTGCCGATTGTGAATTGCAACTTTAAATGTCCACTCTTCAAAAAGAATGCTGCCCGGCAATCGCCAGTTCTTGCCCGAGGGCAAGAACTGCCATTTTCGCAGAAA
>SFIR01000021.1 GCA_004556165.1 Clostridiales bacterium | reverse complement strand
ATACGAAGAGGTAACATTTATCAATGAGGACGGCGAAGAGGAGACCTTTCTCCATATCCTGACCTTCAATTACGAGGGCGCAAAATACGCTGCGCTCGTTCCTCAGGATCAGGTCGATGAGGAAGTACCCGTGGTGCTTTTTATGAAGATCATCCATGACAGCGAGGGCGATATCTATGTCCCGATAGACAACGAGGTGCTGCTTGAAGAGCTGTTCCAGGAATTTGCTTCTCTTCTTGACGAGCAGGAGGACGAGGAGGAATAATCCTTGTCAGTACGGAACTTTTTCTGACCGCCGTTGCGCTTTCCATGGATGCCATGGCAGTTTCGATTTCATCCGGCATTTCCTCAAGCCGCGTGAGGCTTTGGGATGCCGTCAAAATGGCTCTGTTCTTCGGAGCCTTCCAGGCTTTCATGCCCATTATAGGGTATTACATAATACCCCTGCTTTCCGCTGTTTTCGGAAGCGGTGTGGAGACCTTTGTAAATAATTTCGATCACTGGATTGCATTCGTGCTGCTCGCCTTCATCGGCGGCAAGATGATAATAGAAGCCATAAAGAACGAGCCCGAGGATGGGCATACCAACCCGTTTGCGCTCGGCACTCTGATCGTTATGTCGATAGCGACGAGCATAGATGCGCTCGCGACCGGAATCGTATTCCGAGGCTTTAATCTCGATGCCGGTGCGCGTACCTTCGTTTTCCTGGCTATCGGTATCACTACCTTTATTCTCTCTCTGCTCGGCGTGCTGCTCGGAAAAAAGCTCGGAAAGACCATAGGCGCAAAGTTCCGGCGCTGGGCTGTGCTCGGCGGCGGAATAGTGCTCGTGGGGCTCGGAGTAAAGATACTTATCGAGCATCTGATTGCGTAAGCCTGCATATTTACTTTCGGGGCGTGTCTCGTCCCGATTTTTTATTTTTTCACTCTTTTTTGGGAATAATGTTTTTATTTGCAATCTGTTTGGAATTTTTATCACATCATGGAGAATGACGGCGAACGAATCATAAAAAACCGCCTTGACAACAGGAAAAAAAGAAGGTATCATTATCATGCCTAAGGACGGCAGACGATATTTTTTCTTATTTATCCGCTTAAATTGATCCTGATTCATATTTTGTTTGGGAATTTAATTTATCAGATTTCGTCATATTGAATGGAGAGTTATTTGTTATGACCAGAGAGATGCTTCTTGAAAAGAGTCTTGAAGACCTTCGCGAGATCGCAAGGGCGCAGGGTGTTAAATCCATCACTAAATATCGAAAAGCAGAGCTTGCCGATATAATTATGAACGGCGGCAAGCTTCCCGGTTCCGCCGAAGCCGAGCCGGAATTGCCCGCACCGCAGCCGGCTATCGACACATCGCGTCAGCCCGAGCCGAAGGTCACAGCTGCACCCGAAGCACCCACGCCCCGTCAGAATACCGATACCGAAGCGGCAGCATCCAATGTGCCCACGCCTGCGGAGCTGAGGGGCGGGTATACCCCTTCATACAATCAGCGCCAGCAGAATACATATCAGCGCGGCGACAACAGGCGCACCTATGATAACCGCAATCGCAATGCTCAGAATGCACAGCGCGGCAATAATTATGCTCCGCGCCGTAATGATGCGGATTCCTACCCCCAGAACGATTACCGCATGCAGCAGGAGAACCGTCAGCAGGATTACGGCTACAATCGCGGAGGCGACTATCAGCGTCAGCAGAACGGTTATTATCAGCAGAGCTTTCCATCTCCCGACTACCGAAATGACGATTATCATCAGGGCTATATCCCCCAGTCCGGCTACAATCAGAGCTATCGTGACTCCGATTACCGCTATCGCAGCAAGCCGGAGGGTTACTATAATCCCGAGTACGGCACGAGCAACCCTGCGGTATCGGAGATGATAGAGGCAGGCGAATGCTACGATATTTCCGGTATTCTTGAGATCTGCCCCGAGGGCTTCGGCTTCCTGCGAACGGAAAACTATTTCAGCGGAAACAACGATATCTACGTTTCCAATTCGCAGATAAAGCGTTTCCATCTGCGCACGGGCGATCAGGTCGAGGGCAAGGCCCGAAGCACCAAGGAGAACGGACGTTATGTCGGGCTCATGTACATAAGCGCCGTCAACGGCATTCATCCCGAAGAATCAACGGTCCGCAAGAGCTTTGATGAGCTCGTACCCATATTCCCCGATGAAAGGCTCACCCTTGAATCTCCCGATGACGACGGCAAAAATCTTGCCATCCGCCTTATCGACCTAATGGCTCCCATCGGCAAGGGTCAGAGGGGTATGATAGTATCCCAACCCAAGGCAGGCAAGACCACGCTTCTAAAGGCGATAGCAAGCGGTATAGAAAAGAACTATCCCGATGTTCATCTCATCGTGCTGCTCATAGACGAAAGGCCCGAAGAGGTCACGGATATGAAGCGTTCCATAAAGAGCGAGGTCGTGTACTCGACCTTCGATGAGCTGCCGGAGCACCACACAAAGGTATCGGAGATGGTGCTTGAGCGTGCCATGAGGCTCGTGGAGATAGGCAGGGATGTCGTCATCCTAATGGACTCCATAACGAGGCTTTCAAGGGCATACAACCTCACCATCGGCAATTCCGGCAAGACGCTTTCAGGCGGCATGGACCCCGGAGCGCTGCACAAGCCCAAGAGATTTTTCGGCGCAGCGCGCAATATCGAGAACGGCGGAAGCCTGACCGTTATCGCTACCGCGCTCATCGAGACCGGCTCGCGCATGGACGATATGATCTACGAGGAATTCAAGGGTACCGGCAATATGGAGATACATCTTGACCGCAAGCTCTCCGAAAGACGCATCTTCCCGGCTATTGATATATACAAATCGGGTACGCGCCGCGATGATTTGCTGCTCACGCCCGAGGAGCTGAACTGCGCCAATTCCATCCGCCGCATGATGGCGAGCGGCAACAACGCCGAGGTGACCGAGCGAGTCATAAACAGCCTTGAAAAGACCAAAGATAACAATGAGTTTATCCAGAGGTTCAAGGGCATTGAAGGTGCTTATGAAAAGGAAGGCTTCT
Source organism: Clostridiales bacterium (assembly GCA_004556165.1). Lineage (GTDB taxonomy): Bacteria > Bacillota > Clostridia > Christensenellales > CAG-138 > PeH17. The sequence goes on along the minus strand of SFIR01000021.1, from coordinate 33,406 downwards.
TCCCCGGCGGAAGGACGATGAAAAAATAGGCTGAAGCAATATGAGAAAACGGCTGACCGCAGCGGTCAGCCGTTATTTTTCAAAGTTGAAGTGCGCTCACTGTGGGAGCACAGGCAAATGTTCTCTAATAAAGTCCGCAAAATCGGAAACCTTGGTGCAGCTGTCAGCGCATTTGCCGTTCTCATAATACTTGATGCAGCAAAGAGAGCTCGCAAACATACATGAAACGGTGAATTTATCCTCAATGCGGAAGCCGTAGACGTCATAGCCTTCGATCGAATAGCACGCCTTATCAAGGGGCATATCAGCTTTTTTAATCTCGGTCTTGCCGTCAAACAGTGCGATTGCCTCGTCTGCCGTAAGTATTTTATCGGTACCTGCGCCGAACATGACGTCCTTTTCCCATGAATCCATGGTTACTTCACCGGAATCGGTGATGGGACGGGCGGTGGGTCTCGGGGTCGGATCAGCGCCCGTACCGCAGGCTGTAAAAGCAAAAAGAACGAAAATCGCTGCAAAAGCTATTGATAAAAATCTTTTCATATTATCCTCCTAAATCGAGTTGACTAATTATACAACACAATCTCGCAAATATCAAAGATATTATTCGGTTATCAGCTTTGAAAGAAGCTCCATATATATCTCGCTGCCGTTTTCCTCCCAATTGCGCTGAGCGGCATTTGCGAGCTTGGAATTCGGAAGCACAATATCAATTTCGCACATGGGGCGGTTGTTTTCTATAAGCGCAAGCTTAACCTCCACGCTGCCGTCGCTCCTCGGATTCAATACGACACGGGAAATATTGGATTCACGGTATTCATCGTGATGATCGCGCACATATTGATCGAGGGCTTCCCTCCTCGTCTTCAAAAGAGTGCTTTCAAACATTTTCACAAGCTCCCTTCCCTTTTCCGTTATAAATATAAGCTGAACTTCGACAACGGGGAATTTGACGATATAGCCGCTTTCCTCAAGCTCCAATACATCATTGGATATTTCAAAATAATTCCCTGCGCCGTTCTCGATGAGCGCCGTTGCAAGCTGCTCATGATTGAGCGGAAAATGGCACGCACGCAAAATATATAATGCCATAAGCTTATTTTTTTCTGCGCCGTCGGCATAATAAGGCATGGATGTTTCCTCCGTTCGATTCAAAAATCCTTGCAAAATCAATAAAAAAATGTCTGCTTCCGGACCCATCCATTATAGCATAATCAAGGGTATATTGGAAGAAATATTTTCATAAACATTAAAAAAAGGGGTTGCAAATTCAAAGGACTTCGTGTATAATAGGTTTCGCTCGATGGGGTTATAGCTCAGCTGGTCAGAGCGCTACGTTGACATCGTAGAGGTCATTGGTTCGATCCCAATTAATCCCACCATCTTATTGAATCCTGCGGTGTGCGTTACGGGCCGATTATAAACCCTCACTTCAAATTTTGGGGCTTTCGTCGGGAAGCGGCAGGCACCCTCGCCTCTTGCTCTGCAATGCCTTAGGGTACCGGAAACTTAACGCATCGTCCCTCACCTGCTTTTTATAGGCGGGTATTATAAGCGGAACGGACGGCATCTTGGGATTTGATTCTTGCCGAATGGTGTAACGGTAACACTAACGACTCTGACTCGTTCATTCCTGGTTCGAATCCAGGTTCGGCAGCCACATATAAAAGGGACTGTATAAAGAGCAGTCCCTTTTTCTTTGCAAAACAATACGGGTTTTATGCAGTTCCGGAGAGCTATGCTCCGCCGGTAAATCATTTTCTGCCCTAAATAGGTTTTTTCAGCCCGTTTCTCCCCATCTCCCCGATTCTTACATAAAACATTTCTTTCGGTTGCCAACGCTGTATTTCTATGATATAATCAAAGAAGTGGAAGCTATTCCCGTTTTCTTTTTGAATTTAGGGGATTTATTTGAAATTTCTTTAAAAACATAAAAAAATCTTCAACCGGATTTCGGCACGGTACGTTATATTCATGAGGAGTAAACTTGAACGAGCAGGTTTTTGAAAAAATCTACAATGACTACTCCCGCCTTGTATATTGGGCAGCATACAGGGTCACTTCGAACCGCGAAGCCGCAGAGGACATCACTCAGACGGTTTTCGAGCGTGTGCTTCTCAATGACGGCAAATTGGATGAGCTGAGCGAGCCGCAGCTTAAAGCATGGCTTTACAGGGTCTCTACCAATTTGGCGCTCGACACTGTGCGGAAGGCCTCACGCGAAACGCTCGATTCCGAGCCGATAGGCGAAGATATTGCGGACAGCAGCGCTCCGACCCCGGAGGTTCAGGCCTCCGAAAACGAGCGGAGCAGCCGTTTGAAAAAGGCTATTTCCGAGCTTGACGAGGTGTACAGGCAGGTCGTAATGCTCCACTATTTTTCGGAAATGACCGTGCGCGAGATTGCGGATGCCACCAGTATCAGTGACGGCACGATCAAATCACGGCTCGTTCGCGCAAGGACGCTTCTCTTAGAAAAGCTCAGGGATGAGGGCATTGATAATGAATAAGGAATACATATCCGACAATTTAATCGCAGTGCCTGCCGAGGAGGAGCTTGAAAATATAGATGCGCTTCTCCGGGATTTCGCGGATGAGGAAACGGCAAAAGTCGATTTTGAAGCGATCAAAGCCCGTGCGGTCGCTTCCGCAAGGGCTAAAAAGGCTTCAAAGAAAAAGCGTATGCGCATCCTCTCCTATGTTGCGGCGGCGGCATGCATGCTCTTCTGCTTCGGCATAATCGGCGTTACGGCCGCAATGCTCCGTTCGGGCGGCTTCGGCAATCATCACGGTGATATTGATGCCAATCTGAACACGCCCGATACCGGGAACACGCGCCCGAGCGCGGATGCTACTCCCGAGCCCTTTTCAAACGAACTTCCCTCCGAGTACACCCAGTACCTCTACGGAGGCAAGGCCGAGGATAATCTGAAGATCGAATTTGATGCTTTACGCGGAAATCTGCCTTCATATATGGAGGTTTCTTCGGGCAATGTTCAATCTTCAAATTCCGATCTTATCGCGACCGCCAACGGTATCGACCCGAGCGGCAGCAAGAGATATTTTGACTGTTCCATAATATCCGAAGCTCCGTATGATATAGCTGTCGGCGACATAGGCAGCTTTGCAGCGGACAGCGATTCCGTATTCTACTGGCGATTTGATGAGGATAAATACCTCTGCGCCCGTTACTTCGGATTTGATTCCGGTGAAGCTGAGGTCATGTTCAAGGCACTTATCGAGAATTTCATGGCCGGGGCAAAGAAATAAGAAATTATCTTGGATTTCTCCTTCTGATTTTCATAAACGAAAACTACCGGATACCGCAGGGTATTCGGTAGTTTTTCTATTAGAATTCATCAGTATAAAAAGAATTTGCCCTCGCAGACCGTTTCGGCAGGGCCCGTCATATACAGCCTGTTATCATCCCTCCACTCGATGAGAAGCGTGCCGATTTCGACATGCACATTGACCTTTCTTTCGGTCTTTCCGGAGAGTACGCAGGCAGCGACCGAGGCGCATGCGCCGGTGCCGCAGCACATGGTGCAGCCGCAGCCTCGCTCCCATGCGCGCATTATGATATTTTCACGGTCGATGACCTGAACGAAATCCACATTGGTACGCTTCGGGAATATCGGGGAATTCTCGATATCGCGGCCGTAGTATTCGACATCCAGCAGGTCGCAGTCATCAACGAATGCAACGGTATGCGGAACCCCCGTATTTACGCTCGTGACGTTAAAGAGCTTACCGTGTGAAAAGAGGGTTTTATCTATGAACCTGCCCTCCGCCGCCACCGGAATATCCATGCAGTCGAGCTTCGGTTCACCCATGTCAACGCCTATTGCTGTGATCTCACCGTTTTCAATGACCGCGCTCGGATGCTTGATGCCCGAAAGCGTTTCAACGGTGAAATCGGAGGAAGCAATAATGCCCTTTTCGATTGCGAATTTGACAAAACAGCGTATTCCGTTTCCGCACATCTCCGCTTCGCTGCCGTCACTGTTCAGTATTCGCATCCTGATATCGGCGACATCGGAATTATTGACTACCAAAAGCGAATCCGCGCCGATGCCGGTATTCCTATGAAGTATTCTTACGGCAAAGGCATTGATATTCTGTATCCTCTCAGCTCTATCGTCAATGAGGATCATATCATTGCCGAGGCCGTGCATTTTTGTGAATTCAAAGACCTGCATCCCCGTCAGCCCTCGACATCATAGCCGGCGGGAATGAAATCGAATACCAATTCGCAGACCCTGTCCGGACGTTCCTCCTGCGGAATATGGCCCGAATTGCGTACAATCATGAGATTGGCGTGCCTTAGCACCGCAAGATAGGTATCCTTCATGTCGATAGGACGCCAATTATCCTTATCGCCCCATAGCAGCAGCACCTCGGAATCGACACTGCGTAGTTTATCGAGGATATCCTCCTCATCAAACGCCATTACCGTGCGCTGGACGCCGCTGCGGACATCCGGGTTCGTGAACGGTTCGGCGTACTGGTCAATATCGTGTTCCTTGAGGACGGTATGATCGAACAGCGAGTCGTCAATAAGCTTTGCGATATTCTTCCTTGAGAAGGTGCTTCTGCGGAAGATGCCGAATATGCCGCTGCGGAGCAGCTTAATCGAGGTCGGCATTTCCGAGGTCAGCCCTCCGGGAGTGATTGCGATTATCCTATCCACGCGCTCGGGGTGAAGCTGTGCAAGCAGCAGCGCAAAGCATGCGCCCATGCCGTAGCCGAGAAGGTGTGCGGTCTCAATGCCCATAGCATCCATGAACCTGACTATCGCCTCTGCATGCTCCTCCGGCCCGTAATCGAAGAAACTGGGGCTGTCGGAATAGCCGTGACCGGCAAGGTCAAGAGCGATAACTCGGTACCTGTGCGCAAGCTTAGCAAAAACTTTGTTAAAGGTATAGAGCGACTGGCCTGCGCTGTGGATGAGAATGAGCGGTTCACCCTTGCCGGACTCCATATAGTGGAATCTTGCGCTCTCATAGCGAGGGGCGATGCTTCTTGCCGAGCCCTGGAGCTCGACCGTCCTTATCTCCTCCGCCTCGAGCTCGGCTGTCAGCTTATCAAGGCGTTCCTTTGCGGCGATCTCGCGCGCAGTCATCTTTGTAACCTTATCGCTCAGGATATTTTTCGCATTCTGGGCGGCCTTTGTCGCACTGTGAGCGGCATTTATCTCGCTGTTGGCTATATCGTACCGGGATTTGACAGTGCGGAATTCGTCATCCGCAGCATCGTAGACCGCCTTAGCGGCATCAAACACGGTACGCTTGAGCTCGAAAGTATCGGAGGCCTGTTTATACTGCTCCTCCAGGCTCTGCTTCTGCCTTTCATCGGGGGCTTCGCTTGCGGCGGTCGCGGCATGAAGGATTTGCTCCGCTCTACGCCTTGCGGAATTTGCTTCGTTCATTTCTTTTGAGGCAATATCCATACGGCGGCGTTTTTCGCCGCAGTCGCGTTTTGCCGCTTCAAAAGCCGTTTTCGTGTCTTCGAAATTCGGCCTCAGGCTCTCCTCATGCTTTTCGCAGTCCTTGAGTTCCCCGGCGCAGCGTTCATGCTCGGCATTCGTTTTGCGGAGCGTTTCCTGCGCGGCACGGTGGGCTTTATCGGCGGTCAGCTTGGCAGCGGACAGCTCCTTTACCCTGCGCTTCGATGCTTCGATAGCAGCATTGTCACGCTGTACATCGCGTATCTCGGTACGCTTTGCGGGGAGCTCCCCGGGAAGCGTAACATCAACAAATTCACCTGTGAGCTTGGAATTGATAAATTTTCTGACTTCAATTGAAAGACCCATATTTTCCCCTATATCAAGCCGGTAAAAACCGGCGGCATCTTTTATTTACGGAAGTATGCTCTGTGTATACTTCCCCATATTGATATTTTACACGCAAAAACAATATCTTGCAAGCATAAATTCAACATATTTATTAAAAATCAGTGCATTTTTCGTGCGCGCCGCAGGCAAAAAACTATATGAAAAGCCCCCGAACAGAATGTTCGGGGGCAGATCTGCGGTGTTTCGTTTCTTCAGCAGTGAAATCAGAACTTCATGCCGTTGAACTTGACGCCGGGGCCCATGGTGGTGGAGAGCACGAGGCTCTTGATGTAGGTACCCTTGGCGGCAGCGGGTTTTGCCTTGATGATAGCATCCATGAGGGTGTTCAGGTTCTCAGTGAGCTTTTCCTTGCCGAAGCTTACCTTGCCGATGGGGCAGTGGCAGATATTGGTCTTATCAACACGATACTCAACCTTACCGGCCTTAATATCGGCAATAGCCTTGGAAACATCCATGGTAACGGTGCCGCTCTTGGGGTTGGGCATCAAGCCCTTCGGGCCGAGGACACGACCGATGCGGCCGACAACGCCCATCATATCGGGGGTTGCTACGCAGACATCGAATCCAAACCAGTTTTCGGTCTGGATCTTCTTTACCATATCCTCATCACCTACGAAATCAGCGCCTGCTTCGAGTGCTTCGCGAGCCTTATCGCCCTTTGCGAAGACGAGAACGCGGACGGTCTTACCGGTGCCGTGGGGCAGAACGACTGCGCCGCGGACCTGCTGATCTGCGTGACGGGAGTCAACACCGAGGCGGATATGAGCTTCGACGGTCTCGTCAAACTTTGCCTTACCGGTGGAGATGACGACTTCGAGACCCTCTTCGGGATCGTACAGCTTCTGCTTATCGAAAAGCTTTACGCTTTCGTTATACTTCTTGCCATGCTTCATAATCAATACCTCGCTTCTCAGTCAACAACGACAACGCCCATGCTGCGTGCGGTGCCGGCTATCATGCTCATTGCGGTCTCAAGGCTTGCGGCGTTGAGGTCGGGCATCTTGAGCTCTGCAATTTCCTTAATCTGAGCCTTGGTGATGTTCGCAACCTTAGTCTTGTTGGGAACACCGGAGCCGCTCTGGATTCCGCATGCCTTCTTGATAAGAACGGCTGCGGGAGGGGTCTTGGTGATGAAGGTGAAAGAATGATCCTGATAAACCGTAATGACTACGGGGATGATGAGGCCCGCCTGCTTAGCGGTACGCTCGTTGAACTCCTTACAGAAGCCCATGATGTTTACGCCGTGCTGACCGAGTGCCGGACCGACGGGCGGTGCAGGTGTTGCCTTACCTGCGGGGATTTGCAGCTTGACAAAGCCGATTATCTTCTTTGCCATTTTTGTATTCCTCCTAAAATATAATGTGGTGCGAGCGGTATCGGCAGAACGCTCCCGTTTTAGTCCCGGGCGCTGCTCCCTCTTTCGGGGAGCCTGCCTTTCCTCCCACTATGCTACATCCGCTTACGCGGAAAAACATACGTGGTTATTCTTTTTTTGCTGATCTCTCAGCTGCTGATTACAGCTTTTGTACGTCAACATAGTCGAGCTCGATGGGGGTAACTTTGCCCATGAGCGAGATGTTGAGCTTTACTCTCTGCGTTTCGGGATTGATTTCCTTAACGGTTCCGATGAAGTTCGCAAACGGGCCTGTGATGACGCGTACATTCTCGCCGATTTCGATATCGATCTTGAGCTGGACGCGCTCGACTCCCATTGCCACGACCTCCTCATCGGTGAGCGGGATGGGTTTGCTTCCCGGGCCGACAAAGCCGGTTACCCCACGGGTATTGCGAACGACATACCAAGTGTTATCGTTCATGATCATCTTGACCATGACATATCCGGGGTACACCTTGCGGAGCACGGTCTTGGGCTTTTTGCTGCCCTCTTTCATCTCCGTTACCTGCTCGGTCGGGTACTTGACCTCGAGAATAACATCCTGAAGGTGCCTGTTCTCAATGGTCTTTTCAAGGTCCTCCTTGACCTTGTTCTCATAACCTGAGTAGGTGTGGACGACATACCACCGGGCATCAAAAGGGGTATCATCCCCGTAATGAGTCCTTACTTCGTCCGACATAGCTTGAACCCTTACTTGCCGATGCCTGCAAGTGCCGTGATGCCGGTGCTGAAGCCGAGGTCAAGCACCCACATGATGGCTGCCATCAATGCTACAAATGCAAGAACTGCAAGGCTGTAGTTGATAAGCTCCTTCTTGGTGGGCCAGCTGAGCTTCTTGACTTCACCGACAACTTCTTTGAAATACCTGCCGATTGCTTTACCGGCTCTTACAAAGAAATTCGGTTTCTTTTCTTTCTTTTCCATAACGTTACCCCTTACTTGGATTCCTTATGCACTGTGTGCTTGCGGCAGAAGCGGCAATACTTATTGAACTCCAGCCTGTCGGGGTCGTTTTTCTTGTTCTTGAAGGTATTGTAGTTCCTCTGCTTACATTCAGAACAAGCCAATGTGATCTTTACTCGCATGGTGAGCCTCCTTGTTTTATTGCCTGCATTTTGACGGAATACTTTCAAAAAGCAAGCTAAATAAAGTCCCCTTCGGGGACACCTTGCATAGTTTAGCACTTTATCAAAGCGCTGTCAAGCGTTTTTTTAATTGAATTACGAGTAAAATCAAATATAATTTCAGATTCCGAGGTGTTTTTGGGGCAGCAAAAGGCGGCTGTAAAAGCATTCACACCCCTATATTCACACCGGTGCAAAGAAATGTACCGGTGTGAATATTATCCCTCGGCAAGCATGAAAATCAGGATTCTCTTGTGTATTGCAAGAATCAGCCTGCTGCGATTTCTTGTGATGAGTGCGCTTTGTGTGCACCGTTTATTATATATGATGTAATTGTTGACAATTTCTAAATGTATGTGTATACTATCAGTAGGGACAAAGACACTTTGTTCCAATACCTAAACGAAAGGAAAACAAATATTGGAGGTAATTTATATGAAAAAAATTCTAAGCATTCTGTGCGTTTTGCTAACTTTATGTATGATTTTCGCGGCATGCACACCAACGCAGAATGAGGGAACCCCGGAGCCGGCGACGGAGCAGCCGACCGAGCAGCCAACCGAGCAGCCAACCGAGCAGCCCACGGAAGACCCCTCCGCGCAGGAGCCCACGAATCCCTTTGCACCCACAAGGGCTGATCTTGACGAGCATGACTTAAGAACGGCGAAAAGCTCAGCGCGGAGAATGGGCTCGTCTATGATCCGGATGATCCCGGAACATGGTCGGAATATAAAGAATATAACCCCTACCCCAGCAACGATATACGCTTCAAAGGCAGTAACTTTTCATGGAATGAGGACGGCAAATTGTTGTCGGTTTTCTTTGACTTTCAGTTTTCCACCCATGGGACGCTTGTCGGCGAGCTTGATTTGAGCGGATGCTCCGAGCTTTTCGTTGTACGCATGTATTTTGTCGGAATATCCGAGATTGATGTCAGCGGCTCCGATTCAGCGGAGCTTGAAATTTTATGCTGCCCCGAGATTGAACGAATCATCTCCCGCAATACGCCCAATAGATACCTCATGGTCGCAGAATGTCCTAAGATTCAATCTATTAGCTGGATCATGATGTGTACCGAAAGCCTTATGCACCTGAATCATCCGGGCTCCTCCGAGGAAGTACAGCATTTTTTCCATGATGCAACGGTCTACGCTGATGCCGATGGTCAAGGGTATGTCAGCATTAATTGGTTTAAAGATAGCGAACACTTTGGTGAAAACTTGCAATATGCAGTTGTCGCAACCCCGTATGAGGGGCATGAGTTTTTAGGATGGTATGATGTGTTCGGCAACCTTATCTCCACGGATTATCAGGTAATCATCCAGGGTGAATACTATGATTATCCCAATCTTGTTGATCTCATGGGAAGAACGACAGTGTATGTAATCGCAGTATTCAGCTATTAGTGCAAGGGAATGGAATGCGGAGCCGCCGATAAAGGCAGCTCCGCTTAGCTAAACGGCAAATATTCATTAAAGGGGCTGTTTTTCGCAGCCCCTTTACATTGCTTACTCAAAACGCATTACTTCTCTGCAAGATAAGAGTTGATGCTGTCAACAAGCGCATCGCAGTTGATGCCGTGTACGCCGCAGGCCTGTTCAAGGCTTTCGCCGCTTGCCATGACGCAGCCGAGGCAATGCATGCCGCTGCCCATGAGGATAGCTGCGATGCCGTTATCAACATTGCCCTCCTGATCGTAAATGATCTGCTCAATGGTCATCTTCTTATTGATCTCCATAATTTGACTCCTTTTTACTTTGAATTATAGGCATCTCCCTTAGGGAGCTTTCTATCTTATTATTACTTTCCTGCCGCTTTATATTCAAGCGCGGCGGCAATGAAGCCGCGGAAAATGGGATGAGCGGCATCCGGACGGGATTTGAACTCGGGGTGGAACTGAACGCCCACAAAGAAGGGATGGTCCGGCAGCTCGATTATCTCGGCAAGACCCCTTCTCGGGTTCCAGCCCGTAAACTTCATTCCGCTTGCGCGGAAAGCATCGAGGAATTCATTATTGAATTCATACCTATGGCGGTGGCGCTCATGGACTTCCTCTTCATTATACAGCTTATACGCAAGGCTGTCCTTTTCAAGGCGGCAGGTGTAGCTGCCGAGGCGAAGGGTACCGCCGATGCGCTCAATATTATTGACCTGATCCTCCATGAGGTTGATTACGGGATGCTTTGCGTTGAAATCCACCTCTGTGGAATGGGCATCCGCCCAGCCGAGGACGTGACGGGCGTATTCGATAACCGCAATCTGCATGCCGAGGCAGATGCCGAAATACGGGAGCATATGTTCCCTTGCATAGCGCGAAGCGACCATCATGCCGTCAATGCCCCTTTCGCCGAAGCCTCCGGGAACGAGTATGCCGTCGACATCCTTAAATATCTCCTCCGGGCAGCCGCGCTCGACATCCTCAGCGGCAATCCATTTGATATTGACCCTTGCATTATTGGCAATACCGCTGTGGCGCAGCGCTTCGGCAACGGAGAGATATGCATCGTGAAGCTCGACATACTTGCCGACGAGCGCGATATTACATTCCTTTTCGGGGCTGATATCACCCTGAACCATTGCGCTCCACTTCCTGAGATCGGGTTCGCGCTGCTCGAGGCTGAGAGTATTGAGCACGACCCTGCAAAGGCCTCTTTCTTCGAGCATGAGCGGTACTTCATAGAGGGAACGGGCGTTGAGATTTTCAATGACGTTCTCCTCGGGGACATTGCAGAACAGACCTATCTTGCTCCTGATGCCGCGGTCTATGGGGTAATCGCTGCGGCATACTATGACATCGGGCTGGATGCCGATGCTCTGGAGCTCCTTGACAGAATGCTGGGTGGGCTTTGTCTTGAGCTCTCCCGATGCGGAAAGATACGGGATAAGCGTTACATGAATGAAGCAGCACTGATGCACTGCAAGCTGAGTCTTGAGCTGGCGGATGGCTTCAAGGAAGGGCTGGGACTCGATATCGCCGACGGTGCCGCCGATTTCAACTATCATTATCTCGGGGCTGAGCGCAGTGATGGCCCGCTTGATGCGGAGCTTTATCTCATCGGTGATATGGGGTATGACCTGAACGGTTCCGCCCTGATAGCCTCCGCGGCGCTCGCGGTCGAGGACTGCGGAATAGATCTGGCCGGTGGTGGTATTATTTAGCTTAGTGAGATCTTCATCAATAAACCTCTCGTAGTGACCGATATCGAGGTCGGTCTCGGCGCCGTCATCGGTGACGAAAACCTCGCCGTGCTGATACGGATTCATCGTACCCGGGTCAACATTGAGATAAGGATCCAGCTTCATAATTGAAACCTTATATCCTCTTTCCTTAAGAAGCCTGCCGAGAGCTGCTGCAGTGATGCCTTTACCGAGCGAAGAAACAACGCCTCCGGTAACAAAAATCAGTTTCGTATCCATAATCTGTCCTTTCATCCGCGCCTTGTAGTATGTAGATCGACCGAATTCCGGCTTCCGCCGTAATCAGCCACAAACTCCGTCAATCTTATTATAAACGTTTCGGAAAATCTTTCAAGCCCAATTTCAGAAGATATGGGATATACTTTCGGAATTGCTCATATTAAGCATATCGTCTATTGACAAGGCAAAAAATATGTTAAGATGTTAATTGTTAATTTGTTAATAATTGAAAGGAGATGGAATATCAATGAATTCAAAGCATGTCGGCCCTGCCGTGCACCGTATATGGCTTCTGATGCATTATGATTACAAGCGAAATACGGATATTGAGCTGCTTCCGCCGAATCAGCTAATGGCGCTTGAGCATATCATGATTCATCCCGACTGCACGCAGCAGGATGTTGCAGACGCGCTGCACCAGACCCCTGCCGCAATAGCGCAGAGCATGAAAAAGCTATGCTCCGCCGGGCTTGTGGAGCGCAGCGCCTGCCCCGGGAATCTGCGGGCAAACCGGCTCAGAGTCACGGAAAAGGGCAGAATGAATGCGGAGAACAGCCTCAGCATGTTTGAAGCCGAGGAAAGGAAGCTTCTAAATGGGTTTACCCCGGAGGAAGAAAGCCAATTATGGAGCTATATCGGCAGGATGCTCGATAATCTCCGCGACCCCGCAACGGTTTCGCTCGGCAACCGTGAGCTTGCAATGCTCGTCATGGAGCCGCATGACTGCAAAAGCGGCAGCGAAAGCAGCAACTAAAATCAATAAGGAGCATATTACCCGAATCCATGGAAACCAAGACAAAAAAACCAAAGGAGCATAATCTTCTGAAGCTGCTCCCTGCGGCAAAGGGCTATATAGGACCATCCGTCGGAGCATCGCTTATGATACTCCTCGAGGGCATACTCGAAATAATCATACCCTTTATGATGACAAAGCTCATCGCCGAGGGAATAGAGACCGCAAGCCCGAACCTATCCGCAGTCATCCGCTACGGCGGACTGATGCTTTTATTCTCGTTTGCATCCCTCTTTGCAGGCGTGACCTGCGCAAGATTTTCCGCAAAGGCCGGTACGGGCTTTGCAGCGAATCTCCGAAACATGCTGTTCAAAAAGGTACAGTCCTTCTCGTTCGCCAACGTCGATAAATTCTCCACCGCAAGCCTTGTTACAAGGCTCACTACCGATGTCAGCAATATTCAGTCTCTCTACGTCATGTGCATACGAAAGCCGATGCGACGGATAAGGAAATAGTCGAAGCGGCAAAGCTCGCAAACGCTCATTTCTTCATTAGTCATCTTCCTAAGAGCTATGACACGATGATAGAAAATGACGGTGAAAATCTCTCGCAGGGGCAGCGTCAGCTGCTCGCCATAGCGCGTGCCGCCGTCGCCGATCCGCCCGTCATCGTGCTCGATGAGGCGACAAGCTCGATTGATACCCGTACCGAAGCGCTCATCGAAAAGGGCATGGATAAGCTGATGCAGGGGCGCACCGTCTTTGTCATCGCTCACAGGCTCTCCACCGTCCGCAATTCCGACGCCATCATGGTGCTTGAAAACGGCCGCATTATCGAGCGCGGCAGCCATGACGACCTTATCCGTTTTGGCGGCAGGTATTACCGGCTCTATACCGGTGCATTTGAATTGAGCTGATTTTATTCGGCTGTCACTATAAGCGTTCCGCAGTTCGAAAGCGGAACGCTTTCTGTTTTTCAGCCCCAATTCAATAATATATAATAAAATCCTTTGTTATTTTGCAACTATTTCAAAATAAAGGCATATATGTCTTGACACATGATGAAAAATGTGATAATCTTCTTGCAACCGATATATCATCGAGTTTTTGTTCGAGGCATATGCATGAAAAAGGGAACCCTTCACGATAAACATTCCGTGAATACGGCGAAGCTCAGCCGAATAATAATGCTCATCATATGTGATGCTGTCTTACTGAACCTATCGGAATTTCTGGCTCTGCTCATAAGATTTGAATTCAATATCACCGAGCTTTTCACAAAGGCCCCGTATGTTGAAAACATTCTGAAATTTGCTCCTGTTTATACCGTTCTCGGGATAGGCATTTTCTTCATTTTTAAGCTATACACGAGCCTTTGGGAATTTGCATCGGTGGACGAGCTCATTCATGTTGCAGCCGCATGCGTCATTACGGTGCTTGCAGGTTTCATTATCATGCGCCTTATACATCTGAGCATGCCCCGCAGCTTTCCGTTCATCAACGGCATGCTTCTGCTCATTTTCATACTTTCGCTGAGGTTTTCATACCGTTTCTTCCGCCGTGAGCGCAAAATGCGCAGACGCACAGATAAGAAACGAACCATGCTTATCGGCGCAGGCCGCGCTGCCGCCATCGCGCTTCGTGATTTCCATGGCAGTGCGGATTCCGAAAACGAGATCGTCTGCATCATTGATGACGACACGAAAAAGTGCGGTAACTATCTTGCCGGCGTCCGCATCGTTGGTTCCCGAGATTATATTGTCGAAGCCGCAAAGAAATATGCGGTCGAGGAGATCGTTATCGCAATGCCCTCCGTTTCTCATGCCGTAAGGAAGGAGATCATTGAGATCTGTCAGCAGACCTCCTGTAAAATAAAGGTCCTCCCCGGTATTTATCAGCTCGCAAACGGTGAGATAAGCATTAAGCAGATCCGCGACGTCGAGATTGAAGACCTGCTCGGCCGTGACCCGATACATGTTGACCTTACCGGCATCAAGGAATACATCATGGGCCGCGTCGTTCTCGTCACCGGCGGAGGCGGTTCCATCGGCAGCGAGCTTTGCCGTCAGATAGCTGGATACGAACCGAAAACGCTCATAATCTTTGATATATATGAGAATAATGCCTATGCTATCCAGCTTGAGCTCATGGCAAAATATCCCGAGCTGCATCTTGAAACGCTCATCGGTTCCGTGCGCGATTCGGCAAGGGTCGATTCGATCTTCGAAACCTATCATCCCGAGCTCGTTTTCCACGCGGCAGCGCATAAGCATGTGCCGCTGATGGAGGACAGCCCCAATGAGGCAATCAAAAACAACGTCCTCGGAACGCTCAACGTTGCCCTTGCAGCGGATAAATTCGGCGCAAAGCGAATGCTGCTCATAAGCACCGATAAGGCCGTCAACCCCACCAACATCATGGGCGCGAGCAAGAGGCTCTGCGAGATGATAGTGCAGACCATGGATCACCGTTCCGAAACGGAGTATGTTGCGGTGCGCTTCGGGAACGTCCTCGGTTCAAACGGTTCGGTAATTCCCCTGTTCCGCGACCAAATCGCAAAGGGCGGCCCCGTCACCGTTACCCATAAGGACATCATACGTTATTTCATGACCATTCCCGAGGCCGTGGCTTTGGTGCTTCAGGCAGGCGAATACGCAAAGGGCGGCGAGATATTCGTGCTCGATATGGGCAAGCCCGTCCGCATCGACGATCTTGCGCGCAATATGATAAAGCTATCCGGCTTCGAACCCGATGTCGATATTCCCATCGTATACACGGGTCTGCGCCCCGGCGAAAAGCTGTTTGAGGAGCTTCTGCTCAGTGAGGAGGGCCTCACAAAGACCGCAAATGACCTTATCTATATCGGGCATCGCGTAGAATTCGACGAGGAGAAATTCGAGGAGAATATCGCCGAGCTGCGCAGGCTGTGCTATATGAACTCCCCCGATATCCGCAAAAAGGTCAAGCAGATAGTCAGCACCTATAATCCGCAGTAAGCTAATACTATGAAAAGGCTGCCGTAAGCTATCCCACGGCAGCGTTTTTGTTTATTCAGGTTTCTTTTTATATGTTGACTTTTCTTGTGTTTGCTGTCATAATATTCCTATCATGGCATTCAAAATGAATGCGGGAATTATTAGGAGGAAATACCCCATGCTGTTCAGCGAAAAGACTTCCGTTGCGGAAGTTCAGGAATTCATCCGCGATAACGACATTGAAATGGTCGATTTCAAAATGGTCGATATCGACGGCAGGTGGAGGCATATCACTATCCCTGCCGAGCGTTTCACCGAGGATACCTTAAAATACGGTATCGGTTTTGACGGTTCCAACTACGGCTATGCGCCCGTAGAAAACAGCGATATGGTCTTCATCCCCGACCTCAGCACCGCTGCGGTCGATCCCTTTGCGGATGTCGAGACCCTCACCATGAGCGGCAACGCCATGATAATCGCACGCCCCGAGAATAAGCCCTTCGATCAGTACCCCCGCAACGTCATCAAGGCAGCCGTTGATTATATGAAGGGAACCGGTATTGCCGATGAAATGATAATCGGGCCGGAATTCGAATTCCATGTATTCGACAATATCAATTTTGAATCCAAGCCCGATTCCGTTCGCTGCGAAATCGACACCGAGGAAGCCGACTGGAATACCGGCATCGGCGGCGACGGTTTCCAGATTCCCCACAAGGGCGGTTATCATATTGGAGCGCCCCAGGACAGGTACTATAATCTCCGCAGCGAGATGTGCCTTCTCATGGAGGATTGGGGAGTAAAGGTCAAATACCATCATCACGAGGTCGGCGGCCCCGGTCAGCTTGAGATTGAAGTTGAGCTGGCAGATGTTGCACAGATGGCAGATAATACCATGGTCACAAAGTACATCATCCGCAATGCCGCCGTCGCGGAAGGCTGCACCGCAACCTTTATGCCCAAGCCCATCTACGGCGAAGCCGGCAACGGCATGCATGTGCATATGCTCCTCAAGAAGGACGGCAAGCCCCTGTTCTATGACGAGAACGGCTATGCCCAGCTCAGCAAGCTCGCTCACAACTTCATGGGCGGTCTGCTCAGGCATGCTAAGTCCCTCTGCGCCATAACCAACCCCTCCACCAACAGCTTCAAGCGTCTCGTCCCCGGCTTTGAAGCTCCCGTCACCATCGGCTACGCAACCGCAAACCGTTCCGCAGTCATTCGTATCCCTGCATACGCAAAATCCCCGATGTCCAAGAGGTTCGAGCTGCGCAACCCCGACGGCACCTGCAACCCCTATTACGCATATGCCGCCATACTCATGGCAGGTCTTGACGGCGTAATCAACGAGATAGATCCCTCCGCTAACGGCTGGGGACCCTACGATTTCAACCTCTTTGATCTTCCCGAGGAGGAGAAGGCCAAGATTGACAGCCTTCCCAAGAGCCTTGACGAAGCTCTCGACGCTCTCGAAGCGGATCATGATTACCTTACCAAAGGCGGAGTATTCCCCGAAAGGCTCATCAAGATCTGGATCGACCGCAAGCGCAAAGAGGCTGCGCGCATCAATCAGATTCCCCATCCGGCGGAATTTGAAAGATATTATGACCTTTAATTCATTCGCCGCATAGCGGCTTTTGAGTACGGGCGCCGAGCTGCGTCCGTACTTTTTTGTTTGGCTGTCATTCTTCGATGCAGCAGATGTAAAAAGAGCATCCGAATTTTTTTCGTCCGCAATGTTTGCAGGCATACTTGCAGCAGCTTGCTCAAAAGGCTGATTTTTTCGCCAAAAACAGTTATTTTGCATGCAAATCCACTAAGCTGCCGCCTTTATTCCGTCCATGCCTTGCTATTTGCTTCGCCATGGTTTATAATGGTTTTGAGCATCAACCGAAACGCTTTCTCATCCGTTATATAGTTGAAAAGGAACGAAAGCCGAGGGAATAATGCCCGGAGCTTCGGCCAAAGTCGATTTTCGTTTTGACTACAACCATAAAGGAGATTGAAATCATGAAAAAGATCAATGCTATTCTTGCTCTCATGCTTGCGCTCGGTATGCTTTTCTGCATCACCGGATGCGGTAAAGAACCCCAGGGCAGTGCAAAGGATGCCTACGATTCCCTTTTGCTTACCGGAAACAAGGCAGGCGAAGGCAGCAATGTGAATGTTTACCACAGCTACGAGGATTTCCGCAGCGGCATCGTCGATGGGCTCTATGATTCCGATGCCGAAAAGGTAAACTTCGATGATCCCGAAAGCTTCGGCAAATTCTCCGAGGATTACTTCGGCAGTCACTTCCTTGCCGTCATCAGTGTTGA
This sequence comes from Clostridiales bacterium, assembly GCA_004556165.1. Taxonomy (GTDB): domain Bacteria; phylum Bacillota; class Clostridia; order Christensenellales; family CAG-138; genus PeH17. The sequence goes on along the minus strand of SFIR01000021.1, from coordinate 15,591 downwards.
TGAGGCTAAGAGCGGCAATATCGCTATTGACCGTATCGAGCAGGGCGAGGACGGCACCATCAGGGTGTATTTCGTATCCTCTGCGCCTTCCGACGGCGCGGAAGCCGAACCGTTCTCCGCAGTCATCGGTTTTGATAAAGAGAAGTACAGTACAGCTTCAATGATAGAGGTTTATATGGACGCAAAGCTTCAAGGTTCCAATTTTATAGACAATCACGAGATCTACAATCCTGCGCTCACCCCTGACGATGTAAAGATCGTGCGCGGAGGTTACATCGAAGGGTCATATTTGACTGCCTGCTATGATTACTCAGCTTTCATAAATTCACTCTCCGCCGCATACGGCCTTGACCGCAATACTGCTCTTACGGTATTCGGGAACGGCAATTATGAGCTTGTCGGTGACGAATACAGGGTCATCAGCCAGGCGGACATCGAAGCCCTGCGCGGCTTTGACGAAGCATACTTTGATACCCATTTCCTTGTTGCCGTCAGCATTTCGCTCACGAGCGGCAGCATGAGAACGAATCTTGTCGATGTCGTCAATGAAGGCGGCGTAATAAAGATTTTCCTCAGCACAGTGCGCCCCGGCGAAGTCGGCACCTGCGATATGGTTTCCGATACCGTATATATCGGTCTTGACAGGTCGGTATTCAGCACGGATGCACAGATTGAATTCTATGTGAACGGCGCAGTCATGCAGAGCTTTTATAAGGAAGCCTGATGCTCCCTTAAAAAGTTAAGCTGTTAATATATATCCCGTCCGCAGATGCGGACGGGTAAAGCTGTTATTCTACGGGAAAGGAGAAGCTGTATGGAAGACTATATCAGTCCTTCGGCGGCAAGACGGCAGAGAGAAAAGGAGCAGGCAGAGCAGAACAGGCGCCGCAGGCGGATGACTTTTTTACGCACCGTCCTAATGCTTGCCGCCATGGCAGCATTGCTCGTACTCATCCTCTCGATCACCATCCCCATCTACCGTTCCCACAATGAAAAAAAGGCAGAGCTTGAAGCGGAGAAGGCCGCAAGGCTCGAGGAGCTTCACGAGCTTGAGCTTAAATACAGCACGCTCTCGGGCATGGTAAATTATACCGATAATGAGGAATACCTGCTGCGCTATGCCCGTGAATACCTCGGCTATATGCTTCCCGGAGACATACGTATTGATGTGGATAACCCCTCCGCGCCCGTACCGACCCCGGAGCTTCCTCTTGTGACGGCCGCTCCTCTTGAAACGCCCACGCCCGTGCCTTCCGAAGATCAAACCGCAGCGCCTTCAATCTCGCCCACAGTCGCCCCCACGCCCGAGCCCACGCCCGACCCCACGGCAACGCCTACCGAAGCTCCCACGGAGGTTCCCACCGAAGCTCCCACGGAAGTGCCCACGGAGGAACCGACCGAGTAGCCCGGCGCAAAGCCCCTGCATGAAATAATTTCCGTAAAAGAAAAATTACTGTGTTCATCCATCCGAAATTATGCTATAATATCGGATGGATGCTTTTTGCTTTTCAGACTATTGAAAAAAGCATAAACGGCTGTCAACTGCTAACAATAATCAAAACGGAGGAGAAGAAATGAAAATCACAAACGATATCAGATACGTTGGCGTCAACGACCACGAGGTTGACCTGTTCGAAGGTCAGTATGCCGTGCCGAACGGCATGAGCTACAATTCCTACGTCATTCTTGACGAGAAGATCGCCGTCATGGATACGGTAGATATTCATTTTACCCATGAATGGCTCGACAATATCGCCGAAGTGCTCGGGGATAGGAAGCCCGATTACCTTATCGTGCAGCATATGGAACCGGATCACTCCGCGAATATCCAGAATTTTATGAGGATCTATCCCGATGCCAAGATCGTTGCCAATAACAAGACCTTTGTCATGATCTCGAATTATTTCGCCAATATGGATATTTCCGACAGAAAGGTTATTGTTGATAACGGAGAAGTGCTTCACCTCGGTAAGCATGACCTGACCTTCGTCTTTGCGCCGATGGTGCATTGGCCCGAGGTCATGGTGACCTATGACAGCAGGGATAAGGTGCTTTTCTCCGCGGACGGCTTCGGTAAATTCGGCGCACTCGATGTTTCCGAGCCCTGGGACGATGAGGCACGCCGCTACTTCATCGGAATCGTCGGAAAATACGGCGCTCAGGTGCAGGCGCTTCTCAAGAAGGCTTCCGCGCTCGATATTTCGATTATCTGCCCTCTGCACGGTCCCGTCCTGACCGAAAATCTCGGTCACTATATTGAGCTTTACAACACATGGTCGAGCTACGAATCGGAGAGCGACGGCGTGCTCATAGCATACACCTCCGTTTACGGGAACACGCGCAAAGCGGTTGAGCTGCTTGCTGATAAGCTCCGCGCAAAGGCATGCCCCAAGGTCGTCGTCTGTGACCTTGCGAGGGAGGATATGGCAAAGGCTGTCGAGAATGCATTCCGCTACGGCAAGATAGTATTTGCGACAACAACGTATAATGCGGACATCTTCCCGTTCATGAAGCAGTTTATCGATCATCTGACGGAGAGGAATTTCCAGAACAAGACTGTCGGCTTCATCGAGAACGGCTCATGGGCTCCGCTCGCTGCGAAGGTCATGAAGGAAAAGCTTGCCTCCTGCAAGAACCTCACCTATCTCGATACGAGCGTTAAGATTCTTTCCGCCGTCAAGGAGGAAAATATTGCGCAGCTCGAAGCGATGGCAAATGAGCTCTGTCGTGATTATATCGCGCTCTCCGCCGAAAGCGCAAATAAGAACGATCTTTCCGCGCTCTACCGAATCGGCTACGGGCTTTATGTCGTCACCTCAAATGACGGCAGGAAGGATAACGGCCTCATAGTCAATACGGTAACTCAGGTATCCGATAACCCCGTGCGCATTGCAGTCAATATCAACAAAGCGAACTATTCCCATCATGTCATTAAGCAGACGGGCATTATGAACGTAAACTGTCTTTCCGTTGAGGCTCCCTTCTCGGTTTTCGAGAACTTCGGTTTCCAGAGCGGCAGGAATACGGATAAATTCGCAAACGTTGAAACCGTTCGCTCCGATAACGGGCTTGTCCTGCTGTCAAAATATGTGAATGCGGCGATGTCATTAAAGGTCGAGGAATATGTGGATCTCGGCTCGCACGGCATGTTCATCTGCTCTGTCACCGAGGCTCGCGTCATCAGCGACAAGGATACCATGACCTATACCTATTACCAGAACAACGTCAAGCCCAAGCCCGAGACCGAGGGCAAGAAGGGCTTTGTCTGCAAGATCTGCGGCTATGTCTATGAGGGCGACGAGCTGCCCGAGGATTTCATCTGTCCGCTGTGCAAGCACGGCGCGGCTGATTTTGAGCCGATAGGATAAGGCGGTCACTGAAAATTAACAGTATTCGGAAAAAGGGGCTGTTGCAAATGCAAGTTAATTGCAGGCAACAGCCCCGTCTTTTCATATCTTCGTCATGCCGACCCAATAGAGCCTGCCGTCATTGGAGCGAAGCTTCCTGACGCTGTGGCCTATGCCGTGCGGAGGGTATTTGCTGTTCGACCTTACCGCTATGACGCTGTACTTGACGCCGCGGATATTGGCTGTGCCCGTGATGCGCTTTTCATCCCCGGCTTTTCGCTGCCAATAGGAATTCGGGAAGAACTGCGGAAAGGGGTTTTCGATTGCCTCAGGTTCTTCGGGCATTGTATCCCGGGCGGACACCTTTCCCTCCGTATTCTGCTGCCTAACTTCCTGAGCTGTATCCTTATTTCTTTTCGGTTCGCCGCCTCGGAAAAGGTAATTTGCCATATCGAGTATATCCGCCGCTGCGGATGAGCGCGGAGTATCGCTGCTGATGGGGCTGCCGCTCGGAAGCATTTTCTCCGCTCCGGATTTGGGCTTTGCCTTCTGCCCCTGCTTATTCAAAGCTTCCTCCCCGCCGGTTCGCTTTTTTTCACCGAGCATGAGCCTGACGCCCGTCCTGAAATCCTCCATCTCCTTAGCGGTTAGATTTCTGTTGCCGACCGAAACAATGCTGCCGCTGTCATCCGTCAATGCGAGCGCTGATACCTCCGTTTCGCCTATATTGCCGCAGCCGTTTTTGAGTGTGAGCTTTTCAATATGATTGCCGTCTGTCAGGAAGCAGCCGAGCTCTCCCAAACCGTTCCTTCTCAGCTTCAGGCATACTTCCGTCCTTCCCCTGCGGACGTTTATCCTTGCAGAGCCGCTTACCCTGCCCGTAATACTGAAAAAATAGACCATAGCTTATCCCCCCGTTGCATTATTATAAGGATATGCCATGGTCGATGAACGAATGAATCAATTATTGAGTTCGGATTGAAAATCTTTTATTAGCTTAATGAGCTCCTCGCTCGAACGGCAGTCGTTGACCTTTCTTCTCAGCTCGGTCGCACCGTTCATGCCCTTTGTGTACCATGCGGCATGCTTCCTGAGCTCCACGAATACCGCCGGATTTCTGCCCTCCTTCATGACATTTGCCATGAAGCTTTCTATATGTTTGAGCGCCGTATCAAGCCTTTCGCTTTCGCTCGGTGGGGTATAGCTTTTGCCGTCAAGGCAGGCGCGTATCTCTGCAAAGATGAAAGGATTCCCCTGCGCACCCCTTGCGACCATAAGTCCCCGGCAGCCCGTTTCGAGCATCGCCTTTGCGGAAGCTCCGTCGAAGATATCCCCGTTGCCGACGACGGGGATTTTTACGGCAGCAGCGACCCTTGCAATGATCTCCCTATCCGCCTTTCCGGAATACATCTGCATTCTTGTCCTTCCGTGAACGGTCACGAAGCTTGCGCCGCTCTCCTCCGCCATGCGTGCAAATTCCACCGCATTTACATTAGCTTCGTCCCATCCCTTACGGAATTTTACGCTGACGGGGACGGATGAAGCCCTGACAACCGCCTCTATTATCCTTGAAGCTGTCACCGGATCGCGCATCAACGCGGAGCCGTCGCCGTTTCCGGTAATCTTCGGCGCAGGGCAGCCCATATTTATATCAATGACCCCGATATTCCGTACCCCCGCATTTTCGCTTTCGCAGATACGCTTCGCCGTCTCGGCAAGTATCTCGGGTTCATGCCCGAAAAGCTGTACGCCGCAGGGCCGCTCCGCCTCGGATACGGAAAGAAGCTCCTTAGTCTTGGCGTTGTTATAATGAATACCCTTTGCGCTGACCATTTCTGTGAATGTGAAATCGCAGCCCTGCCCTATGCAGAGCGCGCGGAAGGTGACATCGGTTATCCCTGCCATCGGCGCGAGCAGCACGGGGACTCCGCCTCTCGCAGTTTTCGGTTTCAGAATATCATTTAAGCTCATCACAGTATTCTTTCAGCATCACTTCATCATAAACCTCAAGATCGCGTATTCCGCTCAGCGATTCTATATGATGCGTCAGCTCGTGCCTGATTATTCTGTCAAGCTCTTTTTTGAGCTCCTCATCGGGCAGATGCCCGTAAACCCTGTCGATTGAGCCGCCGTAGAGCATGATATGCCTGCCGGTATGGTATGAGGTCAGGTATTCGCCGAGTACATACAGGGGCTTCCGCGGATCGGATGAAGCATGCATTTTGACCTGCTCGGTCAGCGCGATGCCACCGTGCAGCTCTCTTAAAAGCTCCTCGGGTATCCCCTCCGCCGCCTCGTCGCAAAGCTCCCTGAGCCTGTCCATACGCTCCGAAAAAGCCCGGGGAATTTCATCCTTTCTATCTGTTTCGACAAAATTATTGCCCGGGAAATACCCGTTGCGGTACTCCTCGTCGGTTTTTTTGCAGCAGCCGCTGTTTTTATCCGAAGCATTTATCGGATGAGCTTCAATGGTCTCGGGCATGGATATTCTCCTTTGATTTGCTGCATAGATTATAGCATAACGGAAGCAAAAAGCCAATCGAGCATTTTTCATCATTTTTCGGCGGATTTCGCTCATTATATTTTTTTCTCCGTCAAAAAGACCTTGCCTATTTCTTTTTATAGTTGTATAATCAAGCTTGGTAATTGTAATCGGGTCTGTGGTTGCAAGTCGATGCCAGTCGCAGGCGAAACGATCCACATAAGCGGAGCAAAGCCTCCGCGAGCATGGTGCGGCTTAGATGTAAGTCCTGTCGGCAGCAATGCCGAGAGGGGCAGTAGTGGGCAGCGTAAAGCTTAGTAGCGAACCCTCCAACAGGCGAGTGTGGGGGCAAAGACCAGGTCAGCCGATAACAAGAGCCAAATAACCAAAGAGGTAAAAATCATGTTTGAAGACAAAGTGCTGGTCTGCAAGGATTGCGGCCGAGAGTTCACCTTCACCGCAGGCGAACAGGAATTTTACGCAGAAAAGGGTTTCCAGAATGAGCCCACCCGCTGCAGGGAGTGCAGGCGCAGCCGTAAGAACGGTGAGCGCAAGCCTCGTGAGATGTTCGATGCCGTCTGCGCGGAATGCGGCAAGCCCACCAAGGTTCCCTTCGAACCCAAGACCGATAAGCCCATCTATTGCAGCGAGTGCTTCGAAGCGCACAGGCGCTGATCATAGGTTCAGGTCAAAAGATGAAAAAGGATATGTGTCATCGGGCACACATCCTTTTTGTTTTCTCATTCATTCGGTAATCGGTATCTCATATCATTCCTATCGGAAGCCGACTGTATCCCATCCATAATATACGATAAATACTTGTATTACCCCTTGAAACGACAGAAAAATAGTGGTTTAATTAGGGTTAATAATTTCTATCGGAGGTTTCCTGTGCAGCTATTGAAGGACAGGATCTGCAGCGAGGGCAAGGTACTCCCCGGCAGCATCGTAAAGGTGGACGGGTTTCTGAATCATCGCGTTGACGTCAATCTTCTCAGGCAGCTTGCCAAGGAGTTCAAAGCGCATTTCGGTGATAGGGAGCTGACCGCAATTATGACGGTTGAAGCAAGCGGTATACCGCTCGCCACGATCTGTGCGGAGGAAATGGGCGTGCCGCTCATCTTCGCAAAGAAGGCCAAGAGCGATAATATCGAAGGCGGTCTGTTCAAAAGTGAAATCATGAGCTACACCTACTCAAGGAAGGTCACCCTCATCGTTTCCGCAGAGTGGCTTCACAAGGATGACCGCATCCTCATCATAGATGATTTCATGGCTCGCGGTGAAGCAATGCGCGGGCTCGTTGATATCATCTCCCAGGCAGGCGCGGAGCTTGTCGGTATCGGGATTGCGGTCGAAAAGGGTTTCCAGGGCGGCGGTGACAGGCTGCGCGGAATGGGCATCGACCTCTACTCACTCGCTATTATTGAAGAAGCAACGCCGGCAGGCTTTCGCTTCCGTGAATAAAATTTCTGCGGAGGGCTAATGGAAAGGATAGTAATTCTCAACTTCGGAGCGCAGTACAACCAGCTCATCGCGCGTCGTGTGCGTGAGGCAGGCGTTTACAGCGAGCTCCTACCCCCCAACTCCGATCTTGAAAAGATCAAGGGTGATTCGCTTTCCGGCATCATACTGACGGGCGGTCCCGACAGCGTGTATGATGACGATGCGCGCAGCTGCCTTGACTGCATCTACACCCTCGGCGTTCCGGTGCTCGGCATCTGCTACGGTATGCAGCTTATGAGCAGCCATTTCGGCGCCGATGTGGGGCCTGCACCGACCCGTGAATACGGACGCACCCTCACCTATTTTGATGAAAGTCCCCTCTTTAAGGACATCCCGACCTCGATAACATGGATGAGCCATAATGATTCCGTGCTGACCTGCCCCAATGGCTTCAAAGTCATTTCCCACACCGACGGCTGCGCCATCACCGGCATTGAGGATTCGGAGCATAAGCTCTACGGTGTGCAGTTCCACCCCGAGGTCGCGCATACCGAATACTGTTCGACCCTGTTCAACAACTTCGTGCACGGCATTTGCGGCTGCAAGGGCGATTGGTCGATGGACAGCCTTGCAGATGAGCTTATAGAAGAGGTTCGCGCTCAGGTCGGAAGCTGCCGCGTCGTCGCAGGGCTTTCCGGCGGAGTGGACAGCTCCGTCGCTGCTACCCTCGTTCACAGGGCGATCGGCGATAAGCTTACCTGTATCTTTGTGGACCACGGTCTTCTCCGCAAGAATGAAGCCGAGGAGGTCATGAGCTACTACCGCAACGAGATCGGTCTTAACGTCATCGAGGTCGATGCTAAGGAACGCTTTCTCAAAAAGCTTGAGGGCGTCAGCGAGCCCGAGCGCAAGCGCAAGATCATCGGCGAGGAATTCATCCGCGTCTTTGAGGACGAAGCAAAGAAGGTCGGAGCGGAATATCTGCTCCAGGGCACAATCTATCCCGACGTCGTGGAGAGCGGCATGGGCGGTTCCGCAGTCATCAAGAGCCATCACAATGTCGGCGGTCTGCCGGAGGACATCGCGTTCAAGGGCCTTGTCGAACCGTTAAAGAAGCTCTTTAAGGACGAGGTTCGCCGCCTCGGCGAAAGCCTCGGCATGCCCGCCCCCCTCGTCTGGCGGCAGCCCTTCCCCGGCCCCGGTCTTGCCATCCGTATCCTCGGCGACATCACCGAAGAAAAGCTTGACATACTCCGTCAGTCCGATTACATCCTCCGCGATGAGATAGCAAAAGCCGGTCTTGACCGTTCCATCTGGCAGTACTTCACCGTCTTTACCGGTATGAAGACCGTCGGCGTCATGGGCGATAAGCGTACCTATGATTACATCATCGGCATCCGCGCCGTCGTCTCCACCGACGCAATGACCGTCGAGTTCGCAGAGCTGCCCTATCCACTGCTCAGGAGGATAAGCTCCAGAATCATTGCCGAGACCCCACACGTCAACCGCGTAGTCCTCGATATCACGGATAAACCCCCGGGAACAATAGAGTGGGAATGATTTCAACCGAATCTACATGGCAGACAGGTATTTTCTCTGTCTGCCATTTTTGTTATATCTATTGTTTATGTGCGAAATGGGCCAAACTGCCATTCTCGCAGAATATTGCAATACATAGAAATAGTTCCGGGTTGAAAATTAGTGCTGTGGTACAAAAGATGAACAATATTCGTAATCGTGCAGCAAAAGATTTATTATGCGAAAAAAATCTATATCGTGTAAATGCTACGGCGGCACGGAGATATTCTTGCCGTCAACACTCATTTTGAATAAAAAAGAAAGTTACAAGCGTTCTTGAAAATGGTATTGCTGTTATTCGAGTTTTAGAATATAATAATCAGATACAAGTCCAATGTATTTGGGAGGTTGCTATGGAATATATGTCTGCAAGAGAAGCTGCTGATAAATGGGGCATTTCACAAAGACGAGTTGCTGTCCTTTGCTCTGAGAACAGAATTGTCAATGCAACCATGGTTGGCAATATGTGGATCATTCCTACTACTGCTGAAAAGCCGGTTGATGCAAGAAGCGTTCGATATAGCAAAAGTGATAACAAAAAGGTCAAGCCTTTTTTGAAATGGGCCGGTGGCAAGGGGCAGCTTTTGTATGAAATCGAGAAATATTATCCTTTCGCAGACGGAAAAATTACAAAGTATGCAGAACCATTCGTAGGTGGTGGTGCTGTGCTTTTCGATATTTTGAGCAAATACGATTTGGAAGATGTGTATATCAGTGACATTAACGCTGAGCTTATCAACACCTATCGCATTATCCGTGATGATATTGACGAGCTTGTCGCTTTGCTGTCGGTTATGCAGAACGAATTTGTTACAATGGACACAGAACATAGAAAGAATTACTATATGGCGAAGCGTGAACGGTTCAATGATTTGAAAGTAAATAGCAATGAGAGTGTGAATATCGAAAAGGCGGCTCTTATGATTTTTCTTAATAAGACTTGTTTTAACGGATTGTTCCGTGTCAATAAAAAAGGGCTATTCAATGTACCTATGGGGTCATATAGAAACCCGATGATTTGTGATGAAGAAAACCTTCGTGCTGTTTCAGAAAAACTCCAGAACGTGAAGATTGTTTACGGTGATTACAGAGAGTCAGCAGACTTCATTGATTCAGATACCTTTGTTTACTTTGACCCTCCGTACCGTCCTATCACCGATACTGCAAGTTTTACGGCGTATACGGAAAATCTGTTCAACGATGAAGAACAGATTGAGCTTGCGGGATTTGTGGATGATATGCACAAAAAAGGTGCAAAGATTGTAATTAGTAACTCAGATCCAAAGAACTCAAATACAGAAGATGATTTCTTTGATAATATTTATTCTTCTCATAAAATCAAACGAGTTGAGGCTACCCGTATGATTAACTGCAATAGCGAAGCAAGAGGAAAAATCAAAGAATTGCTTATTTCTAATTTTTAGGAGAGATTAAGATATGAGAAATTTTAGCGAATGGTTATCAGGTTTCCGTGACAGCATTGCAGATTACGGCTACTACATTGATTTTGAAAAGGTTCACAGAAATGTGGATAACATCAAAGTTGAACTTAATATCTTTAATTCACTTATTGGATCTAAGAACATTGAGACTGACTTTGAGAACTTAATGAGAAAATATCCTGAAGTTTTGAAGTGCATACCTCTGCTTTTAGCAGTTAGAGCGAATGAAATATACTGTCAGGATGAAAATGGCGGTTATTTATTCCAATTCGATCTTGGAAAGTATCCGCCGAATAGTCACGCTCATTATGAGAGATACAAATACTTTATGCGTGAAACCGGATTGTTTGATTTGTTGGAAAATCATATCGTGAACAATTTGGTTGATTATGCGACCGGCGTTGAAACCGGACTTGATTCCAATGGTCGAAAAAATCGTGGCGGTCATCTTATGGAAGATTTGGTTGAGAGCTTTATCAGGAAGGCTGGTTTTGAAAAAGACAAAACCTATTTCAAAGAAATGTACATTCATCAAATTATTGAAAAATGGGGTGTTGACCTTTCTGCCATCTCCAATCAAGGTAAGATGGAAAAGCGCTTTGATTTTGTTGTTAAGACCCCTGCTATGATTTACGGCATTGAAACCAACTTCTATGGCAGTGGTGGAAGCAAACTAAACGAAACTGCTCGTAGTTATAAGACTCTTGCTCTTGAAACGGACATTATCGACGGTTTTACATTCGTATGGTTCACTGATGGTAAAGGATGGACAAGCGCCAAAAATAACCTTGAGGAAACTTTTGATGTGATGGAACACATCTATAATATTAAGGATTTGGAAAATGGCATCATCACAGAGGTATTTAGATAATGGCAAAGAAAATTACAAAATGGGAGCCGGATGATTTTGAATTGGAAATGACTACTCATTGGTCATTTCCAAAACGTGGCGATTGGGCAACCCACGATGCAAAATGGCGTGGTAATTGGTCGCCCTATATTCCTCGTAATATCATACTTCGATATTCCCAAGAGGGAGACTTGGTACTTGACCAGTTTGCGGGTGGTGGTACTACCCTCGTAGAAGCAAAACTACTTAACAGAAATATTATCGGTGTTGATGTAAATGATGTTGCGCTTAACAGATGCAGAGAAAAAATCAACTTTGAACACGAGGGTGCTGATGGCAAGGTTAATATTCATAAAGGCGATGCCCGACATTTAGATTTTATTCCAGACGGGAGCATTGACCTTATATGTACCCATCCTCCCTATGCTGATATTATTAAATACAGCGAAGATATCAAAGAAGATTTATCTCACCTAAAGATTAAGGATTTTCTCGAGGAAATGAAAACGGTAGCTGCTGAGAGCTACCGTGTTTTGAAAAAAGGCAAGTTCTGCGCCGTACTTATGGGTGATACAAGGCAAAAAGGCTGTATGATACCGATGTCTTTTGATGTTATGAAAATCTTTCAAGATGCAGGTTTTACATTAAAAGAACTGATTATAAAAGAACAACATAATTGTAAGGCAACGGGATATTGGAAAACTAATAGTGTAAAGTATAACTTTTTACTAATTGCACATGAGTATTTGTTCGTTTTTAGAAAATGATGGGAGAATAAAATGCTACGAATAACAAATGGTGCTGAATTATCATTTATATCTTCCGGCAGTCAAACAAATCGAATAAAAGAAGGATTGGCAGGAATGTTCAATTTGAAAGCCAACAAAATTCTTTTGTCATTGATAGGAGAATGTGATAAAAATTTCCCTATGTGCAACAGGCACTCAAAAAGTTATGCGATTTTGAAGATGTTACCTAAGAGTTAGTTTTCGTGGCAACGATTTTGCAACAAAAAATCGGATAGCGTATGCTTTACCGATATTACAAATAATGGAGATACTCTCTGTTAAATCCCATAAACAAACTTGTTTAGGATTGATTTACGGGGAACGAGTGGAATGATTTCAGATGTCGAAAAAATCCAGTAATCACCGGATTTTTTAGGATTAGAGTCTTTTGTGGCAACGATCTGGCAACAAAATTTAATTATTCATCAGTAAAGAGCTAACTGATTTTGATTATGTCAGTCGGCTCTTTTATCGTTTTATGATTCTTCTGTATCTTTTATTGATTTATGTTCATATTTTTTCACTATTCCGCGGAGAACCCTCTCTTGCTTTTTATCTGTTGCCTATGTATTGTACCTCAACGCAATAAGTATCTGGTTCTACTCCGCCCTATGGGTCAATAAGAAAAGCACTCCGTATGGAGTGCATTCATTATTGGAGGCACCATCCAGAATCGAACTGGAGATGGCGATTTTGCAGACCGCTGCCTTACCGCTTGGCTATGGTGCCGTATTCAGTTGATTTATTGTATTCATCGGATACATGAAATATGCATAAGCGCAGATCAAGCATCCTCATTTCGGAACTCCGTTTCTTGCTATACACTTAAATGGGTACAATAAGAAATGGAGCGGGAAACGGGGCTCGAACCCGCCACCTCCGCCTTGGCAAGGCGGCGCTCTACCAAATGAGCTATTCCCGCTCGAAATGTGGTGCCTCAGAGTGGAGTCGAACCACCGACACAGGGATTTTCAGTCCCTTGCTCTACCAGCTGAGCTACCGAGGCAAAAAATGGCGATCCGAAGGGGGCTCGAACCCCTGACCTCCAGCGTGACAGGCTGGCATTCTAACCAACTGAACTACCGGACCGCGTGGTGGAAACAATAGGGCTCGAACCTATGACCCTCTGCTTGTAAGGCAGATGCTCTCCCAGCTGAGCTATGCTTCCACGCTTTTTGCTGCCACATCTCACGCAGCTTTGTTATTATAGCCGATAAGGGCCTAATTGTCAACACCTTTTCGGCGTCATTATTGATATATTTTAGTATTGATATGCATATTTCCGAGAGCCCTCAGAAATCCATTGCCATCTTGGCGGATTCCTCCTCGGTCAGCTCCGTTACCCTCGTATCCATGACCCTGTACACACGCTTGCACATATTAAGCACGCTTGGGCGGTGGGTTGTGACGATGCAGGTTTTGTTGGGCTTTGATGTGATGATATTTCTAAGCACTCTGCGTTCGGTTGCGACATCGAGCGCGGATGTAGCTTCATCAAGCAGCAGCACGGGTGCATCCCTGAGAATCGCTCTTGCTATCGCTATGCGCTGCGCCTGACCCTCGGACAAGCCCTTTCCGCGTTCGCCTATATTTGACCTTATGCCGTTGGGCAGCTTTTCCACAAACTCCCATGCGCAGGCAAGCTTGAGCGCTTTGATTAGCTCAGCTTCGCTTGCATCCTCCTTCGCCATGCGCAGGTTTTCTTCAATCGTGCCTGCAAGAATCGTATTGCCCTGTGGGACGTATGCAAACAGATGCCTCGTATCCGCATTCATCATGACCTCCCTGCCATCGGAGGATGTTACGCTAACGCTTCCGTCAACGGGGTGAACAAGGCCGAGTATCAGACGTATTATCGTCGTCTTACCCTCGCCCGACGCGCCTATGAGTGCGACTATCTCGCCCGGTGCGGCATCGAAATCGGATGAATGAAGCACGGTCTCGCCCTCGATATAAGCAAAATCCACATTTCTCATGCTGACCTTAAAGCCGTCAGCGGCGAATTCATCAAGGGCGCTGCTGCCCTCGATATGCTTTTCCTTCGGGAGCTCAACGAGCTCGCGTATGCGGTGCGCGGAAACGGAGCTTGAAAGGAAATTGGGCACGATGCTCATCAGATTATTGAACGATGCGCTGAGCCCCGAGCCCTGCTGCAAAAACAGCGTCATCGTGCCGAAGGTAATGCTCCCACCCCACAGGAGGAACAGGCAGTAGCCGAACATCCCGAAGCCGACAAGCATGCTGATTACGGACAGAAAGACATTGGTCTTGATAGAAAACATGTTATAATCGAGGCTGATGTCCTTGTATTTCTTCTGCCATTCACGCATCTTTCTGCTGTACAGCGAGGAAATGCCGAAGGATTTTATCGTATCAAAATTATAGAAGGTCTCCGCCTCAAATGTCATGAGCTTGCTGCTCATCTCCCTGACCTTTTTGCCGTAATTGCGCTGTTTTTTAATGAGGAAGCTCGATGACAGAAGCAGTATCGGCGCGCTTGCAAGCGCGATCAGAGCCATTACTGCGTTGTAATGCAGGATGACAAGGAAGGTCGCAATGAATTTATACAATGCGATAATTATCGTCGGAAGCCAGTTGATGGCATTGCTGCTGACGGTGGAGATATCCTGATTGAACCTATTGAGAATATCGCCGTTCGAGTATTTATTTATGCTGAGCCAATCCGCATCCACTATCTTATCGAAGATGTCAGCCTGGATATCATTATTGATATTGATGCTGAGCTTCGCGGAGATACGGTTTACTATGCTTTCAAATAGCAGGCTGAATACCTCGCTGCCGACCATGATAACGATGAGAAGCGGAAGCTTTTCGAGCCTGTAACCCGTGATTATATCAATGAGATATTTGCTCGCTATGCTCGCCGCAAGCCCAAAGGTCGTGCCGAATACGCCGAGAAGCACATAAAATACGATCGCCGGCTTATACCTGCCGCTGTACGAAAAGATCCACTTCCAATCATCAATAATCTCCTTGAAAGTGCCGTCCTTTCTGCGCCTGTTGAGCTCACGCAGCGATGAAAAGTAATTATTCTTTTGTGCTTCTTTCACATTATTTTCCATGGGATAGCCTGTCCGAATTCAAGCAAACTGCCAAACGGGAACCGATTCAGCTCCCGTTTGGTTTTTCTCGTGTTATTTTCTTCCGAAGCCGGCACCGCCTCCGCGAGAGCCGCCGCCTCCGCCTTTAAAACCGCCGCCGGAGCCTCCGCCGCCGTGGAAGCCGCCGCCTCCGCCTCGGGATCTGCCGCCTCCGCCCGTAAAGCCGCCGCTCGGCCGTGAACCGCCGCCGGGCCTCGGGCCGCCGTGGAAACCGCCCGGCCTCGGGCCTCTCCGATTCGAGCTTCCGACACGGGTGCCTAATAAGAATGCAGGCAGGCAGCCGCAGCCGCAGCCGCCGTTGCCGGAATTTGAGCCTATCGCAGAAAACAGCTTGCCGATGAGCCTGAGCGCGACCAAGACTGTTATAATAATAACTATGATCTCCCAAAAACTCAGCTTTTTGCTCTTCGCAGGCACCGGTTCATTCGGGAATACGGTGCCGTTATTATAGCCGGGATCGTAGGTAAAATCATCAACGCCGTCCGGGTCAACGGAATAGATGGCGCATAGGCGCCGATACAGCGCATCAAAGGTCTTTT
>SFIR01000044.1 GCA_004556165.1 Clostridiales bacterium | reverse complement strand
GCGCTTATCGTTATCCGATAAGCCGCCGGTCGTCTCAAAATTACTTCGTTAAGTTCTTTCTATCACTATACGGTTTTCAAGGTACCTCGCATGCTTCATCCTGCCTATGCAGCCTCCGCTTGCTCTCGCCTCTCAAGCGAGCTTCGCTATTATATCAGCTTTCCTTCCCCTTGTCAACACTTTTTTCGCCTCCCCTCTTTTTCTCCGCATACTTCGGTTTTTCCTTGTAAATATTGAGTTTTTGAATAGTATAGGCATGATTCTATAAGTTATATTTCTAAATATATCTTAATTTTTTAATTATTTTTTTCATGAAAAAACCCACCGCTCGGGTGGGCTCTCGAATGAGATTTTTTATGTTATTCCGGCTTTGCGGTTTCTTCAAGAGCTGTCACCATGAGTGCTGCATTATCGCGGTACATCGTTCCGAACTGCGACAGCGGCAGCGGATTGACTCCGAGTCCTGCTTCGACCGTATACCCCGGGCGGTTGTAATTCAAGATGAACCAATCCTTATAGCCTGCAAAGCTGCTCTCAGCCGGCACGAGATCGAGCGTGTATCCGCTGGCTTCGGCAAGTGCGGTGCCTATCTCATGCCCCCTCGGCGGCTCAATATCCTGATATTTCCAATAGATCACCTGCCCCTGCGTGTGGTATGCAAGGATGAGACTGAAATCGTGTTTTTGGGTAAATTCATAAACCGCACGGCTCTCGGGTGCGCTCAGCGGTTCGGTAC
This sequence comes from Clostridiales bacterium, assembly GCA_004556165.1. GTDB lineage: Bacteria > Bacillota > Clostridia > Christensenellales > CAG-138 > PeH17. Next base: position 4,340 of record SFIR01000044.1, on the reverse strand, counting down.
CGACATAATCGCGAGGAGCGGGAGTTGTGAACCCCATGCCGAACTTAATCCTTTTTGCCTGTTCCCAGCCTGCCGGATAGTTGAGGTTGAGATCGGTTCCGACAATATTTGCCTTCCAGCCATCGGGAAATCTTATCGCGGGATACCTCTCGGAAATAGCCTTTGCTTCTTTATAATATGTATCGTTCCTGTCAAGCGCATTGTTCACGAGATCCACCCCGTCCGGGTCCACCATCGGAACGAGGAAGAGCATGTTATTCTCATACAGCTTAGCGGCATTCCTTCCGAGGATATTCGTATTGTTTATATATGCCTTGAGGTAGTTCTCCATGAATTTCATAACGAGCGGAGTTGTTATCCATTCATTCGCATGGTGCGCGGCATTATAGAACGCTTCCCTCTCACCTTCTCCTATTATAAATGAATACAGCGGACGCCCCATCACGCTTTTCCCTATCGAGCCTACCTCCGTGAACGGGTACCTTGCCTTAATCCCCTCGGCAAGCAGCTCCATGAGTTCGGACGTGTAGTGAACATTTATCGGTACGAGATCAAAGCCGTACGGAATAACTATCCTTTCGCCGACCTGAAGATTATCGCTGTCAAGCCCCGGGTTTGCCTGTTGAATCGCATTTATGGTAGTATCATAGCGTTTTGCAAGGCGATAGAAGGTATCCGCAGGACGTATTTTCGTTGTGAAATAGCCTACAAGGAACGGGCGAAGCTGCGCATAGGTTTTTTCACCGGCAATGCCGTCCGGAGTGAGGCCGAAGCTCGCCTGAAATCTGCGCAGCGCGTTCTGTGTCCTAGGGCCGAATATGCCGTCCGGATTATCCGCATAATACCCGCTGCGCTGCATGCCGAGCTGCAGGAGTTCCACATCCGGTCCGCTCATTCCGTACTTAAGAATTCTCATATTATCCTCCCGTATATCATTCTTTTTTCAAAAACCTATGCCCTCGCCCGGGAAGATATGCTTTCCGCGGTTCCCATGCTTGGGATTCGGTCGTTTTACTGATAAAAATGCAATAATTCAAAGTATATTTCGGAATATAGGTTGACATTGCCAATCGAGTGTTCTATGATACATGCAGTGGGCAAACGAATAGCTGTTTTTCGTCATGCCCCGAAAATAAGCAGCTCGAAAGAGCAAAAATGTTAATTCTAATTTGGAGGATCTAATAGAATGAACGCTTACATTCAGGAAGTTCTTGAGAAGGTTCATAAGCGCGATGCCCATGAGCCCGAGTTTCTTCAGACCGTTGAAGAAGTCCTTACATCCCTCGAACCCGTTATCGAGAAGCACCCCGAGTATCAGGAAGCCGGTCTTCTTGAGCGTCTCGTAGAGCCGGAGCGCGTCATCGAGTTCCGTGTACCCTGGGTTGACCGTGACGGCAAAGTTCAGGTAAACCGTGGTTTCCGTGTTCAGTTCAACAGCGCAATCGGACCTTACAAGGGAGGTCTCCGCTTCGCTTCTCACGTTAACCTCTCCGTAATGAAGTTCCTCGGCTTCGAGCAGACCTTCAAGAACAGCCTTACTTCCCTCCCCATGGGCGGCGGTAAGGGCGGCTCCGACTTCGATCCCAACGGCAAGACCGACGCTGAGATCATGCGTTTCTGCCAGAGCTTCATGACCGAGCTCCAGCGTCACATCGGACCCAGCATCGACGTCCCCGCAGGCGACATCGGTGTAGGCGGCCGTGAGATCGGTTTCCTCTTCGGACAGTATAAGAGGATTCGCGGCGCATACGAGAATGGCGTTCTCACCGGCAAGGGCCGCAGCTACGGCGGTTCCCTCATCCGTCCCGAAGCAACCGGTTTCGGTGCTGTTTACTATCTTAACGAAGTTCTCAAGCATTGCAACGACACCATCGAAGGTAAGGTTATCGGCATCAGCGGTTTCGGTAACGTATCTTGGGGCGTCTGCATCAAGGCAGCAGAGCTCGGCGCAAAGGTCGTCACCCTCGCAGGTCCCGATGGCTACATCTACGATCCCGATGGCGTATGCACCCAGGAGAAGTTCGACTACATGCTCGAAATGCGCGCATCCGGCAGGAACAGGGTTCAGGACTATGCTGACAAGTTCGGCGTTGAGTTCTTCCCCGGCCAGAAGCCCTGGGGCCGCAAGTTCGATATCTGCATGCCCTGCGCATATCAGAACGAGATCCATATGCAGGAAGCAGAAAATATCGTAAACAACGGCACCAAGTACTACATCGAAGTTGCTAACATGCCCACCACCAACGAAGCACTGTTCTACATGATGGAGCGCGGCCTCATCGTTGCTCCTTCCAAGGCAGTTAACGCAGGCGGCGTTGCAGTTTCCGGTCTCGAAATGAGCCAGAACGCAGAGCGTCTCAGCTGGACCGCAGAGGAAGTTGACAGTCAGCTCAAGAGCATCATGTACAATATCCATAAGGCTTCCGTTGAAGCAGCTGAAGAGTGCGGCCTCGGCTACAACCTCGTAGCAGGCGCAAACATCGCAGGCTTCAAGAAGGTCGCTGATGCTATGATGGCTCAGGGCGTTTGCTGATAGCGAATAATCTATATTAACATTATATCCCCGTGCAGAATGGTCGGGGGTCGTAAGAAAGTAATATCGTTTTTTGCAGGAACGGCATGGCTTCGGTCATGCCGTTTCCTGTTTTATCAGTTCTTCCACCGGGATAAAGCCCACAAGGTCATAGGAAATGCGGATGTTCTGCCGCCGTTTGCCGCTGCTCTTGTCAGGGGCTTCAATGTAGATCGCCTTGACAAGTTCCCGCAAAGCATAAGGGGTAAGCTCGTCCAAATCCTCGTATTTGTGTACCCGTTGGATAAACTGTTCCAAATTCTCAATCTGTCGTTCCTGTACTTCGATTTCCTGCTGTAAGCTATGGATTTCCACCTTGAGCTGCGTCTGCTCGTCCTCGTAAGTCCTGCTCATCATGGAGAACCGGTCGTCCGTAATACGCCCAGCCACGTTGTCCTCATAGATGCGGATAAACAGGCGGTCAAGTTCCGTCAATCGCTTCTCAGCCTGTGCCAGACGCTTTCTGTGTCCACGGATTGCTTCCTCGCTGGACAGGCGGAGCTTTTGCTCCATGACCTCCCGGAAGTGCTTCTCATACCGTGTCACATAGAAGATGACCGCTTTCATGTGCATCCAGACCAAATCTTCCAGAACAACCGCCCGGATGAAGTGGGCCGAACAGCTTCCCGTGTTGCTGCGGTAGTTGGCGCATACAAAGTGATCCTGCCGCTTCTCAAAGTAATTGGTGGTACAGTACCGCATTTTTGCTCCGCAGTCGGCACAGTAAACCATGCCGGAGAACAGGCTGCTCTTGCCCGTTTTCGTTCTGCGGTGACGCTGCTGCCGGATCTCCTGAACCTTATCAAAAACTTCCTGCTCGATAATCGCCGGATGGGTGCCGTAGAAAACCACCTGGTTTTCAAGGGGCGTTTCCCGCTGCTTCTTGTCCCAAATGGAATTGGTGTAGGTCTTGAAATTGACCGTACAACCTGTGTATTCCCGCCGTTCCAGGATGTGGACAACGGTGTTGGTATTCCAATGGTACGGATCAGCGGTTTCCGGGCTTGGGGTCTTGATGCCGATCTGCCGCTTATATGCGGTGGGATTCAGTACCTTTTCCTCCTGCAAGAGCTTGGCGATCTGCATCGGCCCCCGGCCCTCCATGCACAGCTTGAAGATACGCCTTACTACTATAGCCGCCGCTTCATCCACAATCCATTTCGTTTTGTCCTCCGGGTCCTTGCGATATCCAAAGGGGACATTGGTGGTCAGCGGTACGCCACGCTCACCCTTTGCTTTCTGCACAGCACGAATTTTTCGGCTTGTATCTTTTGCGAAAAATTCGTTAAACCAGTTTTTGATACCAGCAATGTCGCTGTCGGTGCTGTTGGGGTCAATGGTATCAAAGTGGTCGTTGATGGCAATATATCGCACATTGTATTTCGGAAAAGTGAAGTTGATATAAAGCCCGGTCAGCGAAGAATTTCGTCCCAGTCTGGACAGGTCTTTGGTGATACAGACTGCCACCCGTCCCGCTTCGATCTCCGCAAGCATGGCTTTGAAACCGGGGCGTTCAAAGTTTGTGCCGCTGTAGCCATCGTCCACGAAAAAGGTCGGGTTTGGAAAGCGATTCTCCTTAGCATACTGGAGCAGGATCATTTTTTGATTCTGTATGGAGTTCGATTCGTCCTCTTTGCCGCCGTTTTTATTCATATCCTCCACGGAAAGGCGGCAGTAGAGTGCGGTGATTTTATCAGTTGCCCGTAACATTTCTGTTTCCTCCTTCAAAGGGGCAACTGCCAGTACAGGATTGGTTGCTTCTATTGTA
>SFIR01000043.1 GCA_004556165.1 Clostridiales bacterium | reverse complement strand
TTCTGGAAGGCCATGCGTGGCAGCGACAAAGCCTACGGTGACCTCATTGACGGCAAGCACAGCCTCACCAACACCTATCTGCTCCCGGAGAGCACTGCCGCCAAGTATTCTGCGGCCCTGAAGGAACATGACCTTTTCCGCAGGATCGGCACTGTCATGACCGCCACCAAGAGCGACAGCACGATCTGGCTCTCCGGCACCGATGAATTCCCGGCGTGGGTATCGGAACACGGCACCATCCCCACCACCGCAGAGAGCTTTCCCAAAAAGGATGTGTCCGCTCACAAGCTGGCTATCATCACCGCCATCGAGACCGATTTCATCAGCGACCTCGGCTTCGATCTGGAAAGATATCTCGTGGTCCAGTTCGCCAAGCGTTTCGGCAAGGCTGAGGAGGCCGCCTTCATCAATGGCACCGGCCTCAATATGCCGAGGGGTATTCTGAGCGATACCGAAGGTGCCGAGATCGGCGTAACGGTTTCCGGTGACATTACCTTTGACGATGTGCTGGCACTGTACTTCTCCGTCTTCAAGCCCTACCGTGCAAACGGCGCATGGCTCATGAATGACGAGACGGCTCTGAAGCTGAAAGGCCTTAAGGACCAGAACGGCCAGTATCTCTGGAATCAGAACAGCGATACCATTCTCGGCAAGCCTGTTCACATTTCCGAGTATATGCCTTCGGAATTCGAGAAGTTCGCACTTGAGCAGAAGATCGGCTATGTCGGTGTCGAGCATCTGGATGGATTCCTGCTCCGTCCGGAGGCCGTAAAGGTCATGAAGGTGACATCCTGATGGATAGCGCAATCACCACCTACAACGGCAAGCCCTGCCGCAGTACCGAAATGACCATCGGCAACACGCTTTTTACGGTCATATCGGTGCAGGGTGATGCGGCAAAAGAAACGGCCTACGATAAGGTCAAAAAGCTGATAATGGACAGCGTGGAAACGGCGCAGAAAAGTTATCAGCCTGTACACAACAATATCGTCTAAATGACTTGATAATCCTGCGATAGTAGTCAATAATGTGCTACCGCTTGAAGACGGTCAGAAAGGAGGATTTTTATGAATATGACAACTTCATATAGACCGTCTTCTCTTATCGCAGGAGACAAGATCACAGCCCTGTACTGCAGGCTGTCCCAAGAGGATGACCTTCACGGGGAGAGCAACTCCATTGTGAATCAAAAGGCCATTCTCAAAAAGTACGCTGATGACCAGAATTTCCCGAATACGATGTATTTCGTGGATGATGGTTACAGTGGGACCAATTTCAACAGACCGGATTGGCAACGGCTCATCGGCATGATCAACGAGGACAAAATCGGCATCATCATCGTAAAGGATATGAGCCGCCTCGGAAGGGACTACCTTCAGGTCGGTATGTATACGGAGATGCTTTTCCCGGCCCACGATATCCGCTTCATCGCCATCAACAACGGCGTGGACAGTATCAACGGCACGGAAAACGACATGACGCCCTTCATCAATATTTTCAACGAGTTCTACGCCAAGGATACCAGCCGGAAAATCAAGGCTGTGTTTAAGGCGAAGGGCAATGCCGGAAAGCCGCTCTGCACCAATCCGCCTTACGGCTACCTGAAGGACCCGGAGGATAAAAACCACTGGATCGTGGACGAGGAGGCCGCACAGGTGGTCAGGGAGATATTCCGCTTGTGCATCGCCGGTTACGGGCCCTCCCAGATTGCCTCCATTTTGGAGAAGCGGCAGATCGAGATACCGATCTACCACGCAAAGCGGCTCGGCATCACGCTCCCGGCCCGGTCAGACGGTCACAGCCCTTACGGATGGGATGATACGACGATCACCCGGATTTTCACGAGGCAGGAATACCTCGGCCATACGGTCAATTTCAAAACTCGCACAAAATCGTTCCGGGACAAGAAAAAACTGACGAACGATCCCTCCGAGTGGGTAATCTTCGAGAATACGCATGAGGCCATCATCGATCAGGAGAGCTTCGATATCGTCCAGCGCATCCGTGAAGGCAGACGGCGTGTTACACCGATGGGCGAGATGCCGATCCTGTCCGGTATGCTGTTCTGCGCCGATTGCGGCTCAAAGCTATATCAGGTCCGCCACCGGGGCTGGACGCACGAGCAGGAGATTTTCGTCTGCGCCAAGTATCGCAAGCACAAAGGAATGTGTACTCCGCACCAGATTCACAATGTTCAGGTGGAGGAAATTCTGCTCCGGGAACTGCGGCTCATCACCGCATACGCTCGTGAGCATGAGGAGGATTTCATACAGATGGTCACACGGCACAGCGAAAAAGAACTGACCCGGCAGCTCCGTGACAGCACCCGTGAGCTTGCACAGGCAGAGGAGCGCATTGGCAAACTGGACGGCATCATTCAGCGTCTCTACGAGGACAATGTGGAGGGCAAGATCAGCGATGAGCGTTTTGCCAAGCTGTCCGCCTCCTATGAGGCCGAGCAGAATCAGCTGGAAAGCCGTAAAGCCGAGCTTACTGAGTTCATTGCCGCCTCAAAGGAACAGCGGCTGAATGTAGACTCCTTCCTCGGAATGGTGCGCAAGTACACGGACATCACGGAACTGACCGCTGAAATCATCCGGTCCTTCGTGGAAAGGATTGAGGTCCTCAAGCCAGAAAAGGTCCCCGGCACACGCACGAAAAAGCAAACAATAGTCATCTACTGGAATTTCATCGGGGCCGTTGAAATCCCCGTTGAAGCGCAAGAAAAGACGGCATAGCCTACATTGCTGTAAACTATGCCGTCTTCTTTTTAGAGATTTACATTATCCCTAAGCCGCACGGACAAATGGGGACTTTATTTTTGTTCTTATAAGACATTATCAGGCAGTTTTACTGTATTCAAGAATTCTCTGAAGCGTGCATATTACCTTTCCGTTCAGTCAACTCAATATAATAGCAGAAACCGTTTTCTGTTTCCGCATCTCGTACAAAACCACAGCTTTCAAACGCCCTTTGCGAAGCAATATTGTACGAATAGATTTCTCTTACATTGAGGCGCCCGAAACCCAGCTCCCTGCCTCTCTCGATCAGACGGGAAATAACAAGCCTTCCTATGCCCCTTCCGCGGTATTTCGAATCGCCAATCACTATTGGCATATCATCCTGCCAAAATGTCACATCGCCTATCGGACGATAAGCACCGTCTTCTTTTGCTTCAATAAAATAGAGTTCACCGTGTGCATCGAGGTAGGAATACATGCGCGAAAGGCGATCCATATCATATGGACTTTTATCGCCGTCAACAAGATAGACAAGTTCCGTGTCCTGATACCACGAGAATGCGAAATCATAATTTCCGTCATATTTTCTCAGCCTTATATCATTTGATACTTCAATTGTTTCCGGCTGTGTCACTCCCGGTATAGGCATTTTCTTTTCCTCGCAGCTTCGTAGTTAGTTAGAGTAAGGAGATAATACCACTGTATGCTATTGATTTCAAGCATACATTCGAAGAAATTGTAGTATTTCAGTTTTGAAACAGCACTTCCCCTGTCGATACCATGGGGTAACATATCAATTCCGCACCCGACAGCTCCTCACGGTGCATATCAACTGCTGTAATCCTGTGGTTGTTATAGGCGGTATAATAGTAAACGCCCTTATCAACATTGCAGCACGATGTATATATCGTAATCTCATAACGTCCCTCGTCAAGCTCACAGCAGCCCCTCTGCTGCTCGACCGAGTGCAGAATATGGAAGCACTGACTGACACTCTCCTTTTCAGAGTCGCCCGATACGGAATTCAGCTTGGTGAATGCTGCCTTAACAAACCTTGATTGGGACGAAAGATCGCCCGGAAGTCCGATGCCGCCCATACCCCGGCTGTAAGCATCAAGACCGATTCTGTCGCAAAAGGTATTTTCAGGATTTTTGGGAGACAGATTTCGGTAATTATTGAGCGAAAAAAGCTGTTTATCAAAGGGCGGATTATTGGTCAGCACGCCTACAGGGTTATCGTAGATATGGATGCCGTCGTTCATCTGTTCAACGACAATGCAGTCTTCCCTATCTGCAATTAGCCAATGCAGCTGAGCTACGGGCAAGCTGTCATCGAATGGAGTATTTGTGATATTTACCCCTTGCAGCAGCTCTCTTGCTTCCTTTACGCTTCCGCATCTGCACAGCAGCCAAGGTATGAATTCAAACTGAGCTACATTGTCGCATCCATCCTTCGCATCGAAATATGCGGCGTTTCCGACAAAATTCAGTCCTGCGACCGCAAGTCCTTTTTCGTTCATTGCATCAAAGTACAGCGGATAATTATCAATCACGCATGCCATGCCGATGATGGCGTAGTGCTCCGTAATCGCAGTATTATTCCTGAATATGAACTTGTACTTTCGCGGTGTGATAACTATCGTTTCTCCGTATGAAATATCATAATCAAGATTTCTGCCGAAATAAAAATCCTTTGTTTTATATGTTGTGGCTGTACACATAAAAATCCTCCTTGAAAAACATTTCTGTCATTGGGTATTATTTGCTTATAAAGCGAATCTATAATTCGGAATGAACCCTTGACAATTCAGAACTGTTTTGTGGTGTTGTTCAATACTCTCCCTGCGGCTATTATACCGCAAGAGAAGCGGAAATAGAAGTGAAATATTGTTTAATTTTAACCGACAATATGCATGTATCAATCATGGTGACACTTGAACATATTGTGCGTAATTACAACAAAAGATCTATGGACAGAGATAAAGGAAAACCAAAAGTAACCTACGATCTGCAACAAATTATCTCGACTTGAGGATCTGCATGCAAATCGGCGCGGTTATTAACCTTGACTACTGATAGAGGATTGTTGCGGCTTCCAAGTGTCATCAGAAATGGTAGTAATGTAACATGTATTCTAATTCTTAATGCAGCCGACACAAAACATCATTCCGTCATTCCATCATGCCATCTGATTTCAAGCATTTCTTAATCATCGTATTTTAATAGAATAAGTGTGCAGCCGTTACGCAATATCACTGTAAAGCCAAAAGGGGAAATTTCTGAAAAGCAAGTACATGCTGTTCTTTTCATTTAGAGGGCGCTTGTGCATCAATTAAGAAACGATTAGCTTCACTCAGTATTCTTTTTGAGCTTTCAAACTGAAAAATATTCATAGCTTCTTCAAAATCCATTAGAGCTGCTCCCAACAACTCTTCCTTCTGAAAGCAAATCTCCTGATCGCTGTACTCAGCTAAAAAATATACCACTTGTTTTATAATACCTCTTGAATTTGATATGGGGTATTCATCAACTATTCTAAAGCCATCAACAAAAACAGGGTGCAATCCAACTTCCTCATATATCTCGCGAATGGCTGTTTCTTTTTCAGTTTCATTATTTTCTATGTGACCTTTTGGGAAACCATAAAATCCCTCTAAGGACTGAACATAACATATTGCGGTTTTCCATTTTTCAGTGTATAAACAACTGCACCGCAGGACTTTTCAAGTTTCATCACATTCCCCCAATGTTAAAAAACGAGTGTTCATAAAGTGAATCCCTTATGAACACTCGATATGGTGCGGGTGTTCATAACCAACTTAAATTTCATACTTAAAAAACCGGCTGATGGCTCACATATTTCTCCGTACATTTGCCGACGTTGTGTCTCTTTGATATGATGATAGCACAAGATTTTAAGGAGGTCAAGATAATATGGAAAAGTACAAATATAATGTGAATTGCAACTTTAAATGTCCACTCTTCAAAAAGAATGCTGCCCGGCAATCGCCAGTTCTTGCCCGAGGGCAAGAACTGCCATTTTTGCAGAAAAA
>SFIR01000020.1 GCA_004556165.1 Clostridiales bacterium | reverse complement strand
TTTTTCTGCAAAAATGGCAGTTCTTGCCCTCGGGCAAGAACTGGCGATTGCCGGGCAGCATTCTTTTTGAAGAGTGGACATTTAAAGTTGCAATTCACAGAACATAATTTGGCGGCGGTTTTAATTTGACTTCGCTGTTTTTTTGCTGTATACTCAGTAAAACATTTCAGGAGCAAAGCATGAATCTGAAGCTGATAGAATTTACACCCGAATACCATCCTCAGCTTATCGAAATGATGGATGAATGGAGCAAAGCGGGCGAAAAAATCGTCCCACACGCGATAACAACGGCTGATTATCACGATGCCGCTGCGTACATGCGTTCGCTTGACGGAAGCCATCCTCGCCCCGGCTTGGTTGAGGATAAAACCTTTTTCTGCCTCGATACCGACCGAAAGATCTTCGTCGGCGCAGTCAATATCAGGCTCCGGCTGAATGAAGCCCTGCTCCGTAACGGCGGACATATCGGCGACGGTGTGCGTCCGAGCGAAAGGCGCAAGGGCATTGCAACAAAGATGATAGGTTTAGCGCTCGAAGAATGCCGTAAGCTCGGCATATACAGGGTTCTTATGGTATGCAATAGGGATAATATCGGTTCGGCAAAGAGCATAAAAAACAACGGCGGAGTTCTGGAAAACGAGATAGTTGTTGACGGAGAGACGGAGCAGCGCTACTGGATAACGCTTGAATAATCAGCTTGCCGGAATCGCAAATAGCTCGATATAATAAGCGCAAATAAAGCGGATGAAAGTGAGGCGTATTTATGGATAGGATTAAAAAGAACTTCGGTTTCGGCTACATGCGTCTTCCCATGATCGGGGAAGAAGTGGATATTCCGCAGACTACCGCCATGGTCGATGCCTTCCTTGAAAACGGTTTTAATTACTTCGACACGGCACACGGCTATATCGACGGCAGGAGCGAACGCGCAATAAAGGAGTGCCTTTCAAGCAGGTACCCCCGTGACCGCTATGTGCTGACGAATAAGCTTTCGTCAAGTTTCTTCAAAACCCGGGAGGATATCCGTCCGCTGTTTCAGCAGCAGTTGGATGCCTGCGGTGTTGAGTATTTCGATTTCTATCTCATGCACGCCCAGAGCTCCCGAAATTTTGAGCATTACAGGGAGTGCAAAGCCTACGAAACGGCACTTGAGCTGAAAGCGGAGGGCAAAATCCGGCATCTCGGCATATCCTTCCACGATTCAGCGGAATTCCTTGAGAAGATACTGACATCATACCCGGAGGTCGAGGTCGTCCAGATACAGTTCAACTACCTTGATTACGAGGATGACGAGGTGCAGAGCCGCAAGGTCTACGAAGTCTGCCGCAAATTCAATAAACCCGTCATAATAATGGAACCCGTTAAGGGCGGCAGCCTTGCCAACCTCCCAACGGAAGCAAAGCGGATTGTCGATGAGCTTCACGAGGGCAGCGAGGCGAGCTATGCGCTGCGCTTTGCCGCAGGCTTTGAGGGCGTTATTATGGTGCTTTCCGGCATGAGCACCATCGAACAGATGAACGATAATATCAGCTTCATGAAGGATTTTAAGCCCCTTGATGAGCGTGAAATGGGCGTTATCGAGCGTATCCGCAAGGTTTTTGCTGCGCTCGATCTCATTCCCTGCACCGCCTGCCGTTACTGCACTGAGCAATGTCCGCAAAAGATTGCGATACCCAATATCTTCTATGTCATGAACGGTATCCCCCTGCATCACGAGTGGGATGCTCAGGCTCGCTATGATAAGGTCTGTACACGCTTCGGCACCCATGCCTCCGATTGCATAAAATGCGGCAGATGCGAGCAGGCCTGTCCGCAGCATATCGAGATACGAAAGCTCCTTGCTCAAGCTGCCGAGAAATATGAGTGCAAGTAAATAAATATCTTTATTATCCGAAAAAACAGATATGAAAAAACCGCCCGAACGAGCGGTTTTTTCGATTATTCTGCCATGACCTCCTCTAAAGCATAGCCAATATTCCAACTGCATATCCCTCGGTTATCCTCGAATATGCAGCTGTTCATTCCGTCAATGACTGCCGTCTCGGCGTTTTCTGCGAGCGTGACGGGAAGCTTCAGCTTTGCTCGCAGCTTCTCCTCGAGTCCGTACAGCTTTGCGCCCCCGCCGACGAGCATTATACCCGTATCCGCAATATCCGCTGCGGCGTCTACCTGCAAGGCCTTAACCGCATCAATGATGCACTCTGTGACTTCATCCGCCATAGCATCCGTGACGGAAGCCACCTCGTCATGATATGCGGTTATCGTTCTGGGCATACCTGTAAACAGGTCGCGTCCGTCAACAACAAAGGCAGGTCTTGAAAGGTTCAGCTTAATCTCCTCCGCCATGCCGCTGCCGATGACGAGCCCGTATTTATTTTTGAAGAGCTGTATGAGTTCCCTTGTGACGCTGTTGCCTGCGCCGCCGATGCAGCTTTCAAAGAGCACTCCGCCGTTCGCGACGACTGCCGTCCTCAGCGTTTCTGCACCGATATTTACGAGCATGGAAGCTTTTTCGCTCATTACATCCATACCTGCGCCAATCGCAGCCATCAGCGAAGCATCATGAAACGCGATGCTTTTCGCTCCCGTGGTTTCAAGCGCGCGCTGAAGATTCCGATTTTTCATTACCCCCAGGGATTTAGACATCGCGATATTGAGCTCGAGCTTTGAAATGCTCCTTCCCTCGCAGTACTTGGCGCAGAGCCTGCGAATGAATACCGTCAGAAGCCTTGAATTGGCAGCCGCTCCCTCCTGCACGGGGAATGCAAGCTCGGCGTAGGAATCGAGAGCTTCATTTCCGAATAGGTATTCGCCTTTCAAACCCTTCTGCGCCGCTATGCAGCTCGCTTCTGAATAAATGCCGTCAAATGCCTCGCGGTTCGGACGGAATGTGCTTTTTTTATTCTTCACGGCTATTTTCGTGCTGCGCGAGCCTATATCGAGTGCTATTGCCTGCCTGAACATTTTTACCTCCCGTGTGCATCAGGAATTATTTTCCTTTTCTACTAAAAGTATTCCGCACTTCGGCGCGGCTAAACCCGAAAAAATGTGAATATAATGGGAGGTTTTGTTATTTTCTATGTTAATATCGCACAAAAAAAGAGCGGCTGCCCGCTCCTGCAATAATTCGTACTATTTCACCATTTTTCTTCTCAGCTCCACGGCGATTCCTCCTATCGTGACCGCCCCGGCCTTCACCTCTTCGCTCGTAAAGATGCGCGGAGGATAATTCGGGTTGATCGGCCTAAGCTCTATCGAGCCATCGTCATTGAGCTTCACTCGCTTTAGCGTCGCATCCGCTTCCCCTATGTACACGACACAGTCATCACCGCTCCTACAGGTGGTTTCCTTGCGGAATATAACGGTATCGCCATCGAGGTACACGGGATACATGCTGTCCCCCTTAACGCGAAGCGCAAAATACTCCCTGCCTCCTTCAAGCCAGTCAAGCGGAATATCCTCAGTGTCAATGATGTCCTCAACTGCATTCATAGGTATGCCGGCAGGTATCGTCCCGTAGACGTTGATACGGGCAAAGCCGCTTTCGCCGTAACGCTTCTCCTCCTGCTCCTCGCGTCTTCCCAAAAGATAATCCGCCGACACGCCGAGAGCATCCGCGATCGCCGAAACCGTCCCTCCTTTAGGCGCATTATCATTGCGTTTCCATGCAGAAATCGTGCCTTTAGTCACTCCCAACATATCCGCTGTAGCCTGTGAACAGGGATCAATCCCCTTCTGCCTGCAAAGAAATGCATATCTTTCATAAAAGCTCATATCGCCCTCCGTCATAAATCTTGAAAAGTTTAATAAATTATGCTATAATATTAGTGCAGTAAGATTTCTGGCCGTGCATTGCATCTTTTAGAAGCATTGTATCACAAAAGTCAAATGTTTTCAACTGCCGATTCAATAAACTTACTTATTCTCAGGAGAAATAAATGGATACATATCAATGGCTCTGCCTTTTGGGCGTGCCTTCGATGCTCGCAGGGCTGTTTTTATTCGTTAAAAAGCAGCTCGAACGGGCAAGAAAGGAGACCGCCTGCATAAAATCCGGTGTGCAGGCATTGCTTCGGGCAGAGATGATAAGCGAATGGAACAAGTATAAGGAGAAGGGCTATGCACCGCTCTATGCGAAGGAGAGCTTTGAAAATCTCTGGAAGCAGTATCACGCACTCGGCGCAAACGGCGTAATGGACAGCATCCATAAGGAATTTCTGATGCTTTCCGATAAACCGCCGCAAGCAAGAAACAGCAATAGCAGCATTCCGTCCGAATCTATGAAAGGAGAAAAAAGTGACTAAGGATAATTTCGTTATTTGGCTCAAAGCGGCCCTCGTCCGCGCTGCGCGCACCATCGCACAGACTGCGATCGCCACCATCGGTTCATCCGCAGTACTCAGCGAAGTCAACTGGAAGCTCGTGCTTTCCGCAAGCGTGCTTGCAGGAGTGATCTCCGTCCTTATGAGCATCACGGGACTTCCCGAAATTAAGGGAACAAAGGAATAATAAAGAAACTATGCATTCGGAGCTGTATCATTCTTTTTGCCGCAGCTCCGCATTTTATTTAATAAGAATCTCTTCCCATGCCCCGACTAGCCTTTCGATGCTCCATGCGGCATTGGCAGGGCTTGTGGAAGGAAGCAGCCTTGCTTCCCTTCCCGTCCTCGGGAGAATGTATTTATTGTAGCAATCAAACGAAGCCCTGCCGTTGCAGCAGATAATCTTTATAGGCGCGGAAGCGAGTATCAGCCCTATATCGTTCGGTACGACATCCCTAATACTGCTGTCAGATGAGCCCGTAATCGTGCATGAAGCGATGCTGTCCCAGAGGGCAACATGGTTTCTCAGCATTAAATCCCGTTTTTCTTCGATGGTTACGGGTACGGGGCTTTTGAACAGCTCCGCCATCACTCGCCAAAAGCGGTTCTGCGGATGGCCGTAATAAAAGCATTGCTGCCTCGATTTAACGGATGGAAAGGAGCCGAGTATCAGCACCTCGGAAGCTGCATCGTACAGCGGCGGAAAGGGATGAATCTGTTTTTCGGGAAGCATGTCTGTTTTCTCCGTTCATCGTTTGACCGTACTATAACATCGGCGGAAAGCCCGAGTCAACACCCTTTTCGTCCGCAATTTTCACTTTGTTGCACAAAACAGACGGAATCAGCGGAAAATTTACAGCAATAAGCATGAATATATCTGTTTTATACGCAAAAAATGCTTGCAAATTGGATTCAATAGTGTTAGAATACTGTTGTTTGATTTTTCAGTCCGTGTATTCCTATGCCCTTTAGGGCTTGATGCACGGCATATCCGGCAAGGAGGTGTAACTAATGGGTAAGTTTTGTGAAGTATGCGGTAAGGGTGCAATGAGCGGCAATCTCGTCAGCCATTCCAAGAGAAGGACCAGGCGTATCTGGGCTCCCAATGTACAGCGCGTTAATGTCATCGTCGAGGGTACTCCCAAGAAGATGAATGTCTGCACTCGTTGCCTGCGCTCCGGCAAGGTTCAGCGCAATGTTTAATCTTTAGAAAGACAGCTTATGAAAAAAGAAGTATCTATGGATAAAATTGTAGCTCTGTGTAAGAACCGGGGCTACATTTTTGCAGGGTCTGAAATTTACGGCGGCCTCGCGAATTGCTGGGATTACGGCCCTCTCGGGGTGCTCTTCCTGAACAATATCAAGAATGCCTGGTGGCGTAAATTCGTTCAGGAAAGCCCTTATAATGTCGGTATGGACTGCGCCATCCTCATGAACCCCGAGGTTTGGGTTGCAAGCGGCCATGTCGTCAATTTCAATGACCCTCTCATGGACTGCCGTGCATGCAAGGCGCGCTTCCGCGCTGATAAGCTCATCGAGGATTATGCCGATGAGCACGGTCTTGAGGATATTCATCCCGACGGCTGGACCAATGAGCAGATGGAGGAATACATCAAGGCGAACGGTATCGTCTGCCCCGAGTGCGGCAAGGCCGATTTCACGGGCATTCGCAAATTCAATATGATGTTTAAGACCTTCCAGGGCGTGAACGAAAATACTGCTAATGAAATCTATCTGCGTCCCGAGACGGCGCAGGGTATCTTCGTCAACTTCCTGAACGTCCAGCGCAGCATGCGCAAAAAGATCCCCTTCGGTATCGCACAGATCGGTAAATCCTTCCGCAACGAAATCACTCCGGGCAACTTCATCTTCCGCACAAGGGAATTTGAGCAGATGGAGCTTGAGTTTTTCTGCGAGCCCGGCACCGAGCTTGATTGGTATAAATACTGGCGCGAATACTGCTATGACTTCCTTCGCAGCCTGAATCTTTCCGAGGATAACCTGCGCAAGCGCGAGCATTCGCAGGAGGAGCTCTGCCATTACTCCAACGGTACGACCGATATCGAGTACCTCTTCCCCTTCGGCTGGGGCGAGCTCTGGGGCATTGCAAGCCGCACCGATTATGACCTTAAAGCCCATGCCGCACAGAGCGGCAAGAGCATGGAATACATGGATCCCTTCACCAATGCGAAGTATGTGCCTTACTGCATAGAGCCTTCCGTCGGCGCAGGGCGTTTGGCGCTTGCGTTCCTTTGCGATGCCTATGATGAGGAGCAGCTTGAAAACGGCGATGTCCGCAACGTCCTGCATCTGCATCCTGCGCTCGCACCCTATAAGGCTGCCATTCTGCCCCTTCAGAAGAAGCTCGGCGACAAGGCAAGGGAGCTTTATACGGAGCTTTCCAAGTACTTCATGGTGGATTACGATGAGACCGGCGCTATCGGCAAGCGTTACCGCCGTCAGGATGAGATCGGTACACCTCTGTGCATCACCGTGGACTTTGAGACCATTGAGGGCGAAACCGCGGATACCGTCACCGTGCGCGATCGTGACAGCATGGAGCAGATACGCCTGCCCATTTCCGAACTCCGCAGCTATACCGAGAATAAGCTTGCATTCTAAGCATTTTCCAAGCATTATCATAGAAGCGCAGCGGCGGCCGCTGCGCTTTTTGCGTCCGCATTTTTATGATGCGGAGCTTATTTTTTCAGCGTTTGTCATATAAATACTATTGTGGTATAATAATTCCAAATCAACAGAAAGCGGTAAATGATATGAAGGCTCAGAGGGTATTTCCCTGCGCGGACGCGCACTGCGATTTTCTTTACGGCATGCAGAATTACGGCTACGATATCCGTTCCTGCACCGGCAATCAGACGATGAGTCTTGAACGTATGCAAAAGGGCAATGTTAAGCTGCAGCTCTTTGCCGCATGGGTGGATATGCTTCTAAAGGTCAATCCGTTAAGCCAATGCCTCGGCATGATTGATGCGTATTACCGCATGCTCGAAGCAAATCCCGTTTTTGTGCCGTTCACCAAGGGATTTGACCCGAACGGTGAAAAAATCGCGACTTTGCTTACTGTCGAGGGCGGCGAAGCAATCGAAGGTTCGGTCGAAAACCTGCGGATGCTGTATAAGCTGGGCGTGCGGGCAATGACGCTCACATGGAATGATGTCAACAGCCTTGCCTACCCTGCTACCAAAAAGAGCAGGCACGGGCTTTCTGCGCTCGGAAGGGAGGTCGTGAAAGAGATGTGCCGCATCGGTATGGCAGTGGATCTCGCACACCTCGGTGATGCAGGCATTGATGATGTGCTTGAGACAGCAACCCGTCCCGTCTTTGCTTCACATACCAATGCCCGAAGCGTACACAATCATCCGCGCTGTATGCAGGATGCTCACATCAAGGCTATTGCGGATATGGGCGGCGTGATCGGAATTAACTTCTATTATAAGCAGCTCGTGAACGAGAAGAATTGCAGCATTCATGATGTTCTGCGGCATATCGAGCATGTGATAAATATCGGCGGCATTGACTGCTGCGCGATAGGCTCGGACTACGACGGCATGAACCGCTGCCCCGTCGGGCTTGAGGACAGCAGCAAGCTCCAGGGCATCGCCGCAGGGCTTTCCGAGCTTGGGCTGTCGGATGAGGACATAGATAAGGTCATGTACAGAAATATGGCAAATTATGTCGGTAAATTTACAGATTAGGTTTCGGCTCGGTTTCGGCAACTAATATATCGGAATACACCTGCAAACGGGGTTTTTGCCCTTTATTTTTTAAGCTGAAAGTGGTAAAATAATCCCGTTCGGAGGAAAGATCATGGCTCGCAGCAAGAACATTTTTACTCGTATAGAGAAGAAATATCGTCTTACCGAAGCGCAGCGCACCGCTATCATGCCTGTGCTTAATGCTCATATGCAGCCGGATCTGTTCCCATGCAGCACCGTACACAGTATCTACTACGACACCCCCGATATGCGGCTCATACGCACTTCGATAGAGGGCCCCGTATATAAGGAGAAGCTGCGCATCAGGTGCTATACCACCCCTAATGACGACACGGAGACCTTTGTGGAGCTTAAAAAGAAATACAAGGGCGTCGTCTATAAACGCAGGATCTCCATGCGGTATGCGGATGCAATAAGCTTTCTTGCAGGCAAGGGCCCGATTCCTTCCGGCAGTGACGAGCAAATCGGCAAGGAAATTGCCTATGCGCTAAGATTCTACAAGGGTATCGGCCCTGCATATGCGCTGTTCTGTGAAAGAAATGCGTATATTGACCGCGAGGACCCGAACCTTCGGCTGACTATCGACAGCAATCTCCGATACCGTACCCATGATGTTGACCTCAGAAACGGGTCTTTCGGCAAGCTGCTTCTTCCCGGTAATCAATACATTATGGAGATTAAGACGGCTTTCGCCATGCCGCTGTGGCTTGCAAAGCTGCTCGATGAAAATAAGATTTACCCAACCTCCTTCTCGAAATACGGCACTGCCTACAAGCTCGATCTCAAAGCCGCACTCGATGAAGCGAATAACTAATCAATTCTTAACGGAGGTCATCCCATGGATATCTTTAAAAGCATCTTTACTATCAACGATGGTCTTGCAAGCTTCGGTTTTCTTATCTGCATGGCGGGCTCGCTCTTGCTCGGTTTTATAATCGCCGTCTGCAACAGGTATAATAACCGCTATACCAAGAGCTTGTCCTTTGCTCTCGTGCTGCTTCCCGTCATCGTGCAGGCAATAATCGCAATGGTCAACGGTCAGCTCGGCGCAGGCATTGCCGTTGCCGGAGCATTCAGCCTCATTCGTTTCCGCTCCGCGCCCGCATCGGCACGCGATATCACAAGCATTTTCCTCGCCGTTTCGGTCGGTATTGCAAACGGTATGGGCTATATCGGCATCGCAGTGCTCCTTACCATCGTCGTCTGCATAATCAGCATAATTCTTTCCAAGACCAATTTCGGTGCGGTTCGCGACAACGAGCGTGACCTCAAGGTCGTTATCCCCGAAAGCCTCAATTATGAGGATGTGCTTGATCCCGTTATGCGCAAGTACACGACCCGTCATGAGCTTGTAAGGGTCAAGACCACCAATATGGGCAGCCTCTATAACCTTCATTACCATATCACGCTCAAGCCCGAGGTCAGCGAAAAGAAATTCATCGACGAGCTCCGCATTTATAACGGAAACCTTGAAATTTCCTGTGCGCGTCCCGATTCGAAGAATGATTCGGAGCGTATTTGACGGCAAAAGCAGAATTTAATTCGAGGGCTGTATCAAAACGAAATATTTTGATACGGCCCTCGCTTTTTTATTTCCGAAATCACTTATCAATACAGAATACCGGCGGCAGCGGCTTCCGATGCCGAGAGCACCCTGTAAGCAGGATAGTACGCATTCCGGTATCGCTCGCTGTGATGCACGGCAGGTATGCCTTTCTCCGTCCAATGCTTTCTGTATTCGGCGATAAAGCAATCGAACTCTTCCGCGGAAAACGGGGCATTGCCGCTTTCCGCCAAGGCATGAATGAGCTCAAGCCTTTCAATGAAGCTCTCTCTCTTTCCGTGCGAAGCGTTGGCTGAATTTATAAAGGCCGTGATGAGCTTATCCTTTTCATGCCCGTTTCTGATATATGGGCGCAGATATGCTCTTACATAGCCTCCTCCTATGGTTTCAATCGGCTTTTCATTCACGGGTTCGGGGAGAGACTTAACCTCATTCAGCTCCTCATCAAGATATGCACTCGCTCTTTCCCTGCTCGGTGCAAAATGTCCGCAGCCGAATTCACTCTGATAGCATAGCTTTACAGCATCCTGAGGCAGCATTTCGGGGTAACTGCTAAAATGCTCTTTCAGTATCCTTTCAAATTCCTTTTCCATAAGATCTATCCCTCTTTTCTTTCCGAAGTATAGCACATATCCTTTTCCCTTTCAATTCTATTCTGACCTATTTCGCATAAGATTGAATATGCCAACACGCAAGCGGAGGAAAAATGTCGGAATTAAGCAACAATATCTACATTTCGGGGCTCTGCATGTCCGCTCCGGAATTAAGTCACACGGTGTATGATGAGAATTTTTACCGATTTTTTATCGGTGTTCGGAGGCTGAGCGGAGCGGAGGATGTCATACCCGTCACGGTGAGCGAGAGCCTTCTTGCCGTCCGCCCCGTGATGGTTTCTTTCCATTACACCATTGTCGGGCAGATACGCTCCTATAACCTGCACTCCGAAAACGGCAGCAAGCTGCTTATCAGCGTATTTGCTAAGGAGCTGTATTCGGATAACAGCAATGACCGCTCGCTCGACTGCAACCGATGCGAACTGACGGGGTTCATCTGTAAGGACGTCACATATCGCACAACTCCCTTTGCCCGTGAAATAAGCGATGTGCTTATAGCGGTGAACAGGCGGTACGGCAAATCCGATTATCTCCCGTGCATCGCATGGGGGAAGAATGCAAGGAAGCTCAGTATGCTGTCCGTCGGTGACGAAATTTACCTTGAGGGCAGGCTTCAGAGCCGTGAATACATAAAGACCCTCCCGGGCGGCAGTACGGAGAATCGTATCGCCTACGAGGTGAGCTGTTCAACGGTCGATTACGCAAAGGAATACAATCCCTAATCGCCGCAGTGCATTGCAATAAACCGTATTTTATGCTATATTACTCAGCGAAATATGGTTTATTGAGGTATCAGCTTATGTCCATGCGCGATTTTCCCAAAGCTGCCGTTTCCGAAAAGGCGGAGCGTGCAATAAAAAGCGGTCATCCTTGGGTGTACGGTGAGGAGGTGCTCTCCGTTGACCGTGAATATGAAAACGGGGCTCTTGTCGATGTTATGACTAAAAAGGGACGTTTTCTCGGTACCGGATTCATCAATGACAACTCAAAAATCCGCATCCGCATCCTTTCACGCAACGCTAACGACAGGTTTGATGAGGATTTTTATTTTCGCCGCATACGCTATGCCATTGATTACCGTAAAGCGGTCATGGGCGATGATTTTCACTGCTGCCGCATCATCTTCGGCGAGGCGGATTCCTTCCCCGGGCTCACGGTCGATCTTTTTGAGGATGTTTTGGTCATACAGGTGCTTTCGCTCGGCTTCGATAAGCTGCGCAATATGCTCTTTCCTCTCTTTATCAAGGCCTTCGCTGAATACGGCATCACTATCCGTGCCATCATGGAGCGAAATGACGTTGCCATCCGAAATAAGGAAGGGCTTGAGCAGTATAAGGCATTCTATCATTGCGACGGGCTTACCGAGATACCGGACGGCAAGGTGCATATTTTTGAAAACGGTATCAAATACGAAATAGATATAGTCAACGGACAGAAGACGGGATTTTTCCTTGACCAGAAGTACAACCGCCTTGCAGCTGCGAAAATATCAAAGGGCCGCACGGTTTTGGACTGTTTCACGCATACCGGCGCGTTTGCGCTCAATGCCGCAAAAGCAGGAGCCAAGCATGTCACCGCGGTGGACATCTCCGCAGATGCTATTTCCCTCACCCGCCGCAACGCAGAGCTTAACGGACTTACCGAAAGCATGGATTTTGTTGTCGCCGATGTATTCGACCTACTGACCGAGATGGAGCAGCGGAAGAAATGCGCCTATGATTACATTATTCTCGATCCTCCGGCGTTCACCAAGAGCCGCAGCACTCTGCACAGCGCGATCAACGGCTATAAAGCCATAAACGCAAAAGCTATGAAGCTGCTGCCGCGAGGCGGCTATCTTGCGACCTGTTCCTGCTCGCACTTTATGACGGATGAGCTCTTCCGCAAAATGCTGCACGATGCAGCGGAGGATGCAGGCGTTCAGCTCCGCCAGATTGAAGCGCGTCAGCAGGCCGCCGATCATCCGATACTCTGGAACGTTCCGGAAACGGATTACCTCAAATTCTACATTTTCCAAGTGGTATAAAACTATTCCGTGATGCCGCGAAAGCTTCCGCAGCACCACGGAATTTTTAGTTGCATTTATGTCGCCTTCAATTCATGGGCGCAATTTCTTATTTATTCGGTCTTTATCCTTTCTTCAAAAGTATCGACCTTATTGAAATCGGCATGCTCGGTGATGTACTCCTTGCGCGGCGCGACCTTATCGCCCATGAGCAATGTCACCAGATGCTCGACATATGCGGCATCATCTATCGTGACCTGAACGAGCGAACGGTTTTCCGGGTTCAAAGTGGTCTCCCAGAGCTGTTCGGGGTTCATCTCACCGAGGCCCTTATATCTTTGGAGGGTATAGCCTTTGATGCCCTTTGTGAGCTTGTTGAGCTCCGCATCGTCATAGGCATAGAAGACCTCCTTGCCCTTCTGCACCTTATAGAGCGGAGGCATGCCCATATAGACGTGTCCGCTCGTGATGAGTTCGCGCGTATAGCGGTAGAAGAAGGTAAGGAGCAATGCCCTTATATGCGCGCCGTCCTGATCGGCATCGGAAAGGATGATGACCTTATTATATTTTAGATTTTTGAGCTCGAAATCCTCGCCTATGCCCGTGCCGAGTGCGGTTATTATCGAACGGCATTCATCATTTTCAAGCACCTGTTCAAGCCTGCGCTTTTCTACATTAAGCGGTTTGCCCCTTAATGGCAGAATTGCCTGAAAGCGCCTGTCCCTGCCCTGCTTTGCGCTGCCGCCTGCGCTGTCGCCCTCAACGATAAACAGCTCGTTTATCTCGGCATTCCTGCCGGTACAGCTTGAGAGCTTACCTACAAGGGGTGCGTTTTCAAGCTTCGACTTCTCGCGCGCCATTGACTTGGCCTTCCTTGCGGCTTCGCGCGCCCGGGCCGCCTTGACCGCTTTATCTGCTATGGCATTGGATAGATCCGCATTCTTGAGGTTTTCAAGGATCGGCGGAAGCTCGTCAGTTACGACCGATTCCACGGCTGTACGGGCTTCGGTATTGCCGAGCTTCGTCTTTGTCTGACCCTCAAACTGAATGCTGCTCATCTTGAGCGAGAGTACAGCCGTAAGTCCCTCACGGAAATCCTCGCCGGAAAGCGAAGCATCCTTATCCTTCAGGATTCCCACCCTGCGGCAATAATCGTTCATGACCTTTGTGAGTGCCGACTTGAAGCCCGTTTCATGGGTGCCGCCCTCGGTGGTGGGGATATTGTTTACATACGAAAATACGCTTTCGGCATAGCCATCGTTATGCTGCATGGCAACCTCGACGATAATGCCTTCCTTGCCCGTGCCGTAGATGCCCCTAAAATAGATGGGCTCCTGATAGAGCGGAGTCTTATCGGCATTGAGATAAGTTACAAAATCCACAAGACCGCCCTCGTATTTGTATTCACGGGTCCTATCCTCATCCCTTCGGCGTAGATCGGTGAAGCGGAAGAGCACGCCCTTATTGAGGTATGCAAGCTCCCTCAGACGCTTTGCAACGACCTCATTATTCATTTCGACCGTCTCGAACACCCTTTTATCGGGGAGGAAGGTGACCTTTGTACCCTGCCGTCTCGTCCTTCCTATCTCCTCGAGCGGAGCATCGGCGACGCCCGAATGGATCTTGCCGTCGCTGTCCTCATAGCTTCTGAAGCGTATCCTATAAAGCTTGCCTGCCGTGGCAACCTCAACCTCGACGAATTCGGAAAGAGCGTTTACAACCGAAGCGCCCACGCCGTGCAGACCTCCCGAATAGCCGTAGGCTTCGTTATCGAATTTACCTCCGGCGTGGAGCTGGGTATAGACGACCTCAACGCCCGAGATATGGAGCTTTTCATGTATGCCGACGGGTATACCCCTGCCGTTATCCTCAACAGTTACGGAATTGTCCTTATTTATCGTGACGCTTATTTCCGAAGCATAGCCGTTTGCCGCCTCGTCAACTGCATTATCGACTATCTCCCAGAGCATATGGTGTAGTCCCCTGCTGCCCGTGCTGCCAATATACATGCCGGGACGCACGCGCACCGCTTCGAGCCCCTCCATTACCCTAATATCATCGACTGTGTAGTTATGCTGCATAGCCATTCTCCTTGTCTCTTACATTCCGAGTTCTTTATTCACGTTTTTGAGCTCCCGACGGATGGACTGTATCTCCTCATCGAACTCATATGGCTTGTCCCGTTCTCTAATGAGCTCCTCTTCGTCCGCATCGAGCCTTTCAAGCTTCATCCTTGCATCCTCAAGCCTTGAACCGATAGCGTTCAGGCAATTATCCATCCTCGTTACGATGCCTACCGCGCTTTCGCTGAGATCGGAGCGGTAGCTGCCCGTACCCGTCAGGAGGAATATTCTTCTTGCATCTATCAGGTCGTTCGCAAGATAAATTCCGAAGCCGCGATATGAGCCAATCAGTTTATTATCCCTGATAAATGCATTTTCCGCGAGCAGTTCGATTATTCTTTCGCCCGCTTCACGGCGTTTATAGTATGTCTCATCCCCCAGCTGCATTATGAATCCGGAGGAGGAAGTATTGTTCTTTTCAAGCAGTGCGCTGTCGGCAGCAAAGACCTTGCAGAGCTTTTCAAGCTCGATCCGCTTTGCAGGCAGCTTCATAAGCTCCTCGCCCGCCTCCATCCTGCGGCGCTCATGCTTGGATTTGAGCATGAGCTTTCTCTGGAGCTCCGTTTCAAGCTCTATCCTGCGCTTGATAAGGGGATTGCCGACCGCAAGGGACTTGACCTCGCTGTAGGTTAGGACGATCTCGTCCACCTCATCCCCGGTACGGTTCGGATAATCCCCGTTGACGATCTGTGAGATGAACCTCTGCTTATTTTCAAGCAGCTGCCATGAATACGCATCGAAGCTGCCGTTGGTCACATAGCGATAGATGCAGACGCTCTCATTGCGGTTGCCCTGGCGGAGCATACGTCCGTCACGCTGGGTAACATCCGAGGGGCGCCACGGGATATCAAGATGGTGAACGGCAACAAGGTAGTTCTGAACATTCGAACCTGTACCGAGCTTAAATGTCGAGCCGATAAGTATCCTGATCCTGCCCTTTCTGACCTTATTGAACAGAGAGCTCCTCATGGAATCGTTCACGGCATCATGAACAAACGCAATCTCCTCCGCAGGTACGCCTCGGGCAACGAGCTTATTCTTTATGTCATCATAGAGATTGAAGCCATCCTTCGGAGTGCTCTGATCGAGAAAGACGAGCTGTGTGAGCCTGCCGGACTTCTTCCAGATTTCAAAAACATTTCTGACGCAGGTATTGAGCTTTGAGCCGGGTTCATCCTCCGCATCGCTATCGACAAGGCGCATATCGAGCGCCGCCTTTCTGCCATCGGTGGTTATTTTGAGCATATTATCCTCGGTACGCGGCACCTCGCCTGCCTTCACGCGCTCGGCGCGCTCGGCAAGGGAATTTATATAGGCTCTGAGTGACGGACTGGATTCGACTATGCAGTTGACCGTCTCGACCTCCTTAGGCAGCTTTCTGTCAGCATCACCGGTGAAATAGAGATCTGCTATATCCGAAAACAGCAGCGAAAGCTCGGGGAGATTATAGTACCGGCTGAGGCGCTTTCTGAGGCGGTAGCCGACGCCGTTGGCCTCGACCTCGAATTCCTCCGTGACCTCCGAGAACATCTTTATCCAGTTATCGAATTCAAGCATATTGAGTTCATCCATATGCTCATAACCCAAATACCTCTGCATGGTATAGAGGTCTGAAACGGAATTGGTTATCGGAGTACCTGTTGCAAATACAACTCCCCTGCCATCGTGGGTACGCTGAATAAAGCGTATCTTCGCCATCAGGTCATCGCAGCGCTTTGAGCCCTTGGTATTAAGGCCGGGAAGCGAACCGTGCTTGGTCTCGATGCTGATATTTTTGAAGTTATGAGCTTCATCGACAAAGAGGGTATCTATTTCGAGATCATCAAAAAAGATAGTATCTGCAGAGTATTCCTGCTCCTCCTCCCACAGCTTCTGCAGCCTGTGCCCTATCCTTGCGGAGCTGCGGTTGAGAACCGCATAAGCCTCGTTGTTTATCACATCGTGCATTACAAGCGAAATGCTTTCAAGCGTGTTTGTCAGCTCTCTTTCGCGTTCCTCCCTGGAAAGCGGTATCAGGGAAAAGCTCGTATAGCTCATGATAACGGCATCATAGTCATTATCCATGATATTTCGCAGCACGCGCTTGCGGCTGTTCGGCGTGAAGCTTTTCGGTTCTACAACGAGTATTGAAGCATCGGGGTACAGGGTCAGAAACTCGCTGCTCCATTGGTCGAGAATATTATTCGGTACGATTATGAGATTGCGCTTTGATATTCCAAGCCGCCTAAGCTCCATTGCGGCTGCCGCCATGACATAGGTCTTACCTGCGCCGACCTGATGAGCAAGCAGGACGTTTTTGCTGCTGACGACCCTCTTTATCGCATCAAGCTGATATTTCTGGAGCTTGACATCCGGATTCTTGCCCGGAAGGAGCATGCCGCTGCCGTCAAAATGCCTCGGTCTTATCGCGCAGAAGCATTCGTTATAGTAATCGAGCAGCTTCGTCCTCCTCGGTTCATCCTTAAACAGCCAGTAATTGAACCTTTCCGTAATCTGCTTTGCCTTGGCCTGGACAAGCAGAGTCTCCGCTTTATTGATTTTTCTTGTGACCTGATCCTTTCCGTACGGCACATAGCTGTCATAGACTGCCAGCTCGCGCGAATTGAGAAGCCTTTCGATTATTTCAAAGGCATTCATGCGCTCGGTACCGTAGGTGAGCTTGGCTCGTGTAAAATCAACGAAATGCTTTTTTCCTCGGATGATATAGTGGTTTGCGGAGCGGATGTATTCGACCTGTAATGCCGGCCTTCCCGAAGTTGACTTTATGCCGATAAGCGCAATTATGAAATCACGGTACACCCAAGTGGGTATCCATGGGCTTCCGATTGTCGCTTTAATCTGGCCTGCCTCTATCCGCTTAGGCATGACGGCTTCAAGAGCGGCAATATTTTCATCCATATCCGCTCCTTCGGGAAGCTCTCCGCCCTTTTCCTTGAAGGCTTTGGCTTTTTTAAGCCTTATCATGATATTGCCGGACAGATATTCATCCGATGTCACAAGCTGACCCTTCTCCGGATCGTAATAGATTGAACCTCGAAGCGCAGCCAACACATCCGCAGTCGAAGCCTTGGCAAGGCTTCCGATTAAGGGAAGATCGACCCTGCCCAGACGGTCAACGCAGCGTTCGAGCGCATCATGCACGGTCAGTACATCGGTAATGACCTTTTCATCTGTTTTAGAATTTTCATTAAAAATATCTGTCAAAATCCGGCCTCATAAGTGCTCGCATGGTTGAGTTACAGCCTGTGAAAAATCGGCTTCATCTTATCAAAGGAAGCAATATATGGAATTCCTGCTTCCTTTGCAAGCGCACATGCCTCATCAAGCCGTCTGCCGACCTTCTTCGGAATATGCGCATCCGAGCCGGTGGTAATGAATTCACCGCCGAGCTCCCGGTAGAGTTTGAGCACGTCAAGCCCCCAGCAGGGATCATCCTTCCATGCGGAGGTATTGACCTCGATGCCCTTGCCCCTCTCAATAAGGAGCTTGAATATCTCGTAAAAGAGTTCTTTTGAGACATCAAGGGTCATGCGCCTGTCCGCATAATCGGTGAACTTCGCAACAAAATCGTAATGCCCGAGGACATTCATCATTTTGCACGGCTTGATACCTTTGCAGATTGCATCAAGGTAATCATAATAGGCGGTCTGCTTCGTCCTTCCCGCCATATAGTCCTCATAATAGGTTTCTACGCCATTGACAGCATGCACCGAACCTATAACAAAATCAAGGTTCCTCCCCTCAAGGTACGCTTCCGCGCGCTCGGCTGCCGATGCATCCGAAAGGCTTATCTCCGCGCCATGCTTGACTGTTATATCGGGGAAATCCTTTGCAAGGCTTTCAATCTCCTTCCTGCGAGCATCAAGATCGGGCAAAGGGCGTGGATAGGGCTTTTTTAGCTCGTCAAAATCCACATGATCGGTAAAGCAGATCTCGGTAAGCCCCATCCTCCTCGCCGCAAGAAGCTGATCGCCTATCTTCGCTTCGGAATCAAAGGAGTATGAGCAGTGCATATGATAATCAAATCTATTCATTGATATCGAACCCTAAATTATTTCTGAACAGGACGCCCTGTTCAGAAAAACGATTGTACCACAAAAAGTCAATATATTCAATATAATTTTCCGTTGATTTTTGAAAAAAGTCCGAAAAGCTCGGATATATTTTGATAACAAAAAAGCGAGCACTGCTCGCCGATGGATTTCATTTCTGTTTCTGCTGTTTTTTCTTTGCCGCCTTATCCCAAGCAAGGTTTTCGAGCTTGCGCTCATTGCCTTCGAGGATTCGGCGGATATTCGGTATATGTGCAATGCATATAACAAGCGCAACGGTCGCAGCCATGATGCAGACGGCTGCATTGCCCCATTCGCTTATTATCACAAGCGCGGCGCAGAGGAGCACTCCTATGACCGAGCCTACCGACATCATTTTTGTAATGATTATCAGAAGCGCCGCAACAGCAAAGCTGATGATACAGGGAATCGGGAACAACACCAACATGCCGCCGGTCGCAACCGCCACGCATTTTCCGCCCTTAAAGCCATGGAAGATCGGGAGAAGATGCCCTGCCATCGCGCCGAGCACGCCAAGGCACATAAGATCAATGCATATATCCGCGCTGACAAGGCCGAGATGTGAAAACAGCAGCCCTACGAGGTATCCTGTGAGTACGGAAAACGCGCCCTTTGCAGCATCGAATGCAAGGCAGATAAGTCCCCAACGCCAGCCGAAGGTCCTTAGTATATTGGTAGAGCCTGCATTGCCGCTGCCGACCTTATTGATATCCGTACCCCTTGATGCCGCGATGCGGACGGCAGCCATATTGCTTCCCACGAGGTAGCTTATTATAATTACGATCACCGAGGCAATTATTATATAAAGCATATCAGTAACCCTCTCCGAAATAGATTTTCGCAGTATTTATATCCTTGTCCCATGACGGCGGATTATTATCCTTAATCGGATGAAGCAGCCTCGTAAACCGAACCGTCACGGTTTTTCCGTCAATATCGCATGCTTCCCCGAGAAGGCTTAATTCAATATTCCCTTTTTCGACCCATACGGCAGCCGGGCGGAATGAATCTTCGGTATCGGCAAAGCAGATATACGCCCCGTCGGCAGGGAGAAGAACGGAAGAGCTGCGTTTGACGCTGAACCTGTTTGCGTTACCCGGTACGGCTTGCGCAGTACCCGTGATATTATGCGTCCTCCCGAGAAGAAGCTGTGCCTGCTGAACATCACCGCGTTCGATAAGCTCCCTTATTCTGGTGCTGGATACCGGTTTTTTATTCGCAAGCACCGGAGGAATGACCGCAGCATCTATATTCCTTGCCGTTGCCAGCTTTTCGAGCATCGCTGTATCGCCTGCTTTTTTCATGCCGAAGGTGTAATTATACCCTGCAACGATGACTGCGGGATTGAGCCTTTCGGCGAGCATATCTATAAATTCCTTCGGGGGAAGCGAACGTATCTGCTTGGTAAACTCAACCATATCCACAAGTTTTATTCCGAGAGCGGTCATATACTTCACCCTGTCCTCATTGGAGCAGAGCCTGTTTACGCTGTGGCCGAGCAGCTCCTGTGGATGATTTGAAAAGGTATAGACCGCAGGAACAAGCCCCCTCGCTTTTGCGATGAGCACTGCGGTATCTATGAGTTTTTTATGGCCGATATGCACTCCGTCAAACATTCCGAGCGCGACGACCGTCTTTTTTGCGTTATCCATTCTTATTATCTTCTTTGCCGAGCCAGACCGTGGTATGCAGCCCCTCTGCGTTTTTTACGCCGAGACCGATAAATTCACCGTCGATATAGAGCCTGTACGGTTCCGAAAGCGGAATCTGTGCATCAAACGGAACTGTTGCGCCGTTTATCAGAAGCCTTTTCTTTCTTGCGGAGAATTCATCCAGCCTAAGAGCGGGGACATGTTCAACCGCCCTATCCATAGGTATTATCGTGCCTGCAAGGGAATCCTTTTCTTTAAGCTCACGCAGCTCTGCGATGGTGAAGCTGTGTTCGATATCGAAGCTGCCGGAAGCTGTGCGAAGCAGGAACGCCATATATGCCGGAACGCCGAGCGCAGCGCCTATATCCTTGCAGAGCGTCCTTATATAAGTACCCTTTGAGCATACAATCCTAATTAAGAAGCTGTTTTTTGACAGCTGCCGAATTATCGAAAGCTCATGAATAGTGACCCGTCTTTTGCGTTCCTCAATGGGTTCCGTGACCTCGCCTCGGCGCGCAAGCTTATAGAGCTTGACGCCGTTGACGCTGAGTGATGAATAAATGGGAGGAAGCTGGTCTATTTCGCCTAAAAAGCCGGGAAGCACGCTTTCAAGCGCTTCCATTCCGATTTCGCAGTCCGCTTTTTCTGTCACCACTCCGAAGGAATCGAGGGTATCGGTACTGACTCCGAAACGGATCTCCGCAATATATTCCTTTCTTTTTTCGACAAGATAGTCGAAAAGGCGCGTTGCCCTGCCTATGCAGATGGGAAGCACGCCTCCTGCTGCGGGATCAAGCGTACCCGTATGTCCCACACGTTTTTCATTATAGATTCTTCTTATATCCACCACTACATCGCTCGATGTCATTCCCGGTGGTTTCAGTACATTTACTATGCCTTCAAACTGCATTTAGTTTTCCTTACCGTCAAGCTGTCCGCGGCAGCGCATCAGCTCTTCTTCAGCCTGTGAAATGAAATCCGCTATTACGGTTGAGAGCGGTTCATGAGCGGTATAGCCCGCCGCACGCGCATGGCCGCCGCCGCCGTGCTTTTCTGCGATCCTGCAAACATCTCCGATATCCTTGCTTCTAAGGCTGACCTTGAAGCTGCCGTCAGCACCCTCACGGATGAAAGCCGCTATCTTTACGCAGTCAACATCCCTGATACAGTCAACAATTCCCTCACAATCCTCATTCGTTGCATCAAATTCGAGCATCTGCGCACGGGTCAGCACGCCGATACCGACCTCGCCGCCGCATTCGAGCTGCATCCTCGATGCAACAAAGCCCTGCAAACGGGTCTTATTATACGGTATCGTCCTGTAAATAAGCCGGTTCAGCTCGGAAATATCAAGCCCCTGCTCGACGAAATCGGCGATTATGCGGAGCGCATTGGGCGTCGTATTGCTGTACGAAAGATTGCCGGTATCGGTCGTGATGCCGGTATAGAGGCATTTCATTATGGGTTCATCAATCGGCATGTCCAGCTTTATAAAGAGCTCATGCACAATCTCTGCGGTTGCAGAAGCATCCGCATCTATGAGATTAAAATGTGCAAAGCCCGGATCGGTGACATGATGATCGACCGATGCGGTATCCTTAGCGGCATCGAACAGGCGAACAGCTCTTCCGAACCTCGGGATATCCGCGCAATCGCAGGAAATCACGAATTCATAGCCCACGGCGTCCTCGGGAAGAACGACCTTGTCCGCATTCGGGAGAAAAGAATAGATCTTCGGAACGGGATTTGAACAGACAACCTCGCATTTTTTGCCTAAACGGGTCAGCAGCCCGTACATTGCAAGCGCAGAACCGAGCGTATCCCCATCGGGAGAGATATGCGAAAGCAGCGTAAATTCAGTTCCCTGGCGGATGAACGCGATAAGCTGTTCAAACTCGCCGTCATGCTCATTCATCATCTTGAGTTTCGTCCTTTTTGCGCTCGCTTTGGAGCTTATTTATTATCTCGGAGATATGCACTGCATACTCAATAGAATCATCAAGACTGAACTTCAAAGTCGGGATGCGCCTTAAATCCACACGCTTGCCGAGCTCACGGGCGATAAATCCCTCGGCACGGTTGAGCTGCGCTACGGTCTCGCGGCGAACATCATCGGATTTATCGTACACGCTGATGCGCACCTTAGCTATCTTGAGATCATTTGTTGCTTCAACGAGCAAAACGGTCGTCATCGGAGAGATCCTCGGATCCTTCATATCCCTGATTATCTCGCTGAGAGCCTTCTTTATTTCTTCATTTATTCTGTCGTATCTGACGGATGGCATTTTCCTATCCTTCCTGAGCGGAGCATTTATCGTGCGACCTGCTCCATGATGTAGGCCTCGATGGAGTCATTTTCGCGAATATCATTAAAGTTTTCGATGCCGATACCGCATTCATAGCCTGCGGCAACTTCCTTGACATCGTCCTTAAACCTGCGCAGAGATGCAATCTGGCCCTCGTGGATGACGATGCCGTCACGGACTACACGGACGAGTGCGCTGCGCTGTACCTTGCCCTCCTGGACGTATGCGCCGGCGATTACACCCACGCCGCTGACCTTGAAGGTACTCCTTACGCTTATTGTGCCGAGATGGACTTCCTTATATACGGGCTTGAACATGCCCTTCATTGCGTTTTCAACATCCTCTATCGCCTGATAGATGATTCTATACGTCCTGACATCGACCTTCTCCTGATCTGCAAGCGCCCTTGCGCCGCTGTCCGGACGGACATTGAAGCCGATAACGATGGCATTGGATGCGGAAGCAAACATGACATCGGATTCGGTAATTGCACCTACGCCGCCATGTATGCACTTTACGCGGACTTCCTCATTGGAGAGCTTTTCAAGAGCCTGCTTGACGGCTTCGACGGAGCCGTGAACATCGGCCTTGACGACGATATTCAGGTTCTTGATGTCGCCCTCGGCAATATGGCTGAACAAATCCTCAAGGCTGACCTTGGACATGCTCTTGAGCTGTTCCGCTTTGAGCTTATTGCGGCGTTCCTCGGCGACCTTCTTGGAAACCTCGGCAACATTCATGATATCGCCTGCGGAAGGAACTTCGTTGAAGCCGAGCACCTCTACGGGCTGGCTGGGGCCTGCGGACTTAACGACTCTGCCCTTATCATCCATCATTGCGCGAACCTTGCCGTAAGCAATGCCTGCAACTATGGGATCACCGACCTTGAGAGTACCGTTCTGAACGAGTACGGTCGCAACGGGGCCGCGGCCCTTATCGAGCTGAGCCTCGATTATCGTACCCTTTGCAGCACGGTTGGGGTTAGCACGGAGCTCGAGCACATCGGATTGCAGGAGCACCATTTCAAGGAGCTTATCGAGGTTTATATGCTTTTTAGCCGAAACGGGTACACAGATGGTATCGCCGCCCCAATCCTCGCAGACAAGGCCGTACTCGGTGAGCTGCTGCTTGATCCTTTCGGGATTGGCTTCGGGCTTATCTATCTTATTGATGGCTACGACGATGGGAACCTCCGCAGCCTTTGCGTGGTTGATAGCTTCGATGGTCTGGGGCATGATGCCGTCATCCGCCGCTACAACGAGGATGACTACATCCGTCACCTGCGCACCCCTTGCACGCATTGCGGTGAACGCTTCGTGGCCCGGGGTATCTATAAATGTTATCGTCCTGCCGTTGCAGTTGACGGTATATGCGCCTATGTGCTGGGTAATTCCGCCTGCTTCGCCTTCGGTGACGGAGCTGTTGCGGATAGCATCGAGAAGCGAGGTCTTACCATGGTCAACATGACCCATGATGGTGACAACGGGAGGCCTTGAAACGAGGCTCTCCTCGGTATCGGCAACATCCGCATTCTCCTGCATTGCCTCTTCAAAGGTCTTTGCGACCTGCTGCTCAAGCTCGATATTGTAATCCATTGCAACGAGGGAACAGGTATCGAAATCAATATCCTGATTGATATTTGCAACTATGCCCATCATGAACAGTTTCTTGATAATCTCGGAAGCAGGCTTACCAATCTTCTCCGAGAAATCACGCACGGAGATTGTCTCGGTGGTGATAACGGCCTTATCTATAACGACGGGAGCGG
Source organism: Clostridiales bacterium (assembly GCA_004556165.1). Lineage (GTDB taxonomy): Bacteria > Bacillota > Clostridia > Christensenellales > CAG-138 > PeH17. Next base: position 20,959 of record SFIR01000020.1, on the reverse strand, counting down.
GCTTGGTCTTCTGGACCTCCGGCTTCTGGTTCTTACGCTTGCGGCTGCCGAAGCCCTGGCCGTCATCCTCCCAGTTGCGCGCGGACGGTGCGGTCTCCTTCATGATGGTCTTTTTATTCTTTGCCTTCTTTTCGGTATCAAAGGTACGCACATAATTGCCCTTGTTTTCGGGAGTGCGAACCTCCTTTGTGACGATGGGGAGCTGTTCGGAAGGCTTCCTGTTCTGCTGCTGACGCTGGGTCTGATTGCGCGGCTTATCGTAGGCATCCTTATCCTTGCCCATCATATCCTGATTGCGTGGCGCACGATCGGAATTACTCCTGCGATCCGCCCTGTTATCGGTTCTCTGCTCGGTGCGCGGCTGTCTGGTGCCGTCGGCACGGGGAGCTCTATTGTCGCTGCGGCTTTGCCTGTCATCATTCCTTGCAGGTCTGTCGCCTGTGCGCCTGTTATCCCTCGGAGCTTCCGTCCTTGCCATTTCACTCCTGGGCTTTTCGGTTCTGACCCTGGGCTGCTCAAGGCGCGGCTGCTCCGTGCGCGGCTGCTCGGTACGCGGCTGTTCGGTACGCAGCTGCTCGGGCTCCGCCTCCTGCACGGGCTTATCCTGTTCCTTTTCGGGAATGTTTTTTTCTTTCTGAACGGGAGTAATGACTTTTTCGGGCGCAGCTTCGATTTTTTCGGTTTTTTCGGGATTTTCCGGTTCTTCAGGCATAGCTTCGGCCTTGGGAGCAAGCTCCTTCTCCTGCTCGGCGGCATCGCTTACATAACCGCTGCTCTGATCCGATTCAAGAAATTCACGAAGGCGTTCGGCCTTTTCCTTTTCGCGCTGCTCCTCCTTTTCCGCGCGTTCCTTCCTCGGTATTCAGAGCGTTGACCTGCGCAAGCAGCTCCTTTGCCTGATTTTCAATAGTTTCGGTTTTTTTGATCATTTCTGATTTATTCATTATCCATACCGTCCTTCTGCACCGTTTTCGTATAAATCATCCTTGCAAAGCCTTCGTCCGTCACGGCGGCAACCATTCTTGCTTCCTTGCCTATCGCGCAGCCTAAGTTTTCAATCATAATTAACTCAATATTCTTTGATGATGCGGCATCGCACCAATGCTTTTTCGTATTATCCGAGGCATCGGAATCAACGATGATAAGATGAGCCCTTCCGCTCTTTACCGCCTTGTCCGCAGCAAAATCGCCCGAAGCGAGCTTACCTGCTTTCATAGCGAAGCCCACGGCATTGCGTACTGCTTCGTTCTGCTCCATCCTAACCCTCCTGATCCTCATTCTCCCGGAGCTGCTCCGCTTTTGAAACGGCATCGGCAAGGCTGATAAACACATCGTCCTCAAGCTTTTCCGAGAAAGCTCTCTCCAAAGCGCGTGATTTTTTCGCTTTTTCAAGGCATTCCCTGCTCGGACAGATGTATGCTCCGCGTCCCGGCGCTCTGCCCGTGAGATCGACCTTTATTTCGTTTCCGCCATCCGGTATCTTTGTGCATACTATGCGCACAAGCGAGCGCTTCGGCTTCATTTCCCTGCAGCCTACGCACATGCGCATTGGGATCTTTTTCTGCACTGCCTGTTTACCTCCGAAATAATACTTCCGTACAAAGCCCCTTTTTATTGCTGTTCCTCGGTATCGACATCGGGAATATATGCATGCATATTCTCGTCTGCGAGGTTCATCTCGGCATCGGCATCAGCCTGGGACTGGGACTTAATATCTATCTTCCAGCCGGTGAGCTTTGCGGCAAGCCTTGCGTTCTGGCCCTCTTTGCCGATAGCAAGGGAGAGCTGATTATCGGGAACGATGACCTTTGCTGCCTTTTCGCTCTCATTGATATAGACCATGAGTACCTTTGCAGGCCCGAGCGCCTTTGCGATATATACGGCAATGTCGGGGTCCCACTCTATAATATCCATCTTCTCGTTATGAAGTTCGTTTACTATGCGTTCAACACGCACTCCGCGCTGACCGACGCATGCGCCGACTGCATCGACATTGGGATCGGTGCTTGCAACGGCGATTTTAGTGCGCTGACCTGCCTCGCGCGCGATCGACTTGATAAGAACGACGCCGGACTGGATCTCGGGGATCTCAAGCTCGAACAGTCTCTTTACAAGGCCCGGATGAGTCCTCGAAACGATAATCTGGGGACCCTTGGTATCCTTCTGGACCTTGAGAACATAGACCTTGACCCTGTCGTTGGGAGCATAGGCTTCACCGGGGATGACCTCGTTGAACGGGATAATTCCGTCGGTCTTGCCGAGCTCGACATATACGCCGTTCTTTTCCGTGCGCTGAACGATAGCGGTGAGGACTTCGTATTCCTTCTCCTGATACTCTTCGAAAATCGCGCCCTGCTCCGCTTCACGGATGCGCTGCATGATGACCTGCTTTGCGGTCTGCGCTGCAATCCTGCCGAAGTTCTTTGCGCTCGCTTCCTCCTCGATCACATCGCCGAGCTCGAAAAGCGGATTGATCTTACGGGCATTTTCGAGCGAGATCTGGGTGTACTTATCCTCGACCTCGTCAACAACGGTCTTTGATGCGAAAATATCTATTTTACCGGTCTCCCTGTCGAGGTTGACGCGAACATTGCAGTTGGTATTGTAATTCTTCTTGTATGCGCTCATAAGTGCGGACTCGATTGCGTCCACGAGTATATCAAGGGAAATTCCTCTTTCCTTGCTGATGGCCTTGAGTGCCAGTATCAGTTCTTCGTTCATTGCGGTGCTATTTCCTTTCTTTTCTGAAACATTAAATTAAAAATCAATATGGGGCCTGATGAGCGCGGTCTTTTTCCGCTCAATAGTTTCCGAACCCGATTTTAGTTCGATGGTATAGGTTGCTTCATCAAACGCAGTGAGCGTCCCGGAAAATTCCTTTTTACCGTTCAGCGGCGCATAGAGCTTAACATCCATGACCTTGCCGATATTGCGTTGATAATCCTTATCCGTTTTAAGCGGACGGTCTATGCCGAGGGAGCTTACCGAGAGGTAATACGCCTGTTCGATCGGGTCGGCTGCATCGAGCACGGGATCGACGGCATTGCTGACCAATTCGCAGTCATCAAGGGAAACGCCGTCCGGATGATCTATGTACAAAGTCAGCACCCAATTATCGAATTCCTTCTGGTACTCGACTTCATACAGCTCATACCCGAGCGCAGTGACCGTCGGTTCGACGATATCAAATATTTTATCAGTAAGTTTCAAGCTCAGCCTCCGAAAGATTATTATCAAAATTAAAGAGCGGGCAGCACCCACTCTCCAAAGTCTACAATCATAAGTTCCAATCTACGGACAAATCATATCACATTATTTGGTGGATTGCAATAGCCTTTTCTGATTTTTCTCACATATATATAAGTTTTTCCTGTTTTTTCTCCGGAAATACGGTTGTTTTCCGTCGTCAGGGGGCATATAGCCCCACTCCGACGTTTTTTTACGCCAAAACCGCTAAAACATCGAGATCTGATTGCTCTCCGGCAGGCTTTCAAGGCAGCCGAGCCTGTCGAGCTTCTCGATAACTGCCGTGTTTGCCTTTGTTCTTTTCACAAGATCCTCGCGTGAAATGAAGGGACCTTCCGCCGCGCCCTGCTCAAGACGCTGCGCTGCGTTATCGCCGAGACCTGCTATGGTATTGAAAGGCGGACGGATCCTGCCATCCTCGATGACAAAGCGTGTTGCCTTGGATTTATACAAATCAATCGGTAAAAATTCAATGCCGCGGAGATTCATCTCGTAGACGATCTCAAGGATGATTAGCTGATCCTCATCCGCAGTTTCAAGCTTGGGCTTTGCCTTCAGCGCATTCAGCCGTTCAAGCACGGCATCCGCTCCGCCCATACAGTTCTCGATATCGAATTTATCCGCACGGACGGTGAAATACACCGAGTAGAATGCCAGAGGGTAGTGTACTTTATAGTATGCTACGCGGAAGCTCATCATAACATACGCTGCCGCATGCGCACGGGGGAACATGTATTTGATCTTTTTACAGCTGTCAATATACCACTGCGGCACGCCGTTAGCGTGCATCGCATCCTCCATTTGAGGGGTAAGTCCCCTTCCTTTTCGGACGCTCTCCATGGTCTTGAATGAAAGCGAGGGCTCTCCGCCATGGGCAATAAGGTAATTCATGATGTCATCACGCGTACAGATGACGTTCATGAGGTTTGCAGTGCCGTTTCTTACGAGGTCCTGTGCGTTGCCGAGCCAAACATCCGTACCGTGGGACAGGCCCGCTATGCGTACAAGCTCCTCCATTGTCGTGGGACGGGTATCCATTAGCATTCCGCGGACAAAATTAGTGCCGAATTCCGGTATGCCGAGGCTTCCGACGTCGCAGCCGAGCTCCTTTAAGGAAATGCCCAGCGCCTCATCGGTTTTGAAGATGGACATGGTCTTTTCATCGGAAAGCGGTATTTTCTTCGGGTCAAGGCCCGTAACATCCTGAAGCATTCTGAGCGTTGTGGGGTCATCATGGCCGAGGATATCGAGCTTGACAAGCTTATCATCAAGCGCGTGGAAGTCGAAGTGGAGCGTAATGCTCTCTGCATCCTCCTTTTCGGCAGGGTGCTGTATCGGGCAGAAATCGAATATTTCAAGATCCTCCGGCACTATGACTATGCCTCCGGGATGCTGGCCCGTGGTCTTTCGCGTTCCGACGCAGCCATTGGCAAGCCTTGTTTTCTCCGCTTCGGAGATATTTATATTGTTCTCCTCACAATAATGCTGCACATAGCCGTAAGCGGTCTTCTCCATTACGCCCGAAATGGTGCCTGCACGGAAGGCATGCCCTTCGCCGAACATGACTTCGGCAAATTTATGCGCGACAGGCTGGTATTCTCCGGAGAAATTCAGGTCGATATCCGGGGTCTTATCTCCCTTGAAGCCGAGGAAGGTTTCAAAGGGTATCTCGTAGCCGTCGCGGTGCAGGGGCGTTCCGCAGTTCGGGCAGTTCTTCGGCGGAAGGTCGATACCGCATCTGGAGCTGTCGCCGACATCGGGGAATTCGCTGTACTTGCATTTCGGGCAGCGATAGTGCGCCGGGAGCGAATTGACCTCGGTAATGCCTGCCATATGCGCAACGAAGGAGGAGCCGACCGAGCCCCTCGAACCGACAAGATAGCCATCGGAATTGGATTTATGCACGAGCTTTTGAGCGACCATATAAAGGGACGAATAGCCGTTGCCGATGATGGAATTCAGTTCCTTATCAAGCCTTTTTTGGACAATTTCAGGCAGTACCTCGCCGTAGAGCTCATGGGCTTTGGTGAGCGCGAGGTTCTTGAGCTCATCCGCTGCGCCGGGAAGCTCGGGAGAATAGGTCTGCTTATCATCCAGGAACGGGCGTAGCACATCGCACATATCCGCTATTTTATTGGTATTTTCAATGACGACCTCATGTGCCTTTTTGCTGCCGAGATAGCTGAATTCATTGAGCATATCATCGGTCGTTCTGAAATAGAGCGGAGGCTGTATGACGGCATCCTTATAGCCCATTGACGACATAAGCACGGCTCTGAAAACCGAATCCTCCGGCTCGACGAAGTGGACATCACCCGTTGCGACAACGGGTTTACCCATTTTTTCTCCGAGCTCAACTATCTTCTTATTAAATGCGCGCAGCTCATCATCATCCGCAGCAAGCCCCTCTCGCACGAGGAAGGCGTTGTTGCCGATGGGCTGTATCTCAAGATAATCATAGAATGAAGCAATCTTTTCTATCTCTTCTTCGCTCTTTCTATCGACGATTGCGCGGAAGAGTTCGCCCGCTTCGCAGGCTGAGCCGATGATAAGGCCTTGCCGATGTATGTTGAGAAGGCTTCTCGGTATGCGCGGGGTCTTGTAAAAATGATCAAGGTTTGAATAGGATACGAGCTTATACAGGTTTTTAAGCCCGGGCTGAGTGGCGGCAATCAGGATGATATGATTCGTCCTGCGCTTTTCAAGATCCTTTGCCGATGCATCGATGACGGGAAGCGAGGAAACATGAAGCTCCTCACATTTCCTTATGGACTCGATCGCAATCTCCGCGGTGCGGTGCGCTGCCTCGCTTGCGCCCGTTTCCGGAAGCACACGCTCTTCTGCACGCAGATCCCTTCTCAGATACTGCATCAACATGGAGGTTGAAATGCAGTTTTTGCTTATCGGGCAGATTTCTCCGAGCAGGTCGAAAAGGCATCCGAGCTTCTCCCTGTCGTGAATGACGATTGTAGCATCTCCGATATATTCTCCGAGGGTTTTAACGGCCTGCGAAAGCACCGGCGCCGCGTCAAAGGTCTCTGCATCGCATCCGGTAAGCCGTTTTATCGCACCCGTGGGCGGAACGCCGGGGTTTACGAAGGTATGGAAGGAGTCGATTATCGTGCCGTCCGAATTGAATCTTTCTGCGGCGAGTTCGAATACCCTTGTATGTATGCCGCTGCCGATGAGGGTGACTGCGAGGGAAACGTAATTCCCTCCGATCGGCACAAGCTCGCAATCCGGAAGCAGATACCCTTCGCAGCCGAAGATAAGCTTGATATTATTCTCTTTGGATGCTTTCTTTGCTTCGGGGAAGGAATGCACCACGCCGTGATCGGTGATGGCAATTGCCTTCTGCCCCCATTTTGCGGCAAGCTCGATGATCTCGGATACGCCGCAGGTCGCATCCATTGCGGACATACGGGTATGCAGATGCAGCTCCACCCGTTTCTCCTCGGCATTATCCATGCGCTTTTCATTTTCAACGCGGTTTATGTCGTCGGCAAAGATGCAATAATCCTTAGCATACGAATCATAGCCGTATCTGCCGCGAACCATGAGCGCCGCGCCCTCCTTCTCAACCTTTTCAATAAGGCTTACCGTCCTTTCCTTCATAAGGTTATCGGGGAAGAGCTTTACCGCGGCTGTATTGGTCTTATCGGTAATAAAAATGGTGATTATGATGTTTCCGCGCTTCGACTCAAATATCTCTTTCTGTACGATCGTACCCTTGACGGTGACCTTGCCGGATTTGTCGTTGAGCTCATTCATCGGCATGAGCTCCGATTTTCTGATCTCCTTACCGTAGATGATGTCAAGAGGATTCATTTTGGGGGCAGCTTTTTTCTTTGCTTTTGTCGGTTTTATTACCGCCGGGCGCCCTGAATCACGGTATACGGGCATATCGTCAAAGCCATCCGGCGCATTAACATCGGGAACTATGCGGATAGCGGCATTCCAGTTGTATTTTTCAAGGAGCATCGCCCGAAATTCGGAGGTGGTCTGCTTTGAAAGCGCAAGCTCATACCTGGCAGGCACATAAACTGCATACTCGTTTCCCTGCTTCTCAATCCTTGACCTATCGAGGATCGGGGCAAGCTGAGGGGAATATGCTGCCCAGAGCGAGAGCAGCTGCTCCTCGGCGGATTCCGTGCCGTTTTCAAGGCGGGTGAAGCATGACGAGAAATCGAAATTGCAGTTGATCCTGTAACCCGAAAAATCACCGTTTGCGCAGGCAACGCGAAGCATGCCCTCGCCGATCAGTTCGGATTCCCTTGCGGTAAAGATCCGATCAGCCAGTATATCAACATTTATGATATTCTGCGAGGGGTTGTAGCTCGCTTTCTTTACCCTTATAATGCCCTCGTTTACCAGTCCTGTGGTAAATTCAAGCGCATCGGCGGTATTTTTTTCGTTCGGGTTTATCTCCATATTGCTCTCCGAATTTAATCTGACATCATTGCACCTGCATCGGCAATGAACCTATCTATAACGCCCGGGAGCGTGTCCGAATAGACTATCTCCCCATGGCGGAACACGACCGCATTTTTCTGACCGAAGGCAATACCTATATCGGCTTCACGGGCCTCGCCCGGGCCGTTGACGGCGCAGCCCATGACTGCGATCTTAATCGGTTTACCGTTTGGCGGCAGGGACGAACGCACCTTTTCAACGATCGACGCAAGCTCGACCCTCGTCCTGCCGCATGTGGGGCAGCTTACGAGCTCCGCCCCGAATCTTCTTATTCCGCAGGCGGAAAGTATCCTCTTTGCGGCATCGACCTCCTGCACTGCATCACCCGTTATGGACACCCTTATGGTATCGCCGATACCGTCAAGGAGGAGCGAACCGATTCCTATGGCGGATTTGAGCACCGCCTGCTCGCCCATACCCGCTTCGGTGACCCCGAGGTGCAGGGGATATGGGAAGCGCTCCGCCGCAATGCGGTATGCTTCGACCATCATCGGTACATTTGAGGCTTTTAGCGAAATGACTATATCGTAAAAGCCCTGTTTTTCGAGCAGGGATACATGATGCTGTGCGCTCTCGACGAGAGCTTCCGCACATACTCCGTATTTATTGAGGAGCTCCTTTTCCAGCGAACCCGTATTTACTCCGATGCGGATGGGCGTGCCGTTCGCCTTAGCGCAGGCGGCAAGCTCCCTGACCTTATCATCAGAACCGATGTTGCCGGGATTTATCCTGACCTTGGCAATGCCTGCTTCGATGGAAGCGATTGCGAGCCTGTGGTCGAAATGTATATCCGCAACGAGCGGAACATGTATTGCAGGGATTATTTTTTTGAGCGCTTCCACGCATTTTTCATCATAGACCGATGAGCGCACAATCTCAACACCTGCCTCCTCAAGAGCAAGTATCTGAGCGATGGTCTTATCCGCATCCCTTGTATCGGTATTGGTCATGGACTGTATGGAAACGGGAGCGCCTCCGCCTATCAATACTGAACCGACCCTTACCTGCTTTGTCTTATTACTTTTCATTTTTACAGCTCGATAATATGGCTTTCATCCCACTCATGAGGGGTTTTCTCGGTGGCGGGATGGCCGATGGCAATCGCGATTTCAAAACCGAATTCGGGCTCAACACCCAGTTCTTTCTGAAGCTCTGCCGCGCCGGGGCCTTCAAAGGCGATACTCGGCATGCCGAGAATTACCGAACCGAGCTCGAGGCTCTTCGCTGCAAGCGCGAGATTCTGGACCGCAATACCTGCATCAATGCCGGCATAGCGGGATGGTTTTCCGAAGATCATTACAAGAAGAGGAGCATCGTATGCGACCTTGCCGCCTCTTGAAAGAATGCGCTCAAGAAAAACCGTGTCGCCCTTTGCCTTTACGCCCGCAATGACCTCCTGCTCTACTTTGGAGATTACTGCGCCGTCCGTCACGAAAACGAAGCGCTGATCATTCCTGTTCATTGCTGTCGGAGCGGAGAGCGCCGCTTTTTTTAGGAGAATAATCTCTTCATCCGTCAGTTTTTCATCGGTATATGCTCTTATACTGCTTCGCGCCAACATAGTTTCAATAGTTGCTGTCATGATAAAACCCCCTTTAATTTATAAGCTAAGTATACCCTTTCTTTCGGAAATTGGCAATACAAAAAGCTGTTCATTCGCCGAAAACAATCCGTGACAATCCCTGCGTTTTTTCCTTAAAATCCCTTTGATTTTATCAATAAAAACGGGTCAAAATAAGGTTCGAAGGCTTTTGAAAATTTCAAATAAAACTTTGTGATGGGAGGGAAGAAATATGAAGGCTATCGGATTTATCGGCGGACTGGCAATCGGCATGGCGGCAGCAGCCGCAGCCATCTCGGCAGCATACCCCGATGTGCCCAAGCGCGTCAAGCGCGACGGCAGTCATATGATGCGCAAGGTCAAGAAGAAAATGCATATGTGATTTCTCAAAGCAAATGATTATCTCCTGAAATGCACCGAGCGCGCGGCACAAGCCGCGCGTTCGGTGTTTTGCACAAGAAAGACCGCCCGAAGGCGGTCGAATGTTTTTATATGAATCAGAAGTCATTACCAAGACATGTAGTATGCCGCATAGCAGACGCTCTCGATCAGTTCGTAATCATACCATTTGCCATCGATCTTTACAAAAGTAAATTCGCCCTTGGTATCGTCCCTATCGCCGTCCTCATCCTTGAAATAAATCTTGACTTTGACTACAACAGCTTCCTTTACATCGTCCTTTGAAGAGATTCCTCTCTCCTTCAGGTATTCCTTGATATCCTTCAAATCACTCGAGCTGCAGTCCTTTTCCTTGGTAACCTCGTATTTCAGGAAGGTATAATCATCATCAAGCATACTGCCGTCAGAAAGGTATTCATCAATGAAGTACTCTTTGAGATCCTCTGCATCAACATCATAGTAATCGGCAATAGCTTCATACATTTTATCCGGGATGAGCTCTGCAAGGGGCTCTGAATCACCGGTCCTTGCACAATTCATTTCCTTTTTGAGAACCTTTTCCCAGCCCTTGCCGCCGCCGGCGAGAATCGCAACAAGAATGATGATAACTACAAGAGCTGCTGCGCCGACAGCGATTATTCCGGTGAGCCTTTTCTTATCCATTGCAGGCTTGGCCGCCGGAGCCTCGGGAGCATTGGAAGGCTGCTCCGCTGCTTCAGGCTCTGCCTGTGCTGCGCTGACTGCTGCTCCGCACTCTGGGCAGAATGCGCTGTTGTCGGGAATCTGCGATCCGCATTTTTTACAAAACATGATTTACCTCCATTGATATGAATTCTGGCATACCAGCCAAAGCTCAGGAATTATGCTCCTTAACTATATTTCAGAGCATACCTTCTGTCGTCGGCTGCGCAGCTTGTTTGTTCTGAATTTATTCTACCAATTTTTTACAGTTTCGTGCATTGCAGCCGCTTAGCGTTATAAGCGCTTGTAATTTTCGGCGATTATGTTATAATCTATAATGTTAAGGTGTATGCTTAATCGAATCATTAAAAATCTCGGTTTCGTCAAGCGGATTCGAAAGGCATTGTATGAATAGGAAAGGGCTGTAAATCAGTATGAAAATATGTGTATTATGCGGCGGACGCAGCAATGAGCGCGACGTTTCGCTTTCAACGGGTACAATGGTCGCAAAGGCTCTTCGCGCCTCCGGTCACAAGGTCGTTTTTCTCGATGCCTGCGAGGGCTTTGAGCTTAACAAAATGAGCCCATCTGAGCTCTACGATGCGGAAATCCCTATGGCAGAGAGAAAAATCAGTGAAGCAGCCCCCGATGTCAGCAAATATTTCGGGCGCAAGGAAGGCTTTTTCGGCAAGAGCGTGCTGGATATTTGCCGCGAAGCCGATATCGTTTTCAATGCGCTTCACGGTGACGAGGGTGAAAACGGCATGGTTCAGGCTGTTCTCGATCTTCTCGGCATACGATATACCGGAAGCGGCATGCAGGGCTGTATTCTTGCGATGAACAAGCATCTTTCAAAGCAGCTCTTCATTGCAAACGGCATACCCACGCCTCCGGCCGTCTATCTGACGAACGGCATCTCCGATGATCCCGATTGGAGGCGGCATATCGGTTTCCCCTGCGTAGTCAAGCCCGGAAGCCTCGGCTCAAGCGTCGGAGTCTCGATAGTCTATAACGATGCGGAGCTTGACGCCGCTCTCAGGGAGGCATCGAGATTTGAATCCCTCGTCATTATCGAAAAATACATCCGCGGCCGTGAATTCTCCGTCGGCATCGTCGGGGGGAAGGCATTGCCCGCGATTGAGATTATCCCCAAGCACGGGTTTTATGATTATAAGAACAAATACCAAGCAGGCTGCACGGAGGAAATCTGCCCTGCCGAGCTTGACGAAGCTGTCGCGCAGCGCATGGGCGAAACAGCCGTAAAGGTTTTTAAGGTTCTTGACCTCGGCGCATATGCGCGCGTCGATTTCATGATGGATGAAAGTGGGTTCTATGTGCTCGAAGCAAATACGCTTCCCGGCATGACGCCCATCAGTCTGCTTCCGCAGGAGGCGAAAGCCGCAGGTATCAGCTTCAATAATCTGTTGGAAACCATTATCGAGGAAAGCCTGTCCCTTAAAAAATAAGATTCAGGGAGGATAACACATGTTAGAACTAACCATCGGAGAAGCAGCGATAGCATGCGGAGGTCTGCTGTGCGCCAATAGGGATGTTCTTTTTAAGCGCATCGGCAGTATCACTATCGACAGCCGCAAGGTTTTGCCCGATTCCCTTTTTATTGCGCTTCACGGTGAGCATATCGACGGTCACCGTTTCATCCCGGCAGCGATGAACAGCGGAGCGGCATGTGTTATGAGCGAGGTCAGCGTAAGCTATCCCCATATCAGGGTGCGCAATACCCGTATTGCCATGCAGAAGCTTGCTGCGTACATGCGCGCAAAGAGCGGCATACCCGTCCTCGCCGTCGTCGGAAGCGTCGGAAAGACGAGCACCCGGCGCATGCTCAGCTGTGTTCTCGGAGAAAAATACAATCTTCTCAGCACGGAAGGCAATTTCAATAATGAATACGGTCTCCCTCAAACCCTGTTCAGGCTTGAGGATACAAATGATTTTGCGGTCTTGGAGCTTGGTATCAGCAATTTCGGCGAAATGGACAGGCTCGGCGAGATCGCAAAGCCGAACTATGCGCTCTATACCAATATCGGAAACATGCACCTTGAGAATCTCGGTGACCGTGACGGAGTATTAAAAGCCAAAACGGAGCTCATTCCCCATATTGCAAAGGATGGTATGCTGTTCTTTAACGGTGAGGATGATAAGCTGAGGAGCTTTGTATCCCCCGTTCCCGTGACCTATTTCGGCATGGATGAGAGCTACCCTGTCTACCCGAGCAGCATCGAACAATCGGGGCTTAACTGCACAAACTTTGATCTGCACTTCCCCGATGCCGTGCTTCCCGTTTCTCTGCCTGCGCTCGGCATACATATGGTACGCAACGCCGTTGCCGCCGCGACGGTCGGTCTGCACCTCGGGCTGACTCCCGAACAGATCGTACACGGAATTGAGAGCTATACCCCCGTCGGGCATCGCGGCAGAATAATCGAGCTTGGCGATTTTACCATTGTTGACGACTGCTACAATGCGGGCCCCGACTCCATGCGTGCTTCGATAAATACCCTTCCTCATACCGGGCGCAGGCTTGCGCTGCTCGGGGATATGCTCGAGCTCGGCGAGACCTCGCCCATGCTCCATTACGATCTCGGTAAATTCGCTGCGGAGGCGAAGCTTGATATGCTCTTTACCGTCGGTAATCTCTCCGAAAAGATCACCGAAGGCGCGAAAGCCTCGGGGCTTAACGAGAGCTACCATCTTGACGAAAAGGACGCTGCGAAATTCATAATTAGCAAACTGCAAAAAGGCGATGTGCTGCTTGTAAAAGCCTCAAGAGGCATGCTTTTCGAGAAGCTCATTGATAAAATTACGGAGGAACTGAAATGAGACTTGTAATTGCTTCCAACAATAAAAACAAGGTTCGCGAGATAAAGGAAATACTCGGCGACCGCTTCGATGCCGTCATCCCGATGCGTGAAGCGGGGATAGAGCTTGACGTTGTCGAGGATGCCGACTCCTTCATGGGCAATGCCCGAAAAAAGGCTGTTGAAGCCGCTGCGCTGCTCCCCGATGATGCGGTGCTCGCGGACGATTCCGGTCTCTGCGTTGATGCACTCGGCGGCGCGCCCGGGGTGTATTCCGCACGCTATGCCGGCGAAGGTCATGACGATGCGGCAAACCGCAAAAAGCTTCTTGAAGCGCTGAGCGATGTACCGTTTTCCGAACGCAACGCGCATTTTGCCTGCGCAATGGTGCTTATCCGCCCCGGCTGCGGCGAAATCAATGCCTACGGACGCGTTGACGGCAAGATTTTGTTTGAAGAACGCGGAGAAAACGGCTTCGGTTACGATTCTCTTTTCCTGTACGAACCCGAAAACCTCAGCTTTGCGGAGATCGATGCCGAGCGCAAGAATGCCGTCAGCCATCGCCGCAACGCACTGATGCTCGTTTTAGCGGCACTCAAGGAGTAACAATGAAGCGGATAGGCGTTATAAGCGATACTCACGGAAATTTGGATGCGATTAAAACCTGCGTTTCGGAAGCGGGAAAGGTCGATGCATGGTTCCATCTCGGCGATTTTTCCGCAGATGCGGAGGAGCTGAATAAGCTCACCGGTCTGCCCGTCTACTCCGTCTGCGGCAACTGCGATTACAGAAGCTCAAGCCCCGAAGAGCTGAACGTCAATATCGAGGGCGTGAAATTTCTTCTCATGCATGGGCATGAATATTCCGTTGCCTTCGACGATACCTTACGCGCCTGCCTGCGCGCGGAGGAGCTCGAATGCGATATGCTGCTCTACGGGCATACGCATATCCCGGAGCTTTCATCCTACGGCAGGATTCAGGTCCTTAACCCCGGAAGCCCCGTTCGTCCTTTGGGCGGATCAAAGCCGTCATTTGCGATAGTGACTGCGGATAACGGCACAGTAAAGGCACAGCTTATTCCCCTTTGCTGAACAAAGCAGTATAAGAATACAGCTCCCGAACGAAACCGCTCGGGAGCTGTTGTGTTATCGGATCTGTTTATATTTTAGTTCATTCCGAGAGCAATGCGGATAATGATCACTGCATCGACGGAGGTATATGCGCCGTCGCCGTCCATATCGGCTGCCCTGAGGTCGATATCATTTTCGCCGATGAGACCAAGGGTATAACGAATGAGGATCATTGCATCGATATTATCAACAACGCCGTCGCCGTTGACATCGCCCATAAGGACGGGTGAGCTATCGCCGGAGTACTCGACATTATCGATCTTTACGCAGTCGATGCCGCTGTTTACGCTGGAATCCTTAGTGAACTCCCAAGTGAAGGTGTAAAGGCCGTCAGCTGCAGCAGTGTAGGTATAGGAATTCCAGTTGGAATTGTTGGTACCGGAGAGGTGGAGCACCTGAGAATCATTTACCTTGAAGTTGAAGAAGTCATAGTTGTTCTCAGAGCCGTACAGATACTCAAAGGTAAGGGTCTCGCCCTGAAGCATGCCGATAGTGAGCGTAAGGGTGGACTTACTGCTGTTCCGGGCTGCGTTGCTGCTCTTTGCAAGGTATCTGTTATCCTCAGTCAAAGTTACGAAGGGATACTCGCCGCCGGTGCCGAATTCAAGGTTTCCGCCCTCGACATTGAGTGCTGCCTTGAGGTCCTGATCAGCGGTTACGGTAACATTAACCGTCGCGGTGCCGAAGATTTCTTCGCCGACAAAAACGGTGCAGGTCACGACTGCGCTTCCGGAATGGATAGCGTTGACCTTGCAGCGGCGGTTATTGCCTTCAATGGCTATAACGGTCTCATTCGAAGACGTCCAAACGAGCTCGTAAGCATTTGCGTTATCGGGAACACGGCCGAAGAGAATGTTTGCTTCCTGACCGAGGGTGAGGTTGAGATCGGTCTCGCTGAGGGTGAAGCTCTCAAGAGCAACGGGCTCCTGTGCGCCGAAGAGATTCCATTCGGTGTAAACGGTCTGTTCGGAGTCGGGGTTGGAGGGGAATGCATCAACCTCGCTCATGATGATGGGATATGCATCGCCGTAGGGATCGGGTACGCCGTGCTCATCCTTCATGGTTTCAAAAGCATCGCAAGTATTTGCGCCGTTCTTCATCTCATTCCAGAAGGTTTCTTCATAGACATAGTCGCCTACAAAGGTAACGCTCTGGGAATAGCCGTAAACAACGCCTGCGCCTGCATTGAGAAGTGCGGTTCCGGTGGTGCCGTTGCCGCTTCTCTTCATGCCTTCGCAGATTGCCATCCAAACAAAGGTGTTTGCAAGGGTGCCGGCAACATGATGCTCAATATACCTGCCGTCGATATATGCAGCACTGCCTGCCCTGACTGCCCAGCCGTTATTATAGTCTTCAGTGGTAATACCGGCATTGGTGGTGAGGCAGAGGTAAGAAGAAGTACCGCTCTGGGTTCCGTGGCTGTCATAAATGACGACTGCCTTATCGAGGTAGTTTTCTGCGATAACAGGACCGGTCGCACCGGTGGACTGAATCAGGGTATAGCTGCCGCCGGTTGCATCCGCGATGGACTGTGCCTCGACCTTATACTGGTCGGTGAAGCTGGAATCATGACCGTAATAGGGAGCTACGAGCAAAACATCAACTGCTTCGGCATCCTTTGCAGCGCCTTTGCCCTCGATGGTGATGATGAATTCATCCTCGGCAACGGGTGCGCAATCGGTGTCAAGCTCATTGCGGAGCCTGAAATTGTATGCGTTGTACATGCCGTCAACGGTGAAATAGAAGCCATCCTTCGAGAAGTCGGAGAAGCTGTCCTTATCGACCTTAACGTTGTTGAGAGCTGCGGTATAGACGGCGTTGATAACATCAAACCTATCCATACCGTTTGCGAGTGCTTCCGCTTCGGCTGCTTCGAGATCAGCCCAAACGGAATCGAGCTTATGCATAGCCGCTGCTTCATCGGCAATCTTTTCGATTCCCTCAGCAAGGCTTGCTGCGGGAACGAGCGCAAGAACCATGATGAGTGCAAGGAACATTGCAGCTAATTTACGAGTTTTCATTTGTTTTCCTCCTTGTATTTTCAGACCTTATTGTCTGTATTTTCAAATTTTAACATGATTATTTTTGGTTGTCAATAGTGAAGAAGGTTA
This sequence comes from Clostridiales bacterium, assembly GCA_004556165.1. Taxonomy (GTDB): domain Bacteria; phylum Bacillota; class Clostridia; order Christensenellales; family CAG-138; genus PeH17. The sequence goes on along the minus strand of SFIR01000020.1, from coordinate 4,542 downwards.
TTATTGGTCTGCATTGCCCAAGTGTCCGGCATTTTCGGTATACCGGCACAAGTTTCGGTCGTCCGCACCGAAATTTGAGTTGATTTTTCGTGCGAACTATGGTATATTGCCGGAAGCTGCGCAGCGAAGTGATTTTATTATTTCCGGCAGATAAGGAGGGATTTTCATGCAGCTTCAGGAATCCGGCGAAATGTATTTGGAAACCATTTATATTTTATCAAGGAGCGGCGCACCCGTCCGCTCGATAGACGTCAGCGAGTATATGGGTTTTTCTAAGCCCAGTGTAAGCCGCGCGGTCGGTATTCTGAAGAAGGGCGGATATCTTCTCATGGATAATGACGGGCATTTAACCCTGACCGATGCCGGGCTGGAAGTTGCTCGGAAGATCTATGAAAGGCATACGATGCTGACGGATTTTCTTATCCGCCTCGGTGTCAGCAATGCTGCGGCAGGTGAAGATGCCTGCAAGATGGAGCATGTCATAAGCGACGAAACCTTCGAGGCACTGAAGCGGCATGCGCTCCGTTATTCAGACAAATAGTATTGCCCTAATAGGTTTTTTCGGGATTCCGCTATGTCGGCCGCATTAACTGTTTATGCCTTCACAGGACATTAAACCCGAATGCTCTTGATAACGACCCGAATGAGCGTATTTTGAGCAAAAACATATGCATCCAACGAAAAACGAGCGGTTCAATGCCGCTCGTTTATGAAAAAATGATGATTTCAGTCTTCCCTCGGTTTGCCGAAGAAGAACAGCGCAACCGTTCCGCAGCCGGTGTGACTGCCGATGGTCGTTCCGACGGAGTTTATCTCGACCCTGCCGTTCAGGTGCTTAAACCTTTCCTCTACAAGATCTGCAACCGCGCGTGCATCCTCATAGCAGCCTGAGTTGCTTATATAGCATTTGCCGGAATAATCCGGCCCGCCGTCTGCGCATTGCTCCATTTTGTCCACAATCTCCTTAATCACGCGGTTCTTTGTACGAACCTTTTGGCGTGGGATGAGTCTTCCGAGGTTATCCATATTGAGCAGCGGACATATGTGAAGTACCGAACCGACAAGCCCTGCGGTCTTTGATATGCGTCCGCCCTTGATGTAGTTGGTGAGATCACTTGAGAAAAACCAATGATGAACGTTCAGCTTGTGTTCCTCCGCCCAGTCGTGCAGCTCAGTAATACTCATTCCGCTGTCACGAAGATCGGCAAGCGTATCCATCAGCAGGCCGTATCCGCTCGATGCTCCGAGCGAATCAACGATAAAGAGCTTACGCTCCGGATACTCCTCCATCAGCTCCTTGGCAGCCAAGCACGCAGAGCCATAGCTGCCGGATATTCCTGATGACAGGCATACATGCAGAATATCCTTGCCCTCCTCCAGAAAGCGCCTGAAGTATTCAAGATATTCACCCATGGTAACTTGCGACGTGCTCACATCGGCACCGTCCTTGACGGCAGCATAAAAATCTTCAAATGACATGCTTTCACCAAGGTCATCCGTATATGTCACGCCGTTCATATTATAATGAAAGCAGATATAGCTTATCCCACGGGAAAGGAAATGCTCTTTTGTAAGGTCGGCAGTCGAGCAGCAGCTTAAGATGTAGTCATTCATTTAACATTACCTCCTAAAAAAACGATTTCCCCCTCACATAAATGCAATTATGTGCAAAGATATTATAGCTAATCTACCGACTGATGTCAAGTTAGCTTGCGCAAAGAGCACAACGCGCGATATCGCAGGAAATCCGGAACCGAGAAGGGTAACTCACGAGAATCGTGTATCAAGCGGCATAGATGATTCTCCTTTGCAATTCCAAACTCAGTATTCACTTGTTAATCTGCATGAATGCCCTCGGCAGTGCAGCTGCCATTAGGTGCGGTGATCGGTGAGCTGTAATCATTTGAAAATGAGCCTGCAGCCTGCAATACACAAAATCGAGGGGTAAGGACAAACGCTTACCCCTCGAAATGCTCTGAAAACAGCTTTAATTAAGTTTTCCAACCTCAAATTTTCCGCCGTACTGCACCGGCTCGCCATACAAGCATAATCCAGTAACCTTTACATTGCATCTATCATTTTCTGCGTTATTCTGTCGATTACTTCTAAATAATATTTCAACTCTGCATCGCTAAGATCACTATCTCCCCACGCTTCGAATTTTGCATTCATTTCTTCAAGTTCTTGCATCATTTCTGTGTATTCTGCGAGCAGATTCAAGTCAGACGGGTTTTCTTTGTATCTCTTCAAAAAGTCGCAATATTCATCATAGAAAGCCTCGTAGCTATCCATTGCCTCTTTGAATTCCGGGCGAATACCCTCTGCATTGTTTTCGTTGTCGTCATCATTCCCATCAGGCGTTGGTTCTTCGTTTGTGTTTATTGCTCCTTCCGGCAGTTTATCCAATTTAGGACAATTCGCAAAGGCATTAACACCAAAAGTTACATCATCACCCCAAACAATCACCGTTTCAAGATTAGTACAACCCTCAAAAGCGGAAATACCAATCGTTGTTATCTCGCTCGGAATGCTGATTTCAGTTAGACCTGCGCAATTCTTAAAAGCACATTCGTCAATAACCTCTCCGCCCCAGAGAATTACAGATTTCATTTCCGTACATCCCTCAAATGCAGATTTACCAATCATCAAACAGCTGCTCGGAATATTGACATCAGTCAAGGAGGAGCAGTTTCTAAATGCGGATGCGCCAATGCTTGTTATATCTCCCCAAATAATAATGGTTTCAAGGCTTGTGCAGTTTTCAAATACGGATTCGCTGATTTCCGTCACGGAACTCGGAATGCTGAAGTCAACCAAGCTTGAACAACCTTTAAATGCCGCTTTACCTATGCTTATGGGATTGGGCCACATAGTGATATTTACAATTGTTGTGCAATTCTCAAATGCGGCATTCCCTATTCTTCCGACCGGATAACCGTCCAATACAGATGGAATCGTAACATCCGTATCCTCACCGGTATATTTTGTGATTTCTACGGTGCCGTCGTCATAGATTACATATAAGAAATCATCACATTCATGTTCTTTGCTGTCGACAGGTTTAGCATCGGCAGAAGGCTTATTGTCATCTTCTCCGTCATCAGGTTTATTATCTTCATTATTCTGTTCATCATCGGTTTTTTCCTGCAGAATCTTATCGACATCGGATTCACCGTCATAGAACCCACCCCAAACATCTGAGTGATTGTCATAAAGGGTACTCCATGCATCAGAATGGGCATCATACATCTTCGACCACGCTTCTGAATGAGCATCATACATGCTTGACCAAACATCCGAATAATCGTCATAATCAAGGTCATCCGAACCATCTTCAATCAGCTCATCGCATTCGTCATAAACATCATCGTATGCCTTGTCCCAAGCATCATAAAAATCATCCATCGCATCATCCCAGGCGTCATAAAAATCATCCATTGCTCCATCCCAGGCATCGTAGTCATCAAGTCCCTGTGAAGCAACACACTTATAGTAGTGAATCCCCAGAGCTTGCAATGCAGTGTAAAACTCATTGCCTGAGGTTAATGTATCGTTGTAGAATTCGGGAACTAAGCTCTTGTTTTTATCGTAAGAGTCATATGTTTCGCCCAGTTTTTCCAATAATGCATCCTTTTCCTTAGAAATTCTTTCCTCCATGGATGCACCTATTGTTTCAGTATAGGCGAGCATATTTTCCAAATCGTTTGCATCATACGGCAAATCGTTCCGATCGTTTTCTTTGCTGCAAGCAGCAAGGGAGAAAACCATAGCAGCAGCCAACAATAAAGCAAATATCTTTTTCATTATATTTTCCTCCGTTCTATTCAATAGGCAAAGCTTTATTCTGCTTTTTATTCTTAATTTTTGCTATCAATAGAAGAATAGAACCTACGATTACAACAGCAATTCCTATATAGCAAATGAATTCTGCTATCCCCCAATCATAACGATTGCTTGGGAGTACGCCTCTGTCTCTAAAATCCCATTTAATCAGTAAGAATACACCGAACGCCAAAAGGTCAAATATTATTGCTGCAATAGGCTTTTTCAGCACCGAGAACAATGTGGTCAAAATTGCAAAGAGAGCAAAAGCGGAAATGATAACCAAACATGCAATAGCAATGCTTTCGGCCATTCCCAAATCAGCTGCGGCAGCATACATTCTGCCATACTCAAACAGAGATATATGAACCGCTTCGCCGTTAGTCATATTGATTTCTTCCGCATACATCTTATCGGAGTATTCCTGCAAATATTCCTTGTACTCATCTTTTGCCGATGCAAACGGCAGAAACAGAGTTAATATCAGCATCAACGATCCGATTAGTGCAGCAATGAAAGGAAGTAATAAGTTATTCTTGCTTCCTACCGATTGCAGCGCCGTGTTCTTCTTTTCTTCCATACTCTTTTCTTCCATGCCTTTTTCCTCCTTTAATAAATAAAAAGGGGCTGTTGCAAATGCAAGTTAATTGCAGGCAACAGCCTCTTTCCCTACGCGAAATATGCTTATTTGAGTGAGGAGTTTTGCTTAATACAGTGAGA
>SFIR01000019.1 GCA_004556165.1 Clostridiales bacterium | reverse complement strand
GGCCTCCTTTCTTGTTTTTTTGCCAATTTACATTGTAGCAGGCTTTTCGCTATGGAGCTATCCTTTTTTTATTTTGGACACTTAATTATACAACTTACCCGCCAAATTATGTTCTTCACCGTTGAGATACCATAATACAAATATTCCACTGAAGAGATATGAAGCAGCAGTTCTTCTCCCAAATCGGTAATAACACGGTATTTCTTATCGCTTGACCAACCCTTGCTTATGGGTTCAACCGCTTTCCGGGAGGAATACCCGGGGATGTCATTGAATTTATCCTGTTCCATGCTGTTCGCCTCAATTCCTGCTCATATTCCTAAAGACATGCTTTATCCGTCTATATCAATACATCGGGAAACTCGGGACGGTATTGATGAATGACCCTGATAAGCTCCATAAATGCATCGGCCCGCAGCTCCTGCTTATTGCATACGACCTCAAAACGATAACCGTTAAGCAGGGTAAAACGTCCCGTTTCATGGAAACCGTTGCGAAGATAAAAGTTTTTCCGACGGATTCGCTGTTCGAGATTCTCGGCGCTCTCATCTATTATTTCGAAATCCAAAATTATTTGCAGATGCGAATAATCTTCCATCAGCTTGCGTATCGCAGAACCGCCGTACCCCTTGGAACGGGCACGGCTGTCGATTGCAAGATAATAGACATAACCGCATTCGGCATTTTTCAGAAGGACGATAAAGCCTACGAACTTATCATCATCATAGATGCCGAGAACATCGGTATCGGTTCTGTCCGCAAAATCGAAGATCTCATCATAAGACATTATCTCGGAAGAAGGGAATGCTTCATTATTTATTGCTTCAAAATTCTCTCTGTCGCTGCAATCTCGACCGAGCAATCTAAGCTCCATTTCTGTTCTCCTAAAACCAATAGACTTTATATCGGATGACCGGGGCAAAAGGATTTAACCCCTACGGCCTCCGTATTTATTTTCGTAACAGTGAGTACCAAAAATACGAAATGCAGCCGTTTCCGCGGCTCCGAGGATACTGCACTGATCTATCTTCCGCAGTCCATGGGATGAAAGCTGCGGATTCAGCTATTCCTAAAAGAAAAAGGGATTTGGAATATTCGCAGCACCGAAAATACCCGCTGCCATGCGGTACATTGCCTTTGCGTGGATACGGTCGTGCCAGATAAAGCGGCGCAGGACTTTTCGGAGCGTCCAGCATTCGCCGTAGCTGCCTTCAATCACAGGATTGGCAAGAAAATCAGGTCTCTTCTCCAGTGCTTCAAAGCCTCTGCGGCGGCACTCCAAAATATCGCCCTCGTTATCCGCCGCCGTTTCAATTTCACCGAAATAGTATTCGTTTACATTCTTTGTGTGCTGATACATTTCATCGGCGGTACGGGGTACTTGCCCATAGAAGGTTTTACGAACGGGTGCATTGCTTCGCCCCTTATCGGGAATGGATTGATAGAGGGTCAAAAAATCAGCTGCCGATTTAAGCGCCAACGACTTGAGCTCCAAATATTCCTCCATGGTAAGCGGCTCTTTTTCCGCTGCAAACAGCACATCGGAATCCGCATCGCACACCTGCAAATCGCAGACCGCATCCTGCACGATTTCTACAGATACTGCCTCAGGGCATGGCTCGCCCTTCCATTTGAGATAGGAAACCGCTTCTGCTCCCATTTTCTCCATGGCGATTTCAAGGCTTGCACCTCTGGTGTACGCTCCGGGGAGGTTCGCGGCATACAGAAGCGTATCACCCCCATTATGTTCCCGGACGCATTTTATCGTCATTGCATAACTCCTTTTCTTTTAGGTTCGGTATTTCTCCATACACCGGCAGAGAACCGCCTGAGCGCTTATATTATCTCCCTTTGGGCTAAGAGAGTATAATCCCTCGGATTAACGACATTCTCTTCCTTGATGACGGAAACAATCATATCAAATGAATAGCTCAAATCGGAAATCATCTCATTAAGCGAAGGGTACTCTTTATCATCAAAGAAGAAAGCTATATCAAAGTATTCTCCAGATTGAGTCATATCGGCAGAAATGCCGGTTCTATGGTTTGCATTTCCAATCCGTACAGTTAAATCGAGAATGGGAGTATTTGTTTCGATGCTCTCCTTCATGAGATCGCAGATATCCTGCCATCTGCATTCCAACGGCTGCACCCTTTTTCGCCCAAACAATGCCATAAAAGCTAAACCTCCAATATAGATTATTTGCGCCGAACGGCATTTCGGCTGCCGGGATTTTGCTAAAACCGGCATATCTCCTCACGGCTCGAGACAGAAAATGATACATTATTTTCCGCGTGTCCGTGTGAACTAATATGCATGCGAAATAGGCAGAATAAGCCTGACATCAATTCCATGGTTTTAAGCAGGTAAGCCCGGTGAAAAGATAAATCCATATCTCGCACCGGCTATATAATACTCGCTCGGATTGGGCGTGTCAAGGATTAAGCAGGCTTAGCATCGCTTGACCATGCCTCTATGATAATCGAAGCTGTGCATTTCAAGCCCGATAGGATTAGTTAAATACAGGTTCTTGCGATAACATGATTCCTTTTTCAATATAAATACCATGCCATATCAGGCGAAATGCAAAAACCCCGGCATGCACGCTGAGGAGCAGTCGGGGGAAAAAGGAGGGGTACAAGCTGATTCATCGCGGCAGCGAACCATAGGTGAATCGCTGCCGCGCTGTCGCGTGGGATTAACCAACAGCTAAAGCCATGCGGAGGATGATAATTACATCAAGAGAGTCTGCGGCACCATCATTGTTGACATCCGCAATTGCTAAGGTATTATCGTCAAAGCTTACGAGACCAAGCACATAGCGAAGAACGAGGAGTGCGTCAGAGGCATCTACGTCACCGTCGCCATCGACGTCGCCGAGGAGGGGTATGTCGCCGCTGGAGTAGGCGATGTTGTCGATGTAAGCACAATCCAGACCATCTTCAACAGCGGGGTCCTTCTCGAAGCGCCACATGAAGGTGTACTCGCCATCTTCGGGAGCGGTGAATACATAGTGATCCCAATCTTCCATGAGGTTTGCGAATTCGAAATCGCACTCGCCGTTTACATAGAACCTGAAGAAGTCGTAATCTGCTTCGCTGCTTACGAAGTAATCGAATTCGATGGTTTCGCCTGCCTGCATGGTAACAGTAGTGATAAGCTCGGATGCGGAGTTGCTTACGCCCTGGTTGGTGGAAGTCAGGTAGTACCTGTCCTCACCCTGTACAGGAGTGAAGGGATAGGGGTTGGTGGTTCCGAATACAAGGTTACCGCCCGCTACGTTTGCCGCTGCGTTAAGCTCGGGATCTGCGTCGACGGTTACAGTAAGACTCGCGGTTCCGAATACTTCATCATCAACATATACGGTGCAGGTGATGACTGCGGTGCCGATCTCGCCATTTGCGGAGATATTTGCCCTGCGCCTGTTGCCGGTTACGGTAACGATGCTCTCATCGGAGGAAGTCCACTCAACGGTGTAGTTGTTTGCATCGGTGGGATTGCGGAGGAAGTCAACGGTTGCATCGCCGTAGAGGTACATGCTAAGCTCATCCTCGCTAAGCTCGAAGCTCTCAAGAGGAATGGTCTCCGAAGAACCTACTTCATCAAGGAAGAACATACCCATTACGACACGGCCGTTTCCGTCGCCCATTCTGTGAATCGAGAAAGTGTTGGTGTCGAAATCATATTCGAACATACCGCCCATGTTGTAGCGGTCATAGCCGAGCCAGCTCCAGTGGGAGGAAACGTATACACAGTTGTGCTGCTCATCATAGAGAACATCTCCGGTATAGCCCTTGGTGCCAAGATGGCTGCTGCCGTACTGAGGATCATAGCAGGGCATTACAATGGTTTCAAGGGTATTGCCCTTATAGTCCATGATGATAAGGGACTTGTTGCCGTCGTACAGAAGGATCCTGTCCTTATCCATGGAATCCATGCCCCAGCTATTGTTTGCATCTGCGAGGACAATAACATCGAAGGTCTCCAAATCGAAGATTACGAGCTGCTTGCCATCGGGGACGGTGGGATGATTATAGAAGTACATTATAGCAATACATTCATTGGTCTCGGGGTTGAATGCGATGTTCCTTGCGCTCATGGTATAGCCGGAACAAGAACCTGCATCATAGACGATGGTCTCATCAAAGGTCTCGGGATCAATGGCCACGATGCTGCCCATATCGAAGTTTCCGGTCTCGCCAGTTACAGCATAAACCGTACCGTAGTTATCGACTGCAGCAGACTGATACTGATATTCGCCGCCGAATAAGCTGGTGTCAATGGGCTTGATTTCGGGAGTGGTGAGCTGCTCGACACAGACGCTGGTATAGGGCTTGAAGGAAACCCAGCCGTTTTCACAGCGATCTGCATCGTAGTTTTCGGTTGCAAAGCCGATGATGGTGCGGCCATTATCGGAGAAGGAAGAGCCGTTGCGGATTACTGCACCGTTGTCAATTTCATAGACTTCTTCATTGCCCGCATAGTCTGCAACCGCAACATAGAAATGAGTCTCCGCGGTCACATATTCGAAGCCAAGGCCTCTCTCTTCGCCGAATACGCCGGTTTCATAGATGCAATCGGTGAGCTCTGCATCGGAGTAGATAGCATAGTATGCGACATAGTTCTCATCGACGATGCGGATACCGTCCTCGGTTATGGAGACGGCGGGAGCCTGGGTATCCTTGGTTACGGGAATGACCCAGCGGCCGGATTCGTTGTTCTCAGGGAGATAGCCCTCGTGATCGAGCCAGGTTTCAAGAACGATGTTTACGGTCTCGTTTTCGGCAAGGGCGGAACCGTCATAGTTGACGACGATGTCATGCCAGGATTCGCCTGCGCTGCCGAAGCCGCCGCCGTAGCTATCCTTGTTGGAGTAGGTAGTTGTGTAGAGATTCTGGATAACGTTGCCGTTCAGATCCTCGACATTGAGGGTGATGAGGCTTGCGTTACGGAGCAGAACGAACTCAACATAGGTGAAAGCATCAAAGATACCGTCGCCGTTGGGGGAGATAGCGTTCCTGTCGGCAAGATAGGTCTCGCCGGTCATATCGGCATAACGGTTGATGCCGAGGCCCTGCTCACTGCCGTAGCCGGCCATGTTATAGAGAGTGTTGACGAAGTTCATATAGTTGACTTCGCCGGTTGCTGCCTGCCAGTAGTATCCGCGGTCGAGCATGGAGGGCTCGTCCCAGTCGCCAACATAGCCAAGGAAGGGGATGGAGAGGTCAATGCCGTCCTCGGCATCCTCGGTGAGCTTAACCCAGCCTTCGAGGAATGCGCCAACGGGGAAGTATTCATCGAAGTAGCTCATAAGCTCTTCGTTTGCAGCGATGGTCATGGTGACGGATACGCTTTCGCCTGCGGGAACGGTTACGGATGCGGGAGCGTTGTTTGTAACCATGTCGGATACATCATCGATGGCACCGCCGATGAGGTTGACCTCGGTGGGCTCTTCCTCATGAGTCCAGTGTCCGGTGTAAGTCTCTGTGCTGATCTGCTCGATCAATGCCTTGACGCTGATGGAGTAGGTGTGGTCAACACTTCCGATATTGTTGAGAACAAAGGTGAAGGTGAAGGTACCGTCCTCGCTCTCGCCGACTTCAAGCTTAGGACGGCTTGAATCGGGAACCGTAAGGTAGACATCGGCGCTGATTGCCTTGTAGATATCGATGAGACCTGCGCCCTGCTGACGGACAAAGCCGTTGACCTGGTTGGCGGTGCTCATAGCGAAGGCATAAGCAAGCTCATTGATTTCCGCAGTGCCGGCATTGGGGAAGATCTCCCTGAGGCGCTGCTTTATGATGGAGAGCGCTGCAGAGATATGGGGGGTTGCCATTGAGGTACCGCTCCATGATTCATAAGAGGTATCGGTATCGGCGCCGATTGCGGAGTAAACGCCATCACCGGGTGCTGCGATCTCGGGCTTGATCTTAAGGTCTGCGGTAGTGCCCCAGCTTGAGGTGGAAGCCATCTTTATGGAACCATAGCTTACGCCGGGCACGATGGTGCATTCGGTCACGCCGCCGTTGAGCTGCTCAACGATTGCCTGGCCTTCGGAAAGGGACAGGAGACCGAGGGGGATGGTGCTCGTAACGCTGGGATTAAATGAGCCAACGACGTTGTTGAACATCAGAACGCCGACCGCGCCTGCTGCTGCAGCATTGGTGCACTTGTCGGTGAAGGTGATGCCGTTACCGCGGCTGACGAGGGCGATAGCGCCTTCAGCATCAATCGCTTCAAATTCTTCCGCGCTGCCGAAGCCTGCATAAACGATTCTGTAGGTGCCGGGGATGGAACCGAGAACCTCGCAGGAGGTTGTGGAGCCGTAGAAATAGCTTACGCCATCAACCTTCAGATAGCCGGTGCTTGAATTTCCGTTAACAACGGATGCGACGGAGAAAACGCCGGGGAAGGTCGAAGGAGAACCGACAAGGCCGTAGTCGGGGTTGGTGGACAGGGTCTTATAGTTGCTGACGAACCAGTCGCCGTAGGTGGTCCAGAGGGTGGCGTTCATATCGTTGCCGGCTGCAGCGTTGACGCTGATACCCGCCTCCTCAAGAGCATCAAGAGCCTCTGCCAGGCCGACAACGCTGGGATAGGGGGTGGTGAAGCCTGCAACGGAGCCAAGGCTCATGTTAATGGCGTCAACACCGAGGTAAGCGCAATCCTCAAGAGCCTTGAGAAGGGTGGTGAAGTATGCGCTGCCGCTTGCTTCGAATACCTGCATGACTGCAAGCTGTGCATCGGGAGCAACGCCCTTGAAGTCGCTGCCGTTGTTGCCGGCGGCAATACCCGCAACATGGGTGCCGTGGTCGCTTGCGGTATGGTTGGGATCGTAGTCGTTATCATAGTAGTCCCAATTGAATGCCTGCTTTGCGCTGTAATAGAGCTGGCTGGCATCGAGACCGCAGTGGAGAAGGTCGCCGTACCGGCTTACGATGTTCTCAAGATAAGCCACATCGACCTTGGGGTTTGTGGGCATTATGGAGAATGCTTCGTGGGTGTGGCGGATACCGGTATCAATGATAGCGATAAAAGTACCTTCGCCCGTGTAGCCAAGATCCCAAGCTTCCTGAGCGCCGATAGTTACGGTGCTGTTGGAGGTGTTGGGGGTTACGATGCTTCCGTTATCATCATCGGCCGCAACTTCAAACATTGCGGGGATGAAAGCGGTGATGCCGTCGAGCTTGTTGAGCTCTTCGAGCATCCAGTACTTGCCCTCAAAGGAGAAACCGTTGAAAAGAAGAGCGAACTGATCTTTGACTTCGATCTTCTCGCCAAGCTTGGTTTCAACGCGCTCGATCTGAGCGGGGAGCTTTGCGAGCATTTTTTCAGCAACCTTTGCCGCATTTTTCACGGACTTGGTCTGCTGAAGGGCGGATGTGCCATCTACTTTTACAAGTATCATGACATCGGAGTTGGGGTCGATGCTGTCATCACCTTCAATGGTGCCGGGAACGAAATCAGAAGTATTAGCTGCTTCGGCTTCGGTAGCGGCCAGTATTGATGAGAAGCTCATCAATACCATTGCGATGGTGATCACAAGAGCGATCAACCTTCTGGTTGCCTTACTGGGTTGCTTCATAGTGAAGGGCCTCCTTTAATGTGATAATATATATTAGCATAACTGCCAATAATCGCAATAGCCTTGAATTGAATTCGCTGCCGTCCGTTATATCGGACTTTCAGCTTGCTTTTATGTCTTATGAACTTACAAAGCTCATGCAGGTGAACAGCACCGGGGAAGCCATTATTCCCGAAATGAACATCATGAATCCTTTTTCGTTCATATAAGATACATCATGATGTTCTTCGGCAGTTGGGTCCCGTGCCAACCGAATATTCCGGAAACGGATACCGGTTAATATTGTCAGTATATTAAACATTTGATTAAAAGTCAATACCCAATTTTGGAATTTCAAATAGTTGTTTTCCGGCAAAAATGTATTGACTTATTGAAAAATTTATGCTATAATCCCTACGTCGGTTTAAGTTGAACTGAATTAAACAAAAATTTAAATCAAATTCCCGAAGATGCTGTGTTTTGAGCGCAGGCGCATGCGAGTGCGTTTTTGATAAGGAATATGCTTCGGTCGGGAAGAATGAAAAAGCTCTGTAAATCTTTTCCCGGCAGATAAACCGCTGCTATTTGCAGCGCGCGGAGGCAAAAGCATGATTAAGTACTATTATCCCATTGTTGATGCAATGATGTATCTGGCATCCGTTGTCAACGAAGAGAGCGCAAAGGCCCTTGTTGCCGATTTGGAAGCAAATAAGCCCGATATTCTGGCAGAAGCAACAAAGATACTTCGGCCCGCGCTGGATCTTGAGGCTGAATTAGAAAAAACCCTGCATCTTGATGGGCTGAATTATGATTTCTATTTTCAGCACGATATGCATAGCCGCGATCTTGCAACCTCAACGTCAAGCGCTGCGTTTATTTTGCTTGCCAACCTCAAGGAGTGTATCACAGAAACCTCCGGACTTGACGATGTTCTTGCATTACGCCATAATCTGACGAGGCGGGAGCGCATGTCCCTTTTCAGCTCCAATGATCTTGTGGACCAGGGGAATGAGGATAACCGGCTTCAAAGCATAATCGAACGGGATGATGAGCAGGCGTTTATTGCTTTCCTGAATTCGCTCAAAGCTCCTGCACCCCTCCGCCGCAAGCTCGTAAACCTGTATCAGAATTTTGATGAGCATGTTTCAAAGCTCATCGACCTTCTCCGCCCCGTTGTGGATGCTCTTACTGCAAACGAGTCCATTTATAGGGATTCCGTGCGCCGTGCATCGCAGCAGATTTCAAAGATCACCGATCTCCGCAAATTTATTAAGGAACGTTACGGCATAGTGATGCCGTATTTCGAAACCTATTCACCTTATATCACGGTCTCCGAGCCTTCATCAATCACCGTGCATGCCATGGACAATATTGCTCCGGATATATTCATAGGGGCATGTATAAATGATATTACTACACTGCTGAGCAACCGGCGCGAATGCAGCAGACTCGTCACAAGCTTTAAGGCACTTGCCGATGATAACCGAATGGACATTCTGCATTGCCTCTGCACACGCCCCAGCTATGGGCTTGAGCTTGCGGAGCTGCTGAATATATCGGCTCCGGCGGTATCCTATCATATGAATAAGCTTGCGCTGAACGGCTTTGTCGACATCAAGCTCGATGGCGGAAAGCTCTACTATACCTCGAACATGGATAATATCGACGCCTTTCTCGATTCGGTAAAGGCATTTCTGAGAACCCCTTATTTCCCTAAGGAGTGATGAGCAATAACTTCCGTTCTTCATGCGAAATGGGCAGCACCTGAGTTTGCTGCCCATTTTAATTTGAAATATTTGAAGCCCTTAATAGGCTAAGATCCGCCGTATTCCGTCAAATATACATTTTTACCTGATTTCATGCTGAGCCATGATCAGGTTTCTGATGAACACTTTTTCTTGCTGCAAATACGGCATTTCTACATTTTAATAATAACACTTTACGCGAACAAATCATAATCCCGAGCGCTGTCATCCATCGGCTATCAGCGCATTATTATCAGCGAATATTAGGCAATTCAGAATATTCTGCGGCTTAACCTAAAACAGAAACATACCATGCCATGTTCCGAAAATCCCCGTTTTTTCAGGCTTCAGAGCTATTGGATTGTATTTCCGGGAACTTCATTATATATTTCAAAAGAGTTTTCATAAAGTATGTCATTTGATGAAAGATTTTGAGGCACATATCACTTATAATTAGTATAGATACTGTTGCCGGGTTTGTCAATATGCTTTTTTATAAGCTAAGCTCTATGCTGCTTAAGTGCCAATCATCGGCAAAAGTTTTCTCTTCAAGGGAGCAGTCAAGGATAGGTGTGGAGATTTTCGAAGCAAAGCGTAGAAATTATTGCCTGACATTGACGGCGGATTCTTGTTAATGTGATTCTTTTGTCCTGCGGACAGCCTTATTCACAGGGAATCGCTGTATTTAAACGGAAACTGCATCACTGCAAGATAGTCCTGTAAGACTTGGGTGGGGCTTCGCAGCCCTCAGCAAGTCTTGATATGTTCATTGGACTTCCTTATTGCCGTCATTTTCCGTCAGCAAACTATGAATAGGAGGAACGGATTTTATGTCAAGAAAAGGTGAGAACATTTACAAGCGTAAGGATGGCAGATGGGAAGGAAGATATGTCCGCTGCTACGATGAAAATGAAAGGCCCAAGTACGGCTATGTGTATGCCAAAACATATACTGAAGCAAAGAACAAGCTGATTGAACGAAAAGGAGCTGTTAATGAAAGCGGAGCAGTATTTGATACAGGAAGCTGTCTATACACGGATGTTCTGGATGCCTGGCTGCAATCATCGCGGATAAACATCAAGGAATCCACATATGCAAGATACACTCAGCTTGTAGAATCACATATTCGTCCCAGCCTTGGAAAATACCGGCTGTCCAAGATAAGCACACAATTAGTCGAAGGCTTCATTGAACGTAAACTCAGCGACGGCAGATTGGATAATAAAGGGGCATTATCGCCAAAGACCGTTACGGATATTTTGGTAATTCTCAAAAGCACCATGGAATACGCCAGACACAGTAATCTATCCGTGATATGTGATCTTAGTAAGCTCAGCGTTAAGCTTCACGATAAAGAAATGCGTGTTCTCTCCCCAAAAGAGCAGGAATCCCTTGTTAAAGTTCTGCTGGATGAAACGGATCAATATAAGTTTGGAGTGCTTCTATCGTTGTATACAGGCATTCGTATCGGTGAGCTTTGTGCGCTTCAATGGGAGGATATAGATACGGAACTCTCGATACTGAAGGTTCATAAAACAATGCAGAGAATTCAGGAAACAAGCAAGGGCTCACCAACAAAGACAAAAGTAATAATCACAGAGCCGAAGAGCAAATGCTCAATAAGAGATATTCCGCTGCCCCCTTTTCTTATTGAATACGCTATGCGATTCAAGTCTAACGCCAAAGCATATGTATTATCCGGAACTCCAGATAAATATGTTGAGCCGCGAACAATGCAGAACCGCTTTAAAAAATATGTCGCCGCTGCCGGTATCGATGCAGCAAATTACCATTCTCTCAGGCATACATTTGCCACAAGGTGCGTCGAGATAGGCTTTGAAATAAAGACATTAAGCGAAATACTCGGGCACGCGAATGTGAATATTACTCTGAATAAATACGTCCACTCATCTCTTCAACTAAAACGTGACAATATGGCTAAGCTCTCGCTGAATTATTAGCTCCGTCAGAATTACCGTCACAATGCGGCATAAAAGCCCGAGATTACAGGCTTTTATGCCGCTTTTTCATCAAATGACATACTTCACGAACGGGGCTCGCAGGGAAAAAGCGCTATTCGCGGAGCATAAAGCGGAATAACAGGTATTAGCGCCACACACGCGGCCGCCGTTAGATAGAGATAACCACCGGAGTATCCGGCGAGGGGCCTAAGCGGAAGCTGCAGCAGGAGAATGTATTTCCGGCAGCGGATATCCATCAAATCTTGGGAAGCCATGCTATCCCATGAAATAAAAAAGAAAGCAGGTAATAGAATGAAGCACTCGAACAAAGCGTTCCTGAGGCCGCTTGCGGCTGTGCTTGCCGTCGTCATGCTCGCGATAGGCTGCGGCGCAGTAAAGCCCGTGCACGCAGAAACGCAAACTTCCGCAATGCTCGCCAATGCTATTGGCCTTGACGGGCAGGAGATTACGATCACAAGCATCGATGAGGATCTTCCCAGCGGCATCTGCTGCATTACCTCCGTCATCAGTTCTTCTTTCATATCGCTTCTCCTTCTATTTGATATTTCCAGAGAACGACATCAACGGCAGTTCCGTTGGTTATCACTCTCGCCGTTGGTGAGAGTTAATCGCACTTAAACGATAATTTAGTGGCTTAACCTTTGAGCTTATGATACTGTTTTTTCCATGCGCGAGATGGTTTCCTACAGATTCCATCCTTGCACACAAAAGCACATATGCCAGCAAGTCCATTGTTCCCACAGATGTCGGGATTGTTTTGACGGCAACCATAGGTCTACAATTCGGTGTCCGCCTCGTTGAGAGGAGCATTAAAGGGAATCCTCAGTTCCTTTTCATTCATAGCGACACCTCCGAAACATCAAGTTGTCCTGACATAAGCTGAGGTAGTAGCTCATCGCGCAGGGATGCAAGTTTACGGTTCTCTATACGATTAGCAATAACAAGGTCGTACAGAGGAGCAAGCAGATCATCTATGCGGTCATAGTCGGATTGCGAAGGAATCAGCACTTCTGCTTTTGCCAGTTCTTCGCGCTTGATATGTCCCATCGTCGTGGCCATGTCCGCGGCGATAGCAGCGAACTTTTGCAAATGGTGGTTTGTCCATGCATAATAGAACCATTTATCGTAAGTGGAGGATGTGACTTTGAATAAATGTTGATTCAATCCACAAGTCCCTCCACACCAAAGGTCAACAAGGAGGCTGCCCGACCATGAGAATATTACATCGCCATCATGGACAATATACTCCGGCTTGATGGAAGGCGAACATAATTCGCTGTTGGAATCACAGGAGCCTTGACGAAGTTCTTTGATTTTAAGAACAGGTAGCCCTTGTTCATCATCTTTTGGACGATACTTTTGCATGGCGAGACCGTTAAGGTAGTCGGCGATACCAAGCAAAGAGCTTTCCTGCCATCCATCGGGAATTCTATCGAACGAGAGAAACTCTTGGGTGAAAATGCTCTGCGCCTGCTGAAGTAAATTATCGTTTATTTCTACATTGATCTGTATTTTTCTATCCAGCACCTCCAATACTCCCGCGATTTTTTCCTGCTCTTCATACGTAAAATCAGGAACCCCATATTTCATAATTGCCACTTTGTCTCCACGAGGCATTTTAGTGCCTTTGGAAGTAGCCATCGAATAATCGAAAAATGCATCATCAGCAAGGACATAATACAGAAAGCGTTTGCTTACTCCGTCCTTTGCTCTGAACACGAGTACATCATTGGAGCAACCACCATCGTATTCTGCAAACCATATTTTCTTAAAATATGGTCTGATGTTAGAAACGAGGACATCCCCTGTAGAAAAAGCCTGTGTCTGCGCTACTGTCGGAAGTGAAGATGCACTGGTTATTCCGCCTTTATTGGGCATCATATTTTCTGTAGAGATATATGTATCCTCATCCAGTGCGGCAACCTCTATCTTGCCTTTGGCATAGTCGCATAAGCAAGGCCATCGGCGGCGAAGGCGCACACGCGAACGCCACACAAGACCTGCTGCGGTATGTGGAAAAAGCCGCCATGTTGACGGGCTTCGATGAAGCGCTGTTTGAAAATACCGTAGACCACATCAAGGTGCTCTCCCGTGAGGAGATCGCCTTTGAACTGAAATGCGGGCTTACACTGAAGGAAAGGATATAAGAACATGGGACACACACCATACGGATACCGGATTGAAAACGGCGTCGCGGTAATCGATGAAGACGCTGCCAGTAAGCTCCGAAAGCTCTATGAAAACTACCTCACCGGGCTAAGCCTGAAGGACGCTGCGGCTGAGGCCGGTATCGACACTTACCACGGGACCGCTAAGCGTCTGCTAAAAACGAAGCATTACATCGGTGACGATTTCTACCCAGCAATCATAGACGAGACAGTTTTCTTGAGCGCTCAGGCTGAGCTCATCAAGCGTGCTGCCGCCCTTGGCAGATTGAACCGCGCTCCGAAAGAAAAGCCCATCACAATACCGAGGCTCTTTACGGTCGGGAACATCACAAAGCACTACGATAATCCAGCGACACAGGCTGAATACATTTACAGCCTCATTGAAAGCGAGGTGAGCTGATGGGAAATGTCATGGTCATCCCGGCAAAAAGACAGGTCGGGAACAACATCAAAAAGGCTGAGAAGCCAAAGCTCCGAGTCGCAGCGTACTGCCGCGTCAGTACTGACAGCGATGAGCAGGCCACCAGCTACGATGCTCAGATCGAGCATTACACAGAGTACATTTCAAAGAATCCGGAATGGGTGCTGGCTGGCATATTCGCAGACGACGGCATCACCGGCACGAACACCAAAAAGCGTGACGAGTTTAACCGCATGATTGAAGAATGCCATGCCGGAAACATCGATATGATCATCACCAAATCCATCAGCCGCTTTGCCCGAAATACACTGGACTGCCTGAAATACATCCGTGAGCTGAAGGACCTGAACATTCCTGTTTTCTTCGAAAAGGAAGCCATCAACACAATGGATTCCAAGGGCGAGGTTCTCCTTACGATTATGGCCTCCCTTGCCCAGCAAGAAAGTCAGAGCCTTTCGCAAAACGTCAAGCTCGGCATTCAGTATCGCTACCAGCAAGGAAAAGTACAGATCAACCACAATCACTTCCTCGGCTACACCAAAGACGCTGACGGGAACCTTGTCATTGATGAGGCACAGGCCGAGATCGTCCGACGCATCTACCGGGAATACCTGCAGGGCCTGAGCATGGATAAGATTGCTGCCGGTCTTGAGGCTGACGGCATTCTTACCGGCGCAGGCAAAACCAAATGGTACTCCAGCACCATCAACAAGATTCTCCGGAATGAGAAATACATCGGTGACGCGCTCCTGCAAAAGACATATACCACGGACTTCCTGACGAAGAAGCGCATCAAAAACAACGGCACTGTCCCGCAGTACTATGTGGAGGGTGACCACGAAGCCATTATTCCGAAGGACATCTTCCTGCTGGTGCAGGAGGAACTTGTCCGCAGGCGCGTGGTCCATACAAGTGAGAACGGCAAGCGGCACTGTTATTCCTGCAAACACTGTTTTGCCCAGATCGTTTTCTGCGGAGAGTGCGGGGAGTTTTACCGCCGCATTCACTGGAACAACAGAGGCTGCAAGTCCATCGTCTGGCGCTGCTGTTCACGGCTTGAAGCCACCGGCCACGCCTGCCACAGCCGGACGGTCAACGAAACGGTTCTGGAACAGGTGATAATTGAAGCCATCAACCGGGTGCTCTGCCAGAAGGATGATTTCCTGCAAACACTCCGGGCCAACATCGCTACGGTGGTCCTGCAGGGTGATGCCCTTTCGCCGGAGGTCATAGACGAGCGCCTGAACAAGCTGCAAAAGGAGCTTCTTAAGAAAGTCAATCAGAAAGACGACTACGACGCCATTGCTGATGAAATTCTCCGGCTCCGGGACCAGCGCAGGCAGGCCGAGGTGGATAGCGTCATCAAAGACGAGCAGATGAGGCAGATCCGTGGCCTGCAAGATTTTGTCAAAAAACAGCCTGCCACCATCACGGAGTTTGATGAGACGCTGGTCAGTCGCCTGATCGAGAAGATTACCGTCTTCGAGGATCACTTCACCGTGGACTTCAAATCCGGCATCACAATTGATATTGAGGAATAAAAAACACAAGCATCTCTGTTCTAAATTCTGAGATGCTTGTGTTTTCTTTACTTCCAGCAGGACAAAGGCTTTATTTCAATTATATTGGTTGGTGGGATTTGAACTCCATTTTTCATAAGGAGAACATGTTCAAACGGCTCCCCAAAGGCTGTATCATAGGCCATCGTAAGATACATCAAGACTTTATCTTTATCACTCTGATCTTCATCCCCGTCAAAAATAATATCACTACCTTTAATATGAGCCGTAATTTCATAGGGGCAATGCGATTGCTCCCATTCTACTGATAAATCCAGTCTCAATAGATTGTCAATATCCCATAATATTTCTGGACGACAATGCACTTGACCTCCATACGGGCTTCTTTCCCATACAGATAAGAATCCGCATGTTGTGTAATCGAAATAAAACTTTCGTCCAATTGACCAGCATAAATATTCTTGCGTTCCGGTTCTTGGACAGTTTCCTGAACGGAAAGTTATATCATACGTTCTTCCATTGAAAGTCAGCAGGCCTTTATCTAAATTTAAAAGAACACCATGCTGATCTAAAAAGATTCTAATTTCCGATTCTTTACATAGATATGCTTGCTTTAAATCCAAAATTCCATATTTCTTTATCGAGGCGCAATTATTCGCGCTCGTTGTTACATGAAAATATATAAAATCAAAATCAAGATAATTCTTTGGAAGCTGACCATAGGTTTTAATTACATCTTCCACTAAATCGTCTGTATATCGATACTCTCTTTCATGTCCTACATATTTTTCCCAAGTAGAAAGCTCAACTCCGCTCAATTCCACTAATGTTTTACAGGCATTTGCGGATGACCTGATATCATATTTTTTAAGCAAAAGCTATTTCACCTCCTGACATCCAAATCACAGCTTCAACCCTATCACAAAATCATCCAAACCGAAGCCTCGACCCTCTGACATCCAAATCGGCAACTCAACCCTCCGTACATTTCCTTTGATATGTTTCCACGGAGCGGTTTTTACGGTCATTTTCGCGGTCCGGCGTTGATGGACAAATTCTCGAAAAGCCCGTAAATCAAGCACTTTTTCAGCGGTCAGTCCTTAACCCGTGACATCAATACTACCGTCTCCACATGCCTTGGGACAATAGCGTGAATAAAACGGTGTCTATTTATGCTGATTGCTCGTCCTCCCTCGTAGAGCAGTTCCCGCCTTCTAAAGCGGTCGAGTGGGCAGATTTGATGTAAAACTAAGCCACACCCAGTGTGTATTTATAGTTTAGCGCTTCAATAACCGCATCGATGATTTCTACACCAAATTCCTTTTTTGATATCCCCAGGGACTTCAGCATTCTCTTGTTTTTTCTGAGGGACTTCCAAAGGAGCTTTTTATCTCTCTCATTTAACTCGATTTTATAAAGGAAATTTGCCAAAGATACAATCAGCAACTTGTAATCAGAATACCACTTTGCCTTATTCTCATCCGTTTCCTTTGAAGCGAATTCTTCGAAGTCTTCTTCCGTGTATTTGGGCAACAGTCCAAGAATAGGATTTACTAATAACTGCGTCGAAGAGGACATAAGGTTAACATACGATCCGAGTGCATATTGCTGCGCCTCCGACATCGCATTATAGTCGAGACCGAACGAACGGATATCATCGTTTGCATCGTGTAGCTTGCCACTTTCATCATCAATGCGGGCAATACGCTCATTCAGCTCTACAATGGCTAAATCGTATGATGTAACATCGCGCTTGCTTATTAGAGTGAACACATCTTCAATATGCTTCTTATCACTTAGGCTCTTCCACATAAGGATACCGCTTGTCAAAAGCGCCACACCTGCGATAGCCCATCCGATGGGACCTGCCAGCGCCAAAAACGCCTCTCCTGCGGCCATCCCACCTCCGCCGGCGGCAAGAGCCCCTCCGCCAAGCCATGCCAAGGCCGCATTTGTTGCGGCTGCACCGCTTAATGTAGATATTGCCGTACCTGTCGAAGCAACACCGAAAGTTGTGGCAACGCCCATCGCTACCGTCGGCCCCATAGTAACGACGGCAACGCCTACCCCGGCTCCGGCAGCACCGACTCCGGCATTTTTAACGGCAGCGCCTTTATAATCCTTTTCGATTTTCTCGGCTTGTTGCTTCCAATGCAGGCGGATCTGCTTCAGTTCTTCATACTGAAGTTTTTTCTCGCTCGGTACATTGCGGATTTCGTCAAATGCCTCTTGGATATTGCTCAGTTCAGAATAGAGGGTCGCGGTTATACCACCGAGTTCTTCTATTTTTTCGTTTGTTTTATTGACCGCAGCCTGGGCTTCTTCCTGGGCTACTTTCAGTTTCGATTTCTTTTTAGCCATTTTCAGTTCCTCTGCGAAAATAATTATCTATGTCGGATTTTGTCCTCAGTATATCCTTTTCAGGTACATTTCGTTTTGCCGCAAGCAAAGCAGACTTTTCAAAAGCCTGTATATAAGCATCACTGCTCTTGAGGTCATCTATGAATGTCAGCAAGAGCCTATCATCATAAACCTCTGACAAACAGCGTAGCCCTTCGATATAGTTTTCAACAATCAACTTCTCCCGTTTGAAGAAGTATACATTTTCTTTCGCGTCAGATTTCTTGACGCCACGTTTGACCTCCCCATACAGGGAAATGGTGAACCGTCCAACGCCGACAATGTTAAGCCGCATGAAAAACTCCGCAGCATTGAAATAACCGCCGCCGGTCGCAAAACCGCGAATCGTTGCATCACCGATATCTACCAAACAGAAAGTTCCGTGCGCCACTGTCAGCATTCTTTTCACAGTAGCATTCGAGAAAGGTTCACACGCTTTCCACATCGTTTTGAAAGAGCGGTCGTCTTTTGGCGTTACAGCAAAATACCGTATTGTCCTCCTGACACAATAGAACACCCTTACAATCATCTCGTTTATAAAGACCGGGATGGTCTGGGCGGTCTGGAACCTGGTGTCGTAGCCTTCCTTGAAAATCTGCAGTGCCAATTCGTTAGTCGTTTTGTCAAACTCAGACGCAGGAATACCAATTTTCCTTTTTATTGCAATAACATCGTTTGTCCAGCTCCATATCGGAGAAGGAATGCCCATGCCGCGGCCTTTGCTGCTGGATGCCCCGGAAACATCGGAAACCAAATGCCCTAACCAGTTGACAAATCCACAAAACAGTTTGCTTGGAACATTATGCCCCTCAAGCTCAAATTTTCCGTCCGAATTATTAAGGGTAATCAATTCACCTTCGGAGACAAAACTTGACGTGTTCGTAAACTGATTGAGAATGGAAAAGAACAGGCCGAGAATCGTCGGATTATGACCTAACGATTTGAAATGATGATTGTCAGGGGTCAGATTTATCAACTCATGAAAAATACTGCCTCCGACACTTTGATCGTAGGGTATTTTGAATTTCTTCTCCAGATGTTTTATTGCAGATTTTAGAGAATCATCCTTAGTGCTGTCCCATTTGCACAATTTTGCGAAGGACTTTGTCCTTTCAGCAAACCATTTATCTGTCAAATCCCCTATGGGAGACTCTCCCGGTTTCCCTACAAGGAAGATATCCATGATCCCACAAAGCGCACCGCTTGATGCAGACAGAATATAATCCGATTTATCGCATTCAGGGGTCAGAGCCTTCACGGTTTCTTCAGTCTCAGCGATTTTGTCTTCAAGCTCATGCAAATCTGTTTCAGCACTTGATAACGCCGTCTCAATGTTCTGCGCGAATTCAAAATTGTTTTTTCCGGCAGTTAGTTCAAGAACAACAACATGTGGCATCACTCATCACCTCCAAATAGGTTTTTACAGCAATAACTCAGCCAGCTTTTTACGAAGCAACTGTTTTCTTTTATCCAGGAATGTAAGGAAGTTTGGATAAGTATAATCCATATCCGGCAGATAATGAATCGTACGGTACTGGATCTTATCAGTATCCGTCGGATATTGAGTGTTGAACCACACATCAAAATCGGAGTTGAGTTTTTCCTCGTTTAACTGTGCAGCAAGAAGCTGAAGATTGCTTATATCGTTTACGGAGTCAATATAGGTATCAAGCTGATCCTCTGGCACGCCCATTTTGCGAAGATATGATTTTCTGAATTTGCTCTTCGGATACATATGGTCTTCATGGAATCTGTTGCCAAAGTCGAGTGAAGGATACAGAAGCATAAGCGCAGACAGCGTCTCGCTCTTGCCGTACTTCAGCTTGAGCAGATACTCATCAATATCGTCATCGGTGAACTGGATGGACTTGTTCGTACCCTTGAACTTGTCGATAATCTGTGTGATTGGGAACTCATTATTTCCGTTTTCGCGTATGATGTCTCGGATGGGTCTTATTACATTATCCGGCTGCCCGCTGAACGCTTTCTTTAGCAGAGCCATGATAAGCCATTTCTTTATCTTTGCACGGTTATCCTTATTCGCCCCGGATTCGACAAAATTATCCGGCATGCCTATTGTGTGCAGATAATACGCAATAGGAATGAGGGCGTTGTTTGAACTCAATGTCTCTCCGGTAAATCCGAATGAGGAGACCAGATTCACAGCCTGCTTTATTGCCCGCTTTATGTTCTCCCAGTTTGCCTCGATTTTCATCATATTCGGCTTATTGAAATTATCGACCTTGAATGCAATATTTGGGAAATCTGTCAACACGAGCGCCGTTTTCAGCACGAAGTCTTTATTGATACGGAAACCGCCACCGATAGAATTAACATCATCGACAAAATCTGTGATTTCTTCTCTCGCGTCATGGTTCTCCCACTGAGCCGATGCAATGGAGAGTAGAAGGTCGGAATATGTAAGTACCGTACCTCCACTGTTAACGCGGATGAAAATATTGAGGACCTTATCCAGCTCTACGGCCTTCTCTTTATAGTAACTAAGGGTTTTATCCGTGTGGACAACGTTGTAGAGTTTCTGAAGCGTATTATTTGCGTGCATCGTCTGTTCCTTTGTGAACGTCCCCGCGAAAGCAATATGATCCAGGACATATTGCGAGGTTTCTCCGGGCTGAGTCATATTGAGAATATCGCCTACACGATACCAATATCCACCGCTCATCCCCTTGAACTCTTTGTCCGTCAAAAAGCGGAAATCATATCTGTTTGTTTCGTCCTGGGCATCTTCAATAAGGTTCAGATACAAATATCTGACCGGGTATGCGCTCTCGCTTTTCTTCTGTTTGTATTTCAGCCGATAGGCATATGAGCCTTTAAGGCCTATATAAATAGAGGTCAAACGCTGCTGTCCGTCAAGAACTGCGGTAACACCGTCGGAACCCTTGAGATCAACCTTCTTGTTATGTGTATTGTTCTTCTCATGATAATTTCGCAGGAATTCATAGAAATCGTAATCCTGCAGCCTTGATTTCTCGATTTCCCAGAACAGAAACGCTCCGATTGGATAATCCTGCATCAGACTGTCGAACAAGGTCTCAATCTGTTCCGTATCCCATACATACTCCCTCTGGATAGAAGGCAGGACGTATTTGTTGTTTGAAATATCTCTCATCACTTCCGCGATGGTCAGTGGAGTTTCATAAGCCATATCTATTTACCCCTCGTTAGTTTTCCGTTTTCTTAACATACGTAATCTGGATATCGTAGCCCAGCTTCTCAAGCATCTCGACGAATACCTTGTTGACGATGCCATCCTTCTTGTTTATGAGCCTGCTGATGTACGGAGCGGAAGTCCCTACCATCTCGGCAAGCTGCGCCTGGGTGACACGCTCTTCCAGACATTTGACCTTTACATCTATATCAAAATCATTCTTTACCATAACGCACCTCGCTTCCGGTGAAATACGATTGCACTTACAAGATAATTCATTGTACCACAAGTTTATGAAATTTTCAATACATACAGTAAAAAAGACGCCCGGATATGCTCCGAGCGCCTCATGCTGTTATATGTTTTATACTTCCACGTCTATTGCCAGACCGGATTTGAACTCGACCGTGATTTTGTCATCGTGGATCGTGACCTTTTCGACCATGCTGCGGACGAGTGCCTCACTGTATTCCGCCTCGCCGGTCTGTTCCGCTATGAAGCTGATCATAGCCTTTATCCTGTCAATCTCGTCCTTCCGAAGCGCCGCCTGCGTGAGAACGTTCTGCCGCCTTTCGCGCAGGGAGACGATCCTTTCTCCGATTTCCTGAATTCTCTCCTCGTCCTTGCCGGCATCGAGGAGATCCATCTGACTCTTGCGGATCATGTTATCGATAACCTCGATCTCCTCATCGATATTGCAACCGACAACACTCTCGATGTTCTCCTTCAGAACCGGAATGATCTCATTTCTGTTGGCATAGGCCATATTCACGGCGGAGGCTATCGCGGAATGAAGGTCTTCCTCCGACACTGTCCTCGCGGGGCATTCCTGTCCTGGGGTAAGCCTGCTTACACACCGCCACACCACAGGTTTCTCACCCCCGGTGTACCATACGACCCGCCTGTAAATATTTCCGCAGTGGCCGCAGACCACGTTTCCGGAAAGAGCGTATTTTGAACTGTAGACACGCTTTTTGCCGCCCTTGTAAAGGGATGACCGCCTCGCGATTTCCTCCTGAACCAGGAGGAAGGTCTCCCTGTCGATGATGGGTTCGTGGCAGCCTTCCACGTAGTATTTCGGCATCACGCCATCGTTCCGGCTACGCTTTTTGTCAAGGACGCTTACCGTATAGGTCTTCTGAAGGAGAGCGTCACCGATGTATTTTTCGTTGGTGAGTATCTGCTTGATGTTCGTTTCATGCCAGCGGGCATGTTTCGCGCCGTTGAGAATGCCGTCAGCCTCAAGCCCGCGCCGTATCTTTACAAAACTTGCCCCTTCCAGGTATTCGCGGTAAATCCGTCTGACTACCTCGGCCTCCTCCGGCACGATGACCAGCTTTCCGCTTTCGTCCTTCGTATAGCCGAGAAACCAGTTGTGGTTGACCTGAACCTTGCCCTGCTGATTACGGAACTGGATACCGAGGCGGACATTCGCCGACAGGGATTCGGACTCCTGCTGCGCCAGCGCCGCCATGATCGTCATAAGCACCTCGCCCTTGGCGTCGAGCGTATTGATGTTCTCCTTCTCGAAGAATACGGCTATATTCATTTCCTTCAGCTTCCGCGTATATTTGAGGCAGTCGACTGTGTTGCGGGAGAAGCGGCTGATCGACTTCGTAATGATCATGTCGATTCGGCCGGCCTCGCAGTCCTTTATCATACGGTTGAAAGCCTCCCGCTTTGCCGTGCGTGTGCCGGAGATGCCGTTGTCCGCATACACCTCGACCATTTCCCATTCCGGGTTGCCGTTGATGTAGGAGGTGTAATGCGCCACCTGCGTTTCGTAGCTCGATTCCTGTTCCTCGAACTCCGTGGAAACACGGCAGTAGGCTGCGACGCGCACCTTCTGTTTTTTCTCCGCCGGTTTCTGCGTTCCCACAGTTTTTACCGCTGGAATGAATGTGATATTCTGAGCCATTGCCATTATTCGTTCACCTTGCCTTCGATCCGACTGTATGCGTACTCAGCCTGCGCAATTGGGTCGGTTATTTTCTTCGTTGCTTTTTTCATTCTGAACTCCGTAAATATTACGGGAACGGGTTTTTCCTTCGGCGGAATGTTGTCTCTGCCGAGTGCCTTCTCCCGCCGCTGCCGTTCAGCCTGCACGGCATTAAAAATATCATCATCGATGATCCGTGGGTAAACGTCGTCCCCAAGATAATGCACGTTCTGAAGCATGCGCTTGACCTCGGTGTGATTTGCCTTTATGCCCGCCACCTCGGCGGCACTCTCGCGTGACAGTCCGAGCAGATACGAAGAGTAAAGAGTGGTCAGCCTGGCCGCTTCCATTTCATGTACCTTCGGTCTGCCGTCAACGATCACATATCCGAACGGTGTGTGTTCCATAGTCTCATATCCTTTCCCGGAAGACGGGACCGCACTTCATGACGAATCCGACTTCCTTTCTGCTGACAATGATGACGCGGTCAACGTGCTTAGTGAAGACCTCGTCGGAAAATGCAGTCAGCTGTTCCGCCTTTGCCGTGTACTTCAGCAGTTCGTTCAAAGCCAGCTGACGGTCAAAATCCAGATCCGGGTCTCCCTCAATGCCGTTGCGGGCGGCGTTGATTTCCTTTTCCTTCTGTGCCAAGACATCGAGTTCCTCTCTGTACACGGCGGCGTCGAGCAGACCTTTGGCAAAGAATTTATCCGCCGCCTGTCTGCGTTCGGCTACCATCGCAAGTTCGGTGTTCAGCGACTCAAGGCGGCCAAGGACTTCTGTGTTCCCGCCGCCAAGCAGTCTTCCGGACATGGGAAGAAGCACGGCGTCGCGTCCATAGATCAGCTTATTCATCATATTCACGAACGCGGCTTCGACCATATCCGCCCGGACCGGGAGCTGCCTGCATCTCTTTTTATCCTTGACGTGCGTGTCGCAGCCGTACCAGACCTCGCCGTATATCTTTTTGCGCTTGCATTTTCCGCCGCACTCGCCGCAGAACACCTTACCGGACAAGGCGTACCGTTTCGTGTACTTACGGCTCTTGGTGATGCCTTTCTCCCTGGCATTGTTGTCGACGGCAAAGTTTGCCGCCCGGAAGACCTCCTCGCTGACGATAGGCTCGTGATGTCCCTCAATGCGGTACATGCCCCTTTCGCCGTAGTTCACACGGGAATTGAACTGATCATCCTTATATGTCTTCTGAAAAACGGCGACGCCGATGTAGGTCTCATTGCGTATCATGCCGATGATGACCGAACTCTGCCATTTGCCGCCCCGCGCCGTTGGTATTCCTTCCGCCTGCAGCTCACTTGCAATTTTTGCGCCGGACTTGCCTTCCATGACCGAGGCGAACATACGCCTCACAATCGCAGCTTTTTCCTCGTCGATGACCATTTTCCCATCCACGTTTTTGTAGCCGTAGGCGGGAGTGCCGATCACATAGGTGCCGTTCTGAAAGCGCTTCTGGATGCTCCATTTGTTGTTTTCCGAGAGGGAGCGGGATTCGTCTTCTGCAAGGCTCGACATGATGGAAAGCATCATTTCGCCCTCCATCTTGCCCGTGTCGATGTTTTCCTTCTCAAAGAAAATATAAATGCCCATTGCGCTGAGCCTGCGGACGGTCTCCACGCTCTCCACCGTGTTGCGGGAGAAGCGACTGATGGACTTTACAAGGATGTAGTCGATAAG
Organism: Clostridiales bacterium; assembly: GCA_004556165.1. Lineage (GTDB taxonomy): Bacteria > Bacillota > Clostridia > Christensenellales > CAG-138 > PeH17. The sequence goes on along the minus strand of SFIR01000019.1, from coordinate 664 downwards.
ACCGCGTTCGCAGTCCGCAAGCATACGGAGCAGACCGTCGCGCTTGGCCATCTTTGTGCCGGAGACCCCTTCGTCATAATAAAGTCCGGCGAATTCCCAGTTGGGGCAGTTTTTGATGACCTGTTCGTAATGCTCCTTCTGCGCGTCAAGACTGACGAGCTGGTCGGCGGAGTCCGTGGAGACCCTGGCGTAGGCCGCCACGCGCAGCTTTTTCGTTTCCTTCGCCACCGCGTCAATCTTAGTTATCCGTTTCATTGTCTCGCCTCCTGTCCTTAAAGGGGTATAGTATATATCACTCTGAAAGCCCGGAATAGCAAGTCATTCAGGGCATAATCTTTGCGATTGCCGGCGAGAATTTTTCGCGGTTTTTCGCCATGATCTTGTCGAATTCGCCGGGTGTGATAAGTCCCTTGTCGAGCAGTTTCTGCGTGATCTGTCCGGCAGCAATGTAGGCGAATTCGCGGCGCATATCATCGTCGGTACGCTTTATCATCTGTTCCGGGCGGAACGCGCCCTGTATCTGTGTAATGTTCATAGAAATACACCTCCTACCTGGTAGCCCTGGCAGGAGGTGAAAACTGACGGTTTGAGGGAAAATATCAGTCTTTTTTATAAAAATCACAGACATACCCGTCGGCACGGAGCAGAAGCCCTTCCGCCCAAG
>SFIR01000042.1 GCA_004556165.1 Clostridiales bacterium | reverse complement strand
TTTTCTGCAAAAATGGCAGTTCTTGCCCTCGGGCAAGAACTGGCGATTGCCGGGCAGCATTCTTTTTGAAGAGTGGACATTTAAAGTTGCAATTCACAAATGTTAAGTATATTGCAAAAAACCCTTTACAAACCGGAACAAATGTGGTAACATGACTATGCTTTGCGTATAATAAGCACAGAGAAGGGTTTTTTGCCGTACTTAACGCAAATGCAATCTGCTCACTTCGTTCCGTGATACTCCGGCGCGGTACGCAGCCTGCAGGGATACTTGATATTCAGGAGGTTATAAAATGGATAAGGAACTTAAAAGCGAAATCATTACTAAGTATGCTCTTCACGAGGGCGACACCGGTTCCCCCGAGGTTCAGATCGCTATTCTCACCGAGCGCATCAACCACCTTACCGAGCATCTCAAGACCCATCAGAAGGATAACCATTCCCGTCGCGGTCTGCTCAAGATGGTAGGTAAGCGCCGCGGTCTGCTCAACTACCTTAAGGAAGTTGATATTGAGCGTTACAGGACTATCATTGCTGAACTCGGCATCAGGAAGTAATCATTTGACTATGAAAGGCAGGGTGGAGTTACCTGCCTTTCTTTCCTAATGCACCTTTAATTGCCAAGGAAGCGGATTTTCCCGTTCGGATATGTTCCGTATGAAATCGGAACGGCTAAATCTGTTCCCTCGGCAAATCGTGCAGCGTAAGCCATGGGCTTCAAACCAGAATAAGCTAATAATAAGATAAAGATACAAAGGAGCATGAATATGCAAAAGAAATTCACATTGGAGCTTGCCGGACGCACCATAGTTGCCGAGACCGGTAAGTACGCAGAGCAGGCAGGCGGTTCCGTTCTCATAAGCTGCGGCAATACTGCTCTTCTCGTCTGTGCAACTGTCGCAAAGCAGCCCCGTGACGGCGCAGATTTCCTTCCCCTCAGCTGCGATTATGAAGAAAAAATGTACGCTGCCGGCAAGATCCCCGGCGGTTTCATCAAGCGTGAAGGCCGTCCCTCCGAAAAGGCAATCCTCACCAGCCGCCTTATCGACAGGCCCATTCGTCCTCTATTCCCCAAGGGCTTCTATAACGACGTTCAGGTCGTTGCCACTGCTATGAGCGTTGAAAATGACGTTCAGCCCGAGATTCTCGCAATGAACGGCGCATCCCTCGCGCTTTCCATCAGCGAAGCTCCGTTTGCAGGCCCCATCGGCGCGGTAAGCGTCGGCTATGTGGACGGGAATTATATCATCAACCCCGATTCAGAGCAGCGCAACAGGAGCAGACTCCATCTCACCGTTGCAGGCACAAAGGATGCCGTCATGATGGTAGAGGCAGGTGCAAACGAGATCTCCGAGAAGGAAATGCTCGATGCAATTCTCCTTGCTCATGAGTACATCAAGACCATCGTCGAATGGATAGCTTCAATTCAGGCTGAGATCGGCAAGGAAAAGATCGTTCCCGTCATCCATGTTCCCGATGAGGAGCTGAGGGAAAAGGTCGATGCATTTGCCCGTGAAAAGGTCATTTGGCAGCTCGATACCTTTGATAGGTACGAGCGTGAGGAGCGCACAAACCTTGTAAAAAAGGAGACGATCGAGCACTTTGCCGAGGAGTATCCCGATTCAGCGGCGGATATAGACGCAATCCTCTATAACCTCATGAAGGAAATCCTTCGCGACAAGATCATCAATAAGGGCATCCGTCCCGACGGACGCACCCATACCCAGATACGCCCCATTTGGAGCGAGGTCGGCATTCTGCCCCGTACCCACGGCTCGGCGGTATTCACTCGCGGACAGACACAGGTCATGACCATTGCGACCCTGGGCACCATCGGCGACGGCCAGACCATCGACGGTATCGGCGAAGAGGAGTTCAAGAGGTATATCCACCATTACAATATGCCGCCTTACAGCACGGGCGAGGTCAAGCGTCTCGGCAGCCCCGGCAGGCGTGAGATCGGCCACGGCGCACTTGCGGAGCGCGCACTGCTGCCCGTTATCCCCTCCGAAGAGGAATTCCCCTATGCAATCCGCCTCGTTTCCGAGGTCGTTTCCAGCAACGGTTCCACCTCCCAGGCTTCCATCTGCGGCAGCACCCTTGCGCTTATGGATGCAGGCGTACCCATCAAGGCTCCCGTAGCAGGCTGCGCAATGGGTCTTATCAAGGATACGGATACCGGAAATATCGCTATCCTTACCGATATACAGGGCCTTGAGGACTTCATGGGCGATATGGACTTCAAGGTCGCAGGCACCGAAAAGGGCATTACCGCGATTCAGATGGATATCAAGATTAAGGGCATAGATGAGCAGATCCTCACCCGTGCGCTTGAGCAGGCAAGGCAGGGCAGGCTCTTCATCCTCAATAAGATGATGGAGACCATCAGCGAGCCCCGTAAGGAGCTTTCACCCTTCGCACCCCGTATTCTTCAGTTCACCATCAATCCCGATAAGATTCGCGAGGTTATCGGCTCCGGCGGCAAGACCATCAACGGCATTATCGCAGAGACGGGCGTTAAGATTGATATTGAGGATGACGGCAGAGTATTCATTGCCAGCACCGATGCAGAGGCGGCGGAGAAGGCAAAGAAGATTATTGACAGCATCGTCCGCGATATCGAGGTCGGCGATGTTATCCTCGGCAAGGTCGTCAATATCCTGCCCATCGGCGCACAGGTCGAGCTCAAACCCGGCAAGAAGGGACTCGTCCATATCTCCAAGCTTGCAAATCACCGCGTAGAGCGCGTTGAGGATGTCGTGAGCATCGGCGATGAGATCCTTGTCAGGGTCATTGATATCAAGCCCGACGGCAAGATCGATCTCACCCGTAAAGGCCTTATCCCCGAAACGAAATAATTTCAGTTAAGCTAAAGGGGCGGTATCAAAGGCATTGCCATGATACAGCCCCATTTTTTTGAAAAAACGACCGAATATTCAATAATCACGCCGAAGTATGGGAGGAGCAAAAGAAAAGGCTAAAGCGACCTAATCAGACTCCAATACAGCCCATTATGCTTCAATTTACAGTGCTCGGCGGATATTTATGTTTCTTCTGCGGTAGACATCATGGCTGAACAGCGCGATAAGCGGGAAGATTTCAAGCCTTCCAAAGAGCATATCGAGCGAAAGGACAATTTTCGAAAACCATGAGAATGATGCAAAATTGCCTGCCGGGCCGACAGTATCGAGACCGGGACCGATATTGCTGAGGCAGGAAAGGGTCGCGCTGAGGTTCGTGAGGACGCTGAAGCCATCAATGGATATGAGCAGAGTGGAGATAACGAATATCACCGCATATGCGGATAGGTAAACCCAAAGCCCTTGAAGAATTCCGTCCTCAACGGGCTTGCCGTTCAGAGTGATGACCTGCACACTGCGCGGATGCAGCATACGCTTGAAGCCTGCGCGCATGGATTTGAAGATGAGCAGGAATCTTGCAATCTTGATGCCGCCGCCGGTCGAGCCTGCACATGCTCCGAGCAGCATAAGAAGAAGGATTATCCATTTTGAGAACGAAGGCCAGAGGTTGTAATCGGCTATCGAAAAACCGGTTGTCGTCATGATACTGCTGACATGGAATGCTGCGCTGTGCAGACATTCTTTGAAGCTTCCGAAATCCGTTGCGGAGAAATAGATATTGAGCGTGATAAGAAGTACAGCGCCAAACATGATAAGGAGATAGGTGCGGACCTCTTCATCGCGTAAAGCTGCACGAGGATTGCGAAGAAACAGATAGTAGACCGAAAAGTTTATCCCGAACAGCGCCATAAACACCGTCACGACCGTTTGCAGATACGGTGAATAGCTCGCCATACTGTCATTGAGTATGCCGAAGCCGCCGGTGCCTGCCGTGCCGAAAGCGATACAGAAGCTGTCAAATACAGGCATTCCGCCGAGGAGAAGCATTCCGATGCAAAGCACGGTCAGCGCGATATAGAGCGCATAGAGGATTTTTGCGGTCAGGCCTATCTTCGGAACGAGCTTGCCGACCGAAGGCCCCGGGCTTTCGGCGCGCATGACGTGGAGGGAAAAGCTGTTCCCCTTGCCCTTGCCGGAGGGCTCTATCGCCATAATGAAGACAAGAATACCCATTCCGCCGAGCCAATGGGTGAAGCTGCGCCAGAAAAGAAGCCCCTTGCTCACAGCTTCAATATCGGTAAGGATGGATGCGCCGGTAGTTGTAAAGCCGGATATGATTTCGAACAGGGCATCTATATAATTCGGTATTTCGCCGCTCAGCGTGAAGGGGAGAGCGCCGAATGCGGAGAGCACGAACCATGCGAGCGCAACGAGAACAAGCCCGTCCTTCGCATAGAACTCCCTTTTGCATTTGCGGCAAAGGAGAAAGAGAACCCCTCCGACGACTGCCGCCAGAAGTATTGTGGCAAGAACGGCATAGAAGGCATTGCTTTCATGCAGGAACAGCGAAATGAGTGCAGGAGGTATGAGGAATACGCCCTCCGTTATGAGGAGCAATCCGAGGTATCTGCCTATGACTTTATAGTTCATATGAGGATATTACTCCATCCTTTACGCAAAGATATCGTTGAGATCGTAAATAGCCTGCTGCGCCTTGGCTACGACTACGACAGTATCGCCTGCCTGAATGAAATCGACGCCGCTCGGTATGATGATATGACCGCTGCGGTTGATGGAAGCGATAAGAATATTGGGCTTCAACTGCAGATCCTTTAACGGTATCTGAAGATTATCGGTGGTATTATCAGCGAAGAATTCAAGCGCTTCGACCCTGCCGCCGACAATATAATGCAGTGCCTGCATCGATCCGCCGGTCGTATTCTCCATCGCTCGGACGTATCGGACTATATCTGAACAAGATAGCTGCTTCGGATTTATGAAGGTGTCAATGCCGAAATTCTGGAAGGTATCAATATACTCCTCACGATTGACCTTGGTTATCACCTTTGGGACGCCGCGCTGAGCCGCAAAAAGGGAAATGATGAGATTTTCTTCGTCAATATCCGTAAGAGTGATGAGCGCGTCGGCATTGTCGATGCCCTCTTCGGAGAGTACCTCCTGACGGCTGCCGTCACCGCATATTATTGTTGCTTTGGGAAGCATGGCGGATAGCTCCGCGCATCTGTTGCTGTCACGCTCGATGATTTTGACGAGCACGCCTGCCGATATAAGGCGGTTTGAAAGATAGAAGGAGCTGCGGCTGCCGCCGATGATGAGCGCCTGCTTGACCCTTTCCCGAACGAGCCCGAGATTTTTTACGAGCTGGGACAGCTCACGGCTGACAGCGGTAACATAGATATTATCGTTTTCTTCAAGAACAAAATTACCGGAAGGGATGTATGCGGTATTGTCCCTTTCAACGGCGCAGACAAGGACGCGGACCTTGACAAGCTCATTGAGCTTTTTTAGGGGCTGGGAGCAGAGGACGGAATCCTTTGTAACCTTTATTTCGACAATCTCGACCCTGCCGTTAGCAAAGCGGTCGCGCTTGAGGAAGGACGGGAACTGCAGAAGATGGAATATCTCCTGCGCTGTCTCCTGTTCGGGGCTGAAGGTCATTGAAAGCCCCATTTCCTTTTTGAGAAAATTGAGCTGCTTGGAGTATTCGGGACTGCGGACGCGGGCAATGGTATGAACATCGGAAATCTTACTTGCCATCATGCAGCAAAGAATATTGATCTCGTCACTGCTCGTTGCCGCGATGAGAAGATCCGCATTCAGTATACCTGCTTCCTTCAGGACGTCCATGGAAGCGCCGCTGCCCTGTACGGTCATGATATCCGCCGCCTGCTGGCTCTCCTCAAGCACGCGCGCGTTCCGGTCGATGACAACGATGTCATGCCCGTCCATAGCAAGCCTTTTGGTGAGAGCAAAGCCTATTTTTCCGTCCCCGACAATGATGATCTTCATTACTTTTCAGTTACTCCGCAATCGAAGAATATAAACAAATCAGAATACTGCTGAATCGACAGCAAATCATTATACCATAGTTTTATGAAAAAGCGATAGTTTTTTGGAGATAATACAGCGCTTCTGTGAATTGCAACTTTAAATGTCCACTCTTCAAAAAGAATGCTGCCCGGCAATCGCCAGTTCTTGCCCGAGGGCAAGAACTGCCATTTTCGCAGAAAA
>SFIR01000018.1 GCA_004556165.1 Clostridiales bacterium | reverse complement strand
TATGAGGTTATCAAGAATTGGGACGACTACAACAGCGTGGCGGTTGAAGATTTCGTAACCCACTGGATGCCGCTGCCAAATCCGCCGAAAGGAGAATGATTATGACCTTAAAAGGTTTATTACAGAAATTTGCAGAAAAGATCACGGGAAAAAGGTGCGAACAATGCAAGCATAACAATGGTGCTCTATGCAAGAATCCTGATATGTTCGCATACAAGAAATGCGTAAATTGCATATTCCCTCGCGGGTTCGAAAAGAAAGAATAAAAAAGTTTTAAGAAAATCAAAAAAAAGTGTTGACAAATAATCAAGAGTGTGTTATTATATAGTCACAGGGGAGATAACCCAATAAATTATTTGGAGGCAACTAAAATGAAAAGATATGAATTTACTTTTGAAAACGGATGCACTTACAACGGAACAATTTCCGACAAGAACGAATTTGTAAAGCACCTTACAAAAAGAGAGAAGTCAGAGATGGGCAAGATTGTTTCCAAGCGTGTTCTTACTGATAGAGAATGGAACGCATGGGAAAACGAAGTCGATGCTTTTCTTGCAACAGTTTAATGGCGGCTAACAACCGCCCACATATAAATCAAATTTAGGAGGCAACTTATTATGGTTAAATTTAAGTTTTTCATTCATTGCGATGGATGGGCCACTGGTGGCTATGAAAACACGAATTTTGCTAAAAATGCAAAAGAGGCAAAGTCGCAGATTAACGAATGGAACAAGAAAACGCCCAACTCCGTGACATTAATTTCTATCGAAGAAATCAGCAATGCAGAATTTGCAGAAGATTTTGTTGGGTATTGTTGACAAGGGCGGCTAACAACCGCCCACAGACAGTGCAAAACAGAAAGGATTAAAATATGTTTTACAAATGCTTAGAATGCGGCAACATTTTCGAAAGTGGCGAGGAAAAAGTTCACTATGAACGGCTTCACCCGGACGATCCAATATGCGAGGAGTTTAGAAGCTGTCCGGCTTGCGGAGGGGAATACGAGGAAGCTGTTCAGTGCAGTGGCTGCGGCAGTTACTTTCTCAAAGACGAGCTCACGGAGGGGCTTTGCAGCGAATGCGTCGATAGCATTGCGTGCGAGTACCGATACGACGTGCGGGAACTTATGAGAATTTCGCAGTACGATGAGCCGTGCGAGGTTAAAATATCACGGCTGTTAGCGTGTATGTTCGATGATGACGAAATAAACGCTATACTCGAGAGGGAACTTCTAAAGGCTTCGGACATTGTAAGAATTGATTGCTCACGTTACATAGATGAAGACCGCGAGCAATTCATAAAGATACTTAAGAAAGGAGGAGCTGTCGAGTTATGAAAAGAGGCGTATCATTCGTAAGAGAACCCAGAAATCACAAGATTATGGTCTGCCTGACTAAAGCAGAATACGAGAAGCTTGGAGAAATGGCATTCAAGAATGGGCTGTCGAATTCGAGTTATTGCAGACAGGTTTTGATGTCTGTAATCAGGAAGGTGGAAAGAGAGAATGACTGAAAAAGAATATAGGAGGCATCCTGCAATTAGCAGGTCAGAATTATTTAAGATGTCAGAAACCCCAGAAAAATTCAAGTATTTTCAAGAAAATCCGCAACCGCAAACACCCACACTTGCGCTTGGCTCCTTCTTGCACAAGCTCGTGCTTGAACCGGATACGCTGTGGGATGAGTTCTGCATAGTCCCTAATGTAGATAGGCGCACCAAGAGCGGAAAACAGGCGTTTGAAGCCTTTGTTGCTGAAAACGTTGACAAAACAATAATGACAGAATATGAGGCTTCCGTAGCCAAAGAGATGGCAAACGCCATAAATAGAAATCCGCTATCGCGCCGGCTACTGCAAGGGGAGCATGAGAAACCGCTATTTTGGACGGACGAAGCTACAGGCGAAGAGTGTAAGTGCAGGATTGATTGCCTTGCGAAACTCGACGATACCTATATTGTAGTCGATATCAAAACTACTGATAACGCATCTAATGCATCGTTTATGCGGTCGGCAATGAAATACGGCTATCACTTTCAAGCAGGTATGTATCTCGAGGGCGTGCACAAGGCGTTAGGGATACCAATGGAAAAGCTGATGTTCGTGTTTATCGCTGTAGAAAAGCAAGCTCCATATGCTGTGAATATTCTTCAAGCAGATGAACTATTCGTGCAGCGTGGGCAGGACTTGTATAGGCAGTACATCACGCAATACCACGATTGCAAGGTGAGCGGCAACTGGTATGGCTACACCGGACCGAACAACGAAATAAACGGCTTGACCCTTCCGGGCTGGGCAGCCGGAGAGGAGTAAGACATGGAGAACGAGATTCAAGAATTAGTGGCTTCACCGCAGCCTGAGCTTGCGCCAGTTACGGTATGGACAGATAAGAAGCAGTTTGACCAGCTTCTGCGAGCTGCAAACATGCTTTCGCAGACCAGCATTATTCCGGCGACATATCAAGGAAAGCCGCAAGACTGTTTTGTTGCCCTCGAAATGGCAACGCGAATGGGCGTTTCGCCACTCGTCGTAATGCAGAACATGTATGTTGTCAAGGGCAAGCCTGCATGGGCAGGTCAAGCATGTACGATGTTCATTAACTCTTGCGGAAAATTCACGCAAGTAAAGCATGTTTACACAGGCGAGAAAGGCACTGATAACAGAGGTTGCTATGTGACGGCAACACGCATTTCAGATGGAGTACAGGTTAACGGTGTTGAGGTCACAATCGCAATGGCAAAAGCCGAGGGCTGGACAGCCAATACCAAATGGCGAAATATGCCGGAGCTTATGCTTGCGTATCGGGCGAGTGCTTTCTTTGCAAGAGTACATTGCCCTGAGGCTCTGATGGGGGTGCAGCTTGCAGATGAAATATACGACACCGAGGCTAACAGAAGCGCAACACGAACATCCACACTAACAGCAGCGTTGAAGGAGGAGAATACCAATGCTTAATGCTATATTTTTGCACGGCAGGCTTACTGCCGACCCTGAACTCAAATCGACTTCTGGAGGAATACCATATTGCAACTTCACCGTTGCGGTTGACGGCTTTGCCAAGAAGGGCGAGGATAAGCCAACGGACTTTTTCACCTGCATCGCATGGCGCAACACCGCTGAAATGATTTGCAAGTATTTCAAAAAGGGCAAAGAAATAGTAATCAGTGGTGAAATGCATAGCAACAAATACACCGACAACGACGGAAACAACCGCATTGCATGGAAAGTCAATGTCAATTCTGTGGATTTTTGCGGCAGTGCTAAGGAGCCGGAAGCCAACGGATATGTTAGCGGAAGCTTGACCCTGGAAACAGTCCCCGGAGACCTCGGTAAGCCGAAAGAAAGTTTTTCTGGCATGGAGGAGCTTTCAATAAACGAGGATAACTTGCCGTTCTAAAATGATTATCCAGGAAGATACTCGGCAAAAGCCAAACAAGAACGCCGATATTCGCAAGCAGCTCGAAGCGTTAGGACACACCGTCCGGCGCTTCGGCATGCTATGCGGCGACTATCAGGTATTCGGAAAAGGCGACGTTGTTATCGACACCAAGCAGGATATGCAGGAGGTCTATTCCAACGTTATAACAGACCACGAACGCTTTGCAAACGAAGCACGACTTGCTCGGGAGGCTGGAATAAGGCTCATAATATTAGTGACAGATCCAGATATAACGTCGATTGACGAAGTACGCAGCTGGAAGAACCCGCGCCGAGAACGTTGGTTTATGGTTAAGGCCATGCAGCGCAAGGGGAAAATGCTAACCGCAAAGCAAGGCAAAGCACCTCCGTGTGCTTCAGATAGGCTTCAGAAAGCCATGGTAACAATGACCCTGCGGTATGGCATAACATGGCTGTTCTGCAAGCGTGAAAATGTAGGCGAAGAAATAATAAGACTATTAACGGAGGAATATTCAAATGATTAAGGACAGCGGCGAGCGCACCGAGTTTGCGACAGGTGCAACGCGCGACATGCAAAGCGGCAAGGGAGATATGGCTTCGTTGCCGTGGGAAGCGATACTAAGACTTTCACGACACTATGAAGAAGGCGCAAAGAAATACGGCAGGTGGAACTACCAGAAGGGCATACCTGTATCGAGTTTCATCGATTCGGCGTGTAGGCACTTAGCTAAGTACCAATGCGGAATGGACGACGAAGACCACCTTGCGGCAGCAGCTTTTAATGTTCTCGGAGCTATGCTAATGGAGGCAACGCGCCCCGAACTGATAGATCTGCCTTCACGCAAGGGACGCAAGACGTATGACTATGAACGCAACACAGACTATGAAGATGAACGTTACCCTGATTAAATATCCGTCTGAAGATGATTGGGCACTGTGCAAACAGTGCGCGTTGGTAACGGTAGGACTAAGCCCGAAGCAGACTCCTGACGAACAGTGGAAGAAAGCCATCCTGCAAGCAAAGCACAGCCCTATAAGAGTACTGAACTTTGCCTTTTTGCTTAAGGACATTCCGAGTTGGGTTAGCGTACATCTGTGTCGCCATGTACACGCTCAGCCGTTCGTTAAAACTCAACGCAATGACCGGCAAACGGATTATGACCGTAACAAGGCTCCGCAGGACACGCCGGTAAACATGATATGGTACATGAATGCCGAAGAGCTTATGACCATCGCTGCAAAACGGCTTTGCTTGAAAGCGTCTCCGGAGACGAGAGCGGTAGTTGCTGAGATATGCAATTTGGTAATCGAAAAATGTCCCGAATTTGAAGGACTTTTGAAACCTGCTTGCGAATGGCAGGGCGGGAGATGCTATGAGATTCAACCGTGCGGAAGAAATTTCGAAAAAAGGGGTTGACTTTTAATCCGTGTTGTGCTATTATAATATTGCAACGTGAACCGATTGCATCATGTTTCTCCTTTTTGATGGGCTTCCGGGTTTTTCCCTGTTTTTTCCCGGAAGCCACTATATATTTAGAAAAACACTTTACAAATGATTGATTATATGCTATGATCTTATCGTAAGGTTGTTGTTGATGGCGGTCAGCAGCAGCTACCAATTCAATAACAACCGAACCGCCTGTATTACCAGAGCCGCCACTCTGAGTAGTACAGGCAAAATTTTTACCCAAAACGGAGGTATATATGCCAAATCGTATTATTAAGGATAGCATCCTCACAAGCGACAAAATCAATTCTTTGTCGTTTTTTGAGTATACCCTATGGACGGCTCTAATCTTACTTGCTGACGATTATGGTCGGTTTCATGCCAATCCCCTAATAATCAAGGGGTACGCTTTTGCGTTGCGTCCTGAAGTCTCGCCAGATGATATAGAAGCCGGTCTCAAGTCGCTTGTTGAGCACGATTGTATAAAGACTTACACTCATGGCGGCAAAAACTATTTGTTTTTCCCTAACTGGACAGAGCACCAACGGTTACGCAACCGCAAGAGCAAGTTTCCGGAGCCTCCATTTGAGCTTGAAAACTGTCAAAATGATATTGCCGCAAGTTGCGGTCAATTGCCGCCAAATGCTGCAAGCTGCGGCGATGTGCGGCGAGTTGCGGCTCGCGCGCGCGCGGAATCCGAATCCGAAATAGAATCCGAATCCGAAATAGAATCCGAAATAGAATCCGAAAAGAAACAGAATCCGAATCTATCACTCATAACCAATGAATCTCAAGAAACTAATATTGACTACGAACAAGTAAATATCTTGTTTGATAGACTCTGGAAGCTGTACCCGAAGCAAGTCGGAAAAGGACAAGTGACGATGGATGAGAAAGTCGCTATGTTTGATATTGGGTTTGAAAGAGTAGCCAAAGCAATACGAGCGTATCGGAGGGAGTGCGAGGAGAGCGAGAGAGAGTATAAGTTCATCAAGAACGGCTCAACGTTCTTCAATGGGGCGTGGAGAGATTACTTGCCACCTGCCCCGCCGCCACGAGATCCGACCAAACGCTACGACGAAGAGGGCAGAGAGTTAAACGCTGCCGGCTATCCGATAATTGACTTTGGCTTGTCCAAAGCTGGAAACGACTTTTAGGAGGTACTATGTACGAATTCAGCCAAAACGATGTATACGGATTGGCAGCCTTCGTGGGCGCAGACACGCACACAAAAGGGGATGAGCTGTTTTTCACGCTTTGTCCGCACTGCCAAGGCGGGCAAAATCACGACAAGAACACGTTTTCGGTGAATCTGCAGACGGGAGCATTCAAGTGTTTCCGGGCAAGCTGTGACTACCATGGGCACTTTGTGGAGTTGGCCCGAGATGTCGGATATAGGCTGTCGAACGGAGAGCCAACAAAGTACAGGACGCTTCCGCAAAAGCGAGTTGAATCCAAGCCGGCAGCGGTCGCATATCTGGAAAGCAGGGGGATCTCAGCCGAAACCACACGCCGTTACAACATCACGACACGCAACGACAATGACCGTATATTGGTTTTTCCGTTCTACGATGAGCAGAATATTCTCCGGTTCGTGAAATACCGCAATACGGACTTCGTGAAGGGTCGTGACAAGGCGAAAGAATGGTGCGAACACGATACAATGCCGATATTGTTCGGGATGGCACAATGCGAAGACTTCACACGGCTTGTTATCACGGAGGGGCAGATAGACAGCCTCAGTGTTGCCGAGTGCGGCATTAAAAACGCTGTAAGCGTCCCGACAGGTGCATTGGGGTTCACATGGCTTGCGAATTGTTGGGACTGGATTAACAAGTTCGAAGAGGTTGTTGTGTTCGGCGACAACGAGAACGGAAGCATAACGCTAATCGAAACCCTTGAAAAGCGTCTGCAGATGAAAGTCAAATGCGTAAGGCAAGAAGATTATCTTTGCGAAAAAGATGCGAATGATATATTGCAAAAATACGGAAAGTGTGCTATAATCAAGGCAGTTGAGGGGGCTCAGCTGCGAGAGGTGAGATTCGTCAAGCGGCTTGCAACTGTTGATGCCGTGAATATGAGTGACCTCCCGAAGATAAGAACCGGAATTAGACCGCTTGACAGAATATGCGGCGGATTGCTGATGGGACACGTCACGCTGTTGACCGGAAAGCGTGGAGAAGGAAAGTCAACGCTGATGTCGCAATTCGTGGCTGACGCCCTCAATCAGGACATGGCAACGTTCGTGTATTCTGGCGAGCTTCCGAACTACCACTTCAAAAGCTGGCTCGATTTGCAGCTTGCCGGATCCGCGAACATTGAGACCGCAATTAACGGGTACGGCGACAGCGAATACTATTTGACCAAGTCGACAGTCAGCAAGATTAATGCTTGGTACTATGACAAGGCATTCATCTTCGACAATGCCGCCGTTACATCGGATGACTATGAAGGGCTGCTGAAAGTCACGGCTAATGCAATCTGCCGATACGATATCAAGCTTGTATGCATCGATAACCTGATGACGGCAATGGACGGAGACCCAAAGAGCGACATCTTTCGGCAGCAGTCGGAGTTCGTGAAGAACCTTGAGAAGATGGCACAGCGGTACGATGTCGCAATAGTGTTGGTTGCGCACCCGAAGAAGTATTCGGCGGAGTTCGACAACGACATGGTATCCGGCTCGTCGGACATAACGAACGCGGTGTCATTCGTCCTCAACTATCAGCGAGCAAGCGACGGAGACGATTTCGACAGCCTGCTATCGCTGACCAAGAACCGTATTAACGGCAAGCTGCTTAAGGGCGACAATGCCATTAAACTGTATTATAGCGACAAGTCGAAGCGAATCTCCGTATCTCCGAATGAAACCACTGTATACGGATGCTTTGCTGAGAAGAAAGAAAGCGAGGATTGGGTACTGTAATGGACAAGGAAGAAGTTTTTGAGGTGATTTTCAGAAACAATCACTCAAGGTCATTCGGTGTTGAATTGCTGGCTGGCTTTCTGGATATTCCGGACGACATAGCGAAGGAGATTTTTGACACAGAATACGCCGAGTATGAACGGCAACGCTTAGAATGCCTCCCAGACGCTCTGAGAGCCGCCAGGAAGCGTTCAAAGCGAACACTAAGGTGTTTGTAGCCTAAAACACAAAAACGCGCCACAGGCGATTCTGGAGCGTTTCAGAGGGGGGGGGGTATCATTTATGAAGTTCACAAAGTACGAAAGACAGGCAGCTGAAGGCAAGCCGATGCCCAACGATTTAGAGCTCGTTGATGCTTGCATGTATGAGGCATTACGCTATCTGTATGCCTCGCACAGGATTGGCATTATAGAACGGGACGCAGCAGCCAAGGAAAAGGAGCGGCTTGTGAATCTGTATTTAGCATTCAAGGCATATTCTTTCACGGCTGACAAGTGGGAGGAACACTTGAAATCGGTCATCGGGCCGGCGTCTGCGGCCTACGAAGAGAATCCGACCAAAGAAAACGCTGACGCACTATTTGAGGCATTTTGGTTTAGAAAACCCGGGGAGGGAAAAAATGGAAATAGTAAAGATTAAAATAAAAGATTTAACTCCATACGAAAAGAATGCAAAGTTGCACCCGAAAGAACAGATTGAGCAGATAAAGTTATCTATTCAAAAATATTCGATGTGCGACCCGATTGGCGTGTGGGGAGAAAAGAACATAATCGTTGAAGGACACGGAAGATATTTAGCATTAAAAGAATTGGGATATGATGAGGTTGAGTGTATAAGGCTTGACCATTTAACCGATAAGGAACGCAAGGAATATACACTTGTTCATAACAAGACAACAATGGACACAGGATTTGACCTTGATTTACTTGTTCCTGAATTGGCTGATATTGACTTGAGCGATTTTGACTTCGATTTCGGCATTGAGGACGAGGCAGAAGAAACCGAGATTGTGGAAGATGAAGCGCCCCAAGTTGACGAGGATGCAGAGCCGATTGCAAAGTTGGGCGATATTTGGAAGTTGGGCAGACATCGGCTTTTGTGCGCTGATAGCACCGACAAGGAAGCCGTGGAATTGCTAATGGACGGCAAGAAAGCGGATATGGTGTTTACTGACCCACCTTACGGATATAATTATCAATCAAATATGCGAGAAAAAACAAGCAAGTTTGATGTGATAGAAAATGACGATAAAATACTTGATTTTTTCCCCTGTATTCAATCGGTTTGCGATGGATGGGTTTATATATGCACGACTTGGAAAACTGCAGATAAATGGATTGAACTATTTAAGCAATATTATGACCTTACAAATGTGATTATTTGGGACAAAGGCTGTGGAGGGATAGGCGACCTCTTTCATACATTTTCAACCGATTATGAAATGATTTTGGTTTGCAACAACGGGCACGAATTAAAAGGAAAGAGATATGGATCTGTGTGGAATTTTGCAAACCAAGAAATAACAAAAATGAAAAAAGAGGAATTATTAAACATAGTTCTTGAGCAGAAAAAATTTTATTCCATTTGGCAAGAAAAAAAAGACAACCCGAATGAATATGTGCATCCAACACAAAAACCCGTTTCTCTATCTGCAAGAGCAATAAGAAGTAGTACCGACATAGGAAACAATGTTGTTGATTTGTTTGGCGGAAGTGGAAGCACTGTAATGGCTTGCGAACAAACGGGAAGAAATTGTTATACGATGGAACTTGACCCAAAGTATTGCGATGTCATTATCAAGCGGTGGGAAAAATTCACAGGCGAAAAGGCGGTGCTTCTCAATGGCTGATACAAAGGCAGAAATCGCAAGAGTTGAAAAGGCACTTGCTGAAACGAAATCGCCATACTTGAAAAGGGATTATGAGAAGTATTTGCGGAAATTACGCAAAAGGCTGAGCGCAAAGCGCAGCTAACGGACAGCGAATCGAGCGAGAAGATGATTCGCAAACTAATTGAGAAGTTAAGCGAGGAGGACTCTATGGGTAGACCCAAGAAAGAAATTGACCAGAAGCAGTTCGAGAACCTTTGTGGGCTGCAATGCACGCAAGAAGAGATTTGCGCTTGGTTTAGTATTTGCTCCGATACTCTTGAATCGTGGTGCAAGAGAACTTACGAGATGAATTTTTCGGAAGTTTTCAAAGAAAAGAGGGGGCTCGGCAAAATCTCCCTAAGACGCAACCAGTGGAGGCTGGCTGAAAAGAACGCAACTATGGCTATTTGGCTCGGGAAACAGTACCTGGGACAGAAAGACCAAGTTGAGGCAAGCGTGGTCGTCGATACGGCAAAGGAAGACGCTCTAAGCAAGAGCCTGAGAGAGATGGCGGAGGAGTTGGAGAGCGATGGAGATTGAAAAGATGCTTGAAATTATCCTTGTCGCACTTGCTTGCCCGATTTGTATTCCTTTGGTTTTGGAAGATGATTGCTTAAAAGAGGAGTTGGAGAGCGATGGTTGACCTTCGTTTGGGCGATTGCCTTGAACTGATGAAGAACATTCCGGATGGCTCGGTTGATTTGGTACTGACTGACCCGCCGTATGGGACAATGAAAGGCGCGCCTATCAGCAGTTGGAAAGCAAGAAACGATTGTGCTGAGTGGGACACAACTCTTGATACCGAAAAAATGTTTTCAGAGATTTCCAGAGTTTTGAGAAGAAACGGTAAAGCAGTTTTGTTCTGCCAAGAGCCTTACACAAGCCACTTGATTACGAATGTGCCTCCGTCAATGCTTTTCTGCTATCGTGGAATTTGGTTAAAGAATTGTAGCGGAAACAGTATGATGGCAAAAACGGCAATGACATCTTTGTTTGAAGATTTTTGCGTATTTACAAACAAGGCTACATTTGGAGAGATTAACAAGGTTACGGAAAAAATATCCAGCTTCATCAACTCATTTGGTGCTGATAAACTTGCAAGGATTATGATGGGCGATGGTCGATATAGGTCATTGGCTTCTGCAAAAAGAGCCGTTTTTAAGAAAATGATACTGCCAGATTGGAACGGATACGATAACAATTTTTTTGACGAGCCAATGTACCGCTATCTTGAAACACAGATAGAAATGCCGTACACTTTTGAAGAGTATTTTGCCATTGTTGCAGAATACAAGGAAAAGACAAAATCCGTTTTCAATCTTTGGCAAGGCGGCAAGTCAAAGTCAAATGTGCTTGAATACAAGAAAGACAATGACGGATATCATCCCACACAGAAACCCGTTGCACTTTTGGAAGATTTGATACAGACCTATTCCAATGATGGGAATACTGTTCTTGACTTTACAATGGGTAGCGGAAGCACAGGCGTGGCTTGCGTGAACACCAACCGGAACTTTATTGGTATTGAACTTGATGAGGGTTATTTCAACATTGCTAAAAAGAGAATTGAGGAAGCATATGCCGATTAGCAAAAAACAAAAGCAGATTATGGCTTTTCCATATACCAACTTTGATGTGCTTATAGCGGACGGCGCAATTCGTAGCGGCAAAACGTCCTTTATGATGCTGTCATTTGTTGATGATGCGATGCGCCGTTATAATAACCAGAGATTTGGCATTTGTGGAAAGACCGTTGACAGTACTGTAAAAAACCTGATAGTGCCATACATTGGCTTGACTTATGCAAAGAACAAATATCGCATCCAATGGAAACGCACGGACAAAACACTGGTTGTTTCAGATGGCAGACACGAAAACATTTTTGAAGTGTTCGGGGGAAAAGATGAAAGCTCATTTGCTTTGATACAGGGCCGCACATTGGCTGGTGTTTTGCTGGATGAGGTGGTCTTGCAGCCCCGCTCTTTTGTGGAACAGGCTTGCGCACGTTGTTCCGTTGATGGCTCAAAGCTCTGGTTTAACTGCAACCCTGCATCTCCGCAGCATTGGTTTTATAAGGAGTGGGTATGTCAGCCCGAAAAGCACAACGCAATCCGATTGCATTTCCTTCTGGAAGATAACCCATCTCTGTCACAGAGGATTATTGACCGTTATAAGTCAATGTACACGGGGGTTTTCTACAATCGCTACATTTGCGGCGAATGGTGTATGGCTGAGGGCTTAGTTTACGACTTCGGGGAGGACAATATCACCGATGAGATACCGGAACATGGCGAATATTACATGAGCATTGACTACGGAACGCAGAACCCCTTTTCGTGCGGCCTCTGGTGTGTCGTTGGAGACAGCGCGACAAGAATAGCCGAATACTATTATTGCGGCAGGAACGAGCAGACGCAGAAGACCGATGAGGAGTACTGCGACGAGGTGGAAAAGATGGCAAAGGGCTATAAGGTAAAGCGTGTTGTTGTCGACCCTTCGGCAGCATCGTTCATAGCGTCGCTGAGAAAACGCGGGTTCTATGTTACGAAAGCCAATAACGACGTTCTGGACGGCATCCGCAGAGTATCGGGCTACTTGAAGAACGGCAAGCTAAAGATACACCGTTCGTGCGGACACACGGTTGAAGAATTTGGCTTGTATCGCTGGGACGATAAATCCGGGGAGGATAAAGTTGTCAAGGAAAATGACCATTGCATGGATGATGTACGATATTTTGTAAACACTGTTTTGCGGCATAAGAGCGGCAATAACAATAATACATTCTGGAAGGAGTGGTAACCATTAAGTCTTACAACGACCTGATTGAACTCGGCACAAACGAGCAGCTTAGAAGCAAATTCATTGCAGACGCAATAGAAGAGCATAAGAGCACGGCGAGGTATAGGACCGCCCTAAACGCGGAACTGTACTACAAGCACTTGAACCCAACTATAATGAACTATGAAAAGTTCATCTATGACCACATTGGGAATAAAGTGCCGGACGTTTGGAGCGCTAACTCAAAGATTGCGTCAAATTGGTATTTCTACTTCGTGACGCAGGCAGTCCAGTTTCTGCTTGCTAATGGTGTATCGTTTGGCGACGCAAACACAAAGGCAAAGCTGGGTTATGATTTCGACCAGCGCATCAACGAGCTGGCAACTGCCGCGAAGAACGGAGGCGTTGCGTTTGGGTTCTGGAATTACGACCACCTTGAAGTCTTTCCGCTTGCGGACAGCGATGACCATCCGGGATTCGTGCCGCTGTATGACGACGATGACGGCGAGTTGAAAGCCGGCATTAGGTATTGGCAAGCCGGAAGCAATAAGCCGCTTCGGGCTACGCTATATGAAATCGACGGCTGGACGGACTACGCCCAGGACAACAAGAAGCCGATGCGGGCCATTGACGAAAAGAAGAGTTACACCATTGTGGGGAGGAGTTCTGCCTTTGATGGCGAAACGGTTGAGCCGGGAGAAAATTACCCGGAACTTCCGATTATCCCGCTTTTCAACATTAACAGGCAGTCAGAATTAGTTGGAAATCGTGGCACGCTTGACGCGTATGACCTGATGCAGAGTGGGCTCGTGAACAACATTTGCGAAAGCGAGTTCGTTTACTGGATTCTCAAAAACAGCGGAGGAATGAGCGAGGTAGATGATACCGAGTTCATCAAGCGACTAAAGCTGACCCATGTCGCCCATGTAGACAGCGACGACGGAGGAAACGCAGAGCCGCACGAAGTCAACGTGCCGTATGAAGCAAGCACCGTTTCGCTAAAGTCCCTTGAGCAGCAACTGTTTAACGACTTCATGGCTTTGAAGGTAACGGACATCGCAGCGGGGAGCGTGACCGCAACGCAGATACAGGCAGCATATGAGCCGATAACTCAAAAGACTGACTTGTTCGAAAATCAGGTTACGCTATTCATAATACGACTTCTGCGGTTAGTTGGAATCGACGATAAACCGACATACACACGGTCAAAAATTGTGAACGTGGAGAGCGATATCAACATGATATTGACCGCAGCACCGTATTTGACGGACGAATATGTCACGGAAAAAATATTGACTTTGCTGGGCGATGCTGATATGATTGATACGGTTCTACAGCAGAAAGCGCGAGAACAAGCAAACCGATTCACGCTGACAGGAGGCGAAGATGACGAAAACGCATGAAATTAAACTCGACGGCTACGGAGCGCACACAACGCTTGCTGAAGACCGTCCTATAATGCTGCTCGGGACTGCGGAAAGCTATGGCATAGAAACGCTGCATGTAGTATCCGGCAAAAGCTGGGAGGGGCTGACAGTCACCGCAACATTTAACGCACCGGACGGCACATCGACAGACATGCTTATGAGTGCCGACGGAAGCATAACCGTTCCCTCCGAAGCGACCGCCAAGAGCGGAAGTGGTAAGATTGTATTTACAGGCGTTTCCGATGGTGTCCAGCGAATAAGTTGCGACCTTGAGTATTTCGTTGTGGCTCATTCAGCGATTAACGGTGCGCAGAGCGGAGGGACTGCCCCGAGTTGGTTCGAACAGGCAGTAACAAGGTTCATGCCGCCCGGAGGAACTGCTGGGCAGGTGCTAACCAAGCTAACGAACACCGACTTTGATGCCAGATGGCAGAATAGCCAAGGCGGCGGAGGGCTTGCACCACTCGTCGGCACAACTCAAACTATAGCACCTTCTCAAGTTCTCGCCGCAATAAAAGCGGGTAGAGATATTGCTTTGCAACGTACAGAGTCAGATTACGGCACTTTTGTGTTTAGTGCGTTTAATGCTAATGAAGCGATAGGAATAGTAGTGTCTAATTCAATTTTGCCGCATTTGGATGGATTAACCGGGACGCTTCTGGGCAGCGTTAAGGACGACCTTTGGTATTTCAACGCGACAAATACGGCAACAAAGGACGATGTCGCGACTGCTGTGAACGAAGCCCTCACCGCAGCGAAGGCAAGCGGCGAATTTGACGGAGCGGACGGTTTAACGCCTACCATAGGCGAGAACGGCAACTGGTACTTGGGCAACGCGGATACCGGCAAGCCCAGCAGGGGCGATAAGGGCGATACTCCGCAGAAGGGCACCGACTACTGGACGTCAGCAGACCAGCAGTCCATTGTAGATGACGTTCTGGCGGCTCTGCCGACATGGGAAGGAGGGAGTTACTAATGGCACTTGATAAAGTCGTTGATTCTGCTGTGCTGGACGCGCAGTTGACCTCTATTGCCGATGCTATCCGCTCAAAAGGCGGCACAACTGACCAGCTCACGCTTGCAGGTATGGTTGATGCTATCAATGCAATTCAGACCGGAGGCGGAGGGATACAGTCTGCAAGCGGAGAATATTCGATTGCAGAAGATGTAGCAAGCCTTAACATTGATATTTCGGATATTGGGTTCGTCCCTGACCTCGTTGTGGTGTATTTGGACGAAACAGGCATGGAATACACCAGCGCACCGACAAAAATATGGTATTTGAGCTATGTCCCAGACATTGTTAATATGGTTCCTGTTGGAGTAAATGCCAATATTGCATATAACAGAACGAATGTTGGCGTGCTCTGGAGAGGGGCGGTGGGGACATACACCCAACAGACAGCACCAGTTAACACGAATTATGTCGGAACGCATCAAAACGAAACAGGGATACGTATCCACTTGACAAGAAGTGCTGCGAGCTATCCCATTATTGCAGGCACTTATAAATGGTTTGCATATAAAATTTGGAGTGATAACTGATGCGATACTTTAAGAAACTATCTTCGGACGGCTATGTTTTTGCACTTGAAAAAAGGAAAACCACAACAGCCGGAATAGAAATCACCGAAGCCGAATACAACACTTTACTGTCCGAAATCCGGGAAAAAGCCTCGCTTGTAAACCGGCTATACAGTGGCGAAATCACCATTGATGCTGTACCGGCTGAGTGGCGGGAAGAGATACAGCGCAGAGTGGATGAGCGGTTGATCGATATCGACGACGATCCCGAGCTGACATCAGAAGAAGCACTTGATATAATCTTGGGAGGTGAGGAGAATGCGTAGGTCCGAGGCGATTAAGCTGAGACATCACATTGAAACCGCCGTGCAGACACTAACGGACAGCGAGGCACTGGAGGCGTTAGTTTTGCACCCGGAGTGGGGAGCGAATACAAACTATCTCGCAGACTACAAGGTGCGCAGAGGTGGAAGGCTGTGGCGTTGCCTCCAAGCACACACCTCGCAAATAGGTTGGGAGCCGGAGAACGCTGCTTCCCTTTGGACAGAAATATGCGAAAGCCATGCCGGCACGCTCGAAGACCCGATACCGTACAGCGGCAACATGGCACTGGAAAGCGGCAAGTACTATTCGCAGGATGGCAAGGTGTATAGGTGTATTCGTGACACCGGAAACCCGGTCTATAATGCCCTATCGGAGCTGGTGGGGCTGTATGTTGAGGAGGTTTAATTATGACAAATGTACTTGATTTTATCCGTTGGGCATTGATACACGTCAATCCCAACACCGTACCGAGCGGCGCGGTGCTGGCAAACGGCACGGCATCAAACATAGGAACGGAGCCGTGGCACTATCTATACGGCACGGTCAAATCCAAGACCACAGCCGAAAGGATTGAGGAACGCTGGAGAAACCATTACTCAAAGACGTGGACGCGAGAAGCGTATGACCGCGCGACCGCCTGCATGTCCCCCGGTGACTTCGCTACGGACTGTCAGGGCTTGCTCGATGCTTACCTTACCTATGAACTCGGCGAAAAAACCGATGTAAACGCCGACTACAACTACTGCAAGTGGTGTACAGGCAAGGGCAAGATAAGCGAGATTGAACGCCCTTACGAGCTTGGCGAAGCGGTATTCATGGCGAACAGCAGAGGAAAGATGTCCCATGTCGGCTGGATTTGCGGACTTGATTCGGACGGAAAGCTGCTTGTTGTTGAAGCCCGAGGCTTGAGCTATGGCGTTGTTGTGACACGGCTTGAAACTCGTCCGTGGACGCACAGAGGGCTTATGACAAAGAAATTTGATTATAAGGAGAAAGAACCTATGGCAACCAAATTCGAAGTTTTGACGCCGATGCTAAGAGGTGACGGAATTGCCGCAATGCAGAGAGCACTTAACGCGAACGGCTATACCGATGACAACGGCAACGCTCTTGAGGAGGACGGCAAGTGGGGTTCAAAATCGCAAGCCGCATTCAGAAAGCTGCTTGAAGCACACATGCAAGAAAGCAACATCAAAATCACGGTTAACGATTCGGAGATGTTCGCGTGGTCGATAAAGCACATTTAGCTACGGACGAGTTGCTCGACAAAATGGAACGTCGGCTCAGGGCGATATACACCCGAGCAAGCAGTGAAATCGGTGAGGCTTGGGAGGCGTATATGAAAGAAGCTGGCGCGGAAATCTCAGACCTGCAAAGGCAGTACCAAGAAGCTAAAGCCGCCAACGATACGGAGCTTGCAAGACAGCTTGGCAAGAGCCTACAAAAAGCCAAGCGAGAACGCACGCTCACGGATAAGCGATACCGGGAATTGACACGGCAGACAGCCGAGCAGCTTGCACATGTCAACGAAACGGCGACAGCGTACATCAATAATAACCTGCCCGAGGTTTATGCCATGAACTATAACGCAACCGGAGAAGCGTTTAACGGCATCGGAGGCTATTCGTTCACGCTGACCGATGCGGATACCATTAGAAATCTGGTTGAATCTGACAGCTCATTATTGCCGATGCGAGAACTTGACTTTGCGAAAGATGTCGCATGGAACATCGAAAAGATGAACGCCGAGGTGTTGCAAGGGATTCTCCAAGGCGAATCAATGGATAAGATTGCAGACCGGCTGGCACAGGTGATCGGCATGAATTTAAGGTCAGCCATTAGTGCAGCGCGAACTATGGTGACAAGTGCCGAAAACAAAGGCAGACAAGACGGCTTCGAGAGAGCGGCAGCAATGGGAATAATTCTTGAACGCGAATGGATTGCAACAAGCGACGGACGAACAAGAGACTGGCACAGAGAGCTCGACGGTGTAACGGTTGGAGTTGACGAGCCGTTTGAAAACGCAATCGGCAAAATTATGTACCCCGGAGACCCATCCGCCAACGGTGCCAACGTTTGGAACTGCCGCTGCACTATCGCAGCGAAGATTTTAGGATTTAAGTCGGTGAGGTAAACAATGAAAGTATCGGTGACGGACAACAGCAGAGAGTATGCGGCAGCTTTGCAGACAGCGGCACAACGAGGGCTTGAGGCTGTAGGGCTTGCAGCAGAGAGATACGCAAAAAAGGAAACCCCGGTCGATACCGGCAGGCTCAGAAACAGCATGTCGCACGCAGTAAAGGGCAACGCCGCATATATTGGCTCTAATGTCGAGTATTGCTTGCCTGTAGAACTGGGAAGCCGCACAAACACAGCACATCACATGCTGCAGATGGCGGCCCAAAATCATTCGGACGAATACAAGCAACTTATAAAGAGTTCAATGCAAAACGCTTGACAAAAAATGCTTGTATGTAGTATAATATAGTGAAACCGAATGGCAAAGTAACGCCAACGAAGCATAGGAGGTTATATGTCACTAACGCGCAGATTTTTGAAAGCATTGGGCATCGAAGATGAGAAGGTCGACCAAATCATTGAAGCCCACAGCGAAACAGTAGACGCACTCAAGGAAGAGAGGGACGGCTACAAAGCGGACGCTGAAAAGCTCCCCGAGGTACAGAGGCAGCTTGAAGCGGCAAAGAAGAAAGCCCCTAAAGAGGGCGAAGAAACCGTATCAAAAGCTGACTATGACAAGCTCAAGGCAGAGTTTGACGAGTACAAGAACGATATTCAGGCAAAGGAATCCCATGCGGCCAAAGAAAAGGCGTTCCGCGAGATTCTCAAAGAGGCTGGCGTATCAGAAAAGCGCATTGACGCTATCGTGAAAGTATCGGACATCGACTCTGTTGAGCTTGCGGACGACGGCAAGGCTAAAGAAGCAGCCAAGCTAACCGAAAAGGTTAAGGAAGACTGGTCAGATTTCATCGAAACGGTCAAAACATCAGGAGTTAAAACCCCTACACCGCCGCAAAACAACCCGTCCGAAAAGGACCCGTTCCTTGAAGGGTTCGACGGCTAATTCGATTTTAGAAAGGACTCAACATGGCTCAGAATTACGCAGAAAAATACTCATCCAAAGTTGATGAGCGATTCTCTCAGGCTTCGCTCACTAACGCAGCTATTAACAGCGACTACGACTTCGTTGGCGTGAACGCTGTTAATGTGTATTCAATTCCCACTGTCGCCCTTGGCGATTATACCATGAGCGGCAGTGCACGTTACGGCACTCCCACGGAGCTTAACGACACCGTTCAGACCCTTACCCTCACGCAGGATAAGGCTTTTACTTTTACGCTTGATAAGCGCAACCAGGAAGATAGCGCAAATGCTAAGGACGCAGGTGCAGCACTCCGCAGGGAAGTTGACGAGGTAATCATCCCCACTATCGATAAGTACAGGCTTGCGGCTTGGGTAACCGGTGCTGGCAACACCACGACCGCAGCCGCTGTCACCTCAAGCAACGCATACAGCGTTTTCCTTGACGCACAGAACCTGCTCATGGATGACCTTGTTCCCATGACTAACCGCGTCGCGTATGTATCGCCCAACTTTTACAAGTGCATTAAGCTCGATTCCTCGTTCATTAAGGCTTCGGATATGGCACAGGATATGCTTGTGAACGGCTCTGTCGGCATGGTTGACGGCGTGAACATCGTGCCTGTCCCCAGTTCTTACCTGCCTGCAACTGTTGAGCTGCTTATCGTTCATAAGTCGGCGATGGTATCTCCCGTTAAGCTTGCCGAGTATAAGACCCACATCGACCCGCCCGGCATTAACGGCACTCTTGTAGAAGGCAGAATCTACTATGATGCATTTGTTCTTGAGAACAAGAAGAATGGCATCGTGGTTCATAAGAACGCATAATATGAAATTCACCAACGGCACTCAAACCTATGAGGTCACCGACCAAGCCCACATAGACTGCTTCAAGGCGAAGGGCTGGACGGAGGTCAAAGATAAGCCAACGAAGAAGCCAACGGCAAAGTAAGAAAGGCGGCGAAATATGGACTTAACAAATTTGTGCGCGGAAATCCGCAACTATTTTGAAACCGAAAAGCGTTTCGGAACATTCACAATTTCGGGCGGTTCAATTTCGCCGTCCAATTTTTTGCAAAGCGGTCAATATTACCGCATTGTTGGAAGCGTCTTTAACGACGGAGTGCACCGGCATCCGGCTCACGACTTAACCGATGAGACTTTCGACGGAGCGGTTTGGGCTATGGCCGTGCCGCCTGCAGTTATTGAACTCTTGCACAAGATAGACGACTTCGAAAAGGCTGAGGCTAATTCACCGACGGCATACACTTCGGAGAGTTTCGGCGGCTATAGCTACACCAAGGCAACGGATGAGAATGGCTTGCCCGCTGGCTGGAGAAGCGTGTTTAAGAATGAACTCAATAGATGGAGAAAATTATGAGCCTGATTGACGAAGCAATGACACCGTGCGTGATGATTGACCGCACGACACTGCCCGACGGAGAGGGCGGCACGGTTACGAACTGGATAGAAGGTGCGGCATTTAACGCGGCAATTACATTCGATAATTCAATCGAGGCAAAATCCGCAGCCGTGCAAGGTGTAACCAGCCTGTACACCGTTACAGTCCCAAAGCGTGTGCAGCTCGAATACCATGGTGTTTTCAAGCGGCTTTCGGATGGCAAAATCTTTAGGGTGACTTCTAACGGCGATGACAAAATAACGCCCGAAAGAGCGAGCTTCCAGTTCGCACAAGTGTCAGCTGAGGAGTTTGCATTAGCATGACGAAAGCAGCAGCAATATACGAGTTTTGGGCAGGATTCGGACTGCCCGCGTTCGAAGAAAATTCAGTACCATCGGGTGTCGATGAGCCCGCATTTCCGTATATAACTTACCAGCTGATAACTGATTCATTTGGAGGTGGCGTGGGTATGACCGCGTCGTTATGGTATCGTGATTCGAGCTGGGTCAATGCGAATGCTAAAGCCGACGAAATCAGCGAGGCTATAGGCTATGGTGGAAACGTTATCCTTTGCGATGGCGGGAGCATTTGGATTAAGCGCGGTCAGCCGTTTGCGCAAAGAATGGGAGACGCTTCAGACCAAATGATTAAACGAATTATTATTAACATTGAGGCTGAATATTTCAGCCGTGATTAGGAGGCAATATGAAATATACGCAGATACCTGCAAACACATTTAAGGAGCTACAGCTTAACGCGGGAATCCTTACAAGCGGCTTCGCACCGACTACTGGGACTGTCGAAAGCAATGCTATGCTCGGTGCGACTTCTGGTGGCATTAGTTTTACCGCGACGCCCACCTATACTGACTTGGGCGACGACATCGACAACTGTCCCAAGAATATGATGGAACTAAAGAAGCTTGAGAGTTGGGAAGTCAAGCTGAGCGGTACTTTCCTCACTGTCAATACTGCTCAGGCGAAGTCACTTATTGCGACAGCCGATATTGGGAGCCCCGACACAACTAAGGTAACGCCGAGAAACGACGTCGCACCTGCAGACTTCAAGGATATCTGGTGGATAGGCGACTACTCGGATAAGAACGGAGCGACTAATGGTGGCTATATTGCAATTCACATGATGAATGCACTTTCAACCGGTGGCTTCCAGCTTCAGAGCGGAGATAAGGCAAAGGGACAGTTTGCGTTTGAATACACTGCGCACTATTCCATGGATGCACCGGACACCGTACCTTTTGAACTGTATATTAAGGCTGGCACGGAGGAGGCATAAGTATGAAGCTTTCCGAATTCAAGGACGATGCAGCACTTGAACTCATCGCTGATATTATAGAGCCGGCAACAGAAATTCTTGCAGACCCTGCAATTAAAGAGGCTTTCAGCCGCAGCAAGATGGCGGCTATCAAGGTCGCTATTAAAAATCATAAGGGCGCGATAAAAGAAATAATTGCACGGCTCGACGGCAAAACGCCTGAAGAATGCCACTTCACGGCTCTTTCGCTCCCGATTAAACTGCTCTCCATGTTCAATGATCCCGATTTGCAGCAGCTTTTTACATCCTCGGGGCAGATGGAGGACGTGACTGCCTGTTCCTCTGCCTCGGAGAATACAAAGGAATAAGGCGAGCAAATGTTTTCTTGCGGTATGTCGTTTCTAAATACAAAGAACAACAAAAAGAAATGGCATACCGCATATATGTAACCGAATGCTTGCGAATAACGACAGAAAACACTGCTAAGCAGAGCGGAGGTTCATATATCGATAAGCCGTTTACTGATTTCATCGGCAACAATAAGCCTAAAGACGAAAGAACGGCAGAAGAAATCATAGCTGACGTAGCGGAAAGAGCTGGATTGGAGGTGGTTTAATGGACTTATTCGACGTTGCGGCTAAAATATCGCTGGATACAAAAGGCTACGAACAGGGTCTTAATGATGCGTCAGCTAAAACAAGCTCATTTGCTGAAAAGCTCGGAAACGGCCTTAAAACCGCTGCGAAAGTTGGAGCTGCCGCGCTTACTGCTGCTGCAACGGCAGCGACCGCACTCGGAACGGCGGCGGTTAAGGCATATGCCGATTATGAACAGCTTGTTGGCGGCGCAAAACTGATGTTCGGTGATGCTTACGACTTCATTGCAAACAAGGCACAGAACGCCTTCGCAACAGTCCAGATGAGCCAGAATGACTATCTGCGTCAGGTCAACGGCTTTGCGACAGGTCTCAAGACCGCGTTAGGAGGCAACGAAAAGGCGGCTGCCGAGCTGGCAGATAGAATCATTACGGCTGAAGCTGATGTTGTCGCGGCGACCGGAGCTTCGCAAGAGGCTATTCAAAATGCTTTCAATGGCATAATGAAATCTAACTACACTATGTTAGATAACCTCCAAATCGGTATCAAGCCGACAAAAGAAGGGTTTCAGGAAGTCATTGACAAGGTTAATGAATGGAACGAGGCGAACGGAGAAGCTACAAACTATCAGATTGACAATCTTGCAGATGCGCAAAGTGCGCTTGTAGATTACATCGAAATGGTAGGTATGGCTGGCTATGCAAACCGTGAAGCATCGGACACGATTCAAGGTTCAATGGCGGCCGCAAAGGCAGCGTGGAGTAACCTGCTGACAGGGCTTGCGGATGATGAAGCAGACCTTGAAAGGCTCATTGACAATGTGGTTGTGACCGTATCACAAGTTGGCAGAAATATCATGCCGCGAGTTGAAACAGTGCTTGACGGCATTGGAAAGCTCATCGACACAATGCTACCCCAAATTGTCGATAGAATCCCCGGCTTAATCAATAAGTATTTGCCCAAACTCATAGAATCCGGCGCAAAAATCATAGCGAGCCTTATTAAAGGAATTTTAGGCGACAGCGAAAATCTCATAGCTACGGCTAAAAAGTCAATTAAGCTAATTGTAGATACCATTGCAAAGTCCCTTCCCGAATTGGTGCGGACAGGTGGAAACATCATAACCGAGCTGATTGTGGGACTTAGCGAAATGCTGCCCGAGCTTGCAGATACTGCCATTGAATCTATAAAGCAGATCCTCGAAGTGTTGACGAGCACAAGCAACATTTCAACGATACTTGACGCTGTGCTTGAGGTAATTCAGAGCGTATCGAAAAAGATGGTTGAAGCTTTGCCAACCATAACCAAAGCTATCGTGCGTATTGTCACTATGGTTGCGGAGTTTTTGTCGAGCGATGCGTTACCTGCTATAATTTCGGCAGTTGTAGAAATTATCCCAAGCATAATAAACAGCTTGGTCGAAGTTATACAGCAAAATTCGTCAACGCTTATCGATGCTGGCATTAAGCTTTTTTCGGCGTTGGTTGATGGGCTGCCGAAAATAATCGCTACAATAACGAGTGCATTGCCTAAGATAATCAACGGCGTTCTTCCTGCGCTTTTGAAAAACTTGCCAACAATTATAAATGCTGTTTTGCAACTTGTTATGGCGGTAGTTGCCTTTTTAACAGGCGACGCATTGCCGACTATCATAGAAGCAGGAATAACGCTGTTCACGGCTCTTGTCGATGCGTTGCCCGAAATTATAAAGCAAATTGTAGCCGTACTGCCCGACATCATCGACGGAATTGTTACGGCAATAACTGAAAATTTGCCTACTATAATTTCAGCTGGTATAACGCTTTTCGTGTCACTCGTAGAGGAATTGCCAACTATATTGAGTTCAATCGTCGCAGTGATACCTGACATTATCAATGGCATTTTGACAGCTATAACCGAAAATCTGCCGTTAATAATACAGGGCGGAATCGACATGTTCACCGCATTGATAGGCGAATTGCCAACTATAATTTCCACTATTTGCGCAGCATTACCGCAAATTATCGACGGCATTTTAGGAGCAATCACCGAGAATTTACCTCTTATAATACAAGGTGGAATTGCTATGTTCACGGCTTTGGTGGACGCATTACCTGAGATAATCTCAGCGATTGTAGCTGTAATTCCGCAGATAATCGATAGCATAATTAACGCAATTTTGGCAAATTTGCCAGTTCTGGTGCAGGGCGGAATTGATATGTTCGTTGCTCTAATCAATGAGCTGCCTACTATAATTACCACTATATGTAGTGCAATCCCACAGATTATAGAGGGCGTCTGCGGTGCGATAACGGACAATATTGACCAAATTATACTGGCTGGTGTACAATTATTTGTGTCGCTGATTGAGAGTTTGCCCGAAATTATAGCGGCTATCGTGGGAGCTGTCCCCGAGATTGTGGCCGGCATCGTTAACGCTTTTGGTTCGCGGATGGGGTCTATGATTGACATTGGTAAAAGTCTCCTCAGTGGAATATGGGAAGGAATCAGTGAAGCAGGATCATGGCTTTGGGAGCAAGTTTCGGGTTTTTTTGACGACTTGGTCGGTGGCATTAAGAACTTTTTTGGAATCCACAGTCCGTCAACAGTTTTTGCGGGATTTGGTAAATACATGGCTCAAGGCTTGGGTATTGGCTTTGGTGACGGAATGGATAAGGCGACCAATTCAATGATGAATGACCTTAAGTCAATGCGAAACAAGGCTGAAAATGAACTTTACGGGTTCGAAATTGGCGGGGAAATTAGCTCTGGACAGTATAAGGGCAATATTCGCAAATTTACAAGTGGCGTCAATATCACTCAAAACATATACAGCCAAGCTATGACCGCAGCGGACATCATGGAGGAGGCTATGTTCAGGCAGAGGGAGGCGATTCTTTTCGGTGTATAATGCTAAATTCATTGCTGAAAATGGCAGCATCTTTACCTTTGGTGCTGATGGTAGTAATGTGTTTGACATAGACGGTCTCAGCGGCATGAAGATGACGCTTACCAAATCGCAAACATATTCACGAGTTGGCGAGAACGTCAGTTCGGTATCGGCGGGAGGAAGAACGCTTACGATTAACGGCTATATCTATGGAAGTATTCCCTCCGTGAAGCGCGACATGCTGCGAATCTTTAGAGCGTTCACAACCGGCAGGTTGATATTTGACGATAAGTATTATATCAATGTCGTTGTGAAAGACACCCCTACGGTATCGCCTAAAAAGAACGACGGTTCATTCCTGCTCGCGCTCTTTGCGCCTGACCCTTATTTCCGCGACACAAAAACGCAATATGTGGAGTTTAACTCACTGACAGCAAATTTCACGTTTCCGTTTACGCTGTCCGAAAATAGCTTTGCGCTTGGCTTGGTTTCTCCTGTAATGACAGCCAACGCATATAACGACGGAGACGCTTCAACGGCATACACCCTTACAATAACGGCGTTGCAAGAAATAACTAACCCACGGCTATCGTGCGGCAACAAGTACATTGCATTTACTATGACGTTGGCAAAAAGCGACAAGCTAATTATATGGCGTGCAGATGACGGAAGTTTTCGTGCCGACTGGCACGGGAGCGGAGGAGATAAGATTACTGACGCGGTTCAATACCTAAACGATGGCTCGACCTTATTTGAGCTGGGCGTTGGAGATAACCACCTTGTAGCAAGAAACGAAGAAGGAGTGCCGATGGGCGTTGTGGTATCGTTCAATAGCCCATTCAGTGGAGTATATGAGGCTTAGCGTTTACAATTCACAACTCAAGCTTGTTGATGTAATAGGCGAAGACTTCATTTCCTGCCTATGGAGCGAAGGGTACAACACGGTCGAAAAGTTCACTCTGGAGGTTGCCGACATTGGCACGCATAGAGCAGCGATAGTACCTGATTGTTTCGTCGGACGCAACGACCGGGCCACGCTAATGGTGGTTAAAACTGTAGTTTGCGAAGGAGGTAAAATCACTGCCACGGGGAAGCCAGCCACGGCATTGCTTGAGGATTTGGCATTTGTTGGCAAAATCGAGGCAGATTCTACTATTGCAAATTCGCTCAAAACGGCGTATAATGAGAGTATCGGAAACGCCTTGTTGACTATAGAAGAAAGCACGCTAACGGAAACGTATCCGTCGCAGATTTCTAACAAGAGCGTTCTCGAGCTCTACGAAACTATGTGTGGAGAGGCTGATATTGGATTTAGAGCGGTTAAGGTTGTTCAAAATTCAATCGTTTCCGGCATTTCTATCCAGCTCTATAAGCCGATTCAGAACCTCAACCTCAAGTTCTCGGAGAGGATAGGCAACATACAGAATGCAAGCTTGACCCGGTCAACGCAAACATACAAGAATTATGCAATAGTGTTAGGACAGGGCGAGGACACCAACCGTGTAAGGGTAGATGTTGACCTATCAAACGACGGCGAAAAACGGCAGCTCATTGTTGACGCTCGCGAAATACAGCAAGGAGCTAATGAGGATTCGGCATCGTACACAAGTCGATTATACGCCAAGGGGCTCGAAAAGTTGCTTGACCGCAACCGCGTGTGGGAATGCGCTTTCGAGCCTATGGCAAGCGAATTCGGTACGAGGTTTGACCTCGGCGACATTGTAACAGCGAGTCTGCCGGAATTCGGCGTTATAATTCAAGCAAGAATCGCAAGATTCACTCAAAAGTTTCAGGCTCAAGCCACTAAAACTACGCTCGAAGTTGGCGAAATAATGAGTATAAGGAGTATTTATGGCAATTAGTACATTTCCGTTGAACGGCATAGAATATAGTGCTGCAGATTTCTCGTCGTTCTTTTGCACGAGGACGAGCGGAGTCTATGCCGAGGATAACTTTGGGATCACGGTCACAGGTAGCGGTCTGCAAGCTACTATAGGCAGCGGCATGGCATGGATGCGGCTCTCGCCTACATCTGGCATTTCTATTAAAAATGACAGTGATACTGTTTTGACTTTCGAAGCTTCAGACGCGACATACCCTCGATACGATGTCATAGCATTGCAGTTCTCAGCGACTGATTCGAGAACGGCTCTCACTGTTATCAAGGGGGAAACCTCCAGCGCACCGCGCATTCCAACTCCTACCAGAACCCCGGCGTTATATGAGCTGTTCTTATATGCAATATATCGCAGATCCGGCGTAAGTATTATAGCCCGTAGCGACATTAACGATTTGCGATATGACGAAAACTATTGCGGCTTAATGAGCGATGGCGTGAAGAGTATTCCGACGCAGGTATTGCACGACCAGTATTACGCGATGCTGGAAGAACTCCAGAACGCCGGTGAAGGAGGAGGCGGAGAAGCGCCGGACGCATCGTCAATTCTGCTTACAGGATACGCGAACTTAATACAAGCTCCAGACACCGACATTGTTGCGACTGATAGTGTGCTGCAGGGCATACAGAAGCTCCGTGCGTACTGTCGTTCGAGCATTGGCAAAGTGGACGGCTTCAATGCGGCTATTTCGCTTTCGGAAGAGTTGTCAGCATCCGACACAATAGCAGATGCAATATCTAAGCTCTATGCATATACCAAGGGCAGAGGCTACGGGGTTTGCAACAGCATGGCGGAATTCGTTGCAAAAGGCGTTGGAATTCCAAATTTCGTTTTACAGCCCGGGGCGATGATTGCGGTACTGTTCAGGTTAGGCAACACAGCATCCGCACCCACGCTTAATGTTAATGACACCGGAGCGAAGCCGATATATAGTTGCTACCAAAATGCAGCTATTAAGGCGACAGATATTGGGACGGGAATGACTGCGCAACTGGTCTACAACGGCGAGCAGTGGGTTCTTTTGAACCCGATGCCTGCATAAAAGGAATGGAGGATTATATAATGGATAACGAGAATAACTGGAATAGAGCGAAATCACCCGTATTCTGGGGAGCATTATGCTCGCTGATTGCTGCTGAAATCGTAAAACTCGCAGACAGCTTCAGCTGGTGGAATCTGGCACTGGCTGTTTTCACGGTCGGCGCGGGTGCCTTCGCAGCACTCAACAATCCTACGAATAAGGATGGTTTCTGATGGCTATAGATGCAAACGATATGGCGTATATTCGCCAAGTCCTCGACGCTATATATGTCATGCAGAGCGACTGCGACGACAAGCGAGACGAAATTAACAAAAAGCTTTCCAATGACGATAAGAGGATAGATATATTGACGCATGACTTTGTAATAGTCAAAAAGCTTGCGTGGATTATTGCCACGTCGGTCATCGGAATACTGGTAACATCAATCTGCAATTTAATTTTGAGGTGAAAAATGGCTTCTAAAGTTTGCGACGGCTGCAACTCTTCCGCGAAAACTCCTGCGTCAGTACCCTATGCGGCTTTTGAATCGTCAATGTCACGAGCTGAACGCATTATCAAGCGGCTTGTTATTGCGTTAATCGTGATCATCGCTTTGACCTTTGCGAGCAATATAGGTTGGCTTATTTATGCCAACAACAACGGCAACACGAACAGCAGCTACACCGTCACGCAGCAGGGAAACCCGACTTCTATCATCGGCGATGGCAACAATAGCGTAACGCCGCAAGAAATGCCTGCGGAATAACCGTATTGCAGAGGCTATTACAGCATTACCTATGAGTGCGATTTTCGTCGATATGGAGGATGATGATATTATGAGAGCAGATGCGTTCAGCCTCAGCCGTAAAGAATGGGTCGAGCTGATAGATTCGTGGATATTCAACGAAACTGACAGAGCCATATTGAAACGCCGCTTACTCGATGGCAGGACTTATGAACAGCTGGCTGAAGAATTCAATTATTCGGATAGGCACATCAAGACCAGAGTTTACAAAGCAGAAAAGCAACTTTTTAAGCACATATAATTCACTAAAAACACCCCTCGGGTTCATTGCCGAGGGGTCCTTTTTTTTACAATTAAATCGAGGCGTGGGCTGCCAAAGCAGCCCATTAAATATATTTTTAAAATCTTTAAAAAAGTGTTGAAAATCGAGCGGATTAATGTTAAAATAAGTACACCAAAAGGGAAAGGAAATCCCAAACACCAGAAGGAGAACAAAAATGAAATGTGATGTATCAACTAAAATCTATCGCGCATGGGGCGCAGAAATAGACCAAGCAAATGTTAATAAGTACGTCAAAGCCGTTATCCTTAACTTCGGCGACGAACGCGGCGATATTATTGTTGAGAATGATAATTTTGGCACGCGCAGAAAGTATGCAGACTTCACGAACGGAAAGAAGAAAGCAGGACTTCATCCAATGCAGATTGTGTTCTCCGGCGTGGACGTTGCAAGAGTTAGCGGCGATAGATACGTTAATAAGAATAACGAAGTTTGCTATTTTTGATAGGAGGGCAATTAAATGCAGTATTTAGGGTTATTCTTCACGTTCACATTTCCCGGGATTCTCGTCGGAATTTTGCTCGCAGCAAGCAAGTTTTTCGAAGACGACAGACAATGAAAAGGAGAAAAGAAAATGTATATTAAAGGTTTTGATAAGGATTTGCGTTGCCGTGGAATGCAATTCGAGGTCGGTAAGGAGTACAGCACTGGTGTAGCTGATGCCGACATAAGTCTTTGCACAAATACAGTGTTCCATTTTTGCGATTCGTTGCGAAAAGTTCATACCCATTACTCTGTGATACCTAAAGAAGATAACCGGTTTTGCGAAATAGAAGTACTGGGTGCGCTCGTTTCCGACGATACCAAGTGCGGAAGCAATCGCATTCGTATAGTTAGGGAAATCTTAGGCGATGAGCTTAATATAATGCGTGGCTTAACAAATGAAAATGCAGGCATTTTTAACAGCGGAGCAACAGCGGCAACTGGAACAGCGGAGATTTCAACAGCGGCAACTGGAACAGCGGAGATTTCAACAGCGGCGATTGGAACAGCGGTAAATACAACAGCGGTTGTTTCAATACGGTCGCAAACAAAATTCATCTATTTAACAAGCCTTCGAACTGGACCTTTCAAGACTGGTCTTTGAGCGTAGCAAAGCAAACTATGGATTGCGTTCCGAGCAATCTTGTTTGGGTTGAATTCGCCCAAATGACAGATGAAGAGAAAGAATCATATCCAGCTGCAAAAGCTACTGGTGGTTACTTGCGAAAGATACCCGACGATGAACTTGCCGTTATCAGAAATGACTGGTGGGTAAGGCTGTCTCCCGGCGCAAAAGATGAAATCTTAAAACTCCCGAACTTTGACAAAGAAATCTTCAAAGAAATCACCATGATAGATGTGAGTAATGCGGCGGAGTGATTGAATGTATCGACCTGAAATGGAGGAAAAGGAAGATGAAAACAATTATTGCGACAATTCAACCAGTACATTTAGGAAACATAAGAAGTGGAAAGAAAGAGTTTGAAATTAGAAAGACATTGCCTGAACCGCTGAAAAATGGTCATCCAGTGCGTTGTCTGTGTTGCGAAAGCGGTTCTGGAGGACAGATAAAGGCAGAATTTATAATTGACAAAGCACACATCGAAACTCTTGACGGCTTCCTGCGGAGAAACAACGGAAACATTGACCCGTGGGCATACATTGACGGAACTTGTGTGCAATGGAAATTCCTATGCGATTATATTAGCAACCGTCCGTTGCAGCCGATCTATTTTTGGCACATCTCCAATATGATTGACTATTGCAACACAAAAGGCTATCTTGTGAGAAACATATCTGAATTTGGCTTGAAAAGACCGCCCCAAAGCTGGCAGTTTGTAAAGGAGTCATAACAATGGATGTTAGGGAAAAGCTGATTGATTTGAAGCCGTGTCCGTTTTGCGGCGGTGAAGCAATTGCCGAAGGCAGAAAGATAATCGGTTACTACAAGAGCGACTGCGAGTACAGTTTTGTAAAATGGATTGTACGCTGCACAAACAGAAAATGCTTCATGAGCGGTTTGCGCATGAATGCATTCTGGGACGAATTTCTTACGGAGGAAGAAGCCATCGAAGCCTGGAACCGCCGTGCCGGAGAGGAGGGCAAGCATGAGGCTCTGTGATTTGGACGAAATCAAGGTATGCGTTGACAGGCAGTACGAAAACTGCCACGGATACTCCGGGAATAAAAAAGCAATATATCGTGAAGCAATCCTCGCCGTAAAGTCTGTCTTGCACTCTGCAAAGCCCATCGACGCCGTTCCTGTGGTCAGATGCTGGGAGTGCAAATATTGGGGTGATGAAGATGGCAAATTGCAGCGTTCAGATGGGGTGCTATTCGCGAGATGCAAAGTGCACAACTATTTGATTGATGGAAGACATACTGGATGGTGTTCAACTGAAAATGATTTTTGCAGCTACGGAAAGCGGAAAGAAGGTGTTGATTGATGCGGCTTTTCTTCCTGACAAAGAAACAGCAGAAACAGTACATAGCCTATCTGGTTGGGCTTACAAGAGTAATTCACAGGAACAACGTGCAACTGTTTGAGCAGGATTTTGAATCTTATGATTTCTGCCTTAAAGCACTATGTGAACTTTCGTATCTCGTTGGCGGTATTCCTGCAATGCAAACAGTAAAGCATTTTGGACTGGAAGAAGGTGATGACTGATGGACGTTAGGGAAAAGTTGATTGAGATTTTAAGGAAACCAATATTTCCGCACGAATTGGTAGACCCGACAGAAGCTGTTGCGGATTATCTGCTTGACAACGGCGTAACGGTGCAAGAGTGGATTTCGGTGACGGAGAGGTTGCCGGAGGTCGGTGCCCATGTATTGATTTCCTGTGAAATGAACAGATGCGGCGGTGCAATTTACGGAAAGTAT
>SFIR01000017.1 GCA_004556165.1 Clostridiales bacterium | reverse complement strand
GTATGTTTTTCGCAAATTAATTATACACGAAAGCAGCAAACCGGGCAACCATTACGGTCGCCCGGTCTTGCTTTTATTGGGGCTTAACGCAACAGCCCCGTTCGTTTAATTCATTTATCCGATTATTCGGCTATGAAGAAGCTTATTTCTTCTCGCAGGGCATATGCCATGCTTCATGGTCGGTATGGAGAAGCTTATGCGCCCTATGGGACAGGGGCTTCTCAAGGTATTCCTTATAAAGGGTGATGACGTCGGGATTCTCATGGGAGAAGCGAAGCTCGTTGACATCGTCAAGACCGTAGAGGACCTGACCGCGTTCGCCTGCGAGTTCCTGAGCCTCATGAATGGGCTGACCGCCGCCGCCTGCGCAGCCGCCGGGGCAAGCCATGATCTCAACGAAATCATACTCGACCTCGCCTGCGCGGATAGCTTCCATGAGCTTCCTGGTATTGCCGAGACCGCTTGCAACCGCAACGCGTACCGGAATACCGTTGACATCGAAGGTGGCTTCCTTCCAGCCGTCAAGACCGCGTACATCCTTGAATGCGTCAGCGGGAGGATTTGTTCCGGTTACGAGATAGTAAGCGGAGCGGAGAGCAGCTTCCATAACGCCGCCGGTCGCACCGAAGATGACCGCTGCGCCGGTGCCGCTGCCGAGAGGAGTATCGAATTCTTCCTCTTCAAGGGAATTAACATCAATATGCTCCGCACGGATCATGCGGTCAAGCTCACGAGTGGTAAGGCTGAGGTCAACATCCTGACCTGCGCCTGCATCATTCATGACGGGGATATCGACTTCATGCTTCTTTGCTAAGCAGGGCATGACGGATATGCAGTATATCTTGGAAGGATCAACGCCGATGCGCTCTGCAAAATAGGACTTTGCAACCGCGCCGAACATCTGCTGGGGAGATTTGGCGGTGGAGAGGTTCTTAACCATATCGGGATACTGGGACTTCATGAACCTGACCCAACCGGGGCAGCAGGAGGTGAACATCGGCCAAGCATACTCATCGCGATGGTTCAGATGCTCGATGAATTCACTGCCTTCCTCCATGATGGTGAGGTCGGCGGAGAAGTTGGTATCGAAGATATAGTCAAAGCCCATACGGCGGAGAGCTGCGACCATGCGCTTTGCTGTCGCCTTCTCGCGGGGCAGACCGAGGCTCTCGCCCCATGCTGCACGGACAGCGGGTGCGATCTGGACAACGGTGATCTTTTCGGGATCGGCAAGAGCGGCGAATGCACGCTGAGTATCGTCACGCTCACGGAGTGCTCCGGTGGGGCAATGGGTGACGCACTGTCCGCAGAGAGCGCAGTCGGCTTCCTCGATGGTATTTGCACGGGCAACGTCTATGCTGATACGGGAACCGGTATTGATAACATCCCAGATATGAAGATCCTGGATCTTATCGCAGGTCTGGATGCAGCGCATGCACTTGACGCACTTGCTCTTATCATGAATGAGGGGGAATTTCTTATTCCAATCGAATTTATGGACTTCCTTCTCATAGTCGAGCTCGATTATTCCGAGGTCTTTTGCAACCTTCTGAAGCTGGCAGTTGCCGCAGCGCACGCAGTGCGCGCAGTTGCAGTTATGCTGAGAAAGGATGAGCTCAACATTTACTTTCCTTGCTTCGCGGACTCTGGGAGAATTGGTGTGGATAACAAGGCCGTCTACTACATTATTATTGCAGGCTGCGACAAGCCTTTTTACGCCTTCGACCTCAACTACGCAAACGCGGCACGCACCGATCTCGTTAAGACCGGGGAAATAGCAGAGAGTAGGAATATTGATGCCTGCGCCGCGAGCGGCGTTCAGGATAGAAGTACCCTTGGGTACGGAAACGGCGATGCCGTCAATAATGCAGTTTACCATTTCTTAGTCCTCCCACCTTTAAATACTCCGTAGCCGAAATGATCGCAGTGCAGGCAGCGGCTTGCCTCCTGCTTGGCTACTTCTTCAGTGAATCCACGCTCTATGCACATGAAGCCCTTGCTCCTCTCGCCTGCCTTATCAAGAGGCAGCTCGCTGCGGCCGCAGGAAGAACACTTTTCAAGGGGTGCTTCGGGGATCTCAACATCGACGCCGATCTCATGATGGAAGCCGAGGTATTCGTCGATATTTGCTGCTGCGACCTTACCAGCGGAGATTGCAAGAATCGCAGTTGCAAGACCGGATACGCAGTCGCCGCCGGCGAATACGCCATCCATGTCCTTAACAGCACCGCCGCGGCTGGTGACGAAAGTGCCGCGCTTTGCCTGAACGCCTTCTGCTTCGAAGGGAGCGGTAACGATAATCTGACCGATAGCGACGATAACGATATCGGCAGGAATACGGACTTCGGGCTCATCGGAGGGTTCGGGACGGGGACGGCCTTCCTTATCAACAGCACCTGTGCGCTGGGGCTTTACCCAAAGAGCAACGGCATTGTCATCCTCATCCTTCTCGATGCGGACGGGAGCCATCAGAGTCATGAGCTCGATGCCCTCAGCCTTTGCGCCTTCAACCTCTTCCGCAAGAGCGGTAATATCCTGCTGGCGACGACGATATGCGACGCTGACGGATTTTGCGCCGAGGCGGACGGCACTGCGGCAGCAGTCCATAGCAACGTTGCCGCCGCCGATAACGACTACATTCTTGCCTGTGAAATCGGGGAGATTGCCGTCGCCGATGCCGCGCAGCATTTCGACTGCGGACATGACGCCGCGGGCATCTTCGCCCTCGATGCCGACCTTCCTGTCGGTATGCGCGCCGATGGAGATATAAACTGCATCATACTGTTCTCTGAGCTGTGCAACGGTGATATCTTCGCCGACCATGATTCCGTGCTTAACTTCAACACCGGTCTCAAGGATTGCGTCGATGTCCTTCTGGAGCTCTTCACGGGGCAGACGATAGCTGGGGATACCGTAGCGGAGCATACCGCCGAGGTACTTACGGGATTCGAAAACGGTGACCTTATGCCCCATAAGCGCGAGGAAGTATGCAGCGGTGAGACCGCTCGGGCCGCCGCCGACTACGGCAACGGTCTTGCCGGTGGGTTCGCCGCACTTGGGAGCGGGAACGATTCCGGCATGGTCAACAGCGAAGCGCTTCAGGCCGCGGATATTGACCGCACCTTCAACGAGATTGCGGCGGCAATGAGCTTCACAGGGATGCTCGCAGACACGGCCGCAGGCTGCGGGGAAGGGATTATCCTTACGGATAAGACGGACTGCATCGGCATACCTGCCGGCAGCAACGAGGGAAATATAACCGGGAATATCCACGTTCGCAGGGCATTTTGCCATGCAGGGAACGGGCTGGCTGAGCTTTGCGCTGCAGCGGCCGAAAGTGACATGGGCTTCAAAATCATCACGGAAACCGCGGATCGCTTTGAGAACAAGGTCTGCAGCCTCAAAACCGACGGCACAGTCCGAAGAGGATGAGATGGCCTCTGCGGTCCTCTCGATAATCTCCAATGTCTCCATTGTTGCTTTACCGTCCATGACCTCATCAAGCATCAGCTGGAGCTGACGAAGACCGACTCTGCAGGGTACGCATTTGCCGCAGGTCTGGGCATGGCAAAGCTTTACGAACGCTGACACCGCGTCAACAGGACAGAGTCCCGGAGGGGCAGCAAGGATGCGGTGCTCAAGATCACGATAGAGAGAATCTATCAAAGCCTGAGAACCTTTGGTGGAATAAAATTCCATTCTGCTCATGTTTTGCCTCCTAAATTTAATTCATGCCGTGATCGCTGATCCTATTTCGGACCTTTTTCGGTTAATGTCCGGCCAATCACAGAAAGATTATAACATTTTCCATTACCATTGCAAGTATATTACTGTCGATAAACGGTTTTTCCTGCATTTTGTTTGCTCGGAAAAGCATTTCATTTTTCAGAAAAACGGAAACAGCAGCATGCTGCGTATTATTTCATCAATTATAGAATAATTTGATAAAAGCCATCCGCATGAATGAACTGCACCCCTTTGTCAGGCATGCGGTATAGTGCTGACAAATGGGGTGCAGTTCAAAGGGATTATTTCCGTAACCTAATCAGGTTTTATTCTGTATGTTGACAGTTAATGACCGTCCACCCGGCGAAGGAAGAAGTATATCCTGCCGCCTCGTTCCGATTCTGCATGGGTATCGCTGCAGGTTAGGATGGTAACGAAGCTGTCCTCAGCCGTTACGGGGAGCTGATAGCCGAGCTCGGTGCGCTCCTGCTGATACCTTATCCATTCCTCAATCTCCTCATCGGTCATGGCATCCATGGTATGGGCATAATTACAGTTATAATACAATGATGAATCCTCCGGTTTATCCGGCTTTTCCTCATACATTGCAAAGACCTCCCAAAGATGAGTCTCGCCGAACAGGTTTATCGTCCATATGCGGTTCGCGAATACATCATAATCCTTGGCATATTTATCCTGTATGAGATGGAGGTTATTCAGCATTATCCCTGCCACGCGGAGATTATGCCCTGTGATAACGATATTCTTGGTCGGGCGACCGTAATAGAGATACATCGAACCTCGTGATGTCGGAGTTTTGGCGTAATTATGCGTATGATAATAGAAGTTGTCCCCATACATCAAAGGCCCGTCGATATTGGTATTCGCAAGCTTGATGTACCCGACCGCATCCTGATTGATATTCTGATAATACGCAACCCTTGACGAATATGCAAATGACTTTGCATACTGATCTATCTCGGAAAAGCCGTTGATATGATAGCTTAGCCTGACCCTGTCTGCGTAATCTATGCTGCTCGGATCATTGCTGTCGCGATGAGCATTGGCGGCTTTCTTCTGTGCGGCGCTGAGCTGTACCTTTCCGCTAAGGTATCTATCCAAAAGGCTCAGGTCGTTTTCGTCGATTGCTCCGTCCATATCAATATCTCCGATGATAACGGCCGTTCCCTCCCTGCCGTCGGGGAGAGTATAGCTGTCCCCGGTCTTGACGGTCTCTCCGTACTCATTCAGTTCCACGACCGTAAGGCCGAGAATAAATCCATCGTCCGTTCTAAACGGAGTAAGCCGCCATGAATCGGTTTTGCACTGAAAGTAGGTATTATCTCCGTATGCCCTGACCTT
The DNA here is from genome assembly GCA_004556165.1 of Clostridiales bacterium. GTDB lineage: Bacteria > Bacillota > Clostridia > Christensenellales > CAG-138 > PeH17. Next base: position 25,014 of record SFIR01000017.1, on the reverse strand, counting down.
GCCGTTCGTACTCAGCACGAGCGCATGGCAGTTCGAAAAGCATATCATTTTCGCGCTGTCCGTACCGTAAAGATTTTCGATATCCGCAGAAGGCTCGAGCATTCCGCAATCGGTATAAAGCCGTCCCTCGGAGGTGATGACCGCAGAATATCCCCTGCCCGCAAAGATTGCGGATATATCGGTAATGCCCGAAAAAGCATTTTCCTCCTTGGTGGTGATGAATTCACCTTCTTCAGTCAGCACGCAGACAAAATCATCTCCGCAGGCTATCGAAACCGGCACGGCACCCGAAAGCGCGGAAATATCGGGGCAATTACCGACAGCAATAAAATCAGGTTCGTTTCCTTCTCGGTAACATACGATAAAATCCCTGCCGGCAGCAAACAGCTTCACTCCGCAGATAAGCGAAGTGCTTCCATCGCTCGAAAGCACATGCCCATCCTTTGTAAGAGCATAGAGTACGGCATCGGATGCGGCAATATCCACGGCATCGGCCCATGAGGATACGGAATCACAAAGGGCTTTATCGCTGCTTGAAACGAGCACCGTACCATCTGAAACCAGTCCGGCTGTAAAGTTATTTCCGCAGGCGATTTTAACGATATTTTCCCAGTCGTAACAATATGCCTGGCCCTCATTGCTTCCGATATAGGAAAGCCTGCCGTTGCTCGCCAAGCCGTAGGACATCCTATCCTGAGCGGCGACCATGCCGGTATTCTCGACAATCTCGTTTATCTCGGAGAGCCCGGGTTCCTCAGTCGGCGCAGGTGTCGCTTCATCCGATGGAAGTGCCGTCGGCTGATCTGTCAAAGCTTCCGTTGGTTCGGCAGTCAGCGCACCCGGCGGCATAGCATTCGCGCTTTCCGACGGGGCTTCGGGGCCCGGAGGCGGTATCTCGCCCAAGTTATGTTTTTTCGAAGCGGACCTTATCACCAGCAGCGTTACCGTAACGATAATGGCTGCCGCAATAACCGCTCCTGCTATATAGATCAACAGTCTTTTTTTATTCTTCATGTTCTTTCCCAATCAGTTCTTTTGCGAAACGGATTGCATCGCCGACCGCTTCGAACTCGGAGCTTTCGGCTTTTGCGAGCTCGTCCTTGAAGCGTGTGAAGAAATCCTCTTCATCGCGCGCCGCCATAGATATCGCTTCCGCTGTAAGCTTGCCTCCGCCGGTCATGTTTTTGCCGACGAGCTTCCTTGCGGACGCGCAGTCGCCCGAAACAAGCCTTGCAGTGTCGAAAGCCTCTCTTATTTCGCTGCCGACCTCATGGCCGTTTGCGCGCGCATTTCTCGGGCAGGCATACTGGCATATCTCGCACCCAATATAGGTTTTCTGCATCATTTTTGCCTCATCGCCATGGGGAAGCTCCTCAAGAGCAAAGCGCAGGCAGCGGCGATAGTCCATACCCTCGGAGGTGATTGCACCTGTCGGACAGGCGTCCGCACATTTTGTACAGCTGCCGCACGGCGCATCCCTTTCATCGTATTCGAGCGGATCGAGCGTGTCAATTGCGAGTGCAAGAATAACGCAGCGCGTACCGTACCCCTTTATAGAAACGAGCGAGCTAAGGCATTGGTTGCCTATTCCGCTCAAAATCAGCTGCTTTTTTACGGATATATTTGCTTTTTCCGCACGAACTCCACGATTTGCCAGTTCTTCGATAAGTTTTTTGACGCTGAAATATGCTTTATTGGAAGCGAGATAGTATGCAGGGATACGTTCGTTTACATTGAAGGCAGGATACGGAAAAACGAGCACCGCAATGCTCTTCGCGAACGGGAACTCCGCCTTTGCATCCCAAACGAGTCGGAAAGAATCGTTATCATCGCACTTTAAGCACATGGGCTTTGTGAAATAGGTCTTCATAAAGCCGTACTCCTCCGCGAGCAATGTAAATTCCCTGTGCGTCATCCTTATTCCCCCCTCCGCTTTTTATATTATTTTAGCATAAAACCCATATGCGTTCAAGCCGCATAAATGCGGTTCAGGCGCATATCATCTACCGATCGGATCATACGAAGGAGGCAAAACATGAACGAAAACAGGCCAAGCATAGAAGGCAGCGCACCTCTCAGGCTGAGGAGCCATTCCATCCATATTGAAAACAGAGAGCTGATGAGCATTACGGGGGTCAAGGACGTAATGAGCTTCAATGAAAACGAGATAGTGCTTATGAGTGACGGCGGAGGGCTTACTATCGACGGGAACGATCTGCATATCACCAAGCTGAACCTTGATGACGGTCAGGTCGTTATCGAAGGTCAGGTCGTTGCGGTTGAATACGATGATATGCCGGCGCAGCGCGGTTCGCTGTTTTCAAGGATGTTCCGCTGATGCAGAATTCCCTCACTGAAATACCAATTTTTCTATACTGTCTGCGTACCGGGCTCGTGATGGGCATTATCTATGATGTAATGAGGCTCTTCCGCATCAGGCAGGGAAAAATCGTAAACGGAATAGTCGATGTAATATTCGGGCTGATCGCCGTTGCTCTATCCGCGCTGACCCTGTTTTACTGTGATTACGGTAAGCTAAGGCTCTACGAATTTCTCGGCTTGGGGTTGGGGGTATGGCTGTACAGATTTTTCCCGAGCAGACTTATCAGGCATGCATTTTCCTCAATGATGCTGAAGATTCACGGCTCAAAGCTGATGCATGGGAAAAGCAAACGAAAAAAGGACGGGTAATCCCATCCTTTTCCATAATACTGTAAATACTGTATGCTGTTTATTTCGAGGGCTCGGTTGTGTTATTCGGGTCCGGAGTGAAGAAGGAATTGAATTTTGATGACTCACGGGAATCCACATGCCACTCTCCGCCGCTGAAGCTCATATTCATTTTGATATCCGAACTGTCCTCATCCGAAATCATCTGCGACTGGGTGACTACGATATTATCAGACTCGATATCGCCTTCTAAAGTAAAGGTGAATATCTTGCCCTTGCCCTCTTTATAAACATACTTACTGTTTTCATAATAGCTGTCCGCTTCGCCTCCGACGATATAGCCGGCTTCGATAAGTTCTTCAAAGCTGAGCTGAACGAGCTGGGCATTGCCGTTCGTCGCATATTCCTTCAAATAGTCAAGAATCTTCTGCGGAATCTCATCAAAGCTCCAGCCTTCGATGTAGAAAGTCAGATACTCGGCCTTTGAATGGTTGTCATTCTTAGGGCAGGTCTCGGCTATCGCGCACATGAGTGCGGCTTCTTCTCTCGAAAGGCCCTCATACAGGTCTTCGTTTTTCCCACAGCCGGTGATCGAAACAAGCATAATCAAAGCAATGATGACCGCCGTCAGCTTAACTGATAATTTCATATTTCCTCCAATGGTTCTTATGTTTTCACTACATTATATCCTCTCTTTCCCCGTTTTGCAATAACAGCGTGCAGCGCAGTGTGATAATATACGATTCCTTCCCTGCTTGAAGATATTGACAGAAATATTAAATTTTGAAAGCACCTCATTTTTGTTGCTTTTGCCTATTGCAAATGCTTTCGGAATTAGCTAAAATATAGTAGCCTGTACGAGCAAAGGTCATCAACTGCATAATAATCATTCAGGAGGGTCCCTGCATGCGAAAGCTATTTTCATTGGTTTTATGTGTATTTATGCTGCTTTCGTTCTGTTCCTGTTTTAATATGAATCCCGTGGATAGCACTCCCGTTCCTATCCAGGTTACATATAATCCGAATACGGACGACCCCGGCACCGACTTTCCGACTGCGGGGCTTGTTTCCGTAGATCCTGCGGAATCCGTGACTCCGGCCATCTCTCCGAGGCCTGATTTCACACCGGCCGAGCCCACGCCCACCGCTGAAGATATCACGCCCGAACCGACAGCAACGCCGACTCCCACGCCCAGCGCTGCACCTACCGCAACGCCGACACCCAAGCCCACGGTATCCTGCAATCCCTTTCCCACGAGTGAGGAGGAGATTAAGCTTGCAAATAAAGGCAAGCGCTTCATGGAGAAGCTCAGGTCGCTTGAAGGCTACGAGAAGCTCGATATAAAGGCAAAGCCCGGCTTCCCCTATCTCATCTGCGTTAATATCATCCAGAGCTGCGTAACCGTATTCTGTGTTGACGAAAACGGCAATTATACCCGTCCGTACCAATCCATGATCTGCACCGGCGGAGTTGATTCCCCGGAGGGAATTTTCAGGACTATCAACAACTATGGCTGGCAGACCCTTATGGGGCCCTGCTACGGCCAGTACTGCACCCGTATCTATAAGGGGATACTGTTCCATTCGGTACCTTATAAGACCCCTCATAAGTATGATCTTGATTTCAGGGCGTACAACCGTCTCGGCTGGATAATCTCACACGGCTGCATCAGGCTCGCCGTAAATGATGCGAAGTGGATCTTTGATAATTGTCCGCTTGGTACAACGGTCGTAATCTATAATGATTCATCCTCATCAGGCCCGATGGGTCGGCCCGTTCCAATTCGTGTGGATAAGAGCAATATCTATACCCGCGGCTGGGATCCCACCGATCCCGATCCCGCAAATCCCCACGGCACTACCTATATGGTTGGCTCGACAAAGCGTTCCGAGCTTGCATGGGCTGATTATTACTATGCCACGGAGAATCATCTATGGGACGGAAGCATAAATCCGCCCGAGCGGCCGACTCCAACGCCTGCGCCCACTGCAACACCCGAACCGACACCCGTTCCGACGGATACTCCGGTGCCCACCGATACGCCGACGCCGACTGATACACCTGCGCCAACAGATACACCAGTGCCGACGTATACGCCCACACCGACGCCGACATCCCCGCCCACGGCAACGCCTACACCGACGTATACCCCGGAACCGACTGCGACACCCGAGCCCGGGCCCGTTGATATCCCGACCTCATCCCCCGAAGCTCCGTCGCCGACTCCCCCGTCATCCCATGATTAAGACGGGAACCGACGGATAAGCAAATACCGATAAATCGCCCCTCGTGAAGCTGAGAACGAGTTTCCTGCTTTCGAGGGGTTTTTTGCAAAATAATTTCCGAGAGCTATTGACAAAGGCCTTTTCCGATAGTAAAATACCGCTAATTTCAAACTGCTGTGACGAAGAGGAGTAGCATTTTCGGCTGCATCAGAGAGATTGCCCCATGGCTGAAAGGGCGATCGGCGATGCCGGGATGCGAAGGTCGCTTCCGAGCTTTCGGGGGTCGCAACCCGAACGCATTGCTGCGTTATGGCAATTCAAGAGGTCTTTATTATAATAAAGACAACAAAGGTGGTACCGCGAGCAGCACCCCTCGTCCTTTGGCGATGAGAGGTGCGTTACTTTATTTTGGAGGTATCAAAAAAGATGTGTGAAGAATGCACAAAGGGCATTAACGAAATGCCCAAGACCTATGATCCATCCACCGTTGAGGACAGGATCTATGCAAACTGGGAGGCAAAGGGATATTTTCATTCCAAGCCCAACCCCGACAAAGAACCATACTGCATCGTCATTCCCCCACCCAATATCACGGGGCAGCTTCATATCGGGCATGCGCTTGATGAGACATTGCAGGATATACTCATCCGCTACAAGAGAATGAGCGGCTATGAAACGCTCTGGCTGCCCGGCACCGACCACGCATCCATCGCGACCGAGGTCAAGGTCGTTGAGAAGCTTGCTGCCGAAGGCAAGAAAAAGCAGGATGTCGGCCGTGAAGGTTTCCTCAAGGAAGCATGGGATTGGAAGAACGAGTACGGCGGACGCATTGCAAAGCAGTTCCGCAAGCTCGGCGCATCCTGCGACTGGGAGCGCGAACGCTTCACCATGGATGAAGGATGCAGCAAGGCAGTAACTAAGGTATTCGTTGACCTGTATAATAAGGGACTTATCTATCGCGGTGACCGAATCGTAAACTGGTGTCCCCACTGCAAGACCGCTATATCCAATGCCGAGGTCGAATTTGAAGAAAAGCCCAGCAACCTCTGGCATGTGCGCTATCTCGCACCCGACGGGAGCTATTCCATCACCTGCGCAACTACCCGTCCCGAGACCATTCTCGGCGATACCGGCATCGCCGTCAACCCAAAGGACCCCCGTTATGCCGATTTAGTGGGCAAGACCGTTATCGTGCCCGTCGTCGGCAGGGAAATCCCCATCGTTGCCGATGAATATGTCGAAATTGATTTCGGCACCGGCGCAGTTAAGATAACCCCGAGCCACGACCCCAACGATTTTGAAGTCGGTCAGCGCACAGGGCTCCCCGGAATGTGCGTATTTACCACCGATGGTCATATCAACGAGCTTGGCGGAAGATTTGCCGGCCTCACCACAGCGGAGTGCCGTGTGCAGTTCGTTGAGGCGCTCAAGGAATGCGGAGCGCTCGTCAAGATCGAGCCGTACACCCATAATGTCGGCACCTGCTACCGCTGCCACACCGTGATAGAACCCATGGTTTCCAAGCAGTGGTTCGTTGCCATCGACAGCCTAGCAAAGCCCGCGCTCAAGGCGGTTGAGGATGGAAGAATCAAATTCGTTCCCGAAAGATACACGCAGACCTATTATAACTGGATGCGCAATATCCGCGACTGGTGCATCTCCCGTCAGCTTTGGTGGGGGCACCGTATCCCGGCGTATTACTGCGATGACTGCGGCGAGACTGTCGTTGCCGAGACCGCACCTGCCTGCTGCCCGAAATGCGGCGGTAAACTCCGTCAGGATGAGGATGTTCTCGATACCTGGTTCTCCTCCGGCATGTGGCCCTTCTCCACGCTCGGCTGGCCCGAAAAGACCGAGGAGCTGAAATACTATTATCCAACCTCCACGCTTGCGACCGGTTACGATCTCATCTTCTTCTGGGTCGCCCGAATGATAATGTTCGGACTATATGCGATGGGCGATGTACCCTTCCATACCGTTTATATTCACGGCATGGTGCGTGATGAGCTCGGACGCAAGATGAGCAAATCCCTCGGCAACGGCGTTGACCCCCTCGAGATAATCAGGGAGTACGGTGTTGACTCGCTGAGATTCAGCCTCACCTCGGGTACCGCTGCCGGCACCGATATGCGTTACTCGCCCAAAAAGGTCGAAGCTGCAAGGAATTTCTGCAACAAGGTCTATAATGCTTCCAGGTTCGTCATGATGAATCTCGGAGATGAGCCCATCGGCGAAATCGACAAAGCTAAGTTGGATATTGCCGATAAATGGATACTGCACCGCCTTAACGAGGTCATCACCGAGACCACTGCAAACCTCGATTCCTACGATCTCAACCTTGCAGTTGATAAGATTTACAGCTTTATCTGGACCGAATTCTGCGATTGGTACATCGAAATGGCAAAGCCCCGTCTATACGGCGAGGATGAGGAAGCGAAGAAGAATGTCCGCGCAGTCCTTGTAAATGTGCTTTCAGCCTCAATGAAGCTGCTGCATCCCTTCATGCCATTCATAACCGAGGATATCTATACAAGGCTTCCCGGTTCGGATGAGACCATCATGCTCTCCGCATGGCCCAAGCCCAATCCCGAATACCGCTTTGATGCCGAAGCCGAAGGCATGGACGGGCTTATGGACATGGTTCGCGCCATCCGGAACGTGCGCGCGGAGATGAACGTTCCCCCGGCAAAGCGTGCGCATGTGACCGTCGTCACGACTCCTTCTCAGGAGGCGATCTGCGCGGAAGCTGCGCCCTATCTCAACAAGCTTGCAAGCGCAAGCACCGTTGAAGTCCGCCTTGACAAGGTCGGTATAGATTCCGGCGCGGTTTCAATCGTATCAAAGCTCGGCGAAGCATACATCCCGATGAACGAGCTTATTGATATCGCCAAAGAGCTCGAGCGTCTTGAAAAGGAGAAAAAGCGTTGGGAAGGCGAGGTCGCCCGTGCGAACGGCAAGCTCAACAATCAGGGCTTTATGGCAAAAGCGCCGGAGAAGGTCGTTGAAGAGGAACGCGGAAAGCTCAAAAACGCAGAGGAGATGCTTGCAAAGGTTGCCGCTCGTATCGAAGAAATGAAAGCTCTGTAATAATTGCATTAATGTTTTTCGGCAGTCATGTAATCCCGTATGGCTGCCGTATTTGTTTTTTTACGGGCTCTTTCCCGAAATGCTTTTGCTTTGTAAATATATCCGTAAAAATCTCAAGTTTTTGGCAAGGTATTGTTTACAAGTTCCGTTTTTTGTGTTATACTTGGATTTGGTGTATGTGTTCAAACTGAGCATTATGTGCCGTGAAGTATTTATAATAATATTATTACCACGAGAGGGGAATAAAACAGAATATGAAGATCTATCAAGCTGACAGTATCCGCAACATTGGCATTTTCGGCCACGGCGGAGAAGGTAAGACCACTTTGACCGAAGCAATGCTCTTTAATGCAGGATTGCTCGACCGCATGGGCAAGGTCGATGACGGCTCATCCGTTTCCGACTATGACCCCGAGGAGACCAAGAGGCACATCTCTATCAGCACCGCAGTCGCTCCCTTTGAGTGGAACGGTTCCAAAGTCAATATCATCGACGCTCCCGGCTTCTTCGATTTCTATGGCGAAGTCTATGAAGCAATGGCTCTCGCCGATTCCGCAGTTATCGTTTGCTCCGCCGTTTCCGGTCCCGTTGTCGGCACCGAAAAGGCTATGTCCATGTGCAAAAAGGCAAAGATGCCCCGTATGATCGTCATCAACCAGATGGATCGTGAGAATGCCAACTTTGATAAGGCTGTTGAAGCTCTCCACGATAAGTTCGGCGTTGCATGCGTACCCATCCAGCTGCCCATCGTTGAGAAGGGCGTCTATACCGGTTATGTCGATCTGACCACCATGACCGCGAAGAAATTCGACGGCAAGGGTGAAAAGGATATCGACATTCCTTCCGCGCTCGCAGGCCGCGCAGAGGAGCTCCGCGAAGCTCTCATGGAAGCAGCGGCAGAGGGCGATGAAGAGCTGATGATGACCTATCTCGACACCATGGAGCTCAGCCAGGAGGAGATCATTCGCGGTCTCAACCTCGGCATCCTCTCCGGTGATGTCACCCCCGTATGCTGCGTTGCTGCGCTGCCCAATATCGGCGTATGCACCCTCATGAATAACCTCGTTCATTATATGCCCACCGCTGACAAGGCTCCCATTCGTCCTGCCGTCAATGCACGCACCGGCGAAGAAGTCGAAATCAAGAGGGACGGCAAATTTGCCGCTCAGATCATGAAGACCGTTGCCGACCCCTTCGTAGGCAAGATCTCCATCCTCAAGGTATATGCAGGCTCCATCGACGCGACCTTCAGCGCATACAATCCCAATGCTGAAAAGGCCGAAAAGTCCGGTACCGTTTACATGATGCGCGGCAAGAACCTCATCACCGTTGATAAGCTCTGCGCAGGCGATATCGGCGCAATGGCAAAGCTTCAGTTCTCCAACACCGGCGATACCCTCACCGATGCCGCAGATCCCGTCAAGTTTGCTCCCATCGACTTCCCCGATCCCTGCATCTCCCTTGCAGTTACCGCAAAGAAGCAGGGCGAAGAGGATAAGGTCTTCGCAGGCCTCAACCGTCTGCTCGAAGAAGATCCCACCATGCAGATCGAGAAAAACGCAGAGACCGGTGATGTTCTCATCAAGGGTCTCGGCGAAATGCATATCGACGTTATCTGCGCTAAGCTCCGCAACAAGTTCAAGGTTGAAGCAAGCCTCTCCGATCCCCATATCCCCTACCGTGAGACCATTCGTACCATGGCAGAGGCAGAAGGTAAGCATAAGAAGCAGACCGGCGGTGCTGGTCAGTTCGGCGTCGTTCAGATGCGCTTTGAGCCCAGCGAGACCGGCGAATTCGAATTCGTCAACGCTATCGTCGGCGGCGTAGTTCCCAAGGAATTCATCCCCGCAGTCGAAAAGGGTCTCCGCGAAGCAATGAACAAGGGTGTTCTTGCAGGCTACCCCATGGTAGGCATCAAGGCTACCCTCTACGACGGCAAATATCATCCCGTTGACTCCAAGGAAGTTGCATTCAAATCCGCTGCAAGGCTTTCCTACAAGGCAGCCTGCGCCAAGGCTAACCCCGTCCTCATTGAGCCGATCTATCGCTATGAGATTCTCGTTCCCAACGATTACATGGGCGATATCATGGGCGATATGAGCCGCCGCCGCGGTCGTCTTATCGGTACCAACCCCACTCCCGAGGGAACCGAAGTCATCGCAGAAGCTCCCCTCAGCGAAATGTTCAAGTATGCTACCGACCTCCGCAGCATGACTCAGGGCCGCGGTTCCTTCCGCAGTGAGTTCGTCCGCTACGAGGATGTTCCCTCCAACGTTGCCCAGAAGATCATCGAGAACGCAAAGAAGGACGAGGAAGAGGAAGAATAATCTCCCTTCTGCGCTCATTCATAATCGTTTATACGAAAACGGACAGGTGTTATCCGCCTGTCCGTTCGTTTTTGCAGCTTGAGTTTTTTGTTCGTTTCGTCCCGTATTATATAGAATTATCCGAATATGCCAATGCAAACTCCAGTGCCGAAAGCCCCTGCCGAAGGAATTTGCTGAAATCCTGCCTAAAAATTTATCATAATATATCATTTTTTGTCTATTTCCCTATGTACAAAACGGCAATGTCATGTTATAATTACATTACCTCATAGGAGTGCAGAACGATTAAGCCACGGCTGTTTCTATGAGCTGCATTTCAGATTATGCAGCATGCCCACCGTAACTTGGAATAGGAGACTAAAGCTTATCCATTTCATTTGGATCGATGTCCCCCGGACGGTGGTATTTTCCTTAAAATTTGCAGGATGAACATAGGGAGATGACTCAATGACAAATTTGAAGATGGTACTTATGAAAAAGGGTATGTCGGGAAAGAAGTTGGCAGAGCTTGCAGGAGTGAGCAGGAGTACAGTCTACAAGTATATGTCCAACAACCGCAGCCTTTCCGAAAAGGTTGCAGTAAAATTCGCAAGCGTATTGGGTGTAGCACCCGCAGAGCTTCTCGGGCTGGTTGATCCCACCTGATACTTTCGTGGGTTTTGAGAATTCGGGAGATTGCGATACCGCAATCCCCCATTTTAATTTTGGTTTTATATTGCAAGCCGTCCGTTTTCATCGGAAATGATCCTGAATATCTTTACTTCCTCTCCCGTCTCGGCATCGAGGTATACAGCATATTCATCCTCTCCGAACCTGGATTTGAATTCATAGCACAGCTTCTCCGTCTGCGCTGTTGCAGGAATGAGGGTAAGATTCGTTTCCGTCACTGTCAGGTTTATCGAAAGCTGTTGCCTCGCTTCCTCCTCCGTAATGATATTCTCAGGATAGGTCCTTTCCGTATGGCTGAATAAATAGCTTCGTGTATCAATTCCGCATACCTCGCCGCTGCTTCTGTCTATCGAAACCTTGATCATATCGTTATAGACTATAATATCTCCGTCCTGCCATGCAAAATTGATAAGCTCTATTCCTGAATAGTTCTGGGCGTAGGTGGGTTCCATGCTTTCAAAGCCCAAAGCTTCGAGATACTTTTTGCCTATATCCACAAGCCTCTTTGCTTCGTCCTCATCCGGTACGCCCTCAATATCCCCGGTTGAATCTATGCGCATCCATAAAAGGTGTCCGCCCCGCTTGGTAATGGCAATATCGAAGCTCCTTCCGTCATTAAGACTTCCTGCAAAATCATAGCTTGCTATCCTGCCCTCCGATGTTGTCGCGAGCTCCATTGATGCGGCATTTTCGCCGATAATTTTACGCGCGATCTCGAATGCTGTGCTTTCGTCCACCTCTTCACCTGTCAGCCCCTTTGGCTCTGACTTTTCGGTGCTTTCCGCAAACGGGCCGTCATATATGAGCGTTGGATATTTTTCGTCCGGCTGATCCGTGCTGCCGCTCTCATCTCCTTCCGTTTGCTCGCGCCCGGAATAGAAGGCCTCGCTGCCGATTTCCTCCATCGGGAAGGTTCCGTCATCAAGGCGCTGCTTCAGTTCGGCATAAACCCTGCCGCTTGCATCGTACAGGCTTGCAAGCTGAGCTCTATCATCATCCGAGATGGGCTTGCCCTTCATGACGGAAACCGAAAGGCTGTCGGCATAATCCCCAAGCCTTATGATGAACTGCTCCATGTCAAGAGAATCGACATGGCTGCTCGGGAGCTGTGCCATGAGAGCCGTACAGGCGGCGCAGTTGTTTGACAGCTCATTAAGTGTATGCGCAAGGGTCGCAGGAGACTCGGAGATCAGAAGCTTTGAAAGCAGTATCCTTATATCATAAGCTGCGCCCACAAGATCCGTATAGGCTCTTTCATACATATTTGCATTGCTGCTGCGGTATTTCTCCGCTTTCGCGCTTTCTCGTTTCCCCCATATGCCCATGCCTACAACGGCAAGGAGCAGAACCGGGGTCAGGATATAACAGAAGATTATCTTAATCATTCTGTCCGAATTGTCTGTTCTGTCTTTATTCTTGATTTCTTTATTCTTATTCATATTTCTCAGCAAAACGCATGTTGCCCGATACGAAGCAGGACAGGTCTTGACAGCATCCATCTGCTTGTTGCGGTCTTTGGATTGTAGTAATAGAGGCAGCCGTTGCTCGGATCCCAGCCATTCATCGCGTCACGCGCGGCACGGATGGATTCATTATCAGGCTGCATGTTTATCTGTCCGTCGCTTACTGCATCAAACGCACCCTTTTGGTAGATGACTCCTGCAATTGTGTTCGGAAACGATGAGCTTTTAACCCTGTTTAATACGACCGCAGCGACAGCGACCTTTCCTTTATACGGTTCGCCCCTGGCTTCGCCGTGTACGAGCCTTGCAAGCAGGTAAAGATCACCGCTCGATGAGCTTGACGATCCGCTTGACGATGAAGATGACGTCAGATTCATGCCGAGAGCCGCGGCGGTCTTTGGACCCACTATGCCGTCGGCAGTCAGGCCGTTCTTCTTTTGAAAATTCTTGACCGCAGCCTGTGTTCCCGAGCCGAAGATACCGTCAATACTGCCCGTATAGTAGCCCCAGCGTTTGAGCTTCTGCTGCAGCTCCTTAACCTTATCGCCCCTGCTGCCGTAGCGCAGGTTTTCGGCAAGCACCGCCGCAGGCAGCATTGCCGATATAAGTATCACGAGTACCATCAGTACCGCGATCGTTCTTCTGAATTTAATCATTTCTACTCCGTAAGACCAAAGAGATTCGACCTGATAAATCTGAACGCCTTGACAAACAGGCTTTCGAATTTCACAGGCTCGTCATTTTCAATTTTCCCTTCATCGGCACGCACTATACACAGCGGTGGGAACATTACGCACCACCAGTTTTTTCCCTCGGCGTTTCCGAGCAGTATTCGTACTGCACGGTAGACTCCTGCCGGGTATGATTCATCATCATAGGTGCAGTCCGGAAATTCAAAATCACCGATAACCAGCTGGGCATCATATCCTGCACCATTTTCCGACAGTACCTGACGCACCGTTTGAAGCAGACTGCTTCCGTCATCAAGGAGCAGTTTTTCAGCTTCCCCGGCGCTTTTGACCGCTTCGGTGTCCGAACACCTTCGCTCATAATCGAGCACAGCATCGCGCACCTTGAACTTGACCTCCTGATCGAAATCCGAATCGCTGTTTGCAATGATGTGAAGCCTCAGAATATCATTATCCAGGATGGTTTCCTTTGCGTTTTTCGCATTGGTTATCACAGCATTTGTGATAGTCAATATGATAGCGGCAAGTATGATTATTGCCGTTACCGCACGAATTCTTCCCGTTTTTGATTTGAGTTCCATAATTCTCTCCTCCGATAGGCAGTTATTATTTCTGTTACGAAGAATAGTCTTGACAAAACGGAGCAGTTGTATTCATAATATGGATATGATCGGAAAAAAAGCCAAAAATTGTGTGGAGCTTCTTGCCCCTGCCAAAATTAACCTGACCCTCGAGGTACTCGGAAAGCGTGATGACGGCTATCATGAGCTCCGCAGCATCATGCACTCTGTTTCCGTTTACGACCGCATAACCGTTGAACCCAACGGAACCGAAAATATCAGCGTTTTCTGCAGCGTTCCGCTTCCCGAGAGGAATACTGCAAGAACTGCCGCAGAACTCTTCAGAGCGCATATCGGTTGTTCAGGCGTCGATATCCGCATTGAAAAAGCTATCCCATCGGAAGCGGGCTTGGGCGGTGCGAGCGCCGATGCCGCAGGCGTGCTTCGCTGCATGGAGCAGCTTTTCGGCAGGCTTCCGGAAGCCGAGCTGTACTCAATCGGAAAAAAAGTCGGTGCGGACGTACCCTTCTGCCTTCTCGGAGGCTGCGCGCTCGCCGAGGGCATCGGCGAAAGGCTTACTAAGCTTGAGCCTTTTGAATACCCTCTGCTGCTCGTCAAGGGAAAAGCCGGTATCTCAACCGGCAAGCTGTTCAGCTTCATTGATGAAAAGCCGTTAAGCTCCGATGCAAGGATTAACCGCGCAGATGGATTCCTTGCGGATACTGCTCATCCCAAGCTGCACAACGACCTTTTCCCCGCCGCTGTGAGCTTTGCGCCCGAGATAGAAGGGTATCGGCAAAGGCTGCTTTCACTCGGTGCGCTCGATGCGATGATGACGGGAAGCGGTTCGGCGGTTTACGGTATTTTCAGCGATACGGAATCAGCAAAAAGAGCATATGAAGCATTCCCGGACTGTGAATTCCGCAGGGTTGCTTCCACTATTCCCAATGTGTGGTAAGCCGCAAAAGATATTCCAAAAAATGTGCTTGCAAACGGTTTGTGTTTCGTGTATAATACCCTCATCGTGCCAGGCGGGGAATTAGCGGCGCCCTGTACCTACAATCCGCTGCAGTAGGGCTTCATTCCCGTCCTGAGGGGTCGGTCCGTACAGCCGGCTCGGTGAGAAGCGTTGAGAATCGGGTCCCGTGCAATTAACTGCCGTGAACCATGTCAGGTCCTGACGGAAGCAGCATTAAGCGGATTTGTTGATGTGCCGCGGGCCAGCCTGATTTGAGCTTCATATCCGAATACCGTGTATGGTCCCTTCTTCGAAGGACGGGTGCACGATTTTTTAATAATTTTTGACATAATATGTTGACAATCATGCCTGTTAGCTGTATCATATCAGCTAACAGGATTTTTATTTGTACACTGAGAGGCGTTTTTTGATTTTGAGTATTGCTCCCGATAAAAATTGAGGTTTTTTTGATAAGCTGTAAGGCATGGCTTGCCTTTTGCCTTAGAGCGGATATGCTATGCCTCGTTTTTATCTTCTTCGAGCTTTATCATTTCCGTTTCCATTCTGAGGCGGAAGAAAAACATTCCCGGTGACCTGATTTTCGGATGGCTGTGACCCCAAAGGAGGAAATCGTTTGATACTCGGTAAACACATCAACAGATACTACCTTAAATTCCTGCATATGTACATTTTAGGTACGATTGCACTGGTATTTGTTGACTATTTCCAGCTCAAGGTTCCGGAGCTGTACGGCAATGTCATCAACGGCATGAACGGCGCAGAGTGGTTCAACATGGAATACCTCATACGCGATGTCTGCATTCCCCTCGCCATTATCATGGCTACCATCATAGTCGGCCGTTTCCTATGGAGGATATGCTTCTTCGGCTCCGCTGTCAAGATTGAGACCGATCTGCGCAACAGGATGTTTGAGCACGCTCGCCTTCTGTCCAACCAGTACTATCAGGTGAACAAGGTCGGCAACCTCATGAGCCTTTTCACCAATGATCTTGATACCATTCAGGAATGCATGGGCGACGGCGTATTGATGTTCGTTGACGCTCTTTTCCTCGGCATACTCGCACTGAGCAAGATGTGGAAGATGGATAAGGTGCTCACGGGCTTTGCCCTCATACCCATGGCGCTCATGCTTATTATCGGTACCATCGTCGGCAAGTCCATGACTAAGCGCTGGGATATCCGTCAGCAGGCATTCTCCGATCTCTCCGACTTCTCTCAGGAGAGCTTTTCGGGCTTCGCTGTCATAAAGGCATTCGTGAAGGAGCTAAAAGAGCTTGCGGCATTCCGCAAGCTGAACGTGCAGAATGAGGATGCGAACGTCAGCTACACAAAGATCTCCGTCATGCTCAATATCCTTATAACCCTGCTTGTCGAATCCGTCATCTGCGTTATCCTCGGCTACGGCGGGTACCTCGTCTATACAGGCAAATTCAATGCCGGCAAGCTCGTCGAATACATCGGCTACTTCAGCTCCATAGTTTGGCCTATCATGGCAATCTCGATGCTGATAGAAAAGACCTCGCGCGGCAAGGCTTCTCTCAAGCGTGTCAGCGAGCTGTTGGATGCCGAGATAAATGTTACGGATGCAGAAGATGCGCAGGACATAACCTCGCTCGTCCCCGGCGGCACAGTCCGCGGCGGTATCGAATTCAGGAACCTTTCCTTCCGTTACCCCGACGGCGAGAACGAAGTGCTTACCGACTGTTCCTTCACCATAAATCCCGGTGAGAGCGTCGGCATCGTCGGCAAGACCGGCAGCGGCAAGACCACAATCGTCGATCTCATTCTCCGTACCTATAATGTTCCCGACGGCAGCATTTTCATTGACGGTCAGGATATAAACAGGCTGACAATCCGTTCACTGCGCAATTGCTGCGCCTATGTACCTCAGGATAACTTCCTATTCTCCGATACCATTGCAAGAAATATCGGCTTTGCCTTTGACGATATTGACGAAGCAGCCGTCAAAAATGCGGCGGTGCTTTCCGATGTTGACAGCAACATCATGGAGTTCAAAGAGGGTTACAATACCATTCTCGGCGAACGCGGTGTAACCGTATCCGGCGGACAGAAGCAGCGTATTTCCATAGCGCGCGCGCTTATGAAGGATGCGCCCATTCTCATCATGGATGATTCCGTTTCCGCGGTTGATACCAACACCGAGAAAGTCATCCTTCGGAATCTTCGCGAGAACCGTGCCGGCAAGACCACTATTCTCATTGCTCACCGAATCACAACGATAGAAAGCATGGACAAGATAATTTTCGTTGACGATGGAAGGATACTTGCCGTAGGTTCGCATGACGAACTCGTCAGGAGCTGTCCCGAATACAGCCGTATGGTCGAGCTGCAGAAGCTCGAAAATGAGGCAGGAGGTGCTGAAAATGCGTGATTATCTTCCTCTTCTCATAATCGGCGGCGTGATCGGAGTTATTTCGATCGTGCTTATCATCATGTATGCTGCCGTTAAGGACAAAAAACAGTCCATGGGCTTCGAGCGGCACATGAAGGACGGCGACATCATGAAGCGCCTGCTTGCGTATGCAAAGCCCTACGCGAAGAACTTCATATTTGTCGGCTTCATCATGCTCCTTTCGATTGCATACGATGTTATTTCCCCTCTCATCATCGGCGATATCACCGGTATGCTGGCGGATAAGTTTGAGCTGTCCGTTCTTTATAAGTATGTCGCAGTCTATGCTGGCATCCTGATAGTATCCATGGTATGCACCTATATCCAGGCTATCGTGCTGCAAAAGACGGGGCAGAAGATCATCTCTCATATGCGTGAGGATCTGTTTGTACGAATAAATTCATTCTCCCATGATCAGATGACAAAGATACCCGTCGGTAAGCTGGTAACGCGAATTACGAATGATACGAATGCTATTTCATTGATGTTCACAAGCCTTCTTGTCAACCTCGTTAAGAACTGCTTTGTTATCATTGCCGTACTCGTTGCGATGCTGATGCTGAACTACGAGCTGACCCTCATGGTGCTCTGCTTTGTACCGTTCATAATCCTGTTCACAATCATATTCCGTAAGTTTGCGCGCAGGGCATACCGCAAGGTCAAGGACCGTACCACCGATATCAACACCTATCTATCCGAAAACCTTTCCGGCATCAAGATCACCCAGATTTTCAACCGTGAGGACGCAAAGAACCGTGATTTCATAAATAAGAGCAATAAGCTCGGCAAGGCGAAGGGCGAACAGATCTATGTATTCAGTATCTTCCGTCCCCTTGTCTACATGCTCTATATAAGTTCAATAACACTGCTCCTGTACCTCGGAGGCAAAGGCTACCTCGATAACACCGTATTCCTCGGGCAAACGCTCACGAGCAGCATAGTAGTATCCTTCTACATGTACATCTCGAAGTTCTTTAACCCCATTCAGAACCTTGCCGAGCAGTTCAACTGGCTGCAATCCGCATTTGCTTCCGCCGAAAAGGTATTCACCATTATGGATATTGAGCCCGAGATAGTGGATGCTCCCGATGCTATCGAGCTTAACGAGGTCAGGGGGGAAATAGAATTCCGCAACGTATGGTTCAGCTATATTCCTGATGAATGGGTGCTCAAGGACGTATCCTTCCATATCAAGCCCAATGAAACCGTTGCCTTTGTCGGCCCGACGGGGTCCGGTAAGACCACCATTCTCTCCCTCATCTGCCGTAATTACGAATTCCAGAGGGGCGAAATTCTTATCGACGGCATAGATATCCGCAAGATAAAGATGTCATCACTTCGCAGGCATTTCGGCCAGATGCTGCAGGATGTATTCCTCTTTTCGGGCACGATAAGGAGCAATATCCTTCTGCGTGAAGAGGGCATCTCCGATGAAGAGGTCATGGCTGCCTGCCGTTACGTCAACGCGGACCGCTTCATCAACAAGCTTGAAGGCGGGCTTGATGAGGTCGTTCGTGAACGCGGCAACAACTTCTCCGCAGGTCAGCGTCAGCTGCTTTCCTTCGCACGCACAATCATCCACAAGCCGAGCGTCATGATTCTCGACGAAGCCACCGCCAATATAGATACCGAAACCGAGCTTCTCATCCAGGATTCGCTTGAAAAGATGATGAATATCGGTACGATGCTCATCGTCGCTCACCGACTTTCCACCATCCAGCATGCGGACAATATTATTGTTCTCAGCCACGGCGAGATAGTCGAGCAGGGCACGCACCATGAGCTCCTCGCCAAGCGCGGCCGCTACTATAAGCTCTATACCCTACAGTTCCATAAGGAACAGCTTAAGAAGGGTGAAGCGATGAATGCGGAATAAAGCTTAACTTACAAGCACTGCCCCGAGACCAAGCCTCGGGGCAGTGCTGTATGTATTGCAAGCCTTATGAATACATTTTTCGTTTTTATGCAGCAAAACGGAAATGCGAATCTCTGATTATAGATACCCAAAGGTATCCTTGAGCTTCTCTTTCATAGCTTCCCGTTCCTCTTGAGAAGCATTTATCCATTCATCCCATCTATGCTCGCCAAATGTCGGATGAGTTTTCCTGTTCTCCCTGTGTTTCTCTGCATACTCATCAAATGAGCATATG
The DNA here is from genome assembly GCA_004556165.1 of Clostridiales bacterium. Classification (GTDB taxonomy): domain Bacteria; phylum Bacillota; class Clostridia; order Christensenellales; family CAG-138; genus PeH17. Next base: position 5,781 of record SFIR01000017.1, on the reverse strand, counting down.
CTTAATTCTTGTGATAATCCTCGTTTTGCCTCCTGTATCATGCATTACTAAAGCAATATGTTATTTGAATTTGCTTCGTCCATAGAAGTTCATTATCTAAGACATCGCAAAAATTTCATTTTTGTTTTATTCTCCATGAGCAGCACAAACGCCGCAAAAGCTAAGCTTGTTGCGCAAAGCAACAGGTATTGTATTAAGCTTGATGTTTCGCTCCAGAATCTGCATAGACTCCATAAACAAAGCAATAGTGGGTGAACGCAATAAATGATCGTGCTTGCATTTCTTGCTTGTTCGCAAACATGAACGTGTTTTTCCGTGTTTAGGTTTATGCTGATGATGCACAGGAAGAAAAAGAAGCATGTCGGCAAAGTCATAAAAACATATGAGACCTTATTTGTGCTCATTCCAGTGAAATGAAGTAATGAAGCTTCAGTTATGAGCAGAATAACCGAAATCATCAGTGCTGCAAGTCTATATTTTGATATCTTCTGCAATTCTCCCTTGCTTTGGCAACAAACAACACCAACCATCATCATCGGAATTGCTACGCATAATCCATCACATATTCCAACGAATTCTTCAAAAACAGATGAGATCTGAGCAAGCCCGGGTATTGGCAACCATGTATAACCATAACTTAATACCTTAATAACATAAAGAATACATGCTATAATACCAGTGTTTTTTACTCCTAAGTACCTAAGCATTAGATAAAGAATTGGTGCTCCATAGATTAAAGCGAGCATATACCAAAGATGGTAAAAGGATCCTTTCATAAAGAAAGCAAACAAATAATCTTTAACTACATACGACCCCCACCACCCGGTTGCATGCCAATTCGGAATTTGATATATTAAATAAATCATCGACCAAATCACATACAGAAGGATTATTCGTTTCCAGTAGTGGAAAAACATCGTATTATTTTCCATGCTCTTAACGATTTTTCCATCTAAAAATTTTATCTTCCTGAACAGCAGAAAAGACGTTGCCGCAAAGAAAAACGGGACCGCTATCCTTGCAAGCACGTTGACGAAATAGAAATCAACAGAATCCGAAAGACTGCAAAAAGGTCTGCAATGAGTTGCAATTATTAAAAACGAACATAATATTTTTACAATATCAATGGCTTCATAACGTTGATTTCCGATAACTTTTTTCATGATTTCCTCTTTTCAGTCCATATCTGATACGCCTTCTAATATATCCGCTATCCTCTTACTCGCAAATCCGTCACCGTAAGGGTTGCTTGCGTTGCTCATCTTTGCATACTCGGCTTCGTCATCAAGGAGCAGCTTAAAGCTATTGTAGATCGTATCCTCATCAGTCCCGACGAGCTTTAGAGTCCCTGCAGCAATGCCCTCAGGGCGTTCCGTCGTATCGCGCATGACAAGGACCGGCTTCCCGAGTGAAGGTGCTTCCTCCTGAATGCCGCCTGAATCTGTAAGAATAAGATAGCTGCGGCTGAGGAAGTTATGAAAATCAAGAACATCAAGAGGCTCTATTATATGTATTCTGTCATCATCCCCAAGGATCGCATTTGCTGTTTCTCTAACGACCGGGTTCATATGGATTGGATAGATTGCTTTCACGTCGGGGTGCTCGTCCATGACCCGTCTGATAGCCCTGAACATATGCTTCATCGGCTCGCCGAGATTCTCCCTTCGATGAGCGGTTATCATAATCAGCCTGCTGCCCGCTACCCAGTCAAGCTCCGGATGCGTGTAATCAGCCCTGACCGTAGTTTTCAATGCATCAATCGCTGTATTGCCCGTAACGAATATGGTGTTTGGGTTCTTCCCTTCACACAGCAGATTCTGTTTTGACAGTTCCGTCGGAGCAAAATTATATTGGCTGATTATTCCGACCGCCTGCCGGTTGAATTCCTCCGGGTACGGCGAAAAAATATTGTAGGTCCTGAGTCCTGCTTCAACATGCCCCACCGGTATCTGCAAATAATAGCAGGCAAGTGCCGTCACAAAGGTCGTTGAAGTATCCCCGTGTACAAGCACAACATCGGGCTTGCTCTCCTCCAAAACCGCTTTGATTTTCAACAGTATCCCTGTCGTGATGTCAAAAAGCGTCTGCTTGTCCTTCATTATCGAAAGGTCGTAATCCGGCACAACGCCAAAAGCATTCAACACCTGATCAAGCATCTGCCTGTGCTGGCCGGTGACGCATACTTTAGTCCTGATTTCCTTTCTCGTTTTAAGCTCGTTCACGAGCGGACACATTTTTATCGCTTCCGGTCTCGTGCCGAACACAAGCATGACGATCTTCATTTTCCTGCTCCTTTAATGATTCTTGCTGCGATTCTCCTTGCCCTGCGGTACAGTTTAGCTATTGCATTTTGATTCTTATTTTTACTATCCTTTCTGATTCTCTTTTTTAGTTCAACCGGATTTCTCGGGTACACTTCTCCTGTATGCAGTGCTGCTAAACAAGCTTTATAGCTTCCATTCAAATTTCTATAATCCGTATCTTTACGAATACCTTTATTAAGTTCTATGTCAGCATCATGCGCTGAGCCCATTTGCTTTTGTTTTAAGTCTCCATATGCTAATCTATTCAGTCGCCAATCAATCGCTTGTGCGTCGATAATCTTCTCAATCGGGATTCTGACATTTATCAAGTTGTCTTTTGCCAGCTCCCAAGCTTTCTGCCCCTTTGCAGTTCTAATGATAACCGAATTGCTTCCGAGTTCAGATGATTCAATGTCCGTAAAGTTATCACCGACGGAGATATCAGCATTGACATTAAGCTTGTCAATACAGTACAAACAGCATTCAGGCATAAAGTATTTTTTCAATCTTGTTCTTTCTTCGGCATCTCTGAATTGATATGTACCGTCAGAAAGCATAAACTTCATGTTCCCCGGCCAGCCTCCGCTTTCCTTATTCTTAAAGTGGAAGCTCTCAATCCTTTTGCCGGCAAACAGTTCGTTCTCATAGTATTCAACAATATTATAGTTAAAAACCTGATCGCAGAACAGCCCTATAAGCAGAAAGTTATCTCTCTCAAGACCGAGCGTATTTATCGTATTGCAAATTCCGGTTAAAGCGCATGATGTCCCGATAAGAATCAGCCTTGTTTTTCTGTTTTTACACATAAATTCAATTGCATTCTCGTGTGATACAGGAAGATACCTCGACTTCATCGTGGTGCTGTTCTCCCAGCTTTCCGAAAAAGAATTGACATCTTTAGGACTTGTTTTGAGCTGCTCTCGGTATGAATATGTATCCAAGCAGAAAGCGTAATCGTACTCGTTCATTGACAGTAGTGCTTTAGTGATAGTGCTTACTGTTCCTCCGGAAGCAGACATGTGCCTGAGTACTGAATCTTTGCTCCAAGAATTATACGAAGCAAAATACATTCCAACAGCCGCGGTATGCGGATCGATGGCTCCATCTCCATACGTTCTGTTCAATCCGGGACAAACCGAAGCACACAGACCGCAATCCAAGCACCTATCTTTATCAATGTTCGGATAATACATTCCGTTTTCCATCGTCCATCCTATACAGTGCGCAGGGCATACTCCTCTGCAAACTCCGCATGAGCAGCAAAGCTTTGATTCAACAGCCAAGCTAACATTCTTATCCGACATAGTACAAATAATTACCCATTCCTCTTTGATGATGAAAAAATGTTCCTAACAAGTTCTATGGTTTGTTTGAATTCCCTGCGCTTAAAATTAGCAAGAACAAATACTGCGTTTGGCAGAATTAAACAGATCACCGCACGAAGCAGTAATGCAACAATTCCCTGTCCAAGCATGCCGCAGATCCAATAAGTCAGTGCACCGCCTGCGAGCATAGTTGCTGCGTAAAGGAGCATTTTCAGATAATACTCCTTGCTGCTTCTGTGCAGCACATACTTGAATATTGTATAATTCTCCCAAGGAATCGAAATCGCCAATGAAACTATTGTAGCAATAATTATTCCGGCTACTCCTAAGTACCGCACAAGTATGAGATCAAGGACAAAGTTCAACGCCATACAGGTATACGGTCTGAAGCGATCCTCCCACCAAATGCCGGCTGCGTCTTTATAAACCACCGGTATCTTTCTTATCTGATAGACGAAGAAATACACACCCAGAAGGAATACTACCGGGAGCGAGAACATCAAATCTTCGCCTGTCCAAATCAGCATGAACGGTTGATACAGGCAGACGAGACAAACTGTACACCATCCTACCAACCAAGAATTGATAAATGACAGTTTCAAAAAGTCCGAATAGTTTTTTTCCGGTGATTCAAGCACCAGACTATTCCCTATGCCTGCCGTCAAAGCAGAATAGCATATGCTTAGGAAGCCGATTATCGACGTCATTATATATCGGTAGTTTCCGTAAATCGCAATGACCGTAAGCCCCAGATATGCCGACATCACGATATTGTCTGCAGCGTTAATCACTACCGTATTCAGTTTTGTTCCTATCAACGCCTTTACTTTTTTGTTAATGGATGCTTTGACTTCCTTGGAAACATCACCCTTCGGCTTGAGACCCGGGAAATGCCTGTCAACATATATTGAACGAATTATATTAGTGATAATGGTAAATATCGGAAGCCAGATAACATAAGCGTAATAGTTTTTCGTAATAACTAATGCCACAAGCATTACGATATATGAAACAGGAGTAATCACACTCCCGATCTTGCTGTCAATATCACTGCGCTGATGCGCTTGGATTAACGCTCCTTTGTATGCGAAAAGCCAATAACTGAGGACAGCATTTACCAGGTACAGCAGATACAGAAAATAAATATTAACATCGCTCGGTACATCTCCTTTGATAAAGCGTCGTAGAAATGGCAAGACGCACAAGCCTATCACAAGGATACATGTCCCGATTATTCTGTAAAGCTTTTTATAGAGATTAAGCAGCGCACAAATCGAGTCATGGTCGTTATCTGCGATTGGTTTATACATGCTGTAAACCATAGCAGCGCCTATACCGAGTTCCGCCAAGCTCAAAAAGCTCAATATCGAAGAAAAAAGGCTGCTTAATCCCAGATATTTCTCGCCGAGCACATATAATATTACCGTACGCGATAAGAATGGCAGAATAATGCCGATAATCTTATAGATCGTTCCGAAAACTATATTCCTTGCGGCATTTTTTGTTCTTTCAATCTTCATTTGAGTTCTAAAATATCAAATACATTGTCCTGCTGTATTTTGTCAAGTTCATTCAGTATCCGCTTGCTTTCCTCATCACGCGCTTCAATCAGCTTATCCATCGCTGCCAGCAGGCTCTCAGTATCAACATTTCCCCTGAAATCGAACATATAGTCCAACTGCCCAAACTGTTTCAGAAGCTCATGGTATTTCGTTGCCCAACCGAGAACCAAGCAAGGAATCCCGTTCTTATAGGCATGAACTATTGAATGGTATCTTGATGCAATGACAAAATCAAATTGCTTCACGATCTCATTAAACTCAATACAACTATAATCCTTATCAAGCAGGATAACGTTCGTCTCGTCCGCATGAGCAAGTTTAATCTCTCTGCACAGCTCAGCATCCTGAGATGAATGCATCATAATATAGATTGTCTTTTTCTTCTCCGCTAATCTCGATATCAAGCAGGAATACAATTCAAGAATCTTGTTCTTGTCTCCTACGGATTCATTCCTCGTGTTAGGTATTATGCATACAGAATCTGCCTTTATCTTCGGAATATCAAGCTCGGGCAAAGTACGATAAACATTGCATAAATCAATACCCTTGTTGTTGAGAACCAAGTCCTCGCATAGGACGGTATTTGTCAGG
>SFIR01000041.1 GCA_004556165.1 Clostridiales bacterium | reverse complement strand
CAGGAGGTGAAAACTGACGGTTTGAGGGAAAATATCAGTCTTTTTTATAAAAATCACAGACATACCCGTCGGCACGGAGCAGAAGCCCTTCCGCCCAAGGAGGAACACGCCCCATCTGCTCACAGAGGACATCAAGGCTCATACGTGGGTCGGCTTCGATGATGACCTCATCGTGGACATGGGCGACGATCTCACAGTGCCGCAGAGTCTTCATCGCGTACATCAGAATGTCCCTGGCGGTCGCCTGCACGATGTTCTCCACGAACTTGGGGCCGTAGGATTCGATGCGCTCCCATTTCTTCGTGCCGCCGACCCCTTCATATGTGACGGACTCACCGCCGAATCGGTTCTCGCCGATACGGGGCTTGACGTAGACAAGGTTTCTGCGGGACGGAAGCGTTATGAAAAGCATACCGCTCTGATAAAAAATCCTGACGCCGCCGGCGCTCTGCGGCTTCCGTTCCTTCATGACCTTTTTTACGGCGGAATCGACATCCCACCAGAAGCGGACGATGTTCGGATTGGACTGCCTCCAGGCGTTCACAAGGGGCTGAAGCTCCTCTTCGGCAAGGCCCATGTCAAGAGCACCCATCGCCTTGAGCGCACCGACAGATCCGCCGTAGCCGAGCGCCAGTTCCGCAATCTTGCCTTTCTGCCGAAGGTGTCCGTTCACGCCGTGTTTCTCCACGGGGACTTTGAACATCTGCGATGCCGACGCGCAGTAGATGTCGCCGCCGCTGCGGAAGACCTCCGTGCGCCACGCCTCGCCGGCATACCACGCGATGACTCTCGCTTCGATGGCCGAGAAGTCCGCCACATAGAACCTGCAGCCGTCCTTCGGAATGAAAGCCGTGCGGATCAGCTGTGAAAGCGTATCCGGGATATCGTCGTAAAGCATGGACAGGGTTTCCGTATCACCGCTCCGCACAAGCGCTCTCGCCGCGTCAAGGTCCGGCATATGGTTCTGCGGAAGATTCTGCAATTGAACGAGCCTGCCGGCGAAGCGCCCGGTCCTGTTCGCGCCGTAGAACTGGAACATACCGCGGCATCTGTCGTCGGCGCAGGCGGCGTTCTCCATCGCCTGGTATTTCTTCACCGACGATTTGGCAAGCTGCTGACGGAGAAGAAGCGCCTCGGAGACGTCACCTTCCGTCTCGCCGATCAGCGCGGCTACGGTCTTCTTGCCGAGGGTGTCGGTCTCCACACCGTTGTCCGAAAGCCAGGATTTCATCTGCGCCACGGAATTGGGGTTGTCGAGTTCGGTCAGCTCCCGCATCGAGGCGGTAAGGCTGTCCCGTGTCTCCGCGTCAAGCGCGATGCACCGTTTAACGAACTGCATATCCACGCGGATGCCGCGGTCGTTGATCTCCTGGTCGAGATGATACTCATCCCACACCGCATCGGGCACGGGAAACTTCGACAGCTTTGCCTGTATCTGCATCTCTGTCTCCACATCGCGAAGGTTGTATGCCTTGTATCTGTCCCACTTTTCCGGGTCATGCTCCGGCAGATTCCTTGTCCGTCCGCCGTTTGCCTTCGTGGGAGCGCAGGGCGTGGAGAAATACCGTATCAGATCCCGCCCGTCGGTCAGTTTCTGTTTTTCAAGCCCCATCACTGCGCCGACCCCTTCCAGGGACAGCGGCAGCCCCATATATGCAGACCACACCATCGAACACCGCCATGACTCCGGGTTCAGGAAACGGGCACACTCCGTTGACAGTGGATGCCGGTCATGAAACGGATCGAGGCTGATCCCCATATCCGACAGATACCGTGAAAGGCAGACACGCTCGAACTGTGCATTGAACGCCCACTTGGTCACGGAATCGTCGGTCAGTGCTGACAGAACGTCCGCCGGCAGCGTTTCCCCGGAAGCGAGGTCGATGACGCGAACCTCACCGCCGTCCGCACTGTATCCGAAGAGCAGGATCTCAAAGTCCGGGCTTTCCGCGTATTTGTAAACTCCGCACTTCTGAAGGCTGACCGATGAATACGTCTCAATATCGATTTCAAGATTTCTCATGTCGATCCTCCATAATGAAAATGAGGCGGCAGAGGGAGAACTCCATGCCGCCCCGGAAGCCTTACTTCGTGAATTCCTTCATGCGTTCCGCATGGTATTCGGCGTCGCGCTTTTCGCGTTCAGCCTGACGCTTTTCGTTCCTGCGGTCGTTGATGAATGTCTGGATCCCGACGAACACCCATGTGAGGGTCGCAAGGGAGAAAGTGCCGATAAGGATGTTGACGAGCAGTTCGGTGACCGCGCTCACAGTAGAACCTTCCATGTCTGCACCTCCTTATGCCAGGAAATCGTCATCAGCGAGAGTGCTGAAGTCATCTGCTGCAGAGGTCTTGCCGCCGAGAGGCTCACCGTCTCTGACCTTCTGAATGTTGCCCAGACCGCAGGCAATACCCTTGTTGCCGTTGGAGTTGAAGGCGAAGAAGTTCAGCGAGACGCGGGCATAGCACCCGGAGTAGACCTCGCTCCTGTCAAGGATGGGCTTGACCTGTCTGTCCACGATCTGCGGAGCCGTGGTGGAATTGGCATTGATGAACCAGTGCCCCTTGTAGGCCTCATCGTCGCGCTCGACATCGCCGTCGCGCAGAGGCAGCTTGATCGCAGCCTTGTTGGGCTTCTTTCCGCCGAACTTTGCCATGCCTTCCTCGATGGCGGCGTCGATTGCCGCGTTGATGTCATTGACGGTATCGGTGTCGGTCTTGGGGATGAGAACGGATACGGAGTATTTCTCCGCGCCGCCGTTGATGGATACGGGCTCCCAGCCGTGGAAGTAAGAGAGGCGGGTGCCGGTGCCGGTGATAACCTTGGTTCTGCTTGAATTGTTAGCCATTTTAAATATCCTCCTTGATTTCGTAAAATTCGTTAATGGCATTTGAAACGTTCATGGCCGGACGCTTATCCGATTTTGGAACGAGAGTCGGCCTGCCCGGCGCTTTGGTGATGAGGCCGCCGAGAATTTCCTCAAACTTGTCTTTGCCCATCAGTCTCTGCATTTCGGTCAGCGGGATAAGGGACTGACGGTAGATATCCTTATAACCCGCTTCTTTTGCCGCTTCCGCGACGGCTGCCTCATCGCGGTACTTGCGGACGGAGCGTCCTTCGACCACCTTGAAGCCGTTCCACTCCTTGCCGTGGTTCAGCGCGGCGTCGAGCGCGTAGGCGGTGATCTCGTTCGCCCATTTGGTCAGATCCGGCAGCACGGCGAGGATGTCCTCGATCTCCGCGTCCGTGAGCAGAGGCGGCATCCGGAACTCGGTCTGCGCCAGCTTCAGCTTTTCTTCGGCTCTCGTACGGCATCTGACAGCCGCACGGCAGAAGGTACACCATTCGCCGGGGAAATACTCGCCCTCGCCGTCGTAAGCCATCTTCGCCCTCGGCTTCAGTTCGTTTTCCGCCCAGGCTTTGAGGTCTTCGACGGATACGGTCCAGGTACTGACGTTCTCGCGGCGCGGCTGGAAGATGGTCATCGACACCTCCCGGATATCGTAGAGAGCGTCGTACACCGCCAAAGCGCCGAGCGCGTACAGCTTCATCTGCGGATTGTCCTCCGCCTCGACGAGGACGCCCATGCCGTACTTGAAATCGATGATGTGCAGCCTGTCGTCGGAGATGATCAGGCAGTCCCCGGTGCCGAAGCCGTCCGGCACGTAGCAGGAGAAGTCCAGCCTCTGCTCGATGAGGATGACCGGGTCTTCGCAGACCTGCTTCGCCGCCTCGTACTGCTCCATGACGAAATCGACGTAGGCGTCGGTGCATTCCTCCATCTCATCGGAATCGTAGTCCGATACAGGACGGCGGCTCCGCATATGGAGAGCGCGCTTCAGCTTGTGTTCGCACAGAGCGTGCGCCGCAGTGCCTTCTTTGGCGGCTTCGGAGCCCGTGTTCTCAAACTCAAGCTCCAGCCTTGCCGACGGCGTGCAGTTGAGCCACCTGTGAGAGCCGGACGCGGACAGGACAGCGTGATCAGCCATTGCCAAGCACCTCCGCCTTCTTCAGCACCGCTTCGTACTGCGACGGGTCGATCTCGCTGAGCCGGTCAGCGTCGAAGCTCTGAATGATGGCTCTGACCTCCGCCGTATAGCCGTCGCGGCTCTTTTCGGCGAGAACGCCTCTGACCTTTTCAAGCGGGATCGACTGCTTTTTCTTCGCAGGCGCTTCCTTCGCTTCCGTCTGCGGACTGTCAGCAAGGGACGCGCATAACGCCCTCACGCTGTCCGCGAGACCGGACAGACTGTCTGCCGTTTTCAGAAGCAGCTGTGCGACTTCAGCTTTCGTTTTCTGTTCGCTCATCTGTTTTCACCTCCTCGCTGATGGCGATCTCATCGACCTTGTCTCCGGGAATGAGAACTACGACCCTGCGCATCTCACCGAGAAGCAGGCGCAGAAGACGCTCACGGACGGAGACTTTGCGGACGGCAGCTATACCGCCCGTCTTTGGTTCTTTTGAAACACTGACCTTCAATTTGTGTTTCATGGCATTACCCCTTTCCGAGGACTCTTTACTGCCGTCCTCTATCAGGTAGCCATGGGAGGAGGCCAAAACTGACGGTTTCAGAAAAAAAGCCAAAAAAGAAAAAAGCCCCCGAAGGATTACCTTCGAAGGGCCGGTGTGGGTATGTTCAGTTTATCTCGTTACAGTATTCAGCATAAACAGAAATGAGGCCCCGAAACTGAGGGTGTTTCGCGAAAAAAAACCCGGAAGAGAGAAATTCTCCTCCGGGAATACCGTTTCACTATTTGTATCCTCATCCCGCCGCCTCCTTCCGTTTGTCGCATCTATCACTCTGATACGGAGAAAAGTCAAGGGGAAGAATGAAGAATTAGTTGTAGGAATTAGTATACAGGATGTGTCTTGGTTAGCATTTTTAGTTTAGCGGAGCCTCAATCTATCCTTTTTCTTGCAGTTAAATGCATATCTTTCGACAATAATTGAGCATTTTAAATCTAATTCTTGAATTATAGTTTCTTTGGTGCTAAAATGTATTGATTTTATTAATTGGGAGGGAAGAATATGTCATATATACTTCACTTATCCGATTTTCATTATAACGGTTCAGTTGAAGAGCGATCCGCCCTTAGGGATAGATTTGCTTCGCTTTCTAGATATATTAAAGATCGTAAATACGATATTAACTATCTAGTATGCACCGGTGATTTCATTGAGCAAAAACTGTTGATTAATTCGTTTGCAGAATCTTTCTGCAAGCGCAATGGTCTTTCGTGTCCAGAACTTGAAGATCGTTCTCTTGCTATAAAGTATTGCATTGATAATAAGAAACTATGTCCAGACATTACCGCCCCATCCCCAAGCCCTGATTTGATAAATAGGGCTATTAAACTCTATAAAGAATCAGATAAATATAGAGGGTGCTTCCTTGATCTTATCTATGCTTCTTCTATCGATATTAAAAATGCTTATAACGATTTATTAATCGAAAGCATGAAAAATCTGTATGATGATTTTAGTGAGCTGTTTTGCAGTTTTTTAGCCTCTTTGGGCATAGACTCTCAACATCTTATTATCTGTTGCGGTAATCACGATAAAACTTGGCTTGTCGCAGATAAAACTAAAGGTCGAGAAGGTCAATGCTCTACACTTGACACAACGACAGGGCGCATAGAGCATGAAAAGAGCGAGGCTCCCGTTGAAGATGATTGTTGCTATCACGCATTTGATCACTTTTGTCTTTCCCTGGGTCTTTCATATAATCATGAAAATGTTCTGCATTCTGTTGATGGTGATGAAAATATAGAGTTCTTGATTCTAAACTCTAATTACGGTAAAGCTTATAGAGGTGATTTATGCGTTAACTGCATAACACTGAATGATATATTTTTCGATGTAACGGCGCACAAGAAGCAAACAGTACTCGTCACGCATGCACCTTTGAGGAGTATTTGCGAAAGCTTCGATATGAATTATGACGAGAACAATAAAAGTTCTATATTATCATACTTAACGGAGAAGGTTTCTTTCTGGATGTGCGGTGATAAGCATGCTAATGACAGAAGATCAACCAACAATAAACCCGTGTTTATGTCGGGCATGTTTGCAGAAAAAGATGGTTCAAAAAGTAAGTGGAACTGTAGATTAATCAACTATAATACCGAACCTGAGTATATGGGTTCACTTATAGTCTACCACGATGGGAAATGGGGAGACAGTTTAGGGTTAATAGAAGGAATAAAACTATGTAAAGAATTTGGTAATCCCTCCTCTATCAAAAGCATAATTGGCGATCCCGCTGAACTCGATCCTGCTACTGCTTTTAATTCCTGGAACAATGCTTACTTCCACTCAATGTCTAGTATTATTAAATACGTAGGCAACTACAAACCAGATGGAGAAGATGACTATGTTCATTTTGATGATACGGTCAATCTATTCGATTACCTTGCGGTACGGTTCTCGGAAATGCTTAGCCATTATGATGCTCTACCGCCCAACAAGAAAAGCAGCTATCATGTTCTGCTGAAAATAATCGGAACTCACGGCGTAGGTAAAAGTTCGTTTTTATATACACTGTGGGCGACAGCAATGCACAAATATGCTCTGCAAAGCATATCTTTTTTGCCATTAATATTTGATTTTGAGCAATACAAGACCAATAAAGAAATAAACCAAGCTTGGGTAAAATTTATAAATCAATGCAAGAAGATATCGACTGATC
>SFIR01000001.1 GCA_004556165.1 Clostridiales bacterium | reverse complement strand
GGGGATCAGGCGGTCCTCATCACGGGCTTTCTTTGTGTGAAACGGTTGTGATTTTTTGAAACGATTAGGATATAAGCCTCCGACAGATACCTTCACAGGAGGTCCTCCAAGGTGAGAAACAGCTCATTTTCACTCTCTGACGAATCTCAAATGCACCCGCTGTTTTGTGAAAACGACCTATTCGCAGGGTTTTTCGTGATAAAATGAAACGGACCGGTAATCGACACATTGTATCAATTACCGGTCCAGTTATGGTGCGGGAAACAGGACTTGAACCTGCACGAAGTCGCCCCCATACGGACCTGAACCGTACGCGTCTGCCAATTCCGCCATTCCCGCATATAAAAAATGGTGGACGGGGATGGATTCGAACCATCGTAGTCTGTGACAACGGATTTACAGTCCGCTCCCTTTGGCCACTCGGGAACCCGTCCATAATAATTTCGCTGGAGCTGGTGATGGGACTCGAACCCGCAACCTGCTGATTACAAATCAGCTGCTCTGCCAATTGAGCTACACCAGCGAATCAAACACATATTAAAAATGGCGATCCGAAGGGGGCTCGAACCCCTGACCTCCAGCGTGACAGGCTGGCATTCTAACCAACTGAACTACCGGACCGCGTATTTTGGTGGGCCTTCAGGGACTCGAACCCCGGACCAATCGGTTATGAGCCGACCGCTCTAACCAACTGAGCTAAAGGCCCTAAAATAGGTGGTGACCCCTAGGAGACTCGAACTCCTGTTACCGCCGTGAAAGGGCGGTGTCTTAGACCGCTTGACCAAGGGGCCACATAAAGATGGTCGGGGTGAAGGGATTTGAACCCTTGGCCCCATGCTCCCAAAGCACGTACGCTACCGAACTGCGCTACACCCCGAAAGCTCCGCACTATGCGATTTGCTCATTCGCTTTTCGCGACGTTGATTATTATACACACCCGTGTACCGTTTGTCAACATCTTTTTTAGGATTTTTCAGATATATATCGCCGTATTGTTCCTATATTAAATCCGATTTGAAATTATTTCTTAACATAATACATTTTTTACTATTCTATAAAGTCGAATTCCCATTCGCCCAGCCTTATGACGCTTTCGCTGTCCGCTCCTGCCTTCCTGAGAGCCTCAATAATACCCTCGCTTTCAAGAAGCTTCTGGAACCTGCGCATGGACTCATCGTCTTCTGCATTGGTTGTATCAAGTATATAGTCAACAATGCCACCTGTCACGACAAAAACATCATCATCCTTCGTTATCTCGAAGTTCCAGTCATACTGAGGAGCTTCGATAATATCATCCTCTGCAAATTCACGCGTGGACGGCAGTACCCTAAGAAGCTCAACTATGCGATCCAGCAGCGGCTCAAAGCCCTTTGTAGTTGCAGCCGAAACGGGGAATATCTCTGCGTTTGTGCCTTCGAGTTCCTCTTTCAGAAACTCAAGATAGTCCTCTGCTCCTGTTATATCCATCTTGTTTGCAGCGATCAATTCAGGCAGCTCTGCAAGCTTATCGCTGTAATCGGAAAGCTCTTTGCGTATCTGTCTGTAATCCTCGATCGGATCCCGTCCTTCAGAGCCCGATATGTCAAGGACATGCACCAAGAGCCTTGTGCGCTCAATATGGCGTAGGAAGTCATGCCCCAGACCCGCTCCCTCGGCTGCGCCCTCGATAAGGCCCGGGATATCGGCAACAACGAATGAATCATCATAGCGTTTCACCACTCCGAGATTTGGCGTAAGGGTCGTGAAATGATAATTGGCGATCTTTGGCTTGGCGCTTGTGATTACGGACAGTATCGTAGATTTTCCGACATTCGGAAGCCCGATAAGACCGACATCTGCAATTGTCATGAGCTCCAGCTCGACCTCGTATTCCTTCGTTTTCTGGCCGTTCTGGGCATAGCGCGGAGCCTGCTTTGTCGGTGTAGCAAACTTTGCATTGCCCTTTCCTCCCCTGCCTCCGTGCAGCACAATTCGTTCACGCTTGGGTTTGTTCATATCGGCAATGATCTTTCCGGAAGCAAGATCACGGATACGGGTACCTAATGGAACCTTGATAATCAAATCCTCGCCTCTTTTGCCGTACTGATTATTTCCCCTGCCGTTTTCACCGTTCTCGGCTCTGAAATACCGAGAGAACTTGAAATCCAAAAGTGTATTCATATTCTCATCGGCATAAAAAATGACATTGCCTCCCCTGCCGCCGTCTCCGCCGTCGGGTCCGCCGTGCGAAACATATTTCTCGCGATGGAAGCTTGAACAGCCGTCACCGCCATTGCCTGCCTTAATAATTATCCTGGCTTTATCTACGAATTGCATTATTTATTCTCCTTATAGTATCTGCAAAGATCCTTCAGCGTGCATTCGGCGCAATTGGGCTTTTTTGCAGAGCATACTCTTCTTCCGTGAAAGATTATGTAATGGTGCATCATCGACCACAGCTCCTTGGGTATTGCCTGCATGAGCTGCTTTTCCGTTTCCTCGACCGTCTTTGCTTCAGCAAGACCGAGTCTGTTGCTTACCCTGAAAACATGTGTATCGACCGCAATAGCCGGTACTCCGAAAGCATTTGAAAGCACGACATTGGCAGTTTTCCTGCCTACCCCCGGGAGTGCCTCAAGTGCTTCCCTGTCGCAGGGAACTTCTCCGCCGTATTTCTCGACGAGCTCCCTGCATGCAGCGATGATGTTTTTGCCTTTAGTATTATAAAACCCACAGGGTTTAATGTAAAGGGCTATCTCCTCCGGCGTCATTCTGCTGATGCTCTCTGCATTCGGATGATCCCGAAAGAGTGCAGGCGTGCATTTATTTACCTGCCTGTCCGTACACTGAGCGGACAGCATGGTCGCAATCAGCAGCTCGAAAGGATTTGTGAAATTGAGTTCCGGTCTCGCATCGGGGTGCGCCTCTGCAAGTCCCCTTATTACGGCATTATTCCATTCTTCTTTAGTCATATTCTCATTCCCGGAGTTATCTGCCTCCCATCATTCTCATGATTTGGGAAATATCTCCTCCGCCTTTCATCATATTCTGCATATTCATTATCATCTGCAGCATCTGCATCTGGTTCCGGTTCCCTCCGCCGAAGCTGTTATTCTGTGCGTTTCCATGCTGATTCTGGCTTTGCCGGATATTTGGCCTTGGGAGCGTATCGGTATCAATGCCGAACGCAGAGCCAATCGCCCTGACCTCATTCGGAGCAACAAAGGGCTCAATCGCAACAAGATACGCTTTCAGCTGCTCCACGCCCTGCTCCGAACGAACGCGCCTTGCAAGGAGCAGTGCCGGCGAAGTATCGTTCATGCTCTGCTGCCTCTGATTCTGCTGCGGCATCATATGCTGCCTTTGTCTTACCGGAACTCTTTGCATTTTTATTCCTCCGCTTGCGATTTCTATAAACAGAATATTCACGCTTTGGGATGAGTGTGCATAAATAAATACTACAAAGCTATTTGGAGGCAGTATGGCAAAGAGCATCAAGAACGGAGCGAAAAAGCCCCAATCACCTTCGGATTCCCCTGAACTCAGAAAAAACGTTGATGAACTTATGCAAAAATACGGCGGACGCAGTGAAAGCGAGCTGATGAGCGAGCTTAAAAAAGTTACCGATCAGCAGAAGCGCAGCGGACAATTCAGCGAAGCAGAGCTTTCGGCTGCCGAAAACAGCATCCTGCCGTATCTGAATGAGGAGCAGCAGGCAAAGCTGAGGCAGATACTTGACGCTATCAGATAGCAGGTGATTTCATGCTCACGGATGTTACCACGTTATCCATGAGTACCATTACCATGAGCTGACCCTTGCCGGCGCGATCCTCAATACGAACCTCCTCCGAATTGAAGGGGGTTTCTTCGCCGTGCAGCTGGACTGCAACCAGATCAACGGGAGTCGTCACATGAATGGCGGCAACGAGCCTTGTGCCGTTTGCGCCGTTCTTTTTGAAGCTGAAGCAGAGAACGCCTTTACCGTTCCTGCCCTGAATATCGTGATCAAAGATGAAACTGCGTTTCATGCAGCCACGATCGGTAACGGTCAATAATTCGCCCTCATCGGGTACATGGGCAGCAAAGATAACAAAATCATTATCATTAAGCTTGATTCCCTTGACGCCGGAGCTCGTCCTTCCCGTAACCGGTACGGATGCCGAGTCGAACCTTATGCTCATGCCCTGACTCGTTACAAGCATTATTGCATCGCTGTCGTTATCATAGTGTTCGACTCCGATCAGCGCGTCATCATCCTTCAGCGTGACTGCGGCGATGCGCTTCGTCTTTGTCGCATACTCGTTCGCTTCGGTACACTTCACAAGCCCGTTTCTCGTATAGAAATACAGCTTTCCAGAAGTGAAATCATCATCGAAGGCGCTCAGTATTTTTTCATCCTTTTCAAGCTCGGTAAGAGCGGAAAGGTTTGTGGGTTTTTGATTTATCCTGCTCTCCGGAATATCACCCATAGAAATGCTGATAAGCGCGCCGTGAGTGGTAAAGAGCCTGAGCATCCTGTCAGTCGCTGTGCTGAAGACCTTTATAGGCTTTTCCTGCGTAAGGAATTCCGGAGTCACAAGCTTAGGAGGAAGCCTCCTTAGCTTATTATCTGCGTACATGAGCAGGCACATTGGCTCGGCAGCTGCGATGTTTTCGGGTTCTTCGCCCGTTTCGGTATCTGCATCTATGAGTACGGTACGGCGTTCGGAAGCGATTATGCCTCGTATTTCTGTAAGCTCATCAACTATGAGCTTATCGAGCTTCGATTTTGAGCCGAGGATATCCTTCAGGCGTTTGATCTGCTTTTCGGTGTCTTTACATTCACGCTCAATCTCAAGCTGTTCAAGATTGGTAAGCCTTTGCAGCCTCAGATCGAGTATGGCATCAGCCTGTATAGCGGTAAGGTCAAATCTTTCCACCAAGCCCTGCTTCGCTTCCTTTGGGGATTTTGAAGCACGAATGAGCGCAATCACCTCATCAATATTGAGAAGCGCAATCATCAGACCCTGCAGAATATGAGCACGGCGCTCCGCCTGTTCAAGCTCCGAGCTGCATCTTCTTGTGACAACATTCTCCTGATGCTTGATATAGTAATCAAGCATTTCGGGAAGGCTCAGAAGCTTGGGCTTGCCATCCGCAATAGCGACCATTATCACGCTCGCCGTCTTTTGAAGATCCGAATATTTGAAAAGCGCATTGAGCACCTTCTGCGGATCGGCATCCTTCTTGACTTCGATAACTGCACGGATTCCCGTGCGGTCGGACTCGTCCCTGATATCCGAAATTCCGGAGAACTGAGCCTTTTTAGTCTGCACAAGTCCGAGTATTTTTTCGAGTGCCGAGGCCTTGTTGACCTGATATGGGAATTCAGTGATAACGATATTTGTTTTGCCGTTCTTCAGCGGCTCAAAATGAGTCTTAGCCCGATTTATCAGCTTGCCCCTGCCCGTTTCATACGATGTTTTGATCTCGGGGGAATTGATAATATATCCGCCCGTCGGAAAATCCGGGCATGGCATTATCTTCATCAGCTCATCCACCGTTATCTCAGGGTTCTTTATTCTCGCAATTACAGCATCAATGGCTTCATGCGGATTATGCGGAAGTATGCTGGTAGTCAAACCTACTGCAATACCGTTTGAACCGTTAATGAGGAGATTCGGAAATCTTCCCGGGAGCAAATCCGGTTCCTTTAGAGTATCATCAAAGTTAAGTCCGAATTTAACCGTATCCTTATCAATATCCCGAAGTAGCTGCATGGCGGCAGGGGTCATTCTGGCTTCGGTATAACGCATTGCGGCAGCGGTATCCCCGTCCATGCTTCCGAAGTTACCATGCCCGTCAACGAGCGGTACGCGCATATTAAAATCCTGCGCCATGCGGACCATTGCATCATAGACCGATGTATCGCCGTGGGGGTGATATTTACCGAGGCAATCGCCGACGATACGGGCGCTCTTGCGGTGAGGCTTGTCAGGCGCAAGCGAAAGCTCCATCATGGTGTAGAGTATTCTGCGTTGTACGGGCTTTAAGCCATCTTCAACGCGCGGCAAAGCACGCTCAAGGATTACATGCTCTGCATACGGGAGCATGGATTGATGCATTACATCGTCCATGCTGCGTACGAAAATCTGCTTCTCGTGTATATTTTCTATCGGATTGGTCTTTTTTGCCATTTCAGCCTCTCAGTAGTTCAATAGTCTTCTTGGGATCGGGTGAAGAGAATACCGCATTTCCCGCAACGAGCACGGTTGCACCGTAATCACGGCAAAGCTTTGCGGTTTCCGTATTCACTCCGCCGTCAACCTCTATTTCAACATCGGTGAGCCCGCGGTCATCAAGCATCTTCCTTATTACTGCGATTTTCTTAGCAGCTTCCGGAATGAATTTCTGCCCTCCGAAGCCGGGATTTACGGTCATAACAAGCACCATATCGCAGCTTTCAAGCAGGTACTCAATGCTTTCCGGAGCAGTCCCCGGGTTTATTGCAATACCGGCTTTCATGCCGAGGCTTCGTATGTAGTTAAGCGTCCTGTGCGCATGGCGGTCGGCTTCCGCATGGATGCTAACGATATCCGCACCTGCATCCTTAAAGGCCTGTATCCATTCCGAGGGCCTGTCCACCATGAGATGCGCATCAAAAACAAGATCGCTGTGTTTTCTGAGTGCCTTACACATCGGCGCCCCGAAGGTAATATTCGGAACAAAAGCCCCATCCATTACATCAAGGTGTACATAATCCGCTTTCCAATCTGAAAGCCTGTCAACTGCTTCGCCGAGAGCCGCATAATCCGCAGAGAGGATGGAGGGCGCTATTTTAATCATGTCTTTTGCCTTTCATATCAAAGTATTTTTTATTCATATTTATGCTTTCTGTTTTCCATGGCTTCTTTGACGAGCCGTACATACCTGTTGTAGCGTTCGCTGTCAAAATCCCTGCCTACGATTTCTTCCTTGACCACGCAGCCGGGCTCGGATATATGCAGACAGCCCGAGAATCTGCATTCAAAAACATGCCTGCGCAATTCCGGATACAGGTTTTTAATCTCTTCCGGCTCACATTCTATATTCTCCAGCAGGCTGAATCCCGGTGTGTCGAGCACAGCGCCTCCGTTTCCGATAGGGATAAGCTCTGCATGCCTTGTGGTATGCCTTCCCCTCTCGGTCTTTCTTGACAGCTCGCCGACTTCAAGCTTCATTCCCGGTATGAGCGCATTTAATAGCGACGATTTCCCGACTGCGGATTGCCCTGCAAAGCAGACGACCGAGCCTTCAAGCTCGCTTCTTAGTGCCTCTATCCCATCCCCGGTCACAGCAGAAACAGTATAGATCCTATAACCCGTAAGGCTGTATTCCTTCTTTATTCCGTCTGTAGCTGCGGCATCGGCATCATCGCATTTATTGATTATAAGAACAGGCTCAATTCTTAGTTTCTCGCAGCAGAGCAGGAGCTTATCCACAAGCAGCAGATCCGCAGCCGGCTTGCTTGCGGAAACCACAATGAACAGCTTATCTATATTTGCGACCATAGGACGAATAAGCTCGTTTTTTCTTGCTTCGATACTCAAAAGGTACCCCGTTTCGCCGTCGGCATTAAGGCTGAAGCTGACATTATCCCCGACAATCGGAGTTTGATTCTGCTTTCTGAACAGACCTCTTGCTTTACAGACAAAGCTCATTCCGTTGGACAGAACGGTGTAAAAACCGCCCACGCCCTTGAGGATTATGCCCGTTTTGCACTCTTTTTCCAAATCGCGCTTCCTTTCTACCTGTTTGCATCGAGACTTATCTCGATATCGACTTCATCGCCGATAACGATGTCCCTGTTCGGAGATACGGACTGCCATATCACCGTACCCGGGGCTGCGTCGCTTTCGACATAGGTTACATTCCCTACATTCAAGCCCAATTTTCTCAAAGCAGCGGTTGCTTCATCAAGAGTCATTCCGACTAAATTCACCATCTGCACGATATTGCTTCCTTCACTGATGTAGACAGTAACGTTTGAACCCTTTTCGATGGAAACCCCTTCAACCGGTTCCTGCCCGCACACCGTTCCTTCGGGGTAATCATCCGAATAGGTCGTGCCGCAAACGGTAAGGCTAAGCTCCCTTTGATTCAAAAGCTGTTCCGCCTGCTGCTTGGTCTTGCCGCAAAGATCCGGAACCCTTGTATACTTATTTTTCGCGCTCCTATTGGACATCAGGGCAAACCAGACCACGAAAATACCCACTACCATTGCAACAGCGGCAACAACGGGTATGACCACATTCCATACATGAGTCTTTTGCCGTGTATTTCCCTTGTCCGAAGGTTCTGCTCCGTGCTCATCCGGTATCGAAGCCAATCTCCTGTTGGGATGAAAAATGGCTTTATTTATATCCTTTTTCATCTCCGTTACCGACTCATACCTGTCGGAGGGATTCTTTGCGGTCGCTTTCATGACGACATCGCTCAGAGCGGGAGGAATACTCGGATCAATTTCCATCGGCGGCGTAATTGTACCCGTTATATGCTGAAGTGCGACCTGTACGGCATTATCCCCGTCATACGGAGTTCTGCCGATCAGCATTTCATAGAGCACTATTCCGGCAGAATATATATCGCTCTGTTTTTCGACCTTCTCGCCGTTCGCCTGCTCGGGTGAAATATAGTGTACCGAACCGACGACGTCGGGGCCTTCGTAATTCTGGGTGTTGGACGCCGCGTCCTTAGCAATACCGAAATCGGTAAGCTTGACAGTCTTATCGGTTGCTATCAATATGTTCTGCGACTTTACATCGCTGTGGATGTATCCCGCATTATGCGCACATTCCAAAGCGTCAAGCACGCTCAGGATTAGCTTTTCCGCCATCCTCGGGCTGACAGGTCCATGCTCCTTGATAGAATCCTTGAGATTGCAGCCCTCAACATATTCAAGCGCTATATAGCTTCTTTCAACGCCGTCACGGTCGAGGTATATTCCGTAATCGTACGCACAGGCAATATTCCTGCACCTTAGATTAAGAACCGTATTGGCTTCTTTTTCAAATCTCTTTACATATTTAGGATCAACGCAGTACTCCGCCTTTATGAGTTTCAGCGCAACAAAGCGTTTTTCAACGATATCAAATGCTTTATAGACATCCGCCATGCCGCCTGAGCCGATCTCGCATTCTATCCTGTACCTTTCATTGATAACGGAGTCAATCATTGCACTGTCCTCCGTTCTTGGGATTCAGGGAGCTATAGTAGTAAGAACCCTGCGATGGGAGCGAAGCATTTTCCTCAATCGGGAAATTACAGTCATTCTTTGCAAGCACAACGGTGATATTATCCGTAGAGCCGTACCAGATTGCAAGCTCCACCAAAAGGTCACAGCAGTCAAACAGATCCTTTCCCTCTTTCAATGCCCATATGATCTCCTTTTTGGGTACGCATGCGTGAAGTCCGTCGGTCGAAAACATGAGAACATCCCCGTTTTCCCATTTGCCTGAGGATACATCCGCTTTCAGATATTGTTCGGTGCCGAGCGCACGGGTCAGTATGTTGCGCATGGGGTGTTTTTCCGCCTGCGCGTCGGTAATTATTCCAGTCTGCACAAGTTCGCGGACGAGCGAATGATCTTCGGTGAGCTGTTTCAGCTCCGTACCGTTGAAATGATACAGCCTGCTGTCGCCGACATTTGCGTAATAAAAGCTCTTCTCCTCAAGGTACGCCATTACAAGGGTCGTGCCCATGCCCTCGCAGCCCTCGGTCTTTGATGCTTCAAATACCTTTGCGTTTGCATGGTTCATCGCATGCTGCAAAAGCAGCGTTTTCCGTGGATTTCCGCTCTCGGCTTCTATGTAGTCGCGAACCGAATCGGTCGCGATCAGGCTTGCGACATTGCCTGAAAGGTGTCCGCCCATGCCGTCGGCAACTGCAACAAATGGTTTATTCCCGTCCTTAGGTACATAAAAGCAATCCTGATTGGATTCCCTTAGACCAATATCGGTGCGATAAGCATAGATCATTGTTCATTCCTCCTGCTCTCGTCAAATTTATTGCGAAGCTGACCGCAGGCGCCGTCAATATCAGTGCCGAGTTCGCGGCGGACAGTTGCGGAAATATGAAGCTCTTCAAGCCAGTCCCGGAATTTATAGGCATATTTCCTTGTGACTCCGTTCAAATGCCGTTCCTCGACCGAGTTGAGCGGTATAAGGTTCACATGACAGTTTATTCCCCGAAGCTTTGCAGCAAGCTCGGCAGCGCATTCCTGAGAGGAATTTATCCCATCCACAAGTGCATATTCGAATATAACCCGTCTTCCCGTGACGTCGGCATAATGCTTGGCGGCAGGAAGCAGCTCGGCCATTCTGTAGCTGTGGTTAATGGGCATGAGCTTATCGCGTATCTCATCGTTAGGCGCATGAAGGGAGATGCAGAGCGTAACATGCGGAGCATCTTCAATGAGGCTGTAGATTTTGGGAACTATTCCGCAGGTGGACAGCGAAATATTCCTCGGACTTATCCCGATACCGTCCTCTGCGGTCACGCGGTCGAGAAACCTTATTGTGTTATCGTAATTATCGAGCGGTTCACCGCACCCCATCATAACAATATTAGTAACGGTTCGTTTTTTTCCGTCCTGACACGGAAAATACTTTTCGGCAGAGGTGACTTCCGAAAGCATTTCCCCGGCGGTAAGGTTTCTGACTCTGCCGTTCAGAGTCGAAGCGCAGAAGGCACAGCCCATCCTGCAGCCTGCCTGAGTCGAGATGCAGAGGGTATTCCCGTAGCTGTACCGCATCAGGACTCCCTCGACGATATTGCCGTCCTCAAGCTCGTAGATCATCTTTGCCGTATAATCCTTTGAGGAATACTTGGTTTCGATTATCTCAGCGCTGCCGAAGGGAAGCTTTGCGAGCTTTTCCCGAAGCGTTTTGGGGATATTGAGCATATCCACAGGCTTTACGCCCCTTGAAAGCCATTCCGAAATCTGCTTGACGCGGAATGCGGGCTCGCGGAGCTCGGAAATAAGGCTTGTCAATTCTTCCCTGTTCATAGAAGCAAGCTCAATGTTCTTTTGTACGATCTTACTTTCCATCCGGTATTTCCTCTATACAGCCAGACTTCTGACTTTGCTTTCGTTTAAATCTCGCAATGAAAAAGCCATCCGTTCCGTCAAGATGCGGAAACAGCTGAAGCATTCCGTTTTTGCTTCTTTCGGAATACTCCTCCGGGAGAAGCGAGCTGAACTCATCCGGTATGAAATCGGGATGAGTTTTCAAAAACCAGGCGGCATTATCTTCATTCTCACGCTTTGAGATGGTGCATGTTGAGTAAACAAGCCCACCGCCCGGTCTTACATATTTCGAACACGCATGGAGAATATCCTGCTGAATTTTTCTTATTTCTTCAATATCTTCGTTTGTTCTGTTCAGATAGGTATCGGGTTTTGAGCCCACTCCGAAGCCCGAGCACGGAACATCGGCCAGAACGAGATCCATGTTGTCAATAAGGCTCTCATCTAACACGGTCGAATCATGCTGTTCGCATTTTACTATATCGGCGTGAAGTCGTGAAATTGTTTTTCTTGTAAGCTCCGCCCTGTTTTCATGCAGCTCCCATGCGGTTATTTCGCCATCATTCTGCATCAGCGAAGCAAGATACGCGCTTTTTCCTCCGGGAGCAGCACAAGCATCAAGCACCCTCATTCCGCGAACTGGCTTGCATATCCTGCACACGAGCATTGCGCTCTCGCTCTGTACCGCCATGCTTCCTTTCTTAAACAGATCGGAAGAAGCGATATCCCCACCCTTTTCAAGTATCAGTGCATCGGATACCAGCTTTCCGTGGCGATACGGAAGCTCCTTCATCACCGGATCATTCGGAATGAGCTTATCTGTCAGTTCATCCACAGTATGCGGATACTGAGCGCGTACACAGGTAAGGCTGAATTTTCCCGAAAGCATTTCTTCGGTAAAGCTCCTGCCGTATTCCCTTATGTATTCATCGGCAAGGAAATCGGGAAGTCCGTATTTGATCTGCAAATACTCGGAATCGTCCTTCGGAAGCTCGGGGAGCTCGTCCCTTTCCCTTATCACTCTGCGCAGTACTGCGTTGACAAAGCCCGTCAGCTCTTTTTTCCCTATATCCTTTGTCAGCTTCACGCATTCATCGCATACGGCATAACAGGCGGTATTCATAAACAGAATCTCTGCAATACCCATTCTGAGAATAAGCCTTATGCTTCCGTGCAGCCTGCCCTTGGTGTAATGTGAAATAAGGTAGTCGGAATACTTGACATTCTCCACCGCGGTATAAACAATTGCCGTCACGGAAGAAGCCGTGAGGCTGTCCGTATCCTTCAGGCCGGCTTTGAGCGCAAGGTTAAGATATGCGCCGCCTCTTAGAACGCTGTCGAGCACATTATACGCAATACGGTGAGTCGTCAAGAATTAAAAACCTTTCCTTCAAGTTTTTTACCGTTTAGCGCAGCTTTTGCGCTCATCGGCTTTGAGTTTTCAAATTGAAGCTCAGTGATCTCAAGAAGACCCCGTCCGGTTTTGACGAAGAGTCCCTTTTTTGACGATGCTATTACACATTCGCCGATATCGGCATCAGTGAATTCCGGCATCTCATCATCATGAGGAAGGGCGCGAAGGAGCTTAACTCTGTGTCCGTCCATAATGGCATATGCGCAGGGCGAGGGATTAAGGCCCCTGATAAGACAGCTTATCCTCGCAGCCGAGCTGCTAAAATCCACAAGTGCATCCTCTTTTTTAATCATTCTGCACTTCGTCGCATATCTCTCGTCCTGCACCGTCCTTGTAAGACTTCCGTCTTTGAGCGCGGCAATCGTTTTTTTAAGGAGCTCCGCACCCATGACCGCGAGCCTGTCATACAGTTCCCCGTAGGTTTCATTCTCGCCTATCTCGGTCTCAACGGTTTGAAGGATATCTCCGGTATCCATTCCGAGAGATGTCATCATCGTCGTTACGCCTGTGGTCTTTTCGCCGTCAATTATTGCCCACTGTATCGGTGCCGCGCCCCTGTATTTGGGAAGAAGGCTTCCGTGGACATTGATGCAGCCGTATTTCGGAATATCCAGATTATCCTGAGAAAGGAGCTGTCCGAATGCGGCGGTGACCATGAGGTCCGGCGCAAAAGCTCTGAGGGCTTCAACACCCTCCGTGGATTTAATTCGTTCGAATTGATGCACCGGCAGGCCGTTTTCAAGAGCAACAAGCTTGACCGGAGGCATTGCAAAGCCGTGTCCCCTATCCCTCGGGCGATCGGGCTGAGTAAACACTTCTATCTCATGGCCCTCATTTATGAGCATTTTGAGTGACGGTACTGCAAACTCCGGCGTACCCAAAAAAGCTATCTTCATTGTTCCTTTTCCTATCGCTGTATCAATCCTCGGGAGGTTCCGCGCCCTTCGGAGGGTCTATGACCTTTTCAAGGTAAACATGCCCGTCAAGGTGATCGCATTCATGGAGCATTGCCCTTGCAAGCAGGCCTTCGCCTCTATACTCCATGAGTTCGCCGTTTCTGTTATAGGCACGCATTACCACTTCATTAGGTCTAATAACATACCCATGCTTACCCGGGAACGACAGGCAGCCTTCAAAATCTCCCTGTTCACCCGAAGTCTCTATGATCTCGGGGTTAATTGCCTCGATAATTCCATCGCCGCAGTCGATGACTACGACTCTGCGAAGAATTCCTATCTGAGGAGCTGCAAGTCCAACTCCCTCTGCGTCATACATGGTATCGGCCATATCATCGAGCAAGGTCCATAGCTTTTTATCAAATTTCTCAACGGGTTTCGCCACCTTATACAAGCACTCTGCGTCATCGGTAAATATTCTGCGTAATGCCATTTTTATCATCTCCGTAAAAGTATTTTCAGGTTTGAAGCATATAACTACAAACCACCATTATCAATTATAGCATAAAATCACGGACTTGGAAAGATATAATCGCATAGTACATTTAATTATCTCTCTCAAGCCATAAACGCTATGAAGTCCGGGCGGTGGATTGTCAATCATAGGCGATGCTTCAGCACAGCCGTCCCAAAATAACAGAAACGCAGCGGCGCCGGATAAGCCTGCGCCGCCGCGATCTTTCGTTTGTTTCGTCATTGTCAGCTCTGCCGATCAGCGAAAAAAGCTAAAAGGCTTAAGCTGTTTTTTCCGCATATTCGTCAATAGTTGTATATTGGCATCCATTCAGCGCATTTAACAGCTCCTCCACAGGTAGACTTGTTGTCAGGCAAATACGATGGAATCGGATATTTGTATAATAGTACGAATTTGGATTTGAATCGTCATCCATGACCAATCGAAGGAGGTATTTCAGTTCCGAATCTTTATCGACAGGTATCTCGATGATATTACGGTCAAGCTCTTCTGCCCTGCTCTCGGCATCTTCACTGCTGCAGGAGATCATAATGCTAAAACCAATGCAAAGCTTCTCTTCATCATCACTCATAAGCCGTATATAGATGTTATCCGAATCAAGGCGCAGATTTATCCAATCCAAAGTGAACCCTCCCATTTCGGGAAAGGGCACGGAACCAAGCGCGTTGAGCACTTTTATTACATCTTCTCTTGTATGGACGCCGTTCATACTGTATTGCCCTGAACCGATGAACTTCTCGAACTCCGCATCGTCAAGCTCCAAGGATGCGGCAAACTCGCGGTATTCCTCGATGCTGCTAAAGAATATTTGCTCGGGAACGTCATTCCCTCCGGAGGGTGTTTCCTCAGGCGGTTCCGTCGTAGCTGCGGTGGGTTTGAATGTATTCTCATCATTATGCACGTCATTGGTTTCCGGAGCTCCGGTGTTTATGACGTCTTCAGCAGGCTTGCTGCATGCAGAAGCAAAAGCAAGCATAATAACTATACCTATCAAAAAGATTTTTTTCATGTTTTTTCCTCCATTTCTCTCTTGACTGTGCTCACGGGACGGTTTTTGAATCCGGAGCCCTGAGTTACATAACCCGCCCAAATATAAGCTATTAGGTTTTGAGGGCTCCGGCGCATGGAATTGCTGCAAGGGCGTTTGCCGCAAAAACCTATGAAGAGAGTGTCCCCTTGATGTCAATTTTTTTATTTCCTGCAGTGCCGCTATTCACCGAGGAACTCGGATAGTGTGCCGAAGTCGAATGACAATATCGCTTCCTCGGCTTCACCTGGGGAAAGATAACATGTTTCAATTTCCACAAAGTATCCGTTGATATCCGAATAAAAGGTTGTCACATCATCGTTCGTATCGTTAAGCACATAAAGCCTGCGAATTGATGTCGGTTGATCTAGTTCCATTAAGGAAACATTCTTCGATTCAATTGCGCTGTCGAGCAGTGACTCTGAATCGCCTTCAACGCCCTCGAAAAAGGTGAAATAGCAGTGACCGTTGCCCATCAAATATACCATTGTATATCGTCCCAATTCCGGATAGTAGTCCATAAAGTTAAAGCTATATTCCTCGGACATCGGGAACGGTAGCTCATCGAAACGCTCCACCATGTTTATCAAGTCCGTTTTGCTTTGAATGCCGCAAAGATAATAATTATGTTCCTTAATGAAACGATCAAAATCATCGTCACTCAATTCGTAGGAAGAAACGAAATCCTGAAGCTCATCGATCCCGTAAAAATCAAGGCTTGGCGGTGGTACAATGTTGGCAGCCGGCTGTTCACCTGGCAGCGGTGTTTGGGTGTGGGATACGCTCTGAGTATTTTCCTCCGGAATTGGATACGAGCTCTGAACATCATCTTCTTTTGGTGCGGTCGAGCAAGCACATAATAAGCACAGATACAGTGCTGCAAAGAATATATAAGGTAGTTTCTTTATCGTTTTCATAATCTAATCTCCTTAAACCATTAGTTAAAGCCATCAATGCGCAATAAGATGCGCTCTAATCCTATCTTTACAATATACGCAAAACCAATCCGATGGCAGGTTGCCGTAAAAGTCGTTAATTCGTCGGAATAAGCGTCACTGACGGTCAACTGCAAACCATTAACAAGAGAAAGCGGTGTGAGCTCCACCGCCTCTGGAGAGGGTGAGTCTATAAGCGGCAGTTCAGATCCGGGTGCCCCGTTGTTTGTGAGGTCATCCGCTTTCGTTTGTGCAAGGGCGATTATGATAGTATCAAAACACGGGCTGTCTTCTTCTTTTTTCACATGCCTCCTCTCATTATTTTATTAAATAATATCATTTATTTTTGGGCGTGTCAATAGCTTTTTCTCGTGAATGGTATATTTTTCGGTGCTAAATTGTGAATCAAAGGTGACAATTCAGCATAATTATCACTTTCAAGCCATAAGAGCACTTGCAAATTACTGATTATAATGCTAATATTAGGATAAAGTGTTTTTGAGTGGTACCATGCATTCAATTTGAGATCCGGAGAAAATATTTTTATGAAGAAGCAAATGTCGGACAATCGGGGATTGAGCGTTTCCGTTCAAAACGTCGGAAGCAGTGAAAGCACAGGCACAGCCGATAAGGTCCGAGCCGACAATCCCCATGAAGGGCATAGGCAAAGATTAAAGCAGACCTTCCTTAACGGCGGAGTTAACAGTATGCATGAGCACCAGCTGCTTGAGTTGCTGTTGTTTTATGCTCTTCCCCGCAAGGATGTTAATCAGATTGCACATTCACTCATCGACCGGTTCGGCTCTTTACACGGTGTGATTCACGCCGATCCCAACGATCTGATGCGGGAAGGGCTCAGCGAAAACACTGCCGTCCTACTTCGTCTTGCAGGTGTTATTGCTCCCTATTCGGAAAGGACGCTTCTTAAAAGGACCCAATTCAATAATCTTGATTCCGTAATTGATTTTTCTTACCGTTTGATTGGGCACTGCCGTGAAGAAAGGATATGTATTATCTCTCTCAGCAAAGCATTCTGTCTTCTTCATTACGATATCTACGAATGCGGCAGCACAAGCCGAATATCGCTTCCGATGCGAACCGTCGTCGAATCAGCGCTTCGCCACGGTGCTGTGAATGTTGTAATAGCCCACAATCATCCCTCCGGTCAATATCTGCCTTCGGATGAGGACATTACCGCTACCGGAGAACTCCGCAGGCTTCTCGGGAATCTGGATATAGTCCTTTCGGAGCATATTATCGTCGGTTATCCCTGCTGTTATGCCATGATAAAGAACTACTCTAAGGATGTATCTCAAAAAGATTTCGATAGCTGAAAGCATTATTACCCGATTGTTGCCTCTTTGTTTGTTCCGTGACCGGAGTATGCAGTTTCTTCAACCATAATCTGAACCGAGGTATATGTTATGAGCATCCGGGAGTCCGGCGAGATGTATCTTGAAACCATCCTTATTCTTTCACGCAGCAGCAGCGAAGTGCATTCCATTGATGTTGCTGATTATATGAACGTCTCAAAGCCAAGCGTGAGCCGAGCTGTCGGCATACTGAAAAACGCAGGATATATCGTGACCGGCAAGGACAATTCCTTAGTTTTGACCGATATGGGTCTGGAAGCCGCCGAGAGGATCTATGACCGGCATATCACCATTGCCGAAATGCTTAGAAGTCTCGGTGTCAGCGAAGAAAATGCGGTGAACGATGCATGCAAGATGGAGCATGATATCAGCGAGGAAACCTTCCTTGCTTTCAAAAAGCATCTGAACGAGCATTTCGAATAATAGTCAGCATTTCCCGAGCTTTTCATAATTTCTGCTGTATTTTCAATACTATTATCAACCGATTTGCCAATCAAACCGTTCTATGTTATAATAATTGCGGTTTATTTCCGAAATATCGGTAATACATTTGCAAAGCAAAGCTTAATGAAGGGAGGCTGATTTAATGAGCAATCCGGATAAACTTAATATATCTGACGCTGACGGCATCGGTAACGATGAAATAAGCGCAACTTTACAGGATGAATGTGCCGATTCCGGCGCTGAAGCTGATATTGTTTCAGACGCTGCCGATACGGGCAGCGATATCCCTGCTGATAAAGCACTTGAGGGAACGGATGAGTACGAATATAATATGACCGAAAGCAATGAACCTGCCACCTCTGATACCATTGTATATTCACATGAAGCTGTTGAGCAGGTACTCTCTGCATCAGGCAAGGATACTAAAGTGAAGAAAAAGAAGAAAAAGGCTTCCGCCCACAGAAAACCGAAATCCGAAGAAACCGAAACCGAGCTCTTTGTTCCGCGCAAGCATCCCCGTTCAACTGCGCTTGCTATCGTATTCGGCGTGATTAAGATCATGCTCGTTCTCATCGTGATAGGAGGTTTTGCGGTACTCGGGCTTCTTTTGGGAGTTGCAAAGGCTTATATTGACACAACTCCGACGCTCGACATATCCACTCTTACCAAGAGCGACCGCACCAGCTACATTTACGACTGCAACGGCAATGTAATAACGAGCTATGCCGATATGGAATACCGTGACTGGGCGAGCATAGAGGAATTTCCGGATAATCTCAAAAATGCTCTTATCTCCGTTGAGGACGTAAGATTCTATAAGCATGGCGGTCTCGACCTCAAGAGGCTTTTCTCCGCCGTTATAAATACTCTGCGCAATACAAACACCCATGGCGGTTCTACCATCACTCAGCAGCTCATCAAGAACAAGGTGTTGAGCAATGTTCAGAGCTACAAGCGTAAGATACAGGAGGCTTATCTCGCTTACGAGCTTGAAAGCACCGTATCAAAGGATACCATTCTTGAAGCGTATATGAACGACGTTTACCTCGGCGATTCCAACTACGGATTCAAAACCGCAGCAAAGGATTATTTCGGCAAGGAGCTTGACGAGCTGACCATCCGTGAATGTGCCATGCTCGCCGGGATGGTTCAGAAGCCCAATTACACAAATCCCCGTGCCAACACCTATAAAAGGTTCTATGAGGACGGCACTAACAAAATGGACATTACCAATGCAAGGACCGATGTTGTATTGAAGGCTATGTACGAAGCCGGAGCGATAACGCTCGATGAATACAATGCGGCGCTTGCAGAGGAAGTCACCATACTTGAAGTAAGCTCGCAAAAGCAGCTTTATGATATGGCATATTTTGTCGAATACGGCATATATGACGTCGTAAATGCCCTGCTGGAGGTTCGTGGGCTCGATAACACCTCCGCAAACCGTGCGCTTATCGAAAGCGAGCTGCGCACCGGAGGTTATCATATCTATCTTACGGTAGATCCCGATATTCAGCACAGTGTTCAGGACATTTTAACCAACTGGGATAATTATCCTGCGCTCCGTGATTCTAGCGCAGGCATCATTACCGATTCGACCTCCGGGCTCACCATCATCCAGCCTCAGGCATCGGTCGTTATTATCGATCATGAAACAGGACAGCTTAAAGCCATCATCGGCGGCAGGAATGAACCTACGCAGAAGCGTCAGCTTAACCGCGCCTACCAAAGCTCCATGCCCGTCGGTTCATCCATCAAGCCCCTGTCTGTATACGGTCCTGCGCTTGACCTCGGATACAGTCCTGCTCTCGGCATACTTAACTCAGAAGTCGAGATCGAAGGGTACGGCGGAAGGGGTTACCCCTCGCTGGGTTCATCGAGCAATGAAGGCATAAAGAGTATGAGGAAGGGCCTTGTATCCTCGCTCAATATCGTTGCTGCAAGGCTTCTTTATGATTACGTCTCTCCCGAGATCAGCGTTCAATATCTTACTGAGCTTGGAATCAATCCTTCAAGGATACATGCTACCGGTTCGGGCCTTGCACTCGGCACCTCCGATATCTCCCCTCTTGAAATGGCTGCCGCTTACGCATGCATCGCGAACGGAGGAGTGTACATAGATCCCGTCAGCTTCACCCGTGTAGTTGACGATAAGGGCAATACGATTCTTGAAGCAACGGATGTACAGACATCTCACAGAGTATTCAAAGAGAGTACCGCATACATGCTCATCGATCTTCTCTCCGACGCAGTTCAGCGCGGCACCGGCAGAAACGCGCAGATCGAAGGCATCACCGTTGCCGGAAAGACCGGTACAAACAACGACTATACAAGCGTCTATTTTGCAGGCTTCACCGGTTATTACACTGCTTCTCTGTGGATCGGTCACGATCAGTATTCCGAGAAGCTTGCTTCCGGCTCCACCGGCAGTTCCGCTGCCGCACCGCTTTGGCAGGCATTCATGAGTCAGATCCATGAAGGCTTGCCTGATAAGCCGATAATGGATGCTTCCCCCGGCGATCTCGGCCTGGTTCAGGTATGCATATGCCCGATATCAGGTCAGCTGGCGACCGAAGCATGTATGCTCGATGCCACGAACAAGCCAATAACCGATTGGTGCCGTATTGAAGATGTTCCGACGACCTATTGCAGCATGCACTGCTGTGTCGATATATGCAGCGAATCAGGGAAACTGGCATGCGAGCATTGCCCCAGCGATCTGAGAAGGGAGGGCTATGTGGTGCTTATTCCGACTGCGTCCGTCTATGCAAAGCTCTCACCCGAAAAGCTTAGAGAGCTCATTCCCAACGCCGTTGTCACCGATCTCGATATCAGCAGCTTCATAGTAAATTATCTTGATTTCAGCGAGTATCTCTGCCCCATACATGATTACGGTTCATCCTATGATAACCTTGCAGATCTCTATCTTGAGGCCGGAAGTCTTATCAATACGGTTCAGGATTATCTCGCCAATGTTCAGACGCTTGGAGATTCCGACCGAGCAATGCTTCTTAACAACATTGCCAATCTGCAGGCTGCGCTTGCTCAGGCAGACCCGAGCGCTATCTCTCTTGCAATACAGCTGCTGACTCAGAATTATAATGTTCTGTATGCACAATATCCCCCTGTAAGCGTTCCTTCGGAGTAAATCACAGCATATTGTGTAAAGAAAAACCTTAGGAACGAGGTATATGACCTATGATCTATTTTGATAACAGTGCGACCACTGCTGTATTCGAAAGCTCAGCTGATATCGCAGTAAAATACATGCGAGAACAGTTTTTCAACCCTGCTGCCTCCTATTCCCCTGCCGTCAGCACCGAAAGGGATGTCAATTCCGCAAGGGGAAGGCTTGCTTCCTATATTCATGCCGATGCAAGTGAATTTATCTTCACCAGCGGCGGCACGGAGAGCAACAACATGGCTCTTTTCGGTACGCTCGGAGCAATGCATGATAAATGCAGAATAATCACCTCCGCTGTTGAGCATCCATCGGTTTATGAACCGATTACCTCTATGCGTGAAAAGGGATATGATGTTGTCGTCGTCGGCGTTGACAAAACCGGCAGAATAAATATGGATGAGCTTGCCGATGCGCTTAACGGCAATACCGGATATGTCAGCATTATGCATGTGAACAACGAAAGCGGTGCGGTCAACGATATAAATGCCATAAATGATCTCGTAAAGAAGCAATCTCCCAATGCCGTTTTCCACGTTGACGGGGTACAAGCCTATGTGAAGATGCCGGCTGTCAGGTGCGATATGTACTCTATGAGCGGTCATAAGCTCCATGCGCCCAAGGGCATCGGCGCGCTGTATGTGAGAAGCGGTGTCCGTTTCAAAGGCGGTCAGATGGGCGGAGGTCAGGAAAACAATCTCCGTTCCGGCACTACCAATGTACCCGGCATCATGGCTCTTGATAATTCGTGCGCCATATATACGGCGAACCACGATGAGTACTTCTCCAATATGTCCGCCGTCAAGCACAGGCTTTTCAATAACCTCATCCGCATTCGCGATGTTAGGCTGAACGGTCCCGAAATAGATAAGGGTGTGCCATATATACTCAATGTGAGCTTTCTCGGAGTACGCGGCGAAGTGCTGCTTAACTCACTCATGGATAAGGGGCTGCTCGTTTCAACGGGTTCAGCATGCGCTGCGCGCCATCGCGGCAAGAACCGTGTGCTGACTGCAATGGGCATTACCGGAGACAGGCAGGATGGAGCTATTCGCTTCAGCTTTTCCCCGTTCAATACGGTCGAAGAAGCGGATACCGCTGCCCAGTATATTGAGGACAGCCTGAACCTGCTCAGAAGGTTCAGAAGAAGATAATCATAAGCAAGGTCAAAATCGACCTTTTTGAAAGGATAAAACCATAATCATGGAAAAAATCATACTCGTTCGTTACACCGAGATCCATCTCAAAGGTCTTAACAGACCGTTTTTTGAAAAGAAGCTCATCTCCAACATGAAGGGTGCGCTTCGCGGCATACCCAGCAAAATCGCGCACGAGCAGGGACGCATCTATGTGCATTCCATCCCCGAAGACAGCTTCGATACTGCTGTTGACAGGCTGACAAGGGTTTTCGGCATTCACTCGCTCAGCCCTGCATACGTCGTTGATAAGGACTGGGATAATGTTATCAATACTTGTGCGGAGCTTATGCAGCAAGAGATCGAGCGCCGCGGAGGCGGTCCGGCGAGCTTCAAGGTGTTTGCGCGGCGTTCAGACAAGCACTATTTCATGAATTCCGATGCGATAAACCACGAAATGGGCTATCAGATGCTGATACGTTTCCCGGAGCTGCATGTTGATATCCGCAAGCCCGAAATTTCGCTTTGCATAGAGATCCGAGATTCCGCATACATCTACTGTTCCGAGATTCCCTGTGCCAACGGTATGCCGGTCGGTTCGGCAGGCAAAGCAACGCTGCTCATCTCCGGCGGCATAGACAGCCCCGTTGCAGGCTATATGATGGCAAAACGCGGACTCACGCTCAGCGCAGTTCATTTTTACAGCTATCCCTATACCAGTGAACGCGCACGCGACAAGGTCATAGATCTTGCAAGGCTGCTTTCACGCTACGCTCTTCCTATCAGGCTCTACCTCGTTCCCTTCACAGATATTCAGATGAAGATATACGATGACTGTCCCGAAAAGGAAACAACCGTGCTCATGCGCAGGCTTATGATGAAGATCGCAGAACGCATTGCCGATGGCGAGGGCTCTCGCGCACTCATCACCGGCGAATCCTTGGGGCAGGTCGCAAGCCAGACCCTTGAAAGCCTCTGCGTCACGGATGATGCCGTATCCATGCCCGTATTCCGTCCCCTCATCGGCTTCGATAAGGATGAGATAATGGATCTTTCCCGTAAGATCGGTACTTATGAAACGAGCATTCTCCCCTATGAGGATTGCTGCACGGTATTCGTCCCGAAGCACCCGGTGACTAAGCCCGTACTCGAAGACATCCGTGCAAGCGAGGCTGCGGTAGATTTTGCTCCCCTCATAGAAAAAGCGATCGCCGATACCGAAATCATGGTGGTCGGCGAACGCTAAACTTTATTATCGTTTGAAAAGTCATAGCCGAAAGGTTATGGCTTCTTAGTTTACGCCTTAATCCTGGCGGAAATCTCCTTTGCGGTCTTGGTTGCGGCAAGCCCTCCGCGCGAGGTTTCGCGAAGGTCGGAATTCATCATTTTACCCACGTTATACATAGCCGCAACGGTCTCATCAAACGGGATTATGCTCTTAATGCCTGCAAGCACCATATCGGCCGCAAGCACGGCATTTGCTGCACCCATGGCATTACGCTTGATGCAGGGACATTCGACAAGTCCTGCAACGGGGTCGCAAACAAGCCCCATGATATTCTTTAGGGCGATCGCAGCAGCATCAAGGCAGGCCTCGGGCTTCGCTCCGCATAACTCCGCAAGCGCAGCTGCCGCCATAGCTGAACCAGAGCCGATCTCCGCCTGACAGCCGCCCTCCGCGCCCGAGATTGAAGCATTCTTTGCAATAATTATTCCTATTGCGCCCGCGGCAAAAAGACCGTTCACAAGATCCCGATCCGTAAATCCGTGCTTTTCGCTGTTCATGACAAGCACCGCAGGAAGCACTCCGCTCGCACCGGCAGTCGGCGTAGCAACGATCTCACCCATGGAAGCATTGACCTCGGTCACAGCCATTGCGGCAGCGCAGACTCTTGCCATATCCTGCCCCATATTCGCTTTCTCCGCATATGCGTAAAGCTTTTCCGCATTGTTCCCGGCAAGGCCTGTCATGGTCTGCTGATTCTCTTCAAGACCGATGTGGATAGATTTTTCCATGACCTTGAGGTTCAGATACATCTCGTTTACAATCTTTTCACGGCTTTCTTCGCTTCGCTCCATTTCCCTGCGTATCATGACCTCAGCAATCGTAATATTCTCGTTTTCACAAAGCTCCAGCAGCTCTTTTCCGTTATCAAATGCATAACTCATATTGCACAAACCTCCGCGATCTCTTCAACACAGTTGCTGAGCACATCCAGCACTTCCCCATTTATTATCGCATCCGTTTCTATTACCATGCATGCTTCCTTGCGCTTTGCCTGACGGAATACGCGCATAAAGGCAATATTTATATTCATTGCGGCAAGCACGGTCGAAACCTTCGAAATCACGCCGGGCACGTCATTATAGAATGCTATCAGCGTAGGATAATCGCCTCCGAACGACACCTCCATGCCGTTTATCTCTATTATTCTGATATTGCCTCCGCCGATTGATATTCCGACTATTGTAAAGCTCTTATTATCGTCCCCCGTCACCTTGATGCGGGCGGTATTCGGATGGTCGGTTGGCTCGTGGCTGTAATTTACGGTAACGGCCATATCTTCGCTCTTTGCAAGCAGCATGGAATATTTTATCCTCGGATCGTCGGGTTCAACGCCAAGTATTCCTGCAACTATCGCCCTATCCGTACCGTGGCCCCTTCCTGTATCTGCAAATGAACCGTAGAGCGTTATCTCAACCGAAGAAATATGTCCCTTGATGAAGCTTCGTGCGACAAGCCCTATGCGCACGGCGCCTGCGGTATGCGAGCTGCTCGGCCCGACCATGCGCGGTCCTATTATATCGAACACACTGAAATCTTTCATTATTAAACTCCTTATCTATGCAAAATATCCATTATATTTTCCCTCAGCTCTTTACTTTTAAGTTAATATGTAGGAAAATAGGAGCGATGGGAATTTCCGCTGTTTTTCCCAATATTTATCTTAAAAAATCATGGAGGCAATATCATGGATTTTATCGTTGAAGTATCCGCACGCCATGTGCATCTCACTCAGGAACATGTTGAAGCTCTGTTCGGCAAGGGCCACGAGCTTACCTTTGACCGTCCGCTTTCCCAGCCCGACCAGTTCCTCAGCAAGGAAAAGGTCACTCTGAAGAACGGTGACCGCAGGATCGAGCGCGTTTCCATTCTCGGGCCCGTCCGCAAGGCAAGCCAGGTCGAGGTTTCCAAGACCGACAGCGTAGCTCTCCGCGCAGAAGGGTTCATTCGTGAATCCGGTGATATCGCAGGCACCGCCCCCATCGAAATCGAAGGACCCGAGGGAAGCATTCAGCTCACCGAAGGCCTTATCATTGCCAAGCGTCATATCCACATGACTCCCGAAGATGCCGCTGCATTCGGCGTTACCGACAAGCAGATTGTCAGCGTTGCCGTTGATACCGATGGCAGGAAGACCGTTTTCGGCGATGTCGTCGTTCGTGTCAGCCCGAAATTCAAGCTCGCTATGCACATAGATACCGATGAAGCGAACGGTGCTAATGTTCCCCGCAACGGATGCCCCGGTCATATCGTAGACGTACAGTTCTGACAGCTATATCCCTATACAGCATAAATCGAGAGCGACCGAATTCGGTCGCTCTTATTCTGCTCTTCATATTGAACACCGAAGCATTCAGCAGCTCAAACGATGCTGTCCTTACCGTACTGCTCGATGTACGAGCGCACCAATTCCTCTGCAAGCTCATCACGCTCGATAGTGCGGATAAGATAACGGGCATTGTTATAGCTTGTAATATAGGTCGGATCACCAGAAAGGAGGTATCCAACGATCTGATTTACGGGGTCATAGCCCTTTTCCGTCATCGCCGCATAAACATTCATCAGTACCTCATGCGCGGTCTGCTTCTCGTTCGTCCTGCGGAACTTGATAGTATTCCCTAAATTCTTTGCTGCATTGGTATCTTTAGAGTTCTTTTCCATTGAAGTTAACCCTCCTTCTTCCGAGCTATGTATATGATAGCACAAAATTCCCCCGTATACAATAGCATTTTCGATTCAAATTAAGTTATCTGAGGAATTTTCTTCACAGATAATGTCAAATAAGCATATACTGTTTGCTTGTCCGACAGTAAAGCCAATCAAAAAGCGAGTGTTATTCACTAAGAAGAAAAATACACTCCCCCCTATTCAATAGATGCATCACGCTTATCATGGGTGCATACGGTCCATGCATAAAAGGAAACGGCAGTCCGTTCTGTTCCGAACGGACCGCCGTCAAATATAAATCTTGACTTAACGTCGGAGCATCAGCCAATGCCCAAGACCCTGCGAGCAATGAGGAGCGCATCAAAATTATTGATATTGCCGTCTCCGTTCATATCTGCAACAGAAAGATCAAGTGCGGATTCGCTGACCAAACCGAGCATATAGCGATTCAGGAGCATTGCGTCGATAAGGTCCAGAGTGCCGCTGCCGTCAACATCGCCTAAGAGTCCTCCGGACGCACCTGCGCG
This sequence comes from Clostridiales bacterium, assembly GCA_004556165.1. Lineage (GTDB taxonomy): Bacteria > Bacillota > Clostridia > Christensenellales > CAG-138 > PeH17. The sequence continues at coordinate 191,004 of SFIR01000001.1, read as the reverse complement.
GAAAATAAAGCATGCAAGCTTCGCGCAGTCGCCCACTTCGGTGACGGCACTATCCTTACTATAGATGAATTCGATGGTATGATTTCCGCTCGGAATTTCGATATATGCGGTCTGCCAGCCATCGGAATAACCGACTCGCAGCACTGATATGCTTCCATCGAGCGTAACTTCCAGATAGTCATATACATCGCTGCTCGATTGCTCACCGTTGACCATGTAATCAAACTGAAGCACACCGCCGGTAGTGGTATTTATAGTGGTTGCAAGATATGCGGAGGAGTTATGCCTGCCCCTGTTTCCGCTCATGACCTGCTCGCATTCAATCTCCCAGCAGTATTCATATAAGCCGCCATGCGAATCATAATAGAATTCGAAGCAATAATCGGAGCCCATTGTATTCAGGCAGTCATAGCCATGGGCGGAAATGACCTGAATTCCGTAGATGAGTGCATAGTCCATCTCACCGTTGACGCTTGAATCCTTCTTGTAGGTCAGCTTTATGGTATGATCGCCCGATTCGGTGAACGTATAATAGATCTCAGGGCTATCGTCCGGCCATTCCTCCGCATAGGTTTCGATCAGAGAACCATCGACGTAGAACTGGAGACAGTCATATTTCGTAGAGCCACTTACGGATACTTCACCGCCGACAGCGTAATCAATGTGGAGATGATCCCCGGTATCTACATTGACGCTGAATTCAAAGGAAGAGGTTGTATTATGTCTTCCCATGTTTGAGCTTCGGAGCACAAGGCCGTAGAAAGGATCATTTACTGGACGGAAGGGATAATCGCCGGATGCATCGAAATCAAAACGAACGCTGTTCTCAATGGCGGAGCCGCACAAATCGACCGCAGAACCTATATCAGTACCCGCAAGCATGATATTTCTGAGCGCAGCATAGTCTCCGACTTGATTTCCGTATGTGTCCTTCGAATAATGCCATTCGATGGTATGCCTTCCTGCTGTCAGCAGATAGCTGAAATTCTTCCATGCAGGCTGAATTCCCATTTCAAGAACGAGTTCACCATCAATATAAACATAAAAGCCATCATCAATTACTCCGCTTTCGGGGCGTATCTCCCCGCGGACGAGGTATTCGAAGTTGAGATATTCATCACGATACAGATTAACGGTTGTGCTTAAGCGTGCACTTACACCCGACCAACACTCGGAATCTGATTTCAGTATGCCGTTCATGCTCTTCCAATAGGGGCGGGCGCCCGAGTAGTCTGTAGTGAGATCGATAGCGCTTCCGGGGACGCAGCCTGCCTTTTCCAGCTCACCGGGGAAATAGAGTGAGCAGAGGCAACGAATACTGTCTCCGTCAAAAACGGAACCACTGGCCGGAAAATCGCAGAGCCACATGCTGCCAACAGTACTATTAGGGGTCATAGCATAGATATCGCGGTGGTAGTAAGGCGCAGCATCACCGGTCGTCTTAAGATTTGCAGCAATGAGCAAAGTATTGGTATTCATATCCCAGTGCATAGACTGGGTGCCGTAAAAATAGGATTCTCCGACCTCCGAAATGCCGCCTATGAACAAGCCGACCTGTTTGAGCCTGGCAGTGCTGAGGTTAATTGAATATATTTCGTTACCTCCTTCGCAAACTACATATGCATTACCATCGGGGTCTATTGCGATTCCGGTTGCCGTTATAGGGGCATAGTTATTAACAGTAATATAATTGACTAAATCGACATTTCCAACCTCCGGATCTATACGGAACAGACAGGGCTTGCTGACCGGTTCGGAAGTCCCTTCCTCTTCATACATTTCCCAGCCGACTGCATAGATATAGTGATTATAATAGTTATACGCCATATCATAGATACCGTAAGTGCTGTAATCAATGACGGCACGGTCTTCACCATTGCTGTTCTGATAATTCGGCGTGAAATCATTGTACGGATCATCCGAAGATGTCTTAGGAGTAAATGATGCCAATTTCATATATTCATTATCACTATTGTATGTGCGATAATGAACAAAGCCGTAGATGGTATCGTTCGCGCTGGTTGCTGCGATGACTTCACAGAAGGACCAGCTGCTGTCGCTTCCTGAAGAGGGGAATCTCTCGATATCGAGAACCTCTCCGGTCATGGGATCAAATTCGATATGCTCATCGGTATTGTATTTATAGGCGAAGAAATCCTCGCTCACATGCACCATTCTGAAGTTAATATTTGCAACATAAGAGTATGTGGCATAATCACAGCTGCCGTTGTTGAAGGTTAAGGAAGCGCTCAGATATTCATCATACTCACCGAGAAGAAAGCTTGCATGCTTCCATGCGCCGTCCGTATCATGGAGTGTGCCCGATGCATTGACCACACTGCTGTCGCCGCATAATGCCTGGAAGAGCAGATTGCAGCCCGCATTGCCGTCAGCAGCACGAATGCTGTAATCAAATTCAAGATATACAAGATATCTGTAACCGCTTACAGTCACGCTTCCGTGGGGAAGCTCGAAGCTGAGCGTTGCAACAGTATTGGGAACATGGCTGTTGGCAACAGCACAATAGCTGTTGAAGCTTGTGTCCCCAATACTCCAACCATCTGATGTGTAGGTCAGATTGGTATCGCCGTAATTCAGGCATTCTTCAAAGGTCGCCGGAGTGCATGGAGTCTGAGTGTCATCGGTGCCAATGGTTTCAATGCCGAGATCGTTATCTGTTTCTGCAAAGGCAGGTACAGTAATAATGCTGATGAGCATTGTTACCGCCAAAATGGTTGCAAAAAGCTTTTTCATTTGGGATTAGCCTCTGTAAAATCTTTCTTACGCCCAGGGATCAGCTGCTTTGGGGGTTTTGACCTGGCTGAGGAGGCCCATAATGCCGCTCCAGAAGAACCATTCACCCGTTGAAGCCTTCTGACGGAGGGTGATTACGCGATGTGAATCGGCACCGTTGCACTTGACATAGAGTGTAAGGATGCCATCCTTGATCTGTTCACGGCTGTATGCATTCTCCATCATCTCTATGGTCGCAGGCTCGGTGGGAGTATAGTTATTTTCGGGAGTTGCACCCTTGAAGCAGGCGATGACAGCGTTATTGTGGCTGACTCCGCGTTCCTTGACGAACTGAAGATCGCTTCCGATGAGGTCACGGCCGTTGCGCATATAATTGATCATTGCAATGGAAGCATCGGGTGCGGCAGGATAGACTGCGAGTGCTGCAATAACGAGCGCAGCGGTATCTTCGGGATTCTTGAGGCTGCCCTGCGGCATTGCCTTGAGCTCCTCAACGCTCATGGGAAGGGTATTGAGAACTACGGTATAGTTCTTATTGCCTGCGGCGGTAACTGCCTTATTGATAGCAGTTCCGGCCTTGCTTTTAATTGAATCGAAAATTGACATGTTTTTCTCCTTAAATCTTAGCTATTTATTTGCTATTCCCTTTTTCAAGCCCTGCGGAATCTTAACATTCCGGTGCAGAGATACTCGCCGTCGAATTCGAACTCACTCCATGGATTGATCTCTTCTCCCATAATATCGCCTTGGATACCGGTATTGTAGAACCATTTGCCGTCCTCGAATTTAATGGGTTCGCTTGATTGCACAAGGCATCCGTCTACAATAGCCATTCCCTCTTCCTTGGCTTGTTCAATCTGCTCGGGGGACATATCCTCGGTGATCGGTAAGCAGGTCAGCATCTCGGTATCGTTTATAATAATGACAGCCTTTGCAAACATAGCTTCGCTTTCATCCTCAGACGCAGGATCTAACTTCCTGTAGCCGCCATTCAAAAAGTCGAGCATGCCGTCGATCTTCCAGGTTCCTTTGATTTCCATAATTGTTCCTCCATTTTTATTTGATTGATTTATTCTGAAAGCAAGGAAATTTGCCCTGCTCAATCAGCCACAGTTAATTTGCTTCGCTTTCTGATTTGCATGGAACACCTTAGGCAATATCAGTCGGATTCTTTCGGAAAAAGAGCATCAAAGAGAGCAATTATCTCCGAAATGGCTGCACTGTAATTCTTCGGATATGACATATAGCCGCCTGCCGATATTGTCTGCCCATTATCCATTTCAACTCTTAGAGAAAAGAAATCCCCGTCCAGAACATATTTGTTGTTGCCATGGAATCCGTCCCATTTATTCAGCTTGTATTTTTCGATAACGGCACGAAGCTCATCCATGAATGAAGCATCGGTCTCAACGGTGATGGAGTTTTCTTCGGGCTCATCGCTCGGGCGATGGGTCACAATAACCTTGCCGTCAGCAAGATCGGCCGAATAGTCATAGCCGTAATTCATCGTCATGCCGCCGTAGATTGCATAGCTGAAATGAGTTATACCGGATATTTGCGGTGAACGGGAAAAGAGCCCACTGCCGCAAGAGGCGAGCATGGGAGCTGCTGCTATTATCAAAGCTAAAATAATAATCTTCATGTTCATGGTGATGTGATAGCCCTCCCTTTATGTATATCAATAGAATTCTGAATATCGCTGGTGAAAAGTACCTAAATACCCGTAAACATTATTCTCCGTAATCAGGTATTATCGAATAAAATACTTCCGTACAAATCGGATGCAAGCTATCTGTTTACAGCCTCCCGATGTCTGCGCGATAGAATAATTCTCATAAGTATATTTTAGCATAAAATGGAAATAATAATATGGTCTCCGGTAGTATTTTTACCAGAAATGTGAAAATACTACTCAGTAGTATACAACATGTAGCGTTGTTTCTTTGCAATAACACCATATGTTGTTGCAAGCAAAACTTGCCACCGCAAGCCTTATGAAGGCTGCAGTGGCAATGCATCTATCAATACTCAATCTAAATATAAGAGATCTCTTCAATCTTACCGCAGCGGCGAAACAGATCTATATAGAGCATCAGCTCTTCACGGGTAGTGATGCCGAGTTTCCTATAGATATTGGTATTATGCTTTTTGACAGTATTTATGCTGATAAAGGCGAGATTTGCAGTTTCAACGGTATCATGTCCTTCAATATAACACTGCAAAACGGTACGCTCCATCGGCGTGAGAGTCTGTACGCGGGAAGAGAAATCTGTAAAAAGCAGCTGAACGCCCGGGGGCATCTCCTCTGCAAGCCGTCTTTTCTCCCTTAAAGCTCGAACGAAATCATGAAGCTCATCGATCTCCTTTATCCCGACCTTAGCAACGGTACCACCCATCAAGGGCTCTTCTTTGAGCGAACGTATTCCCTGTGTTATCGGCTTGGCAAATGATCTCGAAAGGAAGAAAGAGAGCACCAGAAGGAGCAGCAGTGCCGCAAACGATATGATCATCCATTTTGCGCGTTCTGAGCTTACAGCAGAAGAAAAGCTGCTCTCCGGAAGCAGTAAGGCGACAACAAGCTCCTTTCCATCGACTGTTTTATGTTCCAAGCTCTTATGAGCACCTATGTACCGAACTGAGCCGGAATCATAGCTTTCAAAATACTTCTCATCCTTGATGCTGAGTATGCCCTGTGTTTGCAGTGCTGCTCCGGCGCTGCCGCCGAACATAGCTTTATCCAGCAAAAGGTGATCACCTTCCAATGGCGCAATGAGCGTCATAACATTTCCGTATTGAGATTTTACGGATGCATATGATAACTGAAAATACAAATCTCCGAGCTCAATGCCGCATATGCCGCATACCCTTCCCTGATAAACAACGGGGACATAAAGGAGGTTCGCATCCTCCCAGGTGCCGGTGATATGCATTCTTCCCGACCAGCAGAAGCTATCCGCGATTCGGTCAACCCGAATCGCCATAAAATCATCATATCCCGGCAAAAAAGATGTATCAAACTCGGGATTCCAGCGGTTGTGCAGCTGAACCCCATTTTTTCTTGCTATATCGAACATTCCCCTGAAATAGGTCAGCCTCTGATTCGAGCTTCCTGCGGTGCTGACATCCGAGTAACGCAGATAACAGCCGATGCGCGATTTTTCCGAACCATCAAGGCCCGTATTCGCGGTTGCATCGAGCAGCACAAATGCACCATTGCAATCGCCTGCATTCAGGGTTGTATAAACAGAGTCATATAGATCCTCCTCCAGCTCGGCAATGAGAGGAATATTATCATTAAGCTCATCAAAATCTACGCCTCTGTCATTAAGAAGATTTGACATCTTCTTTGAAATATCCTTTGAAAGGACAATGCCCTGCGCAGTCAGTTCACTGAGATGGTTGGATAGTGCAGCACTCGTATTTCTTTCCTGAAGCTCAAGAAAAGCGGACAGCTCACGCTCGGTCTTCGAAAAAGCACCGATTAGATTGAGTACAAGAATGAATATCAGAAACAGAGCAAGCACCATCGAGACCCAGTACAGTACCAGTCTGCGCCGAATGCTGACTCCTTGTTCATAAAATTTTTTACTCGCTTTAATCAGCGCTTTAAGGTGTCCGAACAAGAGTTTACCTGCCTCCAAGGAGCACTATTTTCAATTACAGCTTTTAAAATAGTTCAGCGTTTCAATTATCTGCACGTCGATTGAACCCGAATCGGCATCCATATATCTCGACTTTCCGTATTTCAACGCATTACGAACATTGCTTTCAAACGACGTTTCCAATTCGAGATAAGTATCTATCTTCGGAGGGAAATAGAAAGTGTATTCCTTCTGGGTCTGTAAGAATGCCCGGTAAAGTGAAATGTACATTTTATCTTTAAGATTCTCTATTGCAGGCATTAGATATTTTTCGAAGGCTTCCTGCTTTACGGGCATATAGCCCGCTTTGGTGACAAATTCCGTATTTCGCTCTGCGTCAGTCAGCCATTTTAGAAATGTCACGCAGGCCTGTTCCCTCTCGGGTGTGGATTTTACCGTGCAGACACCGACGCCACGCTGCATAACGAGCTTTTCTCCGTTTTCAAAGGTCGGACAAGGCAAAGCAATAATCTCGACCTGCTCGGTTGTGTTGTCATTATATGTCACAATATCCGAATAATACAGAACGCTTGCAGACGAAGCGACCGATACAATCGTATCGCCGGTTCTCAAAGGCTCAGTTGCATATCCGCTTTGCAGCCAGAGGCTTCCGTTGAGCGCAGCTCTGCAATATGGCTCCCAAGCATATTCAAACATGGGACCATAGGCAATCTCATTGCCGTTGAAAAAATCCTCGCCAAGAGCTTCCACGCCCACCTGAAAATAATTGAAGTGAAAATCATGAACGAAAAATACCTTGCCGTCGCCCTGAATCTCGGGAGTCTGCTCATCCGTCCATTCGGTATACCTTTCGGCCATAGCGAAAAGTCCTTCCCAAGTGGAAAGCTCCGAGATATCCACACCTGTTGCATCGGCAAAACGATCGAAAGCGGTTTTGTTAATAAACATAACTTCAGTCGATTTTGCGAGCGGAAGCACGACAAGGCGGTCATTAACTATTCCTTCTTCTACGAATTCGGGGATGAACTCCGAGAGCTCCCCCTCGTTGAAATAATCGGAATAATCCACAAGCAGGGTATCATCCGGCATTGCAGAAACGGTCTTAGGATAGGAGCAGAACATATCGGGGAGTCCCGGTGCAGAAGGATCGCCGAATGCGGCTGCAAGCACATTCTCATGAATGGTATTGGAATTTGTAACGCTGGTGACCGTAACGTGAATATTATTCTCAGCACCGACGGTATTATTGAATTCCTCTATCAGGTCATTGAGCGGAGAATCCGTTTGCCCTCCGTATACATGCCAAAGTGTAATTTCGATCATTGAATCGTCATCCTTATTGCATGCGCTGGCAGCGAATAAAAGAAGCATCAGCAAAAACAGAAGCAAAATAGATCTGAAGTATTTCATATGGTATCCTTTCAGGTGTTATTTTCACAGCCGCTATTTGAATGTCAGCCCGGTTGTCAGGAATTCTAATGCTCAGCTTATAGAACATGCTGCCTCATCCCCGGCTGTTCGCGGTATACCAAAGCGCAGCAGAGGACAAGGCTCCACATTTATGATTATACGCCCTTTTCAGTCGAAGCGCAATATATTTTCTTCAAATTATCACAAGCTCACTTCAGTATCACACGGATGCTTACCGGATTATGGTCGGAATATTCAAAACCGAGATCAATGGTTTCGACCGCAACAAGCTCCACATTCGGGCTGAGAATAAAGCCGTCGATGACATAGTACTGGGTATTCTCCGTATCGTTCGGATCGTAGGGCTGATTGAGCAGGCGGCAGGTTGGCGTATCAGTATCGTAAGCAAAGCTGCAGCCCTCTGCAAGCAGTGATTCATCCAGTTCGCTTGGCATCCAAAGCTCACTATGGGTATTCGGATAAACTGCAAGGCTATTCGGGAAAGACTGATTGAAATCTCCTCCTGCAATGACATAGTTTCCCTTTTTGTATTCCTGCTCGATATATTTCTTGAGCTGCTCAGTCTGCGCAAGCTTCCCCTCGCCGTCATCATAGGCTTCAAGGTGAAGATTGATAATCACAAGCTCCTTATCGCTTCCCTCGACGGGAATCCTTGTCACAAGAAGGCAGCGCTTAAGGTTAGCTATTCTGACAGGCCAAGAAAAAGGGCATGGAAGCGAAACGCGTTCTGCCGAGGCCAGATCAAGGCTTCTGCTCGTCGTGAGCAGTCCGCTGTTGACCCTGCCTATCATCGGCAGAGGGTATGGAACAAATCTGCATGAGAAGTTCAGGGCGTGTGCGCTGGCGCCCATTTCGAGCTGTTCAGCTTCATTGATGCCATAGCAGCGTTTGGAGTCGGTATCCACCTCCTGCAGCAGGAAGAGATCGGCTTCTGTTTCATTTAGGAAGGACTTAATGCCGTTAAGGCAGTATTCGACATAACTTCTATCCGAGGGCTGAACCTGCTTTCCCCCGTCCATGAAGAAATCCGAATCCTTGCCGAGTCCGCAATAGCCGATGTTCCATGTCACTATGTTGAGTTCCTGACCTAACGCCGCTTTTCCTGTATTGCTGCCGCTTATCGGAACTTCTTCCAAGGGTTCGGGGCAGTACTCGGTGATGCTGAGCCATGCGATGAAAGCTATAACCGCAGCAGCGATAACCGCAAGAATTATGAGGATGATCTTAAATGCTTTTTTCATATAGGTTTCTCCGTTTTCTGTTTCTGTTCATTATAACACAAAATGGGGATGATTTGTAAAGGGACAAAATACGGCTTTTCAATTTTCGTCCTACTGATAGCGGCTTGAATAAGCAGCTCAAGCCTGATATAATGATTATGACAAGATATGAAGTCAAAATGCTCATATCAAATCGGGAGGTGCATAAATGAATCTGCTGCATATGAAATACGCGGTCGAGGTTGCGGACACACATTCACTTAACAAGGCCGCAAAGCGTCTGTACGTCGGACAGCCGAATCTAAGCCGTGCCATCAAGGAATTGGAAAGCAGCCTCGGAATTACGATTTTTGAAAGAAGCTCCGAGGGCGTTCTTCTCACCCCCGATGGAGAAATTTTTATTCGCTATGCCAAATCCATTCTGAAGCAGATAGATGATGTTGAATTTCTCTTCACTAAGGAACGTACCGAGAAGAAGCGATTTTCCATTTCGGTTCCTCGTGCAAGCTATATTGCCGACGCTTTTGCGAAATTCACAACGACATTTTCTTTGGGCGATAAGGCGGAGTTATTTTACAAGGAAACCAATGCAAAGCGTGCAATTTCCAACATCCTTCAGGAGGATTACAGGCTCGGCATCATTCGTTACGCAGAAAACTACGATAAATTTTACAGGGAATCGTTGGAAGAAAAGAATCTCAGCTATGACCTCGTTGCGGAATTCCACTATGTTCTGATAATGAGCAAGGATTCACCATTGGCTTCTCTTGATAAAATCACCTATGACGACCTACGGAATTATGTAGAGATAGCGCACGCAGATCCTTATGTGCCGTCGCTGTCTTTTGCCGAAGTCAAGAAGGAAGAACTCCCCGATGGTTTTGCAAGACGTATCTTCCTGTTTGAGAGGGGAAGTCAATTTGATCTGCTCGTACAGAATCCGGAATGCTTTATGTGGGTTTCCCCCATCCCCGAAGAGCTGCTGACGCGATACAATCTTGTCGAACGGGAATGCGAAGAAAACAAGCGCATTTACAGGGACATTCTCATCCACAGGAAGGATTATCGGCTTTCGGATATTGATAAGAGGTTTATCGAATTGCTGTTTGAAGCGAAAAAAGCTATCATTGATCCGATGATGTGATGAAAAATATTATGCCGGCTGACCGATCGGTCAGCCGGCACAATTTTTAGGCATGATTTAACTTGAGCAGATACCCAATAGAGAGTTACGATTAGAAATTGACCTCGGTATCATAGTAGCAGCACTTGAGGAGCTCTTCCATCTCGTGCTGGGTGGGGATACGGGGGTTGGTGCCGGTGCAGGCATCGCCGATTGCATTCTTTGCAATCTCGGGAAGACGGACAAGGAATACATCCTCGGGAACGAAGCCCTTCTCGCAGGGATAGCTGTCAGCGCCGTAATGACCGATGCAGTGAGGGATATTGAGGTCATCGTTCATCTTGCGCAGATAAGCGATGAGGAGCTGAACCTTTTCTTCGGTGGTATTTCCACCAAGGCACATAGCGTCCGCGATCTCGGCATAACGTGCGGCTGCGGTCTCATTCTTTGCGTTGAATGCGATAACCTTGGGAAGGTACATTGCGTTTGCAGCACCGTGGATGATGTGTGCGCCGTAGTCTGCGAATGCAGCGCCGGTCTTGTGCGCCATGGAGTGAACGATACCGAGCAGTGCATTGGAGAATGCCATACCTGCGAGGCACTGTGCGTTATGCATAGCAGCACGCTTTTCCATGTCGCCGTTATAGGAATCAATAAGGTCTGCCTGGATCATGCGGATAGCATGAATAGCAAGAGGATCGGTGTAATCGCAGTTGGCGGTGGAAACATAGGATTCAACAGCATGGGTCATAGCGTCCATACCGGTATGAGCAACGAGCTTTTTGGGCATGGTTTCTGCGAGATCGGGGTCTACGATAGCGACATCGGGAGTGATCTCAAAATCAGCGATGGGGTACTTGATGCCCTTCTGGTAATCAGTGATGATGGAGAAAGCGGTAACTTCGGTTGCGGTACCGGAAGTTGAGGAGATTGCGCAGAAATGTGCTTTGCGGCGGAGCGTGGGAATGCCGAAGATCTTGCACATATCCTCAAAGGTAACTTCGGGATACTCGTACTTAATCCACATAGCCTTTGCCGCGTCAATGGGAGAACCGCCGCCCATTGCAATGATCCAATCGGGCTGGAACTTCAGCATTGCCTCTGCACCCTTCATAACGGTTTCAACAGAGGGATCGGGCTCGATGCCTTCAAAAAGCTCTACCTGCATGCCTGCTTCTTTAAGATATGCGATAGCGCGATCGAGGAAGCCGAAACGCTTCATTGAACCGCCGCCGACGCAAATCATTGCACGCTTACCCTTAAAGGTCTTCAGAGCTTCGAGAGCTCCTTTTCCATGATACAGATCGCGAGGAAGAGTAAACCTTTTCATAATACTATCTCCTTTAATCAAATTATTGTTCATGGATAAGCCTTTTTCTTATCCGATAGATATTATAGCAGGTTTGCTTCATTTGTCTAATGCCCTTTGCTGATATGGGGTATTCATTCTCCGATATAGTTATTTTCCGGAAAACGGGCAAAGCTGCGGTTTCGTTACCGCTCTGCGCTGCAGTTATATTATCCCGAACACCGTATCATCGTGGGCCGCATAAAGCGCGATTGTTAAGCTATATGGACATAAAATGAGAATAGTCTGTTGATTTGCCGTACCGTTTACATTATAATTATAGTGGGTAGAAATCAAGGAGGATCCGATATGTGTGCATTTGTAAAATTCAGCAAGGTTGGAAAGGTGTATCACTCGGGTGATATAAACGTTACCGCATTAAAGGATGTTTCTTTTGAAATAAACAAAGGAGAGATATGTGTTATCGTCGGTCAGTCCGGCGCAGGTAAGACTACGCTCATAAACATTCTCGGCGGAATGGATACCCTGACGAGCGGCAGCGTGTTCCTTGAGGATAAGGATATATCGGCATACGATACGAGGAAGCTGGCGGATTACCGCAGGCATGATATCGGCTTCGTATTTCAGTACTACAATCTGATCCCGAACCTTACTGCGCTCGAAAACGTTGAGATTGCATCGCAGCTTACTGATAATCCCATGTCTGCTGAACAGGTTCTGACCGATGTCGGGCTCGCAGGCAGAATGAATAACTTCCCTTCGCAGCTTTCCGGCGGCGAACAGCAGCGAGTTGCCATTGCAAGAGCCCTCGCAAAAAGGCCAAAGCTGCTTCTTTGCGATGAGCCCACCGGTGCGCTTGACTATCTGACGGGAAAAGCCATCCTCAAGCTGCTGCAAAGGGAAAGCCGCGAGAACGGAATGACCGTTATTATCATTACACACAACTCTGCGCTTACCGCAATGGCTGACAGGGTTATCAGGATAAAAAGCGGTATGGTCGAATCTGTCACAAAGAATGAAATCGTAACTCCCGTTGAGGAGATAGAATGGTGAAAAAGTACATTAAAGCCTCAAAATTTACGGCATGGACCAAGAATAATATTCGCGAGATACAGAAGACGAAGGGCAGATTTATTGCAATACTCGTAATAATAATGCTCGGCGTAGGTTTCTTTTGCGGATTATCGGCTCTGAAGCCCGCAATGATAAAGAGTGCGAATGAATACATAAACGGATATGCCAACATGTACGATTTCCGTTTTTTGAGCACCATAGGATTTACCGAGGAGGATGTTGAATATTTCAGATCCCTTGACGGCGTTATAATGACCGAGGGAAGTTATAATATTGACTTTTTCGCCGATACCGAATTTGTTTCTTCTCTGTCAAATGACGATGCCCACGATAGTGAAAAGGTACTTAAAGCCTGCTCGATCACGCAGAGGATAAATAAGGTCAAGCTGGTATCGGGCCGTATGCCCACTTCCGGCAACGAATGCCTTGTCGATGCTTCCTCCATCGGGGCAAATGCAATCGGCACAACCATAAAGGTGAGCAGTCGTAACGATGAATCAACGAAATCCTTCTTTGCATACGATAAATTCACTGTTGTCGGCACATGCTGTTCAGTCAACTATCTGAACAGAACACGCGGAACCTCCACGCTTGAAGGCGGATCGCTGAATGGATTTGTATACCTGACAAATGATGCGTTCAGCTCTGAAAGAATGACCGAGATTTTCATCAAAACGGATGCTGCCGGCGATATTTTCACCGATGAATACAATAATGCGATAGACGGATATAGTGATTATCTGCAATCGGCTCTCGAAGAACGCGCGGATGCAGACTATGTTGAAATGCAAATCAATGCACGCGAGCTTATAGATGATGCTTGGGGCGAATACTATTCAGCTCTTCATGACTTCGTACAAAGCAAAGCCGAAGCGGAGAATCAGTTAAACGGTGTACTTGATGAATTAAACCAAGGCAAAGCTCAGCTTGATGAAGCCAAACAGCAGTTAGATGATGCGAAGCAGGCGATAGAAACAGGCGAACTTGAATACCGTGAAGGGCTGAAGGCATACGATGAAGGGATTGCCGAATACAACTCGGAGCGGGAAGCCGTTTTTGCTCGGTTAGCCGAAGCTCAGGGTGAAATTGATGCGAACAGAAAGGCTGTCGAAGCCGCACTTGCTCTTATAGATCAGAGCGATGCTGTCGGCACCTATAATTCCATGCTTGAACGTATTGCCGAGCTGGAATTGATAATGTCACAGATAGAAGATCATGACAGTCCCGAATACATCGAAGCATATGCGGAGTACAGGTTTTTGCAGCAGCAGATCGAGTTTATTGACGAAACCGGGCTCCCTGAAATGTATCATAATCTGCTTGATTCTCAGCAGCAGCTTGTAGAAGCTCAGGCGGAACTGGATCGGCAGCGTGAAATGGCCGCGGCGGAATTTGAAGCAGCAAAGGCAGAGCTTGATGAAGCCAAATCCCTGCTTGATGATGCAGCGTACGAGCTTAATACCGCAAGAATGACCTATACGGAAGGTCTGATTGATTATTATGAGGCTAAAAATGCCTATGACGACGGTCTTGAGCAGTATGAACAGGCAAAGGCTGAAGCGGACGCGCAGTTTTCCGATGCGGAGGAACAGCTAACCGAAGCCAAAGCCGCAATCCTTGCATCCGAAGCTGATTATAACAGCATCTTCAGTGCATCCGTCCGTGCCTACTCCCTTGACAGAAGCAAGAATTCGGGCTACGTCAGCTTTGAAAACGATGCTTCCGTGGTTGAAGGCATTGCAAAAGTTCTCCCTTTGATCTTCTTTATTGTGGCCGCGCTTGTCTGTACCACAACTATGACAAGGATGGTCGATGAGCACAGAACGCAGATAGGAACTCTGAAGGCTTTGGGATATAACGACGGCAAGATTATTATGAAGTATATCTGCTATTCCGGTTCTGCGGCGCTTGTCGGATGCATCATCGGCTTTTACGGCGGAAGCATTCTTATACCCAAGGTTATCTGGAATGCATATAAGATGCTTTATGATTTCGGAGAAATAAGCATTGTTTTCGACTATAAGAATGCTCTCGTTTCCCTCGGTATATCCCTTGTCTGCACCGCCGGAGCAACATTTGCCGCCTGTAAGAAAGAGCTCACCGAAATGCCTGCAGAGCTCATCAGGCCCAAAGCACCTAAGCCCGGAAAACGTATTCTGCTCGAGCATTTGCCGTTCATATGGAACCGTATGAGCTTTCTGAATAAGGTTGCGGCGCGCAATATCCTTCGCTACACCAGAAGGCTTATCATGATGCTCGTAGGTATCGGCGGCTGCGCTGCGCTCATCCTTGTCGGATTCGGAGTTCATGACTCCATCTACAATGTCGTTAACGACCAATTCACTAATATCACATGCTATGATTTTGAAATAAGCTTTGCGGACGAAATGACGCTTACGGATCAGCAGGAGTTCCGCGAATCCTGTTCCGATATACTGAACGACTGCGTCTTTGTGATCTCGGATTCCGTCAACGTTGATACCCGTAAGGGAGATATGGCCGTAAAGATAATTGCAACCTCGGATAGGAATATCTGTAATATTGTCAAGTTCTCCTGTGACGGCGAAGCTGTCCCCTATCCGAATGACGGCGGAGTTCTGATAAACGAAAAGCTCTCTGCACTCACAGGAGCCGCTGTCGGCGACAAGATCACTATACAGCTCAACGAAGAAACTTCGGTTGAGGCACGAGTGGACGGTATTTTTGAAAACTATGTATATAATTATGCTGTCATGAGCGAGCTCACCTATCAGCAGCTGTTCGGCAGCGATGTTGGGTATAAGACCGCATATGCTACCGCCGCCGAAGACGATATTTACGATGTATCAGCGCAGCTGTATAAGCAAAGCGGAGTGAACAATGTTTCCGTTACCGAAGATATTAGGAAAACCGTTGACGATATGATGAAAAGCATGAACTACATCGTCGGTGTTGTCGTCATCAGCGCATGCGCGCTTGCTTTCGTCGTCGCATATAATCTCGGGAATATTTCCATCGCGGAAAGAACCCGTGAAATCGCTACCCTGAAGGTGCTCGGTTTTCAGCTTAACGAAACCTCAGCATATGTTTCAAGAGAGAATATCATCATTGCCGTAGTCGGTTCTTTGCTCGGTCTTCCCTGCGGATATTTCCTCAATAATTTTGTAATGTCCCAAATAAACATCGACCTTGTCACCTTCGATGTCAAAGTGCTGCCAATCAGTTTTCTCTATGCTTTCGTAATCTCGGTGGTTATGAGTATCCTCGTTTCACTGATGCTGCGAAAAAAGATAGCGTCGATCAACCCTGCCGAGTCGCTGAAATCGGTGGATTGAGCTAATAATTGGCTATGCGATTATCGAAAAGGCGTCGTATCAACTCCTCATGCAGGGGCTGATACGAGCGGCAAAGGCTTCCACCGTCACCTCCGAAGGTTTTTAATACAAAAAAATCAGGACATTCCCTTTCCGTTCAACAATAATGAAGAGGAAAAGAAATGTCCTATTTACTTCTTTAAGCACCGTTACGGCGCGGTCATTCGCAGCGCAGACGGCACTAAGCCGCAATTTACCAAGTCCTGGAATTCAATTCCCTGAACTGGGCTACGGTGGATACATGGGAATTCAAGCCGCCGTCAACATTGATGATCTGGCCCGTCACATACTGGCTCTCATCGGAGGCAAAGTAAACACACATATGACCGATATCCTCCGGACAGCCGTACCTGTTCACCATGATGTTGCTGGTGAAGATATCCTTCAAAGCCTGGGGAACGTGAGCTTCGTTTTCCGGAGTGACGATAAGACCGGGTCTTACGCAGTTGCAGCGGATGTTCTGCTTGCCGTACTGCAGTGCAGTATACTTGGTAAGCATATCTACGCCGGCCTTAGCGCATGCATAGGCAGTGGAGCCCAAATCGCCGGAGCAGGATGCCATAGAGCCGATATTGATGATGGAACCGCCGTTTTCATTCTTCTGCAGATAGGGCAGAACGCACTTGGTGGCATAGAAGGTGCCGCGCAGGTCGCTCTGAAGAATCGAATCCCACATTTCCAGTGTCAGCTCATCCACACGGCCGTCTTTCAAGCCGACATTGGCTGCATTATTCACCAGAATATCAATCTTTCCGTACTTCTCTGCGGTATCGGCAAACAGCTGGTCAACGCTCTCCATCGCAGTGATATCCATAAAATGATATGAGGCCTCGCCGCCCTCGCTTACGATACGATCGACAACTGCCTGTCCCTTTGCTTCACGGCGTCCGCAAACTACGACCTTTGCGCCCTCTGCAGCAAACAGCCTTGCGATGCCGATGCCAATTCCACTGGTCGAACCGGTGACAATGGCCACTTTACCCTTTAATCTGTCCATGATAAACCTCCTTATATGGCTTTTCTCGCATTATTTCGGCCATCACCGGGAGTGATGGCTCGTTTGAGTTAATTATACATGAATGAAAGCAGAAAATCAAATGCTCTTATCTCCGCGCGATTTTATATCGCTATCTAATCTTATATTTCTGAGAATGCAATCAATCGGGGCTGCTGCAAAAGCGTACATCGCTTAGGCAACAGCCCCGAAACTTTTTCCGAACGGTGAGCACAAATACCGATGAACCATACAGCTCCAAACTGAAATGTGCTCGTGAGTTCGTATTTTGGTGGAGCATAGCGGACTCGAACCGCTGACATCCACACTGCCAGTGTGGCACTCTACCAGCTGAGCTAATGCCCCAAGAACAGACGTATTATATCACAAGTGTTTTTAATTGTAAATAGGCGTAAAAGCCAAGGGAGCTATATATTATCATTCCGATCAGAATTCGGATATTTGAAATAAAATGCTTTAATTTTCAATTCCCCCATTCCAAATTGCGGATTTTTGTTGTATAATCAAGTCATGAAAATAGGTATTTACGGCGGAACATTCGACCCGGTGCATAACGGGCATATTTTTGTTGCGAATATGGTTAAAGAGCGTTTGGGTCTTGACCGTGTTATTTTTGTCGTCTCAAGCGATCCGCCCCATAAGCATATCAACGGTCTGACTCCTGCTCCACTGCGGCTGAACATGCTTTCGGAAGCTATTCTTGATTATGGTTTTACTGCATCCGATATCGAGATCCGCCGCGGCGGCGTCAGCTATACGGTTGATACGCTTACTGAGCTAAAGAATCAGTTTCCGGATGACGACCTGTTCTTTATTGTCGGTGCAGACATGCTCGCGGATTTTCATTCCTGGTATCATCCGAAAGAAATTTTAGGCTTGGCTGCCCTTGCTGCCATAGGCAGAGACGGCCACGAGCTGAATAATCGTTATGAGCTTGAGGAAATTGCTCAATCTATTCGGGATGAATTCGGAGGTTCTGTCATCCTTCTGAACGAATCAGGGCCTGATATATCATCAACCGATGTGCGCAAAAGGATTAAGGATGCGCAGTCCGTTTCCGATTCGGTTCCCCTTTGCGTTGAGATGTATTCCTACATACACAGGCTGTATTTCGATGATGAGCTGACCGCCATATGTAAAAAACTTGAGAAGACGCTAAAAAGGAGTCGATATGAGCACACAATGCTTGTCGGAATGGAGGCTGTACGGCTTGCAGGCATCTATGGCTATGATACAAAAAAGGCTCGGCTTGCAGGTATACTTCATGACTGCGCTAAATTTTCTGAAAACGAGCTTATTTCGCTCGCCGAACGCAGGAATATAGAGCTTTCCGAAGCAGAGCTTGCTTATCCGTATCTTTTACATTCGCGTTTAGGCGCATTTGTTGCGGAATCCGATTACGGTATAGATGATGCGGAAATTCTTAATGCTATTAGAAGGCATACTCTCGGCTGCGTGAATATGACGCTTCTTGATAAGATCATCTATCTTGCCGATAAAATCGAACCGTCTCGCGGCTATGAGTTTGCGTCAACCGTTAGGAATACCGTGTACCCGAGCATTGATGATGCGGTGATCGCAATAATGGAGCATTCGGTTGATTACACGGTATCATGCGGCAGGAATGTTCACCCCGAAACCTATAAAATACTGAATTCACTGAAAGAAAACACAAAGTCCAAAGGATGACTTGGAGGTATAAATGGAAATAAACTCTATCAATATCAAGCAGAAGCATGAGGACGAAATCAAATGGCAGGATACGCTCCGTGAACTCGTTGAAGCGCTAATGCAAGCTGCAAAGGATAAAAAGGCCAACGACATAATTGCTGTTCGTGTAGCCGAGAAGACGATTTTGGCTGACTGGTTCGTATTCATGAACGGTACCTCACAGATACATGTTAAAGCATTATGCCAGGAGGTTGAAGATAAAGCGGCAGAGCTCGGGCTCGTTCTCAAGCGTCGTGAAGGATATAACGAAGGCCGCTGGATCGTGCTCGATTTCTCCTGTGTTATCGTCCATATCTTCCATCCGGAAGAAAGAGAATACTACAATGTTGAGCGTCTTTGGATGGACCCGAGCACTGACACAATAAAAATCGACTAAAGCATTTCAGGAGGTCAGAGATGGCATATCATGCCTTGTACCGCAAATATAGGCCAAGCCGTTTTTCAGAGGTCGTAGCTGAAGAGCATGTAACCGGTATACTCAAAAATCAGGTCAAGACCGGTCGTGTCGCGCATGCCTATCTTTTCAGCGGCTCGCGAGGCATTGGCAAAACGAGTACTGCGAGGATCTTTGCTAAAGCCATCAACTGCCTTAACCCTCAGGACGGCGAACCCTGCGGCGAATGCGAGGCATGTAAGCTCAGCTCTCAGGACAGTATCGACATTATCGAAATGGACGCTGCGTCCAATTCAAGGGTCGATGAAATGCGAGCTCTTCTTGATAAAGCGGAGTTTGCCCCCGTCTATCTGAAAAACAAGGTCTATATTATCGACGAAGCCCACATGTTATCAAAAAGTGCAAACAATGCACTGCTAAAGACCTTGGAGGAGCCTCCGGAGCACGTCGTATTCATACTTGCCACCACCGAACCACAGGCACTCCCTGCAACAATCCTATCGCGTTGTCAGAGATTTGACTTCAGGCGTCCTTCGGTTGCCGAGATGGTCGGGCTTCTCAAAAGAGTCCTCTCGGACGTTGGGGCGAGAATAGATGAAGAAGGCATGATGTGTATCGCCCGAGCGGCCGACGGAGGTTTTCGTGACTGTCTCAGCATTGCCGATCAATGTCTTGCTTTTTCCGGCAATGATCTGACCGAGGATGATGTGCTGTCCGTCCTCGGAAGCATGAACGGCGATTTTCTTTTCCGCTTTGCAGACAGCATAATAGAATCGGACTCCCCTGCCGTAATGAAGCAGATTGATGCCGTAATCTCAAGCGGACGCGACATAGGGATATTTGTACAGGATCTTGCTTCTCATTTCAGAGCGCTGCTCATGGCAAAGGTCTGCGGCGAATGCTCCGGTATTCTTGACTGCACCCGTGATACCATGAAAATGTATCTCAAACAAGCTGAGAGCACATCCCGGGCGAGACTTGAAAGGGCTTTGCAGGCAATAATGGATCTTCAGCCGAACCTGCGCTGGGTTTCGATGCCAAGAGTACTGCTTGAAAGCACTCTTATGAAAATCTGCCACCCCGAAGAAAGCGAAGAGCTGCTTGCGGTTTCGGACAGGATAGCTGAAATAGAAAAAAAGCTCAGTAACGGCAGCTTTTCCATCGTATCTTCTCAGCCCTCTCCTAAGCCTTCGGCGGAGGACAAACCTCCATGGGAGGATAATGCCGAAACCGATGTTTATGCCGTTCCCGAAGAGCGCAAAGCGCCTGTCTCCGTACATCCGGCAGCAACTCCTGAGGCGGAGGCGATCTACAAAACCTTTATGGCGGCGCTTATGCGCAGCGACCTTATGCTCGGAATGCAGCTGCAGCTTTCAAGCTCACATTGGTGCGATGATGAGATGCTGAATATTTGTTTTGACAAATCAAAGCGTTCCAATTATAATTACACAAGCAGCGCGGATATCAAGCAAAAACTCAGGAAGATTGCTGCAGAAAGCATCGCTCCGTACAGCGTGGATATCCTGCTCGGCGATGATACAGCGCAAACATCGGATCTGCCGAAAGAGCTCTTCGGTGTTGAAATAGTAAAAGAATAATCGTTTATTTATTCGGAGGATAAAATGCAGATTCAGGCGCCTAAGGGCACAAAAGATGTTCTTCCAAGCGAAAGCTATAAATGGCAGTATGTTGAAGATGAAATTCGCAAGCTCTGCCGTATTTATGGGGTTTACGAATTCAGAACCCCTATTATCGAGCACACCGAGCTCTTTATGCGCGGTGTCGGTGATACGACCGACATCGTTCAGAAGGAGATGTACACCTTTACCGACAAGGGCAATCGTTCGATAACTCTCAAGCCTGAGGGGACTGCCGGCATGGCCCGTGCATTCCTTGAGAACAGGCTCTTTAACGAGGCTATGCCGCAGAAGATGTATTATCTGAATGCTCCTGTTTTCAGATATGAAAAGCCTCAGGCCGGAAGGCTTCGCGAACACCACCAGTTCGGTGTTGAATTCTACGGTTCTGCGTCATATCAGACAGATGCTGAAGTAATACTTCTTGCAATGTCGCTGCTCAAGCATTTCGGTATCGGAGAGCTTGCCCTGCGCATCAACAGCATAGGCTGTTCCGAATGCCGCAAGGAATACAACAAGGCTCTTTACGACTATCTCAAGCAGCACATAGACACCATGTGCAATACCTGCAAGAGCAGGCTTGAACGCAACCCCATGCGTATTATTGACTGTAAGGAAGAGCACTGCAAGGAGATCTGCAAATCGGCTCCCAGAACCATTGACTATCTTTGCGATGACTGCAAAGCGCATTTTGAAGGCCTTCGTAAATGCCTTGATGTTGCCGGAGTCAAGTACATAGTCGATCCCGACATAGTGCGCGGTCTTGATTATTATACCGGGACTGTATTCGAAATAGTATCAACTCGCATTGGTTCTCAGGGAACCGTCTGCGGCGGCGGAAGATATAATAACCTCATCGAAGAATTGGGTGGACAGCCCACCCCCGCAGTCGGCTTCGGTCTCGGCCTTGAAAGGCTTTTGATGGTAATGGAAAACAATAATGCTTTTATTCCGAAGCCTGCTCCTGTAAAGGTCTATTTTGCCGCAATGGGCGATAAACCCCGTCTTGTTGCATTCGACCTCGTGCATCAGCTTCGTGAACACGGCGTTTTTGCCGAATTTGACCATATGGACAGAAGCATGAAGGCACAGTTCAAATATGCAAATAAGCTCGGAGCAGAGTACACTGCCGTACTCGGTGAAGACGAACTGAACATGGGCATTGTCAAGGTCAAATCCATGCAGGATGGTATCGAATCATCCATAGCGATCGATGAATTGGTAAGCTATTTTGCAGACTGATAATTTGATTTCTTCGGAATACTGCCGCTAAGCAATTCAGCGGCAGTATTTCTTTTGGGATAATATTGTAATCCGGCGAAATACTACCCGTATGGAAGATTTATTCGCAAAGGCCTGTAAGAAAAGTTATAATGGGGGCAGAAGCAAGGTTGCTTTATGGCTTGACCTCATTTTTGTTAATCTGCTGAAATTTGCTGCTGCCAGCCTGATTCTGAGAGCTGCCGTTCATTCATCGGCACTGCGCATATTCATTGCGGCGGTCATTACTGCAATACTTGCGATATCTTCGAACATAATTGAGCAGTATAAATACAAAAGACATATCTCCCGCCTTTATGACAAAACCAAACGGGAACTGCGGACAAAAAAGCTGCTGTGCATCTCCCCCGAGTGCCTAAGAAAAGCCGTAAGCCCGGTTTCAAGCGGCAAATCTGTCATCATACAAAAATCTGCTTCCGTTGACTCGGATGACATATATGCGATCATCCGAGAAGAGAATGTGCTGAACGATTCAGAATTAACGGTTTTCAGTGTATCGGATTATTCTTTCGGCGCGCAGGAGGCGGCAGCCCGGTTCGGAGGAATGAAGCTGCTGAATATTCAGGATATACCGGAGACAATGCGATTAGTCCCAATATCCGATGAAGAGATTAAGGATGAAATTATCCGAAATGCTTCCGCAAGGCCTCGCAGGCAATTCAGCTTTAAGGATGCAGTTAAGCCCGATCGGGCGAGAAAATATCTGCTTCTCGGGATCGGGCTGTATCTGCTTTCCTTTTTTATTCGATATAGAATCTACATGCGTATCTGCGCTTCGCTTGCACTGTTTGCTGCCGGAATTGTCGTCATTATAGACGAAAAGCGCAAACGGGAGATCAAATCATAGTCCGTTGGCTTCGATGTATTCCGCAATCTCCTTTGCTTCATTGCAATTCAAATTCATAAGTGCACCAATCATTGCAGAGTCAGTGAATTTGACCCCCGTCAATGCAGACGTGACCTTATCGCATAATTCTGTGTCAAGGCAATCGGAATAGACCTTTATCATTTGAATATGTCCGTCCTTCAGATTGAAATGCAGCTGCATTTCGCCGAAAGAAAAGCGATGGTCTATCGAGTACTCAAACTCAGGAGTTTTTCCGAGACGCCATTCCCAGGATTTCTGCACTTCATAACGCGACTCAATATCCGCAAGGTCTTTACCGTCAAAAGTATACTCGCTTGCATTGCCGTATTCCCTGATAAAGCTTTCGGTAACAAGCTTCCTGACGAGTTCAACATTCGCTTCGGGACAAAAATCGGTCAGATTGCAGACCCTTGAACGTACCGAACTGACACCCTTTGACTGTATCTTCGCCTTCGAGACGTTGAGATAGTTGCCGAATTTACTGAGATCAGCATTAACAAGTATCGTTCCGTGATGCGAACGGTTGCCATGGGCGAGTCCGAAAGCATTTCCGGAAAACTTCCTTCCGTCAATAAGAATATCATTCCTTCCGGAGACCTCCGCATGCACGCCAAGCGCGTTGACGGCATCGGTGATGACCTTTAGCTGCCTTCCGAGATCATAGTCACGTTCATTCATGATAAACGAGAAATTCAGGTTTCCGGGATCGTGATATACTGCGCCTCCGCCTGTATGGCGGCGGACAAGCTGGACGCCGTCCCTATCCATGTTTGAAAGGTTGCATTCCTTCCATGCATTCTGGTTTCTGCCTATGATTACGGCATTGGTGTTGACATAGTAATAAAGGATAACATCCCCCCTCTTTACGGTATCGAGGAAGTATCCGTCACGGGCAAGGTTCATCCAACCGTCACCGGTCGGCGCAATATAGACATAATTACTCATTTGTTTCTCATTTCATTTAGCTTATTGTGCAATCGCACATCACAATATTATAAACAAAATAAAGACCGTTTCAAGATATTTTTCCCAAAGGGTCATATATATTCGTAAACATCACAATGCATAAAAGAATCGGCATGAGAATTCATGCCGATCCGCAATCAATTATTCCTATTATTTGCAGCCGCAGCAGCAGGGATGGTCAACGCTTGCCATATGCTTGATGAGGTCAACGAGCTTATTGGAATAACCCCACTCATTATCATACCAAGCAACGAGCTTTACGAAATGATCGTTGAGCATAATGCCCGCGTTTGCATCGAAGATGGAAGTTCTCTTATCATGATAGAAATCGGAGGAAACGACTGCATCCTCGGTGTAGCCGATGATGCCGGCGAATTCTTCGCTCTCGCTTGCCGCCTTCATTGCTGCCTTGATCTCATCATAGGTGGTGGGCTTTTCAAGTACGCAGGTGAGGTCAACAACGGAAACATCTATGGTGGGCACACGCATGCTCATACCGGTAAGCTTGCCGTTGAGGGCAGGAATAACCTTGCCTACGGCCTTTGCTGCGCCGGTGCTGCTGGGAATAATGTTATGAGCTGCTGCACGGCCGCCGCGCCAATCCTTACGGGAAGCACCGTCAACGGTGAGCTGAGTTGCGGTGATGGAGTGAACGGTGGTCATGAGACCTTCCTTGATGCCGAAATTATCATTGATGACCTTTGCAAGAGGTGCAAGGCAGTTCGTGGTGCAGCTTGCATTGGAAACAACGTTCATTTCGGGCTTGTATTCCTTATTGTTTACGCCCATAACGAACATGGGAGTAGCGTCCTTTGCAGGTGCGGAAATAACGACCTTCTTCGCGCCGCCAACAAAATGCTGGCCGGCGAGCTCGGAAGTTGTGAATTTACCTGTGGACTCAACGATGTATTCAGCGCCTGTTTCCGCCCAAGGGATTTCCTTGGGATCCATGCAGCTGTAAACGGAAATCGCCTGACCGTTTACGACGAGCTTGCCGTCTTCAATCTTGATCTCGCCCTCAAACTTTCCATGAACGGTATCATACCTGAGCAGATACGCCATGTATTCAAGGTCGATGAAGGGATCGTTGATGCCCGTAACTGTTACCTGGGGGTCTGCTGCAGCAGCACGGAAAACGAGTCTTCCGATGCGGCCAAAGCCGTTGATGCCGATATTGATAGCCATTGATTTATCCTCCTACGGATTTATTTTATTATCACTCAGTATTATAGCTCTTTAATCACAAAAAACAACTATATAATTAAAGAGATTCGCTTTTACCGAGGGACTCGGTTGTTATTCTTCGGCAAAAGCAGTTTTCATATTCTATTGCCTGTTATTCAAGATTCAAATCTTCCGCAACGATATAGAGCGGACGAGCCTTGAGCTCATCATACATACGGTTCATATAGGAGCCCTGAATGCCGAGGAACAGGAATGTCATCGCCTGAAGGGCGACAACTCCGTCTATAGCCCAGAGCCACGCAGGGAAATGAGCTGCGCAGCATGCGAGCACGATGAGAGCGACAAGGCCGAGCCCGGCAATTGCAAGGGTCGCAGCACCGAAGCCTGTGCAAAGAGTCAGCGGTCTGTCGCTGAACCCGATGATGCCGTCCATTGCAAGCTTCAGCATCTTCTTTAGTGTGTATTTGGTCTTGCCTGCATAGCGTTCGTTGCGAACATATTCCACCGGAACGGCTTCAAATCCCATCCAACCGCTCATGCCGCGAAGGAAACGATTATGCTCCCGCATCTTGAGGAATACATCTGCAACCTTTCTGTCAATGAGGCGGAAATCACCCGTATCAAGAGGAATGGCGTTTGCGCTCATTGCCTTGAGCAGACGGTAATAACAGAAAGCAGTAAATTTCTTGAAAATGGTTTCGCCCTTCCTCTTTAGACGCTTTCCGTAAGCAATATCAGCACCGTTCTCCCAAGCCTTGACCATATCTTCGATCACCTCGGGCGGATCCTGAAGGTCGACATCAATAATGATAAGGGCATCACCCTTTGCCGCATCCATGCCGCAGGTCACTGCCAGCTGATGACCGAAATTTCTGCTGAACGAACGAACCTTCACCTGAGGATTATCCTTGGCGATCCTGCGAAGTATGCTCATTGAGCTGTCGCGGCTGCCATCGTTTACATAGATAATCTCATAGGGATAGCCTATCTTCTTCATTTCGGCATCCATCTTCTCGAAGGATACCTGAAGCACCTCTTCCTCGTTATAAACGGGGACGATCAATGAAAGCATTTTATCCATAGCTTCCTCCTTAATAGTGCAAAGACATGCGAATTGATCATATGTCTTCTTTGAATCCATTATATCCCATTGTTACTGAATATTCAAGTTCAATTTGGCGTTCGGGCTTGCAATATCTATGCATCAACGCAAAAAATACTGCTCCATCAGGTCATGAGCAGTATTATCATCCTTCGGTATAGGCATTTCTGATATAGTTAATCCTCCTGCTGCTGAGGTCAACCTCAGCAACATCAAAGCGAAGAATGTATCCCGAAAGCTTCTCCCTAAGCACATAAACCTTTGCAGCAGACACTATATTTTTTCTTTTAACTGCATCAACACTCAAATGGGGCGGAAACCTTCCGTCAATTTTCCTGCGCGCTTTGACCTCAACAAACGCGATCGTTCCGCGTTTTCTCATGATGAGATCTATCTCCTTATGCCCGACGGTATAGTTGTGTTCAAGAAGGCGATAACCTCGGAATACGAGATACCACATTACCATGCGTTCCGCTTTGGCACCGTCACGCTGAGCTGCGCTTCCGTTTTTAAGATTCAGTCTTCCCATGATTGCACTCTGTCAGGTAATGAAATTCTTAATAAAGCTCATCCTGTGCATCTCGCACGGGCCGAATTTTTTTATTGCTTCAATATGTTCCCCGGTGCCGTAGCCCTTGTTCCTTTCAAAGCCGTATTGGGGATATTTCTCGGCAGCCCTGACCATGAATCTGTCCCTTTCGACCTTAGCAAGTATGCTTGCTGCTGCAATCGAGTAGCATATCGCATCACCGTGTATCAGCGGATGCTGGTTTGCATCTATTTTCAGGTTCTTAACCGCATCGACAAACACATCGCTGCATACGCAGTTCATGCTGCTGTATGCTTGAGCAAAGGCTCTCTTAGTTGCTTCAAGGATATTTATCTCGTCTATAACATCCTGAAATTCCCAGCCGAAGCCAAAGGCTAATGCGTTTTCCCTGATTTCGTCATACAGACGCTCGCGTTTATGCTCGGAGACCTTTTTGGAATCATTGACGCCCTCAATAAGGGGTTCCTTTCTCATAACTACGCAGGCGGCAACGACCGGGCCCGCGAGCGGCCCTCTGCCCACTTCATCCATGCCTGCGACCAAAATGCCGTTCTCCCAAAAGGGACGTTCAAAGCTTGTCATGCTCTGAAGCCGCAGCTGTTCTTTCAGTTTTCGTTCTTCGGCCTTAGTCATCTGCTTCCGTGCTATTCTCGGTTTTCAAAGCTTCAACCGGATCTTCCAATGCGATTAGAGCAACCTTGCCTGCTCTGTATTCATCGAGCACTATCCTTGCGGCGCGTTCGGTATCGAGCACGCCGCCGCTGAGTATAAATCCCCTGCTTCTGCATACTCCGTCAAGGAGTTCCTCGGGAGTTTTCATATCGGCGGTGAGTTTTTTGTATCTCGCTGTCAGCTGTTCGGGGCATATCTGCATGAGGTCATACAGGAGCAGCGCGGAAAGTTCCTCGACATCCAGCACGTCATCACGAATTGAGCCGATATAGGCAAGATGCTTGGCTAATGTTTCATCCTCAAGCTTTCCCCAGAGCAGTCCCGGAGTATCAAGCAGCTCGAGATAATCGGTTACCTTTACCCACTGCTTGCTTCGCGTAACACCCGGACGGTCCCCTACCTGAGCTTTGGCGGTTCCGGCGATCCTATTGATAAAAGTGGACTTGCCGACATTCGGAACGCCGACTATCATTGCGCGAAGTGTTTTGTTTATTCCCTTATCACGGAAGCGCTTTACGGTTTCGGCACCCGTGCGCTCAATAAGAGCTATTGCATTCTTTCTGCTGCTCGGATTTGTTGATACGAGTTCAACAGCGGTGATGCCCTGCTGTTTGAAATACGCGATCCAAGCCTTATTCTGGGATTTGGACGAAAGATCGCTCTTATTCAGGACAACGACGCGCAGCTTATTCCTAAACAGCTCCTCAAAATCGGGATTGCGGCAGGCAAGCGGCGCACGAGCATCTACTATCTCGATCACCATATCAACGAGCTTAATATTATCTTCAAGCGTCCTCTTGGCTTTTGCCATATGCCCCGGATACCAATTTATCGTCTGCATGCCATATCCTCCGATTAAAAATCAAATCATTACTGAAAAGCTCCCCGCACCGCAAGGTATGGGGAGCAAACTCTTTTTGTTACTTGGTAACGATGCGCTCTTTGATCTTCGCAGCCTTACCGGTCCTGTCGCGAAGGTAATAGAGCTTAGCCCTGCGAACAACACCGTGGCGAACGACCTCGATATGGCCGATACGGGGGCTGTGGTAGGGGAAGGTTCTCTCAACACCGATGCCGTAGCTTACGCGGCGAACGGTGAAGGACTTGCGGATGCCGCCGCCCTGCATCTTGATGACGATGCCTTCAAAGTTCTGAAGCCTCTCGCGGTTGCCTTCAACGACCTTGACGTAAACACGCACGGTGTCGCCGATCTCGAGCTTGGGGAGGTCGGTACGAAGCTGCTCTTTTTCGAGCTCTCTGATGATGTCTGACATTTTTATCTCCTTTTTACAGATGTTCATAACCGAATAATCGGACATTGGACCACCCAAATAACCGTGTTATTATAGCACGGATTTATACAAATTACAAGTGGCATAAACGCAAAATACGGACTTCCTGTCAATATATTTATTCGTTTATTCCGGTTTAGTTTCGGATTCAAGCCTGTTCAGAAACTCAAGGTCTTTTTTTGTAAGCTCTGCCTTTTCCAAAAGATCCGGCCGCATTGCTTTTGTCTTGATAAGTGCCTGCTGCCTGCGCCATTTGTTTATTTCCGCGTGATTGCCGTTCAGAAGCACCGCAGGTACTTCCCTGCCTCTGAATACCGCAGGCCTTGTGTACTGCGGATATTCAAGAAGCCCGGAACCCGAAAAGCTTTCATCCTCTGTCGATTCACTCGAACCGAGAACTCCGGGAATAAACCTTGAAAGGCAGTCGATGAGTACCATCGCCGGAAGCTCGCCTCCGGTCAGGACATAGTCCCCAATGGATACTTCATCATCCATAAGCTCCATAACCCGTTCATCAATGCCCTCATAATGGCCGGCAAGTATCAACAGGTTATCTTCCTTTGCAAGCTCCATTGCGAGCTCCGGAGTAAGGCATTTTCCTCTCGGGCTCATTACGATACGGCGTATTTTCGTATCGTCTCCGCATTCGTGTGTCACTGCGTCTATGCAGTCAAAAATGGGTTGAGCCAGCATTACCATTCCGGCGCCTCCGCCGAAAGGATAATCATCGGTATTTCTATGCTTGTTATCCGAATAATCGCGGATATTATGAGCGTGAAACTCCAAAATGCCTTTCGCAGCAGCTCTTCCGAGCATACTTGACGAAAGGACATTTTCAAACATCTCCGGAAAAATTGTAAGAATATCAATCCTCAAATAATCCTACCTCTTCGAGCACATCGGCATCGAATACTATCCGTTTGTTTTCAATATCCACGGTATGCAGCAAACGCTTTAATGCCGGAGCTGAAAGCGTTTTGCTGCCTTTTACGACATATACATCGTTGGCGTTCGTCTCATAGACATCGACCATCGTGCCTAATTCCGTTCCGTCCGTCGAGACGACGCGGCATCCGATCAGATCCTTGACGAAATACGCATCGCCCGTCAGCTTAACGGCATGAGCGCGGTCAACGCAGAGATATTTATCTCTGAGCTTTTCCGCGTCATCCATGCTGTCAATGCCTTCGATTTTAACGATTACAGAGGTTTCCCCGGCAATCTTAGCGCCGGTTACCTTCACTGCACGATAATCGTTATCCTTCTGTTCAATATACGCATCGCTGAGCTTTGAAAATCTGCGTAGGTTATCAGTGAGGGGTAAAATCTTTACCTCTCCTCTGACACCATGCGGACGCAGAAACAAACCTATGCGAAAACAATCCATGATCAGACGATCTCTACGAGGAATTTCTTATCGCTCTTTACGGAAGCTGCACGGACAACGGTGCGGATGGCCTTAGCAATCCTGCCCTGCTTGCCGATTACCTTACCCATATCATCCTTTGCAACGGAGAGTTCAATGGTAATGGCTTCCTCATCCTCTTTAGTGCTGAGCTTAACTTCGTTCGGTTCGTCAACAAGGTTCTTGGTGATATACTCGACAAGAGCGATCATGCTTTCAACCGATACGTTCATGATTTCTTCTTCCATTAGTCAATAACGCCGTTCTTCTTGAAAAGACCACGGACGGTTTCAGTGGGCTGCGCACCGTTCTTGATCCACTGCTTTGCCTTATCGGCATCAACTACGACCTCCGCAGGGTCAGTGAGGGGGTTATAATAACCGATCTCCTCAACGAAAGCACCATCACGGGGTGCACGGGAATCAGCAACTACGATGCGATAGAAGGGAGCTTTCTTTGCGCCCATTCTGCGGAGCCTGATTTTAAGCATAATAATTCCTCCTGAAAAATTTATGTTGATTTATTCATAAACGATCAACGTATCAGCGGCGTTGCCCGTTATATGCGATTGTTATTAAATACCGAATGATCCGAAGCCCTTGCCGAACCGTTTACGGCCCTTACCTGTAAACTGCTTCATCAGCTGCCTCGACTGTTCAAACTGTTTAAGGAGCCTGTTTATCTCCTGTACGCTCGTTCCGCTTCCGGCTGCAATACGTTTTTTACGGCTTGCATTAAGAATATCGGGCTTTCTGCGTTCACGCGGCGTCATGGATTTGATTATTGCCTCTACCCTGCCGGTTGCCTTCGGGTCAACCTCAACATCTTTAAGCTTTCCTGCTCCCGGGAGCATACCGAGGATATCCCGCATTGAACCCATTTTCTTGACCTGCTGAAGCTGATCGAGAAAATCCTCAAGGGTAAAGTCGTCATTTTTAATTTTTTTCGTGAGTTCCTCGGCTTTCTTCTCATCAAAAGCCTGCTCCGCTTTCTCGATGAGCGTCAGAACATCGCCCATACCGAGGATTCTTGAAGCCATCCTGTCCGGATAGAACGGTTCAATATCTGTGAGCTTCTCACCTATACCTGAGAATTTGATGGGTTTGCCCGTCACGGCACGCACGCTGAGCGCAGCACCGCCGCGGGTATCGCCGTCAAGCTTTGTTAGAATAACGCCTGTAAGCTCGAGCTTTTCGTTGAAGCTCTTGGCGACATTGACAGCATCCTGACCCGTCATTGCATCGACAACGAGCAGTATCTCCGCAGGATTGACGGCATCCTTGATCTCTGCGATCTCATCCATCATACGCTCGTCAATATGAAGACGTCCGGCAGTATCAATGATAACAAGATCGAGAAAGCTGTATTCCGCGTATGAAATAGCCTCTTTTGCGGTCTGAACGGGATTCTGCGTTCCCTTTTCAAATACCGGTACGCCGACCTTTTCTCCAACGACCTGGAGCTGTTTGATAGCGGCAGGGCGATAGATATCGCAAGCTACGAGCAAAGGCTTTTTCCCGTTCGTTTTGGCAAGATAAGCGGCGAGCTTGCCTGCCATTGTGGTCTTTCCCGCGCCCTGAAGGCCTGCGAGCAAAATAACAGAGGGCTTCCTCGGGCCATAGTTAAGCTTTTCGACAGATCCGCCCATGAGGCTTGTAAGTTCCTCATTGACGATTTTAATCATCTGCTGGGACGGAGTGAGGCTTTCAAGGACTTCCGAGCCGACCGCACGAGCGGATACGGTATTAACAAAGGATTTGACAACGGAAAAGTTTACATCGGCTTCAAGCAGTGCAAGTTTGACCTCACGCATGACTTCCTTAACATCCTTTTCGGATAGTTTTCCGCGATTGCCCAGCTTTTTAAATATGTTCTGAAGCTTTGACGCCAATCCTTCAAATGCCATTTTCACCCTCCATTATCGAAATAAGTTTTTCTATGAGTTCATGGGCTTGTGCGTTGACAGAGGAGCTTCTGAGCTCAGAATCCAAATTTTCAAGGAGTTTCCGTATTTCCCCGTCACGCCGAATAAGTCCGAGTTTATTCTCCATATCATTGAGCTGTTTTTCGCTTCTTTGAATCGCATCGCGCACACCCTGCCGTGAAATATTCTTCATCTCGGCAATCTCGGCAAGGGACATATCCTCATCAACCCATAAGCAGATGATATCGCGCTGCTTCTCGGTCAGAAAAGAGCCGTAATAATCAAGGAGCAGACTAAGTTCCAGCTTATCCTGTGCCATAGTGTTCCTCCGCGCGCGAGATTTGAAATGTGTGCAGCTGTAAAGTAATATTGCTTTACAGTCGTCTATTATACCTTAAATGCCGGCATTGTCAATACCGAATCCCATAAATTTCGAATATATTTAGAAAACCGCTGTTCCGATAAATACCATTTTCGATGGCTTGACCACAATTCCGCTGTTTTGTTGCTTTACATAAGTATTCTTTGTGATAATTTCGATAAATCCCGGTGCTAAATAGGTTGACATAAAAAACTCGGGTGATATAATGAATTTGTGCGAAACTGCGCACATATATTTATACGGAATTATACCCTATTTATTAAGGAGCGTCATCTATGAACGATTTTGAAGCCGTCAGGCATATAATCAGCGAAACAGCCGGGCTATCGGAAGCGGATATTATGCCCGATTCCGATCTCACCGGTTTGGGGCTCAATGAGCTTGACCTCACCGAGATACTAATGGAGCTTGAGGATAAATACGATATTCTCATAGACAACGAGGAGCACAATATCCATTCCTACAACGATATGCTGCAGCATATTATGCTGTAAAGCCGCCCATTGAATTCTCATTAACGTAAAAGCAAAGCCCTCGGACGTAAATCTGCGTCCGAGGGCTTTGTGTGTCCTTTATAACTTTACTTTCTCGCTTTATATTCTTCTATCATCATAGGTATTACCTTAAACAGATCTCCGCAGATCCCGTAATCGGCAACGCCGAAGATGGGAGCATCCGAGTTCTTGTTGACGGCAATGATACATCTGCTGTTCTGCATACCTGCAAGATGCTGTATGGCACCGGAAATACCGCAGGCTATGTAAATCTTCGGGCGAACCGTCTTCCCCGTCTGGCCGACCTGATGTTCGGCGGAGATATAGCCGGCCTCAACGGCTGCACGGCTTGCACCTACAACGCCGCCGAGTGTCTCCGCAAGCTGTTCGATCAGCTTAAACCCTTCGGCGCTTCCGACTCCCCTGCCTCCGGCAACGATGATTTCGGCATCAATAAGATTAACGGTCTGCTGAAGCGACCTTACTGTCTCAATAACCCTTGTGCGTATCTCTCCGTCGGCAAATTCAACGCTTATCCTTTCGACCTTTGCTTTGTGCTCCGGGGCAAACTCAGCCTTTTTCATGACGCCGGGACGAACCGTTGACATCTGCGGCCTATGGTTCGGTGTGATAATTGTTGCCATAACGTTTCCGCCGAAAGCCGGACGGGTCTGAAGCAATCCACGGGTTTCCGGATCGATGTCAAGCGAGGTACAGTCAGCCGTAAGGCCTGTATAAAGCCTTGCGGAAAGACGCGGGCCGAGATCACGGCCGATACTTGTGGCTCCGATCAAAAGGATTTCAGGCTTGCGTTCGCAGACCAAATCGGCAATTATCTTAGTGTATGCTTCGGTATTATAATCCTTCAGCTTATCCGATTCGGCAAGTAACACGCAATCAGCACCGTAAGCTCCGAGGTCATCCGTAAGCCCGGATACATCGTACCCAAGCAGAACCGCAGTAAGCTCCGTACCGAGCTTATCCGCCAGTTTTCTTCCTTCGCCTAAAAGCTCCGCAGCGGTACCCATGAGCACGCCGTCACGCTGTTCGGCAAACACCCAAACTCCGTGATAATCGGCAATCGAAGCTTCCTTTTTCTCGACGGTATCGCCTTCGATAGCCTCGCAGGGGCATGCATTTATGCACGAGCCGCAGGAAATGCAGGCATCAGAAATCACCGCAACACCGCTTGACACATCAATAGCACCGACAGGGCATCCGGCTTCGCATGCACCGCAGCCAACGCATTTATCTTTAATAACTCTAACTGACATATCCCTTTCCTCCCGAATCAGAGCAAGTGTTTCTCGTCAAGACGGTCAAACAGATTCTTAACCGTCATTCTATCTGCTCCGTCGAGCATCATTCCGTGTCCCTTCGCATCGGGGCTGAAGGTGTTCCTGACATTCGTCGGAGAACCCTTTAAGCCAATCTTCTCGGGATCAACAGGGACATCATCGAAGCCCCACACCTTAACTTCCTTTTTATAAGCATCAAAAATGCCGGCAGGAGTCATATACCTCGGAGTATTCAGCTCCTTTATTGCAGTAATAAGAACGGGCATCTTTGCTTCGACAACGGAATACCCTTCTTCGAGTTTTCGCCTTGCAGTAACCTTATCGCCGGAGACGGTCAGCTCTTCAACATAGGTGATCTGAGGAATATTGAGCTGTTCTGCAATCTGAGGCCCAACCTGTGCGGTATCGCCGTCAATAGCCTGCCTGCCGCAGAAGATTATATCAAAATCATTTATCTTCTTAATTGCGGTTGCAATAATATAGGAGGTTGCCCAAGTATCAGAGCCTCCAAACGCTCTGTCCGAAAGCAGTATCGCCTCATCTGCGCCCATTGCCAACGCTTCACGCATGGCGACATCTGCCTGTGCAGGTCCCATTGAAAGAACGGTAACGGTCGTCCCGGGGTTCTCATCCTTTATGCGGAGCGCTTCTTCAAGCGCATTCTTGTCATCGGGGTTAATGATGTTGGGAACGCCGTCACGAATGAGCCTTCCGGTCGCAGGGTCAAGCTTTACTTCAACGGTATTCGGTACCTGTTTAATGCATACTATCAGTTTCATTGTACTTTCCTCCGTCATTTGAAAATCCTGCCTGCAATAACCATCTGCTGAACCTGCGAGGTCCCCTCGTAAATCTCGGTTATCTTAGCATCCCTCATCATGCGCTCAACGGGATATTCCCTTGAATACCCATAGCCGCCGAACAGCTGAACGCATTTTGTCGTTACATCCATTGCGGTGCGTGATGCGGAAAGCTTGGCCATGGCGGCTTCCTCCTGGAAGTCCTTACCCGCCTGCTTGCAGGCTGCAGCCCGATAAACAAGCAGCCTTGCGCTTTCTATGCTGCATTTCATATCGGCGCACATCCACTGAAGCCCCTGAAAGCTGGAAATCTTCTTGCGGAACTGAACTCGCTCATTCATATATTTGACAGCTTCATCGAAAGCTCCCTCGGCAATGCCGAGCGCCTGTGCGGCTACGCCGATCCTGCCGCCGTCAAGAGTAT
This sequence comes from Clostridiales bacterium, assembly GCA_004556165.1. Classification (GTDB taxonomy): domain Bacteria; phylum Bacillota; class Clostridia; order Christensenellales; family CAG-138; genus PeH17. The sequence goes on along the minus strand of SFIR01000001.1, from coordinate 155,718 downwards.
TCATTGCAATCTTGAAGCCTTTATTCACTTCGCCGAGCAAATTCTCCTTTGGTATGATGCAATTATCAAAGATCAATTCGGCTGTGGCGCTTGCTCTTATGCCCATCTTATGTTCAAGCTTGCCGATGGTAAAGCCCGGGGTATCCTTCTCGACTATGAAAGCGGAAATCCCCCTGTTGCCTTTGGATTTATCGGTCATCGCTATGATGATGTAGGTGTCAGCCTGACCGCCGTTTGTGATAAAACATTTGCTGCCGTTCAATATCCAATGGTCGCCGTCAAGGACCGCACTCGTTTCCTGGGCTGCCGAATCCGTGCCGGCATTGGGTTCTGTCAGGGCAAAAGCGCCGAGCTTTTCGCCCTTTGCTAAAGGCACGAGATACTTCTGCTTCTGCTCTTCCGTGCCGTATGCAAGGATAGGTCCGCTGCAAAGTGAATTATGTGCGCTGAGAATAATAGCGGTCGTTGCGCATACCTTTGCGATCTCTTCAACAGCAATATAATAGCTTAGGTCATCGCCGCCGGCTCCGCCGTACTGTTTGGGAATATTTATGCCGAACAGACCCACCTTTGCCATCTTCTCGACTGTTTCGCGCGGAAAGCGCTCGGTCTCATCGATCTCCGCAGCAATGGGTTTAACTTCATTTTCCGCAAAGTCACGAACAAGCTGCCTGACCAGCAGCTGTTCTTTTGAAAGGTTAAAATCCATGAAATTACCTACCTTATTGATCAATAGTATCTTGTGTTCACGGCAGCAGCACAATACCTTGCTGCGTGTTCTGTTTTTGCAGCGTCAGATGCTATTATAAACAATTTCTTTCATTCTTTCAAGCATTAACTGCCGAAAAATCCATGTTCTGCCGATATATTCGCACTTTTTACCCCAAAATGTTCAATAAAACAATAGAATGATTTTATAATTACTGTTGACCAACGGTTTTGATTATTTATTCACGGAATTCATAGCACGCAAGGAATTCAGTACTGCAATAAGGCAAACCCCTACATCCGCAAGTATTGCCATCCACATTTTTGACATTCCGAACGCTGCAAGGATGAACACTGCAAACTTAACAGCAAGCGCAAATGCGATATTCTCATTTGCGATTTTAACCGTCTGTTTTGCAATTCCAACCGCCAGCGGGAGCTTACGGATGCTGTCATCCATAATAACTATGTCCGCAGCCTCTATTGCAGCATCGGAACCGAGTCCGCCCATGGCGATACCGACATCAGCACGGGCAAGCACGGGGGCATCGTTTATGCCGTCACCGACATATGCAACAACCGGGTTCTTGCTCCTGTCGGCAAGGATATCCTCCATGTATTTCACCTTATCCTCAGGCAGCAATTCATAATGCACTTCCGAAATTCCAAGCTTTTCGGCTGTTTCTTCGGCAATGAGCTTACGGTCGCCGCTAAGCATCACGCTGCGAACCGACTGCTTGTCTTGAAGCCTCGAAATTCCCTCGGCGGCATCCTCCTTAATCTCGTCAGCAATAAGAATGTATCCGATATACTTACCGTCACAAGATGTATAGACAGCGGTCCCTGCTTCGCAGCATTCTTCACAATCAACACCTATCTTCTCCATCAAACGAATATTGCCGCAGCAAATGACGTGACCGTCAATAGTTCCGCGAACTCCCAAACCTGCGAGCTCTTCATTGCCCGACAGCTCCGGAAGCTCCCTGTTTCCGCAGTAAGCAAGAATCGAATGCGCCAATGGGTGAGTTGAAAAGCGTTCGCATGCTGCGGTAAGGGTTAGCAATTCTTCTTCGCTGACGCCCACGGCATTTATCCTTTTGATTTTGAAGGTTCCCTTCGTCAGCGTACCTGTTTTATCAAAAACCATTGTGCTGCATTTAGACAGCGTCTCAAGGTAATTTGAGCCTTTAACAAGTATTCCCTTCCTGCTCGCGGCTCCTATGCCGCCGAAGAAAGTCAGCGGTACCGATATGACAAGCGCACACGGACAGGAAATGACGAGGATATTCAGAGCATTATACACCCAGTCGCTCCAGCTCTGATTAAAGAACAGCGGAGGAATCACGGCAAGCAGAATGACGATTACGATTACAGCAGGCGTATACCACTTTGCAAATTTAGTAATAAAACCTTCGCTTTTGGATTTATTTGCCGAAGCGCCCTCGATTAGCTCAAGTATCCTTGACGCGGTCGAATCGCAGGCTTCCTTTACGGTTTTGATCCGAAGCGTACCGCTGATATTGATGCAGCCGGACAGCACCTCATCGCCGACCGTCACATCGCGCGGCAATGACTCTCCGGTTAATGCTGAGGTGTTAAGGCCTGAGCTTCCCTCAATTACAATGCCGTCGAGCGGTATTCTTTCGCCTGCACGAACTAAGATGATATCACCGATATGCACGTTCTCGCAGTCGGTCTCGATAATCTCGCCGTTTTTCTCAAGGTTTGCCCTATCGGGGCGAATATCAGTGAGGGCTGCAATGGAGCTTCTGCTGCGGCCTATTGCCAGTTCCTCCAAGAATTCACCTATACAATACAGGAGCATAACAAGTACTGCTTCGGTATGTTCTCCGATACAGAGTGCGCCGATTGAAGCCACCGACATCAGGAAGTTTTCATCCATGAAGCTGCCCGAAACCAGACCGTGTACCGCATCGAACAGTACCTTATAGCCGAGCCATAGATAAGGAACAAGGAAAATGAGCAGTACCGCCCAAGTCGGGCCTTTAAGTACCGTCTTGGTAACGATAACGGCGGCGGCAAGCAAAATTGCGCCGATAATTATTGAAAGCAATTCTTTTTTCTGCGATTTTGTCATGGTATTATCATTAGGCTTAATCGGTAACTATCTCGGTGCTTCTATGGATTTTCCTGCATATAGCCTTCGCCTGTTCGATTACTGCATCAAATCCTTCATCCGAGGCATCTATCGTTATCTTAGCTGTCGCAAAGTTTACCGAAACAGAATTAACCCCTTCAAGTTTCTTTATCTTATCCTCCATCTTTGCCGCGCAATTTGCACAATCGAGCTCAGTCATCTTATATGTTTTCTTCATGGTTATATCCTTTCAATGATGTTTTATTCACAAATATGATCCATACCTTGTTCAAGGATGGTGCGTACATGGTCATCAGCCAGCGAATAGAATACCGTCCTTCCGTCACGGCGGAACTTGATAAGCTGTGCCTGCTTAAGAACCCTGAGCTGATGCGAGATGGCGGACATGCTCATATTCAGAAGCGTCGCAATATCGCATACGCACATTTCGCTTTCAAAAAGCACATAAAGTATCTTTATTCTTGTGCTGTCTCCGAAAATCTTGTAAAGCTCCGCAAGGTCATAAAGCAGCTCCTCGTCGGGCAAAACCTCATTTACCTTTGATACAATATCATCATGAGTATGCACGACCGAACATTTCGGCGTTGAATCGCTCATAATCGTTTCCTCCTGCATCATCTTATTCTTTTTCGCTCATATTGTTACACTTGAGCATTTGTTCAAGTATTATTATATTACTGCCTTTATCTGAAGTCAAGAGCATTTTTCAATATTTGAACAATTATTCAAATATTCTATAATAAGTTACCGCTGCACGAAATGATGCAGCGGTTCGGATTCAGTATTCCTGCTTTATTATGCTTATCAGTTCAGCGGAACTGAGCCCCAGTGATTTATAGAATGCAATGTTATTCTTTATATGTTTTACTGCCATATCGCGGCGAATGGAATTGCGTTCTTCTTCACTGAGAGGCATGACAAAACAGCCCTTCCCCTGCACGGTCGAAATAAGTCCCGACCGCTCCAGCTCCTCCCAGGTTCGCTTAACCGTTATCACGCTGATGCCGAGCTCCGAAGCGAAGCTTCTTATAGTCGGAAGGCATTCATTGGGCGCAATATCCCCCTTGATAACAGCCGCAGCGATTTGGTCATAAAGCTGACGGTAGATGGGAATATCGGATGTATTTGAAATAGCAATGCTCAGTTTCATACTCGCATTCATTCCGGTTAAATCTCTGCTTTTTCGTAGTTACGAGCGGCAGATCGATAGGAGATATAGGCGGTCAAGGCAAAGAATATGATTGCAAAGGCCGCGAACGGAAGCTGCAGCAGCAGGTCATGAGCGGATAATCCCATCATAAAGCTTAAAGCCGGAATGCTCTGCACCACGCCTTCAATCGTGCCGCTGATAACTGCATATAGAATCAGGCCGACCACACACGCGGGTGTGACCTTGAACTGTCCCTTAAAATCGGCATTCATAACAAGAATATTGAATACCGACATGGAGAGCAGCACCTGAAGCAGGCAGGTGAAATTCGGCGGGATGAATGAGAACGAGTGAAAATCCCTGAAAAGACTTGCGCTGATTACGGCAAAAGGAACGGTGAAGAGGATGGCCGCCGTTTCATACATAACGACGGCTAATGTCTTTGCTCTGACATACTCAGCCTTTGTTATAGGTAGAATTGCGGCAAACTGTTTTTGCCCGTACTCAGCTTCAAAACTAAAAGTCTGGATAATGAATATAAGTATGTAGAAGGGTGAGATAAACCTCGGATACACCGGAATGAGCATCAGCATGCCCGATATGGCAAGGAAGATCAGCGCTACCCATGTCGGCATCAATTCAAGATCCATTTTAATCAGATTTATGGTATTTTTCATTTCATTGCCTCCTCGTTAACATACTTTTCGTTATATAGCATTATTGATTCAATGTCGGCCCTTGCTATCATTAAATCCTTTGCAATCTCAATATCATCCTCACGAATAAGTCCGCTGAAGCCGAAAGCATTGGTTTTATACCCTATCAATCTGTGTTCAAGCTCGGGAGTTAAAGCATCCATGCCGCCCTGCACAAGTCTGAACCCGTTGATAATCTCCTCCCTGTCGCCGCTCATGGTTATTTCTCCGTTCTTTATGTAGATGACATAATCCGCACATTTATCCAGATCCGAAGTGATGTGAGTGGAAAACAGTATGCTGTGCTCCCCGTCAGCTACAATACTGCGGAAGATATCCAATATCTCATCTCGTGAAATCGGGTCGAGGCCGCTGGTCGGCTCGTCGAGGATCAGCAGCTTTGCCTCATGGGAAAGGGCTATCGCAAGCGAGTATTTAACCTTCATTCCGCTTGAAAGCTCCTTGACACGCTTATTCTCGTCGATACCGAATCTTCTGATGTATTCATTGTAAGTATCGTCATTCCAGTTCACGAAAAAGCGTTTGACCGCCTTCGTCAGCTTCGCAATTTTAACGTGCCGATAATAGGTGAATTCGCCGAGGATAATCCCAAGCTCCTGCTTGACATTGCTGTCGACAGTGCTTTTTCCCATATATGTTACAGAGCCGGAATCGACCTTGGTGACGCCGAGAATGGATTTTAATGTTGTTGTCTTTCCCGCCCCGTTTCGGCCTATGAAACCGACTATGTACCCAGGTTCGATCTCAAAGCTGATGTCCTTTATGGCAAAGGGTCCAAAGCTCTTGCAAATATGATTTACATTCAATATAGCCATAGCTGTTCCTTTCATAGCGCAAATATTGTACATATTGTGTATACACAATATAACTCGATTTGTCTGCTATGTCAATAGTTTTTTGTCGAGTTTGATAATATATTTACGCAAAAACTCCGCGATCGGCGGAGTCTTTGTGAATACCGAGTATTCAATTATTCTATGCTCAAATATATCTGATTTTGATTTCGCCGAAGCTGTTTTTGCCTTTTATCCTGATAGTCGGGCCATCGGTCGATATCTCACTTGGATGTTCGACATCGCCGAAGTTTGAATCAATATCAAGATCAATGTTCCAGCCTTCGGGCACATCGATGCAGATCTGACCGAAGGCATTATCGACGGTCAGCGTTCCTCCGCCCTTATACTCATCAGCATTTTCAAAGCAAATATGGTAGTCCCCAAAGCGGCAGCTGCACTTGTAATCATTAAAGGATGCTGCATCCACATATTTTGTGGTGGAACCGAATTCGCAATCGGCCTTGACTTTTTTGCTGCTTTTGCTTGTAAGCAGCAGTGTTCCTACCGTCAGTAAAAACGCTCCAAGCAATACAATCCAGTTATTGGCAATATTCGGGTCAGCCAAACCGGCAAGATCTGCTATCCATGATTCAAGCAGCATGAAGATGAATGCCAAAGGGAAGAAGATACAAGCTATCTCTCCTTTTATCAGTGCATTAACGGCAAAGAACAGCAGCAGCAGCGACAATACCATGCGGAACACGGGGATATTTGCAAAAATAGGTTTTCCTATAGCAGTAAAGACTATATCAAGGATAATGCATAATGCCGCAAGGATTAAAACGATGCCCCATGCTTTTGATTCAGTTGATTTCTTTCTGATAATGATCATAATTCTTTCCTTTCTTATCTAAGTCTGAGTTCTGTTATACGTTCTTTCAGGGGCTTATAGTAGCTCCTGGATACATAGGTGTGCTTATCCGATGAACGAAAAGATACCTCGCTTGCGCCGGTCAGGTTCCTTGCTATGGCAGAAACTTTCATCGCATTAAGAATGCAGGATTTCGATGCCCGGATAAAGCTGTATGGAAGCTCTGCTTCGAGCTGTGCAAGCGTCCTATCGGTATGATACTTGCGATCCTTTGTATATGCGGCTACTCCTCTTGCGCTTCCGTCGGTTTCAAAAAACAGGATCTCCGAGGCCGGAACAAAGCATTCGGTATTGTCGTGCAGCAGGCACAGATCATCGGGTGTATCAAACATCTGTTTTAGAATCTTCTCCGCCCGAAGCACGCGCGCATCGATCTTTCGGCACCGAATGGTTATTTCTTCACATGCTTCCTCATCCACTTCGATATTCAGCTTCAATCGGCATCCCCTCTCCGTTCTTGTTTCAGCTTCAGCTTGGTATCTTGTTTCGCTTCAGCTTGGTTTCATTATAAAAACGCAGGTATAAATTGTCAACAGCTTTGCATCAACAGGTGTTTTTGGGGCGGTAAGAGGTGAATTTTCCTTAATAAAGCAAAAAATGAGTGCACAGCCTGAAGCTTTATTTAACTCACAAAAGGCGGATATAACTGAAAAAAGCACTTCGATGAAGTGCTTTTCCATGGCTCCCCCTGTTGGACTCGAACCAACGACACTGCGGTTAACAGCCGCATGCTCTACCGACTGAGCTAAGGAGGAATATTTGTTTTGTTCCTTGGAACGATGTGTATTATAACGCTATGTTATGCCAATTGCAACCCCTTTTTTGCCATAAGATGAAATATATTTGCCCGATGGGCAGTGCCGAATACCAGATTTCATATATTCAGTATGGCAAAAATGCAAATTTAACGGTCATCTGCCCCTTATTTTGACCACCTGTTCAAGATTGTATTCGGCATACTCATAAATTATAGTATCAAGCTCCCTCCGAGTTCGTTCGGGAAGGCGTACCTTGTTCATATCACGCAAAGGCAGCTTTTGCATTCTGAGCATCGCTTCAAGCGTCAGCGGCTCAACAATTCTGCTGCCCGTACCGCAATAGGAACACATAGCTCCGCCGTTGACCTTTGAAAACCGTATTTCCTTTTCCTTTCTCAGATCCCTGCCGCAGAGCACGCAGTTAAGAAGAGTCGGTTCATACCCTGCAAGCTTCAGGAACTTTACTGCAAAGCACAGCTCAAGATCAATAGGATTATTATCAGTATATGCAAGGAAGCTCAGCGTGTGATAGCAGAGATTGAAAGCATCATCCCACGGCTGCCTGATATAGGCAAGCAGCTTCGTCATATAGAGCACTTGATTCGCAGATTCAAACTTATCGTAATCCTCTCTGATCGGATAAAAGCTCTCAATAACGGTTGCATTTGATATGTTATCCACTCCGCAGCGCGAGTAAATAACAAATTCCGAATAGCAGCAAAGCTCGCAGGCCGCAGCAACGGGGCTGTTCTTCTTTCGGCAGCTATGTGCGGTCAAGGCGACTAAACCGCGTTCCCGGGTGAGTACATTCAGGATACGGTCACTTTCCTTATAATCAGTGTACCTTAACACTATGCCGCTAACGGTTTCAAATGCCATGCCAGTATTTCCTATGCCTTAATCTGCTGAAATCTCGGAATACTATTCTTAAAACAATTCGGAGGTCAATTCTATGCCCGATACCGAAAACAGCAAGAAGCTCTGGGATCGTTTTGCTCGGAGCGGAGACATAAAAGACTATCTGCAATATAGAAAAGCCGAAAGCGAAAGGCTCAGAAATTCGGATCGAAGCCAAACTCCCTGAGCGCAGCGGCGCTGTTGCGCCAATCCGGCCTGACCTTTACCCAAAGCTGCAGATTAACCTTTGTACCGAACAGCCATTCAATATCATGCCTCGATTCCGAGCCTATTCGCTTGAGCATGCTGCCGTTTCTGCCGATGATTATTCCCTTGTGGGTCTCGCGTTCACAGTAGATGGTTGCGAATACATCATGAATGCCATCCTCACGGAGCTGAATCTTATCAATCCCGACTCCTATGCCGTGCGGTATTTCCTCCCTGAGCAGCTTCAATGCATTCTCCCTTATCATTTCGGAACAGATGGACCACATCGGCTGATCTGTCACCATATCATCCGGGAAATACTGCGGCCCCTCGACAAGATAGCCTAAAAGCAGCTTCTCAAGCTTATCTACATTTCGCCCGGTCTCGGCGCTGATGGGAATTATCTGCTTTATCCAGGATTCCTTTTCAAGCCTTTCCTGAATTTCATCAATATCTCCGAGGCTTACAAGATCGGTCTTGTTTATGGCAGCAATGACGGGAGTATTCTTAATCTTCTCCTTTAGCTGCGACATCAGAAGCTCGTCCTTTTCGCGGATACCCTTCGATGCATCAAACATCAGGAGCACGGCCTCGACCTCATTTACCGCATCGTATGCGACCTTGAGCATATATTCTCCGAGACGGTTCTTCGGTGCCGTAACTCCCGGAGTATCAATAAAGATTATCTGATAATCCTTTCTCGATACAACGCCCATTATCTTATTTCGGGTAGTCTGCGCCCTGTCGGAAACGATACTGACCTTTTGCCCGACCATCAGATTCATCAATGTGGATTTACCTACGTTGGGTGAACCGATTATTGTAACAAAGCCTGATTTATATCCCATTATTCTTCCATATCCTTCTTGGTAAATACCATCGGAATCAAAGCCGAAAGCGTCATAATCTCGTATTCTCCATCACGATTTGCGCATATCACCGGCATATCCGCTTCGCAGAACTCGGCAAGCACCTGTCTGCAAACTCCGCACGGAGCTGTCGGATTCTTGCTGTCGCTGACTATCGCGATTGCGGCGAATTCCCTTTCGCCCTCATAAACAGCCTTAAACACAGCGGTGCGCTCAGCGCAATTTGTCGGCGTATACGATGCATTTTCGATATTGCAACCGTGATAGACCCTGCCCTGTTTTGTCAAAAGAGCCGCACCCACGCGAAAATGCGAGTACGGTACATATGCCCTTTCACGGGCGAGAAATGCTTCATCGACTAATGCTTTGATTTCATTTTCCTTCATAATCTTCGCCTCCGATAAAAAAGCTTATTCTGCAATCTCACTCACTATGCTGCGCTGAACGGGAAGCATTATACTCTCATCCTCCTCCGTCATATGGTCATAACCCAACAGATGGAGCAATCCATGTACAGTAAGGAAAACTATTTCTCTCTCGGTCGAATGCCCGAGTTCCTTTCCCTGTTCCTCTGCTCTCGGTATGGATATCATAATATCTCCCAAAAAACCATCCGGAATCGAGAGGAGCTCGCCCCCTTCGTCAGCAGGGAAACTAAGTACGTCGGTCGGTCGGTCAACAGAGCGATATTCTCTGTTGTACTCATGAATAACGCTGTCATTTGTTAATTCAACGGAAACAAATCTATCAAGCGCATTCTCATGAGTGAGTGCAGCAAGCACGGCTTTTTCGACTGCTTCGGTGATTGATTTTTTCTCATCAATATCAACATAGCTGATACATACATGATTATTTCTTTGCATCCTCTATTTCCTCCAAGGAAGGGTACTCAACGCGTTCATGATACTGAGCTGTTAAGGTGCTGATAAAGCTTTTTTCAATTATGCTGACATCCTTCGCAGTAAGGGGACATTCGCTTAGCTGGCCATCCCTTTTCAGCCAGATATTGCCCACAACCTCATGGACCTTTGCTTCTATACTCTCCGCATTCGGGTCTTTGATTGAGCGAACAGCTGCTTCGCAGCAGTCGGCAAGCATAAGTATGCCTGCTTCTTTTGATGAAGGACGGGATGCCTTGTATCTGAAATCCGCCTCATTGACGTCGGCAGGGTTTGCAGCCTGACGCAGTGCCTTATTATAGAAAAATGCTACCGTGGTGTTTCCGTGGTGTTCTCCTGCAAGCTTTATTACATCGCTCGGGAGCTTGTATTTGGTCAGCAGTGTCACGCTGTCCTTGCGGTGTGCAATAATACGTTCGGCACTCTCGGTGGGGTCCAGAGTGTCATGAATATTGAAATCCCTTTGGTTTTCGCTGAAATGCATTGGGCTTCTTAGCTTCCCGACATCGTGATAATAGCCTGCCGCTTTGCAAAGTAGTGAATTCGCATGCACCTGCTCGGCAGCCGATTCCGCAAGCGCGGCTACAAGCATCGAATGATGATATGTTCCGGGAGCTTCTATCATGAGGCGTTTAATCAGAGGGTTATTATTATTCATCAGCTCGCTGAGCCTCGCATCCGTCGCGACATCAAAAGTTATTTCGAGTATTGGCGTAAGCCCGGTTGCAACGATACCACAGAGCACACCGCTGCTTAACATCCATATCAAAGGCTTCGTGAAATTCTCAAAGCCGTTCAGTATAATGGCTTGTACAAACATAAAAGCGATCGCAGAAACCGAACCGCCGATTATTCCGGAAATTATCGGAGCCATGCGCCCGAATTTCTGCTTGAGCGAAAACAGCGCAGCATAGCCGCCAAGCAATTCCGCAAACGCAAGGGCAAGCGGTATCCAGTTTTCTTCATTTGGGAATGCCATCATTCCTGCGATAAGAGCGCATACGGCGGCAACGGGATACCCAATGCCTGTTTTTACAAGCATAGCGGTTAGTATCACTGCTATAAGCATTGCAGAGAAATAGCCTCCCGAGATAAGGGATAAAAGCACGTTCAGAATCGTTGTAAGCAGAATAAGAGTCAGTATTATCAGCATGTTTTTTGTGCTTTTGAATACCCTGCTCTCGTTAAACACAAGGTATAATCCCAAGCCAAGCATTGAAACTACGGCAGTTCCGATACATGCCATCACCGTTGCAGCAGTGACCGAAGAAGCCGCAGTAGCATCGGACATGTTGCCCTGCACACCGATTTTAACATACATTGACAGGAAAATCACAGCTGCGGAGATTGCAAGCATAGCAATCGTAACCCAAAGCCTTCTGCTGTCCGGCTTGCTTATCCGCTTCTTTTCCTTATGGGTTTCGTGAGCTTGTACTTCTTTTGTTTTGAGAGAAGATCGTTTTTTTAGAAAGCCCATTTTTTCCTCCGTATCAAATGCTTTTTCTATGCTGTTTCGCTTAGTTTTCGTCAGCCTGCGGTCTGTTCTTTCTTTCGGCAGCGCGCTCGCTTGCTCTTTCATATGCCTGCACTATGCGCTGCACCATCTCATGCCTGACCACATCGCGTGCAGTCAGTCTTACTATTTCGATGCCTTCGACATCGCTCAGCACCTGAATGGCATGTATAAGCCCGCTCTTTTTGTCGATGGGAAGATCGATCTGAGTAATATCACCCGTCACGACGACGCGTGAGCCCTCTCCGAAGCGTGTCAAAAACATCTTCATCTGCTCAATAGTGCAGTTCTGTGCTTCATCGAGGATGATATATGCATCGTTAAGCGTCCTGCCTCGCATATAAGCAAGCGGAGCAACCTCTATTGCGCCCCTTTCGGAAAGCATGCGGAAGTTCTCGGCACCGAGGAAATCATAGAGTGCATCATAGAGCGGACGCAGGTACGGATCGACCTTATTCTGAAGGTCGCCCGGCAGAAACCCAAGCTTCTCCCCTGCTTCCACGGCAGGACGGGTCAGAATTATCCTTGAAACTTCCTTGTTCTTAAATGCCAATACCGCCATGGCGACTGCAAGATAGGTCTTTCCCGTTCCCGCAGGGCCGACGCCGAATACAACCGTCTTATGCTTCAGCGCATTGATATAACGCTTCTGACCGACCGTCTTGCATTTGATCTGTTTGCCGCGGTTGGTAAATGCGATAACATCGTCCGCAAGCTCCAAAATAAGCTCCGAGTTGCCCTCTCGCGCGAGGTCGATAGCATAACGAATCCTTCCTCGGTCTATCTTCTCATCCTTGCGGATGAGCATCAGCAGCTTTTCAATCACATTCTGCGCAATCGCCGCGTTTTCTTCTTCGCCCGAGATCAGTATATTTTCAGCATCGCTGCGTATGCTCGTTCCTGTCTCCGCTTCAATCACCTTTAGGTTCTCGTCGAATACACCGAACAGTCTTATCTGCTCATCCATCGACCTTATCTCAACCGTTTTTTTAACTTCTTCCATAATAAGTCGCTGTTCGACCCTTTCAGTATAATGCTATCGGATGACTTTGGTGCATCCGACCTTTTCAATCGTTTGGATCCTCATGACGGCAGTGAGCGTTCCGTCTTCATTGAGAGAATACTCCGTTTGCTTCGATGTTATTCTTGCATCTTTAGGTATACCTTGTCTCAGCATTTCGTCAAGACATGCTGCTGCGGATTCCTGCATTTCTCCCGGAGTTAATCTTGCTTTTCCCATGATAAGCTCGTATGCTCTCAGGACGGAAAGCTCAACAGGTATTCCGCAGGCGGATAATGTCCGTGACGTGCCGAATTCGGTTTCATAGTTATCAAAACCCGGGGGAGCGGTAATATCATAGCCGAAAACCGACAGCCTTGATATCTCCGCCCATTCTCCGCTGCGCACAAGCCTTTCGGATTCCGGCTGAACGGTCACGGAAAACCTGTACACGACTTCGGCAATTATCTCCCCCTTAGCGTGTACCAGAACCGGATCCTCCTGACCCTCCGGAGTGATGTTTCCGGATATCAGCAATTCTCCCTTCTTTACTGCCTGGCCGGGAATCACGGCAGCATTTCCGTCCTCAGCAATTATTCCGATGATAACACAATCTTTATCTGCGAATATGCTTGACGGAAGCTCCGGCTCATCATCAGGAGCAATGGAATCCACCTCATGAATCACTGCGGAAAGCACAACGCCGTGCCGCCTTAAATCCACGAATCCGATACGCTCGTCCAGTTCGATAAGCGCATCCTTGATTGGCTGCGCATCAAAGCTGTTCATAAGTATACCCGGAGTCACCCCGAAATCCGCAATTACACCTGCAACGGCGTTTTCATTGACAGCATCACAGCCTTCTATCCTGATAAACAGAAGCCTTTTCGATAGAGCGAATAGCGTAGCAAATCCTAACGCTAAAGTTACCAGCAGAGGAAGCTTTGATACTGCCAATCGAAGAAATACAGGAAAGCCGTATTCCTTCATCACCGTTAATCGGCAATCACATTCACCGGCGATCTCGGATAGCCTTTTCAGGCTTTTGCTTTTGACATATGCCGTGAATTCGCCCCTTTTCACCCTCACAATATCATGTGCGGTGATGTCTTCGGCGATCATGGCATTGATTGCTCTTTCAGGTCTATATCCATCCAGTATTATTTTAACATATCCGGTGACAAATTTCCACTGTTTCATGTAATTCATTAGCCTTTTCCTGAGATTTCATACAAAATGCTGCATATTTCTCCGCTGCATACAGCCGTTTCGCTGTCAAAAAGAGCAATATTGAGGTTCCTTCCCTCGATTTTTATGATGCCTATGGAGGTGTACAGCCTGATCCTTTCCTGCGTAAATTCAAGTACGCCCAAATGATTTTCGACCTCCAGCTGTGTTTTTCCCCACATTCGCACCACCGGTTCATCCAGTTCTCTGATTGCCGGAATCCTTGCTCTGCCGGCTGCCGGATTATTTTCCTGTTGCTTCTTTCGATTAGCTTTCATACAAAAGGATATGCTCATTTCTCCGTTCAAATTCATATTCTCTTTTTGCTTCGGAATAATAAACTTATACTTGCTCTATTCGTCTGTTTGCTGTAAAATTATGAAGAAAAAATTGATATATAAGTAGGTGTGTTATGATAAAAGAGTACTCTATCGGCGGCATGAGCTGTGCAGCATGCTCGGCTTCCGTGGAACGTGTCGTGAGCAAAATCCCGGGCGTAGAAGCTGCAAGCGTCAACCTTTCGACCGAAAGGCTGACTGTCCGAAGTGAAAGAGACCTCAGAGCCGAGATTTTTGCCGCTGTCGAAAAGGCCGGGTTCACAATCTCCGATATTCAGTCCATAAAGAAGCAATCGGCTATAGATGCCGAGCGCCGCAAGAAGGATATGCGGCAAAGGAAAATCAATCTTATCATCGCCCTGGTTTTTACCATTCCCCTATTCTATGTATCTATGGGGCATATGATCGGTCTGCCAATCCCCAAATTCATTGAAGAGCCCAAAGCCTTTGCCATTACTCAAATACTGCTCCTCATCCCGGTTATATACGCCGGACGTGGTTTCTATGTGCGCGGATTGAAGGCTATTTTTGCGCTTCATCCGAATATGGACTCACTTATCGCACTGGGGACGATAGCATCCATCGGATATTCGGTTTATTCCACCGTGCTGATATTTGAAGGTCATCATGAGCTTATGCATGAAGGTCTGTATTTTGAATCCGCCGGCGTCATCATCACCTTAGTCATGCTCGGCAAGTACCTCGAACAGCGCGCCAAAGCAAAAACCGGAGATGCGGTCTCTGCGCTTATCGGTCTTACGCCCGACACCGCAAGAGTCATCTACAAGGACGGCACAGAGCATATCGTCAACGCGGACGAACTTGTTGTCGGTGAAAGGATCCGCGTATTTCCCGGAGAAAGGATACCTGTTGACGGGATAATTACGGAAGGAACAAGCAGTATTGATGAATCAATGCTGAGCGGCGAAAGCATTCCCGTCGATAAGAATGTCGGCGATAAGGTCATAGGCGGCAGTGTCAATACAAGCGGCAGCTTCATTTATGTTTCCGATAAGGTCGGCGACGACACGGTGCTTGCCGGCATGATACGAATGGTTGAGCAGGCTCAGGGCAGTAAAGCTCCCATTGCAAGGCTTGCGGATAAGATCAGCGGCATATTCGTCCCCGTTGTTGCAGCGATAGCCATCATTTCGGCTGTCATCTGGCTGATAGCAGGAGAATCCTTCGGCGTTGCAATAAAGATTCTGGTATCCGTTCTTGTAATCGCATGCCCGTGTGCTTTGGGGCTCGCAACTCCAACAGCAATCATGGTCGGTATGGGAAGGGGTGCTTCGATGGGTATTTTTATCAAAAACGGTGAAGCGCTTGAGCATACATGTGGAGTTGATACCGTAATTCTCGATAAAACCGGTACAATTACATGCGGAAAGCCGGAGGTTGTGGATATAAAACCAAACGGAATTGATAAGGGTTTGTTTATAAGCCTTTTTGCCTGTGCCGAAGCCGGCAGCGAGCACCCACTTGCCGCCGCGGTAACGAGCTATGCCGGGAAGAACGGTATCGAATACCGTAATCCCGATAGCTATACCGCACTTGCCGGACGTGGCGGCAGAGCTATATCGAACGGCAAGGAGCTGCTCGTCGGCAATGACAGATTGATGAAAGAAAACGGAATCGCTTTTGATGAAAAGGCGTTTGAAGCATTGACCATGTCGGGTTCCACTCCGCTTATGCTTGCTGAGGACGGGAAATATCTCGGCATAATCGGAGTTGCCGATGCGGTAAAGCCCGATTCCGAAGCTGCTATCGAAAGTCTGCGCAGTCACGGTATCGACACCTGGCTGGTAACGGGAGATAACGAGCGCACAGCGAAGAGCGTTGCCGATAAAGTCGGTATCAAAAATATCAAAAGCTCATGCCTGCCGGAGGACAAGAACGGGTTTATCAGCTTCCTGCGCAGCAGCGGAAAGCATGTTGCAATGGTCGGAGACGGTATAAACGATGCCGCCGCATTGGCTTCCGCTGACGTCGGCATAGCAATAGGTACCGGCACCGATGTTGCAATGGCAAGCGCCGACATCGTGCTTGCCCACGGTGAACTCACAGGAATCAGCAACGCGATAATGCTTTCAAAGGCAACGCTGCGCATCATAAAGCAAAACCTATTCTGGGCCTTTGCCTATAATACCCTCGGTATCCCCATCGCCGCAGGTCTCCTTCATGCTTTCGGCGGTCCGCTTCTCAGCCCGATGATAGCAGCGCTCGCCATGAGCCTCAGCTCCGTGACCGTGCTTGCCAATGCGCTCAGGCTGAAAGTCGTTAAGCTGAAATAAGAAAAAATCAGTAGGCTGCTGTGATGAAAAATCATCGCAGCAGCCTGTTTCGTTATTTATCAGCAATATTAGAGCGATTCGCCGAAATCCTCGCGGAATTTTGCAGCAAGTTTCTCAGGCCAATCCCCTATCGCATTGAGCGGAGCATAGAATTGATGCGGCCCTTCCGTCTCGAATTCCAGACCGCCGATAAGGTCCCTGTTATCATAGAGCCAGCAGATCCTGTCGATAAGATAATTCATCTGCGAGATCGTATAGACCCTTCTCGGGACTGCGAGCCTGACAAGCTCCATTGCGCCGTAAGGCTCGACCTCTTCATCCTCCCAGGGTTCATCAATGCTGCCTCGCTCCATGCCTCTTGCGCCGGAAGCGATATAAACAGCAGCCTGAAGTGCGCCTGCGGGATGATGCTTCCATTCAATATGAGGAATGAATTTCCTTGCATCAAGATGGCAGCCGAGACCGCCCGGAGGAGTTACTACGGGAATCCCGGCATCCTCAAGCTCATTGCAGAGGTATTCAATGAAATCGGGGCCCTGCGAGATAACGTCCATATCCATCGTATCGTCAAGACCGACGCGAATTGCTTCCATCTCCTTAACGCTCATACCTCCGAAGGTCGGATAGCCCTCGAAGCTCGAAACAAAGGTCTTGATGTGTTCAAACTGCTCCTCATCATTAAGGATGATAGCACCGCCGCGGCCGAAGCCGAGCTTTCTGGCTGAAAAGTAGATGATGTCCATCGCATCGGAAAGTATCCTTGTGATCTCCCTGATGCTCATATCCTTATATGCTTCTTCACGGGTCTTGATGAAATAAAGGTTATCCTGAAGAAGGCTTGCATCGAGCACTGAGCGAACGCCGTATTTCCTACAGAGCTCGGCAGCGGCAAGCATATTATCAAGAGCAATCGGTTGACCGCCGATAAGGTTCGTGCCTGCCTCGATGCGGACAAACGCTATTCTGTCACGCTCCGATTTAAGCACATCTTCAAGCTTTGCAAGGTCAAAATCACCTTTGAACGGATTACCGCTCTGCCTTGTCAGGCCCTCATCCTGCAAGCAGATGACATAGTCGCCTCCGCAGAGCTTGATCTTGCCGATGGAAGTACCGAACTGGAAATTCATCGGAACAAGCGAACCGGGTTTGACGTAAGCAAGCGCAAGCATATGCTCGCAGGCTCTTCCCTGGTGAACCGGAAGGAAATAGTCCTTATTAAAGATCTCCTTCATCTTCGCGGCCAAGCGCCTATATGTGGTGCTCCCGGCATATGCGTCATCACCTATCATCATCGCGCCGAGCTGTTCATTCGTCATCGCGTTGACGCCGCTGTCGGTGAGCATATCAAGATAACAATCATCCGAATTCATGCGATATGAATTGAAGCCTGCACGGCGGATAGCCTTGACCCTCTCCTCAACGGGAAGGATCGAAGTCTTCTGCACGATGCAAACCTTATGCATCTCCAAAGGAAGTGAATTTCGTTTGTAATAGGAAACCTTGCTCATATATCGAACTCCTTTCGGCCAAATCCAACCATGATTCTACACTCATGCACAAACGGTGTCAAAGCTCAAACACCGGCCGCAAAAGTTGTTAACAATTCTGCCACAATTCGCTTATTATTACTTCTAATAATAAGTTTTTTGCAGAGCCGCTCTGTTCTTTTGTCGCTTTTACAAAGCAGAGCACTTGCTTACTCTGTAATATATGCCTTTATAAGCTCATGTGTGTTGCGAACGCCGTCAATATGCGAACGCTCGTAGCCGTGTGAAGCATAGACGCCTGCACCGATAAGGCCATGGCGCAGATCATACCCGGCATCAAGAGCTGCGTCGGCATCCGAACCGTAGAAGGGATAGACATCGAGAGCATAGTCAAGGCTATGCGCCTTTGCAAGCTTGACAAGGCGATCGGTCAGCTCATAGTTATACGGGCCATGGGAATCCTTAACGCATATGGATACCTGGTGCTCCTTGCATTCGAGGTCCAGACCTACGCAGCCCATATCAACGCTGATTATCTCGCAGGCGTCCTCGGGAATTCCGCTTGAACAGCCGTGACCGACCTCCTCAAATACGGTGATGTAGATATAGGTCTTCCTTGTGAGCTTCAGTTCTTCTTCCTTTATCTGTTTTGCTATTCCTAGAAGTATTGCTACACTGAGCTTATCATCGAGGAATCTGCTCTTGATATAGCCGGACTCCGTCACCCTTGTTCTCGGATCGAAGCAAACATAATCCCCAATGGCGATGCCGAGCTTTTCGGTATCTTCCTTTGAGAATACCTTTTCATCGAGCACCAGCTCCATACCGTCGTAATCACGCTTCTGCGTGCTGTAATCGCCGTTCACATGGACGGAGGGATCGTTCATCTGGAAACAGCCCTCATAAACTTTGCCTTCACGGGTATAAACCCTTGCATTTTCGCACTCGGCGTTATTGGGATTCATTCCGCCGATACGGGTAAGCTTCAGCCTGCCGTTGGCCTTGATCTTGGCGACCATGCAGCCGAGAGTATCAAGGTGTGCGGAGAACACAACAGGTTCTCCCTCGCCGCCGAGACAGCAGAGCACACAGCCCTTTTTCGTCATCTCGGGCGAATAACCGAGAGTGCGCAGCTCGTCCATAGTGAACTCAGCGGCTTTCTTTGTGAAGCCGCTGGGGCTGTCAATCGCCATAAGCTTTTTAAGTGTTTCAATTGTGTAATTCATAATATCCTCCGTTGAACAGATTACTGTTAAGCATAGATTTTATTCTGTGCATCATTCAGTTTTTTGTACTCTCCGCCAAACTGCATGAGCTCATCATGCGTGCCGGACTCAATAATGCCGTGTTCGTCAATAACTACAATTTGGTCGGCATTGCGGACGGTCGAGAGTCTATGCGCAATCGTAAGGGTCGTTCTGCCCTTGCTGAGGCGTTCAAATGCTGCGGTGATCCTCGCCTCGGTCGCGGAGTCGAGAGCGCTGGTTGCCTCATCGAGGATGAGTATAGGCGGATTTTTAAGGAATATTCTTGCAATGGATACGCGCTGCTTCTGTCCTCCGGACAGCGTGATTCCGCGTTCGCCGACTATGGTATCATAGCCATCCGGCATATTCATTATGTCGTCATGTATCTCCGCAGCTATTGCGGCTCTTACTATCTCATCATCCGTCGCATCTATCCTGCCGTAACGGATATTCTCTTTTACGGATGCAGCAAAAAGGAAAACATCCTGCTGCACGATTCCGATATTTCTCCTGAGGGATTCAAGGGTTACATTCTTGATGTTTATTCCGTCAATGGTTATCTCCCCCGATGTAATATCATAAAACCTCGGAAGAAGGTGGCAAAGGGTCGTTTTTCCTCCGCCCGACGGCCCGACAAGGGCAACGTTTTTGCCTGCCCCGATATGAAGATCAATATCGGAAAGCACATTGGCAAGGTTTTCTCCGTACCTGAAGCATACCTTGCTGTACACAATATCGCCCTTAACATCGTGAAGCTCGACGGCATTCTCCGCATCGACTATCTCGGGCTCGGTTTCGAGCAGTTCAGTAAAACGTGAGAATCCTGCCATACCCATGGTATACTGCTCTGCAAATGCCGAAAGCTTACGGATGGGAGTGATGAATGAAGACACATACATGAGGAAGACAACGAGCGTTGTGACATCCATCTTATTTATCATAATAAGATAGCCGCTCACGGCAAGTACGATGAGGTTGAGTATGGAAGTGAAAAACTCCATGCCCGAATTGAACTGACCCATCGTTCTGTAATACCCGGTCTTTGCCTTAACATAGGTCTTATTGCCGTTTTCGAATTTATTTATCTCGTAGTCTTCATTGGTAAAGGCTTTGGCAACCCTTGCTCCGCTTATCGAGGATTCAATATCAGAATTGATTATTGCAGTGCTCTCTTTGACCTTCTTTGATGTAGTATTCATATGCTTGCGCAGCATCATAACGAAAGCCATCATCAGAGGAACAAAAGCAATCAGAACTATTGCAAGCCTCCACTCAATAAAGAGCATAGCTGTGAACGCGCCGATAAAAGTCATTACCGAAATAAAGACATCCTCGGGACCGTGATGCGCAAGCTCCGTTACGTCAAAAAGATCCGTTGTGCAGCGTGCCATGAGTTTACCTGTGCGAGATTTATCATAGAAGCTGAAGCCCATCTTCTGAAGATGTGCAAAAGCGTCACGCCTCATATCCGCCTCCATCGAAACGCCGAGCTTATGACCATAGAAGGTGACGATGTAAGACGCAACTGTCCTCAATATATAGAGCATAAACATTACGCCTATCAGCATAAAGAACTGCCTGAACATCGGAGGTTCGGAAGCAAGATAGTCGTTAAGTATAGTTCTTGATATAAGAGGATAGACGATGTCAACCGCCGAAATGAACAATGCACAGCACATGTCCAGCGCAAACAGGCCTATATGGGGCTTATAATAGCTGATAAAACGCCTCAGATTTGATCGTTTCTTTTTTTCTTTCTTCATAATGCTTTATTTATCTTTTCTTCCCGTCTTGATATTCGGAATATCATTCGTGGCTGCTTCGTCATTATCAAAAAAAGCAGCTTCGATATTGTGTTCGCCTGCTCCTTCCATGTTTTTCTTTTCATCATCAGCCGGCATACGCTTTACAACGAAAAACAGAATGATCGCTATCACAAAGAGAACGATCGGTATAACCGGCGGAATATGGCAGAATGGAATAAGGCAAAGCAGAATAAAAGCAGCTGCAACGATAAAGATGCAGACCCTTGCAAGTATTGTCCTCAAGAGAGTTACCTCCGTGCTTATTTCCGAAAGATTTTATCATAAAACCGGAAAAAGTACAACGATAAAGAACCGCTTCCGTCATCCCCGGCGTTTTGCCGCGAAAAACTCCGATAAGAGGCTTTTGCATTCTTCCTCCATAATGCCGCCGACATATGGCATGGCGCCGTTCATAAGTCTCGGGAGCTCTGCCTTTGATATGCAGCAGCCTGCTTCCCTATCATATGCTCCGAATGCAAGCGCGCCGATTCTGTAATTTATTATCGCCCCCATGCACATTGCGCAGGGTTCCAAAGTTACATACAGGGCGCAGTTATCGAGCCATTTTGTCCCGAGCTTATCGGAAGCAGCTCTCAAAGCCAAAAGCTCTGCGTGTGCCGACGGATCGGTATTTGCTTCAACCAGGTTATGCGCCCTTGCAATGATCTCGCCATCACAAACCACGACTGCGCCAACCGGTACTTCATCCTGCCGATACGCTTTTTTCGCTTCACTAAGCGCATCGAGCATATATTTTTTTTCGATAAAAAGTTCTCTTTTCATACGTTCATTCTATCATATTTTCGAATAAAACTGAACAGGCTAACACATATGAAAGCAAAAAACCTGAAAGTTATTATAATCACAGTGTGGATCCTGTCGATGCTTGTGAGCCTGACAGCCTGCGGTAAAGATCCGGAAGATAAAAGCATCATTACGTCTACTCCCGAACCGATGCCGAGCGAAAGCCCCTCCCCGGTCGTTACGGCTATACCGGTAAAGACCTTTCCTGAAGGAACGAGCGTGAACGGCATTGATATTTCCGGGCTCGAGCTTGATGACGCCGCCGCAAAGCTCAGCAGTACTGCGAAAGAGCTCGCGGCATCGTATTCGTGCCGTATGACAAACGGAACGGAGAGCTTTGCAATAAACGCGAATGACATTACCGTCGGAACCGACCTTGACGCAATACTTGAGCAGGCATTCCGTAAAGGCGGATCGTATGAGCTCAACCTCCGCATCGCCGACGACGAAAGGCTGCAGGCGATACTCGACAGTCTCTCAGAGCAAATCAATACCGCGCCGAAGCAGCAAAAGCTGAAGGTAAATGCGGAAAAAGCGGACAGTGCCCGTTTCCGAATAATCAACGGAAAAAACGGCATCGAGCTTGATACCGAAGAAACCAGACATCTTATACTCTCCGGAGTCGAAAAAATTGATCTGCCGCTCATTGAGATCAAAGCCTGCGATACTGAATTAAGCATACCTGTGCTTCGCGGAAGCTTTGCGACCGAATTCAATGCTCAAAACATCAACAGATCTTTCAATCTTGCCAAAGCTGCATCCCTTCTGAACGGGCTCATGCTCGCACCGGGTGAAGAGCTGTCCTTTGATAGGGTTCTCGGTGAAAGAAATGAAGAAAACGGGTGGAAGCTTGCAGGAGCATACACCAACGGAGGCCTTGAATCGGTCGAACAGTACGGAGGCGGCATATGTCAGGTTAGCACTACGCTTTACAACGCAGCGCTCAGAGCCGACCTGTCCATACCACACCGCAGCAATCATTCAAAACCCGTATCATATGTACCTGCCGGATTGGATGCTGCGATAAGCGGAGGTTTAATCGACCTTGTAATCAGAAACAACACCGAAAGCAATATCTATATATTTATGTGGATAAGCGGAAACGGTCTTCATTGTGAGATCTACGGGGATGAATTCCCAAAGAGCTTTGACTACATCGAAGTGATAAGCGAATTCGTCGAAAGCATACCGCCGGGTGAAGCAGAATTCGTGGACGATTATTCCCTTCCCTACGGAGAAACCAAGCTGATAAGTCCGCCCGTCACCGGAAGCGTCTATCGCAGCTATCGCGTGTACTACCTTAATAATACCGAGGTCCGAAGAGTCCTTGCGTATGAAAGCAGGTATCGCAATCATGCCGCGGTTTACGCAGTGGGCAAGATGAGATAAAGCTCAAATAAAAAACAACACTCATTCAGCATCGGATGAGTGTTGCTTTCTGCTTTGTCAGTCTGCAAGACGGCCGCAGCACTTCTTGTACTTTTTGCCGCTTCCGCACGGACAGGGATCGTTGGGACCGACCTTCGGAGAATTATTGATAAACTGCTTGGAAAGGCGGAATTCCTTAACGATAGCTTTTCTCTTTTCTTCGGAGAGAACCGAATCCCATTCCTTGAGATTATAGAGCCAATCGGCTTTTGCCTCGTGCATATTGAAATACAGCTTTTCAAAATCTATATCGAGTACAATCTCGGTATCAGGCTCTACGCTTTCGACATCAATAGATGTAACAAGGCTCGTGTTGATACCGTCGAGAAAGCCTGCAAATATGGTCTCGCTCATATTAAAAACAGAAGCCAATTCGGAAGCCTTACCGCTGTACTTAACGCTTGTATCGGAAAGGATCTTAATATATGCTGCCTTTTCAGTTGAAATATAATTGTTCCAGAATGTTCTGAACTCAGGACTTTCGGTATCCTGCATCATGGCTTGCCAGCCTTCGTAAATTCCCATAATATCTCCTTGTGATTTTCAGTTTTCGGATGCAATAAGCAGATAATCACTCCAGCTGACTGGTGCAGTGGGGGCAGCGGGTCGCATCATCCGCAATAACGCTCTTGCAATAGGGGCAGAGCCTGGGCTCGGGTGCCGGTTCTTCTTCGGCAGGCTTATGGCCGATAGTCTTAAGCTTATTTAAGAGCTTCACGATGAAGAACACGATAACGACCATTATTAAGAAATTCAGAACTGCCGATACAAATGCTCCGTAAGTCAGTACGGATGCGCCTGCTGCGGTTGCTTCGGCGGCGGTCATGCCTGCTTCAACAAGGTCACGGCCCTTGAGGATGATATACTTAGCATTGAGCGTTGCAGTATTAAGAATCAAGCCGAAAAGGGGCATGAAAACATCATTTACAAGTGAGCTTACAATGCTGTTAAAAGCACCGCCGATCATGACACCGACTGCCATGTCCACGACATTTCCGCGAAATGCAAACTTTTTAAACTCAGACCACATGTTATTTTCCTCCGTTGTGTTTATCTGATATGACTAATATAATACGATTCAACATATTTTTCAATAGTGATTTCGAATATAATCTTAGTTTCCCGTTTCTTATAAAATTACAAATTCCGCTATTGCATTTTTATCCGGGATAATGTACAATGCTATTCGGAAAACTAATTCCGAATAAATAAAGGAGAAATAATACCATGTGCGATTGCGAAGAAAGAGATTTCGTCACATTCACCGATGATGACGGCAACGATTTTGATCTCGATGTCATCGACTATTTTGACTATAACGGCAAGGAATATGCCGTGCTCATCGATCCTAACGACAACTGCGAATGCGATGAGGACGAGGAATGCGACTGCGAGACCAGCATTTATATCATGCAGATAGTCGTCAACGAGGAAGAGGATACCGAAGAATTCGTCTCCCCTGCCGATGAGGATATGGATGCTCTCATTGAGATCGTTCAGGCAAGGCTTGAGGATATGGATGACGAATGCTGCTGCGATGACGACTGCGACTGCGATTGCGGCTGCCATAAGGAATAATCTGCAACTGTTTTTGAGGCGTGCATAGCTGCATGCCTCTTTTTCATACTCCCCGTTTCAATTGACAAGTCTTTTTTTCTCTGCTACAATCATTTCATCAAAAATCGGAGCAAGCCTATGTCAGTATTTTCCGTTACAAAAGAGCATGACCTTTTTGGCAGTACTGTTGTCAGTAATGCATTTATTACCGATCATATGCCGTCCGCACCCGATAATGCGGTCAAGGTGTATCTGTATGGGCTTATGCTTAATTCCGATCCCGGCAGCGATGCGGCAGATATGGAAACAGCACTCGGGCTCAGTCCCGAACAGATCCTTGATGCATTCCGCTATCTTGAGAAAGAGGGACTTGTCAGAATCATTGACAGCGGAAATATCATCATTCAATATCTCTGTGTCAATAAACCGGCATCGGTTCCATCGGTCCGTGGAAGGTATGCCGAGCTTGTCGGTAAGCTGCAGACCGTTCTCGGTACAAGGAACCTGTCCGGAGCCGAGCTGCAGAAGATCTTTGATTGGATAGACATATTCAAATTTGAACCCGATGCGGCTGTTGAGATAGTTCGTCATTGTGTTGAAATCAAGGGTTCAAGGGTCAATATCAACTATATGGATGCCGTAGCCAAACGCCTTGCCGCAGAAAGATTCCTGAGTTTGGAAGATGTAAGCGAATGCTTCCGTATCGAAGCCGACGCCATGACCGGTGCTGCCGCAATACTCAAGAGATGGAGGCTTTCACGCAGACCCACGGAGGACGAGCTCGAGATGTATTCTAAATGGATAAACGAATGGGGCTTCACCGACGAGAGCATAGAATATGCCTGCAAAGAAGTTGTGGGGAGCGACCGCCCTACCTTCAAATATCTGGATGCTGTTCTTTCAAATTACCATGAAAGCGGCACTGTTTCCGCAGAAAAGATGATCGAGATTTCCCATGAGCAGGATGTTATTGCCGAGATTACCCGACGCATATATGTGATTGCCGGGCTTTCAAACCGCAATCCGGGCAGTGCTCAGCGCCAGCAGGTCGAAATATGGTATAAGGACTGGAAAATGTCGCCGGAGCTCATGTTCTATGCTGCCGAGGTTGCCTCGGCAAGCGTGCACCCGTTTGCCGAAACAAAAAAGCTCCTCGGCAAATGGCATTCCGAAGGGATATCCGGCGTTTCCGCAGCTAAGGATTATATCGTCAGAATGAATTATCATTCCGAAACGACAGGGAAGAGTACCGCAAAAAAGGCCGTCAACAAGGCGCTTAAATACGACCAGCGCAGCTATTCCATGGATGAATTAAAGAAGCTTGGAATCGACTTCGGGGAGGATGTATATGAAGATTAAGTCCGCAGTTTTCAGCCGTGTGCTGAGTGATGAGATGGCTTCGAGGCATCGCAGAATGAAGCAGCTCGAAGCTCGGCGCCGTGAAGAAATCTATACAAAAATACCCGTTATTGCATCGCTCGACCGTGACAGCCGTTCTCTTGCATTTGATTTCGGCAAAAGAATTCTCAGCGGTGAGGAGCAAGACGGTATTCTTTATGCTGCAAGCAGCCTTATTGCCTCCCATGAAGCGGAGCGCACTCAGCTTTTAGAGTCGAACGGTTACCCTGCGGATTATCTTGAGCCTCAATACGTCTGCAGCGAATGCCGGGATACCGGCCGTATAGGCGGAGAGCTCTGCCGCTGCGTATATCAGCTCGCTATCGACACGGTATTCGAGGATTCAGGCATTGACCCAAATGCAAGCTTTGAAAATTTCGATCTCAGCCTGCAGCGGTCTCCTGCAAACCGCAGCGCAATGGCTCGTATCCGTGATGCTGCCATCGCATATGCTGACAATTTCCCCGATAATGAAAAACGCGATCTTGTTTATTACGGTATGACCGGTGTCGGCAAAACCTATCTTATCAACTGCATCGGGTGCAGACTCTTAACAAGAGGTTATTCCGTGTTGAAAATAAGTGCCGGGCGGCTCATAGATATTACTATGCAGACACTAAGAGCCGATGAAAGCGAAAAGCCCGATTTCATTCTGCCCGACCTTCTAATCATTGACGATCTCGGCACCGAACCGATGATTAACAATATAACAATAGAAACTCTGCTCTCAATACTCTGCCGCCGTCAGGACCAGAACAAGGCCACTATCATTGCGAGCAATCTTGCCATTGCAGATATGGGAAATCGCAGCGATTCTGCCGATAAGCAGCAGATAAGAGCCGAGACCATATCAAGCCGCTACGGCGAGCGTTTTGCTTCGCGGCTCATGGCGCCACGCACTTCGAAGCTTCAATGGATTCAGACCGAGAATGTCCGTCTCATGCGATAATTATAAGATCAACAGCCTCCGCCGATATTGCATCAGCGGAGGCATTTTCATTCTGTATCAGTCGTTTTCTCTTTTTTCCGTTTCGTTATCGGCGGTATGTTCATCAGGCGAAGTTTTCTTAATCAGCTTATCACGAAGCTTTTCATAAAGCCTGATAATATTCTTTTGCTGCCAAAACAGTATTGCTGCGAGCGCAAACAGCGGCAGGCATAATAAAGCCGCCGTCAGGAAATCATAGCTGTTAAGCTGATCCCCGATTGCACAAAGCGTGAACACGGTCGGAATACAGCCGATGCCGACAGCAAGCATGAAGGAAGCAAATTTTGTTTTCGTCTTAGACGCTGCATGCGGTATCAAGCCGTTCGGAATTATCGGAAGGATCGAAGCAATGAAAACCATGAAAGCAGGATACTTGGAATTTATGAGTTTATTTGCTTTCTTTGTATTCTTTGTGCTGCTTGACGACGGAAGCACTTTATCAAGGCTTCCCGACAGCAATCTCCCGGAAAGGAATACCACGGCATTTGCGCTCACATAGCCGAGATAACAGATTAAAAAGCCCTTCCACGTTCCGAACATGAATCCGACTGCAAGCTGAATCGGCACGCTCGGAAGAAAGATTGTGATTATTTGAATAAATTGCAGTAAAAATGCGATCAGGTACGCCGTAAATGTCTCATAGCTCTCAAGGTAAAGCTGCAGCTCTTGGTTATCGCCGTTAACGAGCACTTCGATAAATCCCGGAAGCACGCTTTTCAGAGAAATATAGATGAGCAAACAGACCAGTGCGGCTAAAGCAATGGTGATAAGGGTCCTTATGATAGTGTTCTTATTCTTGCTCAAATTCGGTACCATCCAAAGAGGTTTCTATCAGCTTCAGCCGATATGAGTCTAAAAGATAAATTATTATACCACAACGGGCGCGGCATTAAAACATGAAATTGTATGTATATATTATGTCTGAATTATGGCAAATCTCCCAAAATTTAACAAAAATAACATGATATGCACTTGCAATTCATTTTAGAATAAAATATAATTACAATATCGAAGGTCTGAACAATATTCGATAAAAACTTTCGGAGGTTTATTATGAGCAACAAGAATTCACATTTGCTGAACGGCGTCAGTGCCGGCGTGCTTGCCGCTGTTTTCTTCTTTCTGAATGCTGTTTCAGGCATACTGAACTCATTATGGGCCTGGTTCCTGCCTATTATGTTGGTTCTTGTCATTCTTCTCTTCTTCTTTGATTCAAACACGCTGGTAAGGGAATGCATGGTTCAGATATTTATTCTCTGGGCTGCATCATTCGTATCATGGCTGCTGTTCTGCGCAATACTCGGAAGCATCGGATTCTTCCGTGTGGTTGACTGGGTAATTCGCGCAATCCTCTGCTTGGCCTCGATAATCAGCGGATTGGTTGCACTCGGCGGCAAGCGCTTCAAGATTCCTTTACTGGAGCCCGTTGTCAGTGGTTTTTGTAAGGTTCTCGGCGTATATTAATGTTATAGGTGTAATAAAATATGAATAGAGAAGCCATGGGCAGCCCCCATGCAGATTTGATGCGCAGCTTGTCTGCGCATTTTTTTGAAAGGAGCATAAAATGACTATTTTTGATTCTGTCGGGAATAAAGCAAAGGGCTTCGCCGACAATGCGAAGATCGGGCTCAAGATCAACAGTATTGAACGAGATATCGTCGAGTATAAAGAAGAACTCGGCGAGGCTATGTGGAAAAGCTACTGCGGAGAAAGTCTGTCTCCTGAAGGTACCATCTCATCATTGTGCGAGAAGATAAAAACGGCTTACGACAAAATAGAAGAGCTGCGCTGTTCAAAAAAGAGCAGCTCAAAACCCGAGAAGCACACCTCCGAATGCGAATGCTTCACCTGCTGCGAATGCGGCTCCAATGTTACCTGCGAAGCAAATTTCTGCCCTCACTGCGGCGCAAAGCTATGCGCGGTCACCGTTGAGTCCGAACAAAGCAAGCAATGCAAGGGCTGCGGAAGCGAGCTTGAGGATTATCAGAACTTCTGTCCGATATGCGGTCTAAAGCGTTGACACAAAAGGTTTATCCCCCCTGCCGTCAAACAGACGGCTTTTTTTGTAGCAAAAAAGCACGCTGCTGCATAGTAATTTGAATATAACAAAAAGGAGGTTAACTATGAAGAGAATACTGGCAATATTCCTTGCGGTTTTATTGTTCGTCATTCCGCTTTCAGGCTGCAAAAACAATGAAACCAAGCTCCGGCGCGTGGTGTTAAACGAGGTCACCCGCTCCGTATTCTATGCACCGCTCTATGCCGCTGTAAGTCTCGGCTTCTTTGAAGCCGAGGGGATCGATCTTGAGATTGTTACCGGAGGCGGAAGTGACAAGAGTATGACCGCATTGATTGCAGGCGACGCTGAATTTGCGCTTATGGGACCCGAAACCGGCGTGTATGTAATCAACGAAGGAGCAAGTGATCATCCTGTTATAATCGGTCAGCTCACAAAGCGTGATGGTTCTTTCCTTATCGCAAGAGAGGATACGGATAATTTCTCTTGGGAGGATCTGCGCGGAAAATCCGTTATCGGAGGCAGGGTCGGCGGCATGCCGTATATGACGCTGATGTATGTGCTGATGAAAAATGGTCTCAATCCCGGCGTGGATGTCGAAGTCATCAATAATATTCAGTTCAATCTGATGGGCGGAGCCTTTGAGGGCGGAACCGGTGATTATGTTACACTGTTTGAACCCACAGCAACGCTGTTTGAGAATAACGGCAGTGGATATGTTGTTGCAAATATCGGGCTTGAGTCCGGCGAAGTTCCTTACACGACCTTCATGGTAATGCCCGATACGATAAAAAGCGATCCCGAGCTTGTTAAATCATTCCTGAAGGCGATAATCAAAGCCCAGGCTTGGGTACAGAACGCCACCGATACGGAGATCGCAATTGCAATGGCTCCGTTCTTTCCCGATGCAGATCAGACGACTCTGGAGATAGTTGCAAAGAGTTACAGAGAAACCGATTCTTGGATGACAACTCCGGTGATGACGGAGGATGCGTTTACAAGGCTTCAGGATATTATGGAGATCAACGGGGAATTAGCGGCAAGAGTTGATTTTGCAAGGCTTGTGGATAATTCCTTTGCCCTCGAATTGCTCAAAGAGCTGAAATAAAGCAGCAGCGCACAAAGTGCCCCCGGTTTCCCCGGAGGCACTTTTCGCTCAAAAACCGGATTCGCTTACAGATCCAATGCCCATCTTGCAATCATTATTGCATCAGCGGAATCAACTGAACCGCTGCCGTTCACATCGGCGATCAATTGCTGTTCGGCGCTCAGGTCGATAAGCCCCAGCGCATATCTCGTCACAAGAATCGAATCACGAAGCGTGATCTGCCCGTCCATATCGACATCTCCCGGTTGGTAGCTTATATGTTGACCTGAATAGCTGACATTATCAATCCATGCACAGTCGCTTCCGCTCGCCACGGAATAATCCTTTGTGAATTCCCAAATAAAGGTATAGCTTCCGTCCGCCGAAGCTGTGAAGGTATAATCCGTCCAAGCTATCTCGCCGGAATACTCGAATTTCTTTGTGCCGTTGACTGAGAATTTGAATTTATCGTAGTTTTGTTCACTGCTAACCCTATACTCAAAGCTCAGGGTCTCACCTGCATACATATTAAGCGTCAGTGAAACGCTCGAGCCGGTGCTGTCTGCTCCTGCATTTCCGCTCATGCCTGCAAGCCTTCCGTCAACAGCGGTGCCGATGAAAGGATAGCTCCCTTCGGTTTCAAAATGCAGATTTCCGCCGTCGGCATTCATAGCAAGGTCAAGGTCGATAGCCTCATAGCCTTCATACCATTG
Organism: Clostridiales bacterium; assembly: GCA_004556165.1. GTDB lineage: Bacteria > Bacillota > Clostridia > Christensenellales > CAG-138 > PeH17. The sequence continues at coordinate 124,785 of SFIR01000001.1, read as the reverse complement.
CCTGTCAAGCCAATCTATGCGTCCGTTGAACCACGATTTAAGATCGGAGACGCCGTAAGCGAAGTCCGTGCCCCACTTCTGATCGTTTCTCGAAGTATTCTCCGAGAGATATGCCGCCTGAGCGTTGATATTATTGCGCATGGCAGGAATCATTGTTTCGCGGTACTCGTTATACTTTGCTATAAGCGCTTCTCTGAACTCTTCGTAATCATCATAGAGATGATCGAACCACGGGCAGGAGCTGTTGATAGTCATAAAGCCCGTAACGCCCGTACCGTTTGGGCAGTCGTAATAATCGTTATGCTGGTAGCTTGCATTATCCCAATTCGCAATACCGTATGCAAGGTCGAAATCCCATATTGCGGTCATATAAATATGATCGTCTCCGCTCTGCTTATACATATAGCAGCTCGTTTTCAGATTGCCGTCGATATTCTTGGTAATCTCCTGCATAAGGATGAAGTCTATCCACGAATCCACATCAACATAATCGGTATAGCTTTCTCCGCTCGTACCCATAATGGAATCATGTACCTTCTGCATATGATCTTCGAGGTAAGCCAGCATCTGCTCAAGCAAAGCAGAATCATCGGGCTCCGGTGTCTTCAAAACGAAAAAGTCCTGCGACTGATTTGCCCAATAGGGACAATTGAACCACTGATCCGCATCATAATCGATCTTTCCGTCGATATCCTTTTCGATGAGATAACCTCCGGTCAGGTCCTCCGGGCCGGCTTCTTCTATATCTATTTTGCTGCCCTCTATTTCGACACGCTCAACAAGAATATAGATACCGTTATACACACCGTTTAGATACACTTCAACGAATTCGCATTTGGGAGTATACTCAATGCCGTTAAACATCAGTCCTGCCTTGTATGTGATAAAGTTGCGCATCAGTGACTGATCGGAGTATCCCGGAACAATGGCATATTTTTTTGTTTTGGGTATATCAAGAAGGGATTTTTTCTCCGATAGCTTGATCGAATACGGTTTCTTGGGCTGATCCCATGATGTGTTTCCTCTGCCCTTGATGCTGCCTGTGCCGGAATAATCACCGCTTGAAAACTTTTTTGTTCCCATGGTCAAAGTGAATTCGGCATCAACCCATGTTTCCTTTGTCACCTGAGAAAACGGAATACCGATATTTATCTCAAGCTTAGGAAGCTGTGAAGCGGATGCATAGATGCCAACGGAATTAAAATCATCCGCTGTTACGGTTTCACCCGTCACAGCAGTAAAGACAAAGGTCTTGCTTCCGTCAGCGTTATCCGAAATGCTCGTCCTGTCTGAATTATTCGGAAAAAAGGTTGAATATGTGGAATTATAGGTCCAGCCCTCATCAAAAGAGGCAGTAAAGCTAAGCTGCTTCGTTTCACGGAAGGTTATTATGCCGTACTCAATATCGGCAAGCACGTCCATCTCGATGGGAGTAATCGTCACTCCGTCCGCTTCGAGGGGTTCAAGCGTCATTGTTTCGGCTGTGATGAGCTCCGCCTCAGCCATCGGTCCCGCTATCATGAATATGAACATAGCTGAGAGAAGAAAACATGTCAGTTGTTTAAGTTTCAAAAGCGTCTTCATTTTTGCCTCCTTGCAATGGGGATAGGAAAGTTATGTAATCATTATAGTTCATTTGCCGTTTTAATTCAATGACGGAATCATATTCTGCATACGCTTTTTCACAGAAAAAGCCCACGAATTTGTGGACTTTTCGGCAAGCATCAGCTTGCGTATAAATATATAAATATTCGGTTATATTTAGGGTCACTGCATTGAAGCACAGACAAGTATCCGCCAGGTTTCGGGCCCGACCTTGCCATCCTTAGCTATGCCTGTAATCGCCTGCAGCGTCATGACGGAATTTGCCGTTCTCGGGCCGTATATACCGTCAACCGAAGTTGCGATGCCAAAGCGATTATTGAGCAGGCTTTGGATCTGACGGGTGATGCGGATATCATAGTTTGCAGTGGTTTGGACAAGTCTTGTCAGCTTTTTCCATGTCGCAGGGCCCACTATGCCGTCCATCTTCAGCAGGTTCTGCTGCTGATACCGGATTACGGCTCTTTGCGTTGCGCTTCCGAATTCGCCGTCAACTGCCAGACCTGCTCCGAAATAATAATTCAGCATGGTTTGGAGAAGCGCGACATTTTCCCCCCTGCTGCCCTTTGAGAGCACCGGCCACTGACCGACATAAATCTCAGGATTCCCCGGTATTGTCGGGTCATACGGTTCGGGCGCAGGCGTGGGTGTGGGCTGGTCTTCAGGTTCAGTATATTTGATTGCAACAAACCCGGTGATATTCTCATACAGTTCGAATCTCGACACAACGGACTTGTGCCAATTTCCGTCCACCATGCTGAATCCGGCATAGTTGATCTGACTGCCGTTATTCGTAGGGTAAGCCGCATCCCTCGCCACAATGCCTATATGACTGATGTTAGTGTAAACACCGTTCTTCTGTGACCTGCCGAAGCGGCATGCGATAGTATTCGCCGTCGGATATGTCAGAATAGTACCGTTGACGGTATCGTAATAGGTCCGATTTGCGCGGTAAATCACAAGATCCCCTGCCTGCGGCGTATATGGGTTAGCATAGTCGTTCACGGGATGGAATTCGAGCTCGACCGAAGCAGTCTCCCAATAATCGGATACCCTTCCGACCCGGCTCTCCGGCAAAATAGATGTCGGTACCCCTGCCTGTACAGCGCACCACTGGACAAAGTATGCGCACCAAGAGCCTGTCGGATTGCCAAAATAGTTGCCGAAAGCATTCCAGCTGCCTGTACCTTCGACATAGCCTACCTGCGATAATGCGCGCTGCACGATATCATAGCGCATGTCACCGGTATTCTCGAAGCTTGTCTCAAGCGGAGCGGGATAGTTGGCTGCAACAGCGCCCTGGGCAGATATAATCAGGGATGCAACTACTGCTATCATTACTATTACAGCAATAAATCGTTTTTTCATGGTTGTTCTGCCTCCTTTTAAGTGCGGTGGAATATATGGTAACACAGTTTTGACACATTTTCAATAGGTAAATGTTGGAAAAATCATGTATTTATACAGAAATCTTTACATTTTTTTGAAAAATGCTATAATCATCCTTACTCTCCCATTCAATGAGGTATCAAATGCGTATTCTCGATATCGATCTCGACTTTTTTCTTAAAGACTGCTGCCCTTTGGCGGAAATCGGCAAGCGGCCCGAGCCGGCTGGGCACGAGCCATGGAGTGAGGAGCAAGTAGTTAGGTTTCTTGAGGATAACTTGGGACTCAGTCAATTTTCTCCCATCCCCGGGCGTATTTTTGAGACGCATGATTCCGCGCTTCGATTTTGGCTTGAGCTGATAGCAGGCGGCAAACTCAGTTTCCCTTTCCACGTCACCCATGTTGACGCGCACAGCGACCTCGGCATAGGAAAGCCGGGCCCCGGCTTTGTCCTGAACACCGTTCTTGCCATGCCTCCCGAGCTTCGCGTGAATATCGGAAGATTCTATGAAATGCAGCAGCTTGATGAAGCCAACTATCTTCTTTTTGCCATTGCTCTTCGTTTGGTCGGTTCGCTTGAAAATATCCGAAATCCGAAGTCACGGCCCGATATTCCCTCGTTTGCATTCAAAAGCCCGAACGGAGAATATGCTTACATTCACCTTGAGAGCTTTGTATCAAAGCTGTTTGAAAAAACGAACGGTCCCGAACCCACTGTACCCTTCAGGGTGTATTCGGACTATCGGGAGTTTCATGCCGACGCCCCCTATGATTTTGTTTCGCTTGCGCTATCTCCGAGGTATGCTCCTAAGGAAGCCGATGGGCTTGCTGCGGTTATTGAGAGGTATTTTTGTTTGATATAACCGGTCATGATTTCGGCAAAATCAGCCGTCTGTGCAATATTTCTCCGCATTTGTGCATATATTTTACGTCAATCATTTACTTAAATAAATTACTATGCTATAATAACTTGATATGGATTTATTCCATTGATTATTATCGGTGCGGTATGGTTTTTCTGCTGACTGCGGATGCTCCCACCGAACAGCATAATTTGGAGGATTACAATGTCAGAATTAACTCATCCCGAAAACGGTAAGGTACGCTTTGAACTTCACATCAGCGGTGAAGATTATGTTCGTGCTCTTGAGAGCGCATATCGCCGTCTTGCAGCCCGTTATCAGATTCCCGGCTTCCGTAAGGGGAAGGCTCCGCGTAAGGTCATCGAAAAGTCCTACGGCGAGAACGTATTTTGGGATAATGAATTCGATGCACTCGTTCAGCATGCATATTCCGATGCTCTTGCCGAGCATAACATCATTCCTGAGCTCCAGCCCGAGATCCATTTCACCGCCATTTCCGAGCAGGACGGCGTTGATTTCACCGCCGAAGTCGTTACCCGCCCCACCGTCGAACTCGGTCAGTACAAGGGTATAGAAGTTGAAAGAGTTGAGTATACTGTTACGGATGAAGACGTCAAAAAGGAAATCAATAACAGGCTTGAAGCTCAGGCTCGCACTGTAAGCGTTGATCGTCCCGTTCAGGAGGGCGACAGCACCGTTATCGATTTTGCAGGCTTCCTCGGCGACGAGCAGTTTGAAGGCGGTACCGCCGAGAACTACACCCTTAAGATCGGTTCCCACACCTTTATCCCCGGCTTTGAAGAGCAGATGGTAGGTATGAACAAGGGTGAACAGCGCGACATCAAAGTTACCTTTCCCACCGACTATCAGGCAGAGCATCTTGCCGGCAAGGAAGTCATCTTCAAGGTCACCGTTCATGAGATCAATTTTGAAGAGATTCCCGAGCTTGATGACGATTTCGTTCAGGACACCTCGGAATTCAATACCGTAGCCGAGTTTGAAGCAAATATCCGTGAGGAGCTTGAGAAAAGGGCAAAGGAAAATTCAAAGTTTGCATACGAGAATGCCGCCGTGCAGAAGGCTGTCGATAATGCCAAGGTCGAAATCCATAAGGATATAGTCGAAGAAGAGGTCGATATGCAGATTAAGCGTTTTGAACAGCAGCTTAGCATGTACGGCACATCCCTCAAGGATTATATTGACTATGCCGGTATCACCATGGAAGATATCCGCAATGACTACCGCAAGGGCGCCGAAGCAAACCTGAAAGCACAGTATGTCATCGGCGCTATTGTGGACGAAGAAAAGATTGAGCCCACCGAGGCGAACTATATTGAAGCAGTCCGCCGCAGCAATCCCGGCCCCGACTGGGACGATGAAAAGGTCAAGGCAGAGCTTGAAAAGAACCGCAGCAGGTATGTTTCCTCCGCTATCTTTGAAGCTGTCGTTGAGCTTATCGTTTCCAATTCCGTTGCGGTAGAGCCCAAGCATGATGAGCACGACGAGCACTGCGATTGCGGCTGCGAGCATGACGAGAATAAGTGACGTTACAAATTATATTTACACTGAATCCCGAAGAATCAGGAGGTCAACATGAGCAGCTTAATACCTATGGTAATTGAACAAACCAACAAGGGCGAGCGTTCCTATGATATCTATTCAAGGCTATTGAAGGATCGCATCATTTTCCTGGGTTCGGAAATAAACGATGACGAGGCCAACCTTATTGTCGCTCAGATGCTGTTTTTGGAGGCCGATGATCCTGATAAGGATATCTTCCTCTATATCAACAGCCCCGGCGGCAGCATTTCTGCCGGCATGGCGATCTACGATACCATGCAGTACATCCGCTGCGAGGTTTCGACGATCTGTATCGGCATGGCTGCTTCCATGGGGGCATTTCTGCTGGCGGCAGGCGCAAAGGGCAAGCGCAAGGCACTTCCGAACAGCGAGATCATGATTCATCAGCCCTCCGGCGGCGCAAGCGGTCAGGCGAGCGATGTGAAGATCCACGCCGAGCATATTATCGAGACCAGGCGCAGGCTGAATGAGATCTTAGCTTCACGCACCGGTCAGAGCGTTGAAAGGATTGCTGTGGACACCGAACGCGATAATTTTATGTCACCCGATGCAGCACTCGAATACGGGATTATTGACGAGATCGTCAAGCCCAGAAGGTAAGGAGGAGGTTAATTTCCATCTATGGCAAATTATAAAGACGATGATTTAAAGGTCTGTTCGTTCTGCGGCAGATCCCAGGATAAGGTCGGAAGGCTGCTTGCAGGCCCCACCGGTGACGTATTTATCTGTGATGAATGCGTTGCGCTTTGCGACGACATTCTCGGCGATGAATTCAGGAATACCGATATTGATACTGCACCTGCGGAGCTTCCCAAGCCGAAGGACATCGTTAGCGTACTTAACGACTATGTAATCGGGCAGGAGCATGCCAAAATGGCGCTTGCTGTTGCCGTTTACAATCATTATAAGCGGATTTATGCACCTAAGACCGATACCGAAGCCGAACTTGGAAAGAGCAACATAGTTATGCTTGGGCCGACCGGCTGCGGCAAGACCCTTCTTGCGGAAACCCTTGCGAGAATATTAAACGTTCCCTTTGCGGTTGCCGATGCTACCTCTCTCACCGAGGCAGGTTATGTCGGTGAAGACGTTGAGAATATCCTGTTAAAGCTCGTTCAGGCAGCCAACTATGATGTTGAACGTGCGGAAAAGGGCATTATCTATATCGACGAGATCGACAAGATTGCAAGAAAGAGTGAAAATCCTTCGATCACCCGTGATGTTTCCGGTGAAGGCGTGCAGCAGGCACTGCTCAAGATACTTGAAGGTACCGTTGCATCGGTTCCCCCGCAGGGCGGACGGAAGCATCCGCATCAGGAATTCATTCAGATCGACACCACAAATATTCTCTTCATCTGCGGCGGCGCATTTGCAGGCATTGAGGATATCATTGCAAAGCGTACCGGTAAGAAGAGCATGGGCTTCGGCGCCGACATTCAGTCCAACATCAAAAAGGATATTGGCGAAACGCTGAAGGATATTCTTCCCGAGGATCTTTTGAAATTCGGTCTTATCCCGGAATTCATCGGGCGTGTACCCATAATCGTAACGCTCGATCAGCTCACCGAGGAAGCAATGGTGAGCATTCTGACAGAACCTAAAAATGCGCTTGTAAAGCAGTATAAGCGTCTGTTCGAAATGGATAATGTTCATCTTGATTTCGAACCCGACGCACTTAGAGAGGTCGCAAGCCTCACCATCAAGCGCAACACCGGTGCGAGGGGGCTTCGTGCTATCCTTGAGGATATCATGCTTCCCATCATGTATGAGCTTCCCTCTCGAGACGATGTTGAAAGGGTAATCATTACCCGTCAGTCCGTCCTTAAGGAAGCGGCTCCCACCTATGTATTCAAACCCGGAGTTCTCCCCGAAGGCAGATCGGCATAATGCAGCAATGGGGACTGATTTCAGTCCCCTCTTTTAGTTTTATGGACGGATTAACACTTACTGCCTCCGTCAGCGAGATTAAAGCACTGATCGGCGGCAGAATTGAAAAGATTCAGCAGCCCGAACGCTACGAGCTGCTTTTCGTTGTACATGTTGGCGGCGAAACCAAGAGGTTATTCATCTCATCCTCTCCCGATAACTGCCGCATACAGCTTACAAATGAAAAGCGTACTTCACCCATAGATGCTCCGAACTTCCTTATGCTTTTAAGGAAACATCTTCTCGGCGCGAAGGTGGTTTCGATTGAACAGCCAAACCTCGACCGCATAGTCATCATACGCTTTTCTGCTTTGGATGAGCTGCATGATGAGGCGGAATATTCGCTTGTATGCGAGATCATGGGCAAGCATTCAAACATCATTCTCGTAGACGGAAGCGGAATGATAATTGATGCTGCAAGGAGAGTTTCCGCTTCCATGAGCAGCGTCAGATTGATACTTCCCCATCTCAAATATGAGTTTCCCCCTTCGCAGGACAAGCATGATCCTTCCGCTGCTTCCGTTTCGGATTTCAAAGCTGCACTGGAATCCGGAGCAAGGCTCGATAAGGCATTGTCAAATAATTTCTACGGTCTATCGCCCTCTGTCGCAGCTCTTTTGATTGACGCTGTATGCGATTATAGCCGTATTGACCCGAGCGATACCGATAAGCTAAGCGAAGGCTTGTACGGATTCTATCGCAGCCTGTCGATGGGTAGTATCAGTGCTTGTATAGCTAATTGGGGGGGAAGCAGTACGCTTCTGCCTTTCATTCCGGCGAGCGATGACTTTGTCAGGTTTAGCAGTCTTGCCGAAGCAGCCGATGAATTTTACCGCAGGCGTTCGCAGGCTGAAAGCGTCAGGCGGCGCACGGCTTCCATCGAACGTGTTATTATGAATAACATTCAAAGGCTTGAAAGGAAGATCGAGAAATTTTCGCTCTCCATCGGCGATGAGGCCGAGATAGAGAAGCTCAGAAAATGCGGTGAGCTCATTACCGCCAACCTCTATCGCATTCCTCCGAGAGCCAATGAGGCTTTGCTTGAAGACTATTACGCTGACCCTCCCGAGATTATCTCCGTTGAGCTTGACGGCAGTATATCGGCATCCGCAAATGCACAGGCATACTACAAAAAGTATCGTAAAGCCAAGTCTGCTCGGGAGAGTGCCATAGTTCAGCAGGCCGAAGCCATGCGCGAGCTCGAATACCTTTCCGGTATCCTTTCCGACCTTTCCGAATGCGTTACCGATTCGGATTTTGACGAGGTTAAATCCGAGCTCAGCTCAGCTGGTTACATAAAGCTCAGCAGAAACAGCCGCACCAAGCTGCCCAAGTCCAAGCCTTACCGTTATGTTTCCTCCGACGGTATTGATATTCTCGTCGGCAAAAACAACATTCAGAATGACCGACTGACCTTTAAGGAATCCTCACCCGATGATATTTGGCTGCATACCAAGGATTTTCACGGCTCACATGTCATAATTCTTTCCGGCGGTGAAGCACCCGATACGACCCTTTTGGAAGCCGCCGAGCTTGCAGCGTACTACTCCAAAGCGAGGGATTCGGGGCTTGTTCCCGTTGACTATACGCAGCGAAGATTCGTTAAAAAGCCCTCCGGAGCGAAGCCCGGAATTGTCATCTATACCAATCAGCGCACGCTCTATGTTACGCCGTCCGCGGAAAAAATTGATAAGCTGAATAAGAAAAACTGATTATCAGAAAAAGAACTGCTGCTCCCGGTAATCCTAAGGGAACAGCAGTTTTCATAATGCCTTTATTCGTTAGCCGATTATATCCTTCATTACTGTTTCATTGACCTTTGCTGCAAGCTCATCTGCACGCGCAACGAGCTTTTTGCCTTCGGTTTCGAAATAATTCTTCTTTTCCTCATCCTTGATACCGCCGAGGTTGATAAGAACATTCATCCATGCACCGTGGACGCAGGTATGGAGGTTCAGTCCTCCGACACCGAGATCGCTTGCGCAGTTGGTATTATAGTGTCCGAGGAGCCTTTCGGCAAGCTCAAGCGCGCGAACTGCAAGATTCAGAGTTTCAAAGGGAACTTCAGTGGAAATAAGAGTGCCCCTTGCGATCTCCTGACGGCGGACAGCCTTCTGTTCTTCGGTCTCCTTGGGCATTTTGAAGGCAGCGGCGATGATGTTATAAGCATCAGTGTCCTTATCGACCTGAGCAGTCAGTGCTTCAAATAGCTTTTTGCCTTCATCTGCTATCTCATGGCAGAGCGGCCAATCGGCTTCATATGCCTTTTTAATCGCGGTCTGCCCTGCGACCATGGCGACAAGGCCAATACCCTGTGCGCCGCAGAGTGCAGCTGCGCTTCCGCCGCCGGGTGCGGGCGCATCGGATGCGAGAATATCGAGGTAACCGGTTACCTGCATATCAACGAGTTTCATAAATTTTTCCTTTCTTTATAACGGTTTTTGCTTGGTTACTGCCCATGCGGTAGCAGAGCATTGAGAGGTCTTTTGCATTCCAGATTACGAAATCTGCCTGTTTTCCCTTTTCGGCGGTTCCGATCCTATCACCCATGCCGAGAGCACAGGCAGCATTAAGGGTAACTGCGGTCAGTATTTCTTCCGGATACATTCTGTAACGGATATAGCCCATATTCATGGCAAGCTGGATATTGAGCGAAGGGCATGAACCCGGGTTAAAGTCCGTTGCGATAGCGACGGGGACTCCTGCATTTATCATATCCCTTGCTCTTGCGAAGGGTTTATCAAGGTACAGCGAGGTACAGGGAAGCAGGCATGCAACCGTCTTGGCCTTTGCAAGCGATTCAATTCCGCTGTCCACGGTCGAAAGCAGATGCTCGGCGGATACTGCGCCTATCTCCCCTGCCAGCTCCGAGCCTCCGATGGCGTTAATCTCATCAGCGTGTATCTTGGAAGGCATACCGAGCCTCTGTGCGGCGAGAAGGAGCTTACGGGCATGCTCGGCCGTGAAAATAGTATCCTCAACGAACACATCGCAGAAATCGGCAAGCTTTCTTTCGGCGACAACGGGAAGTACCTTGTCGATCAGATAGTCTATATAACCATCCGGGTTTCCTGCGAATTCCGAAGGGATTGCATGTGCGCCGAGAAAGGTGGATACTACATCGAGCGGAGTTTCCCTGTCAAGACGTCTTATGACCTCAAGCTGCTTGATCTCATTCTCGAAATCCAAGCCGTAACCGGATTTGGCTTCAACAGTCGTGACACCCAAATTCATCATTTCACTGAGGAATTCGGCGCTTCTGTCAAAGAGCTCATCCGCGCTCGCTTCACGAGTCGCACGAAGGGTATTGAGAATTCCTCCGCCGGCATTCAGTATTTCAAGATAGGATGCGCCTGAGATTTTAAGCGGTACCTCATGATCTCGCCAGCCGCCGAATACGAGGTGGGTATGCGCATCGACAAGACCCGGGGTGACAAGCATACCTTCAGCGTCAATCGTTTCAATATCGGACGGGCATGAAGGCATATTTCCCTTTTCGGTGATCTCGAGTATTTTACCGTCATCCGAAATAAGCACGGATGCATCGGTAAATACCTTTATCTCCCTTTGCTTTTCGCCGCAATGCACGGTATTGCCCAGCGGAGTCGCAAGTTTTCCTATGTTTTTTATTAGAAGCATGATAAAACCTTTCGGAAAATGTAAACAACAATGAACGGAGGGGCAGACTATTCCTCCGTTCATTTGTTTTATTTAGAGAAGATAATTTTCGAGGATCTGCTTATCCGCATTGAAATCCTCAATCTGGAGATAGTACTCGGCGGAATCGACAAGAGCACGCATCGGAGTAAGACCGATGATCTCGGTACCTATAACATGAACGCCCCAACGTGAGGCTTCTGCCTTGGTAAGCTCCAGAACCCTGTAAAGCGGAGTCCTGTGGAAGTCGGTCATATTGATTGAAACCTGAGCCACATTCCTCTCCTCGAGCATAACGCCGAGTGCCTTTACGCAATCGAAGCCGCCGCTGGAACGGCGAATTATCTTCGCAATCTTGCTTGCAATGGTAACATCGCTGGTCGAGAGATTGATATTGAATGCAATAAGGGGCATGCGGCAGCCGACTGCGGTCGTACCGGCGGTGGGGTGAATCGTTGCGCCGCCGAAATCGGGCGTCCACATGGGATCCTTGACCTTCTCTGCCATGCCTTCGAACTGACCCTTGCGGATAGCAGCGAGGTTGACACGGTGCGGCGCGGAAGCGGAATCCTCATAAAGGAATATGGGAATACCTGCCTCTTTATAGATGCGCTCTGCAAGTATCTTGGAATACTCGACAGTCTCCTCCTTGGTAACATCCTTCATGGGAATAAGAGGAATGACATCAACAGCACCCATACGGGGATGTTCTCCCTGATGATGGTTGAGGTCGATAAGCTCAACTGCCTTCTTTGCAAGTGCGGTCGCGGCATCCATGACGCCCTCGGGGCTGCCCATAAAGGTAATTACGCTGCGGTTATGGCTTGCATCGCTGCTGTAATCGAGAAGGGTGACGCCGGGGGTATTGCGTATCGTATCAACGCATGCTTCGATGACTTCGTGGTTCCTGCCCTCACTGATATTGGGGACACATTCAATAATCTTTGCCATTGTTTTTTCCTTTCATGTTCTGTTGAAATCAAGATTTATTTCACCTTAGCCGCAACGGTCTTCTCAATAAGCTCATCGTTGACGGTATAGGGAATGGTTATATGGGCTTTGCCTGCCCACTTCTCATTATACTTAACAGAGGTCTCAACGGAATGCTCGTTCCTTGCCCAGTTGCGTCTTGCAACGCCGCCCATGACATCCCACATCATTGCGGAACGGATGATCTCGTCAACGCGCTCGCTGCCGTCAAGCACCAAGCCGAAGCCGCCGTTAATGGCCTTGCCTATGCCTACGCCGCCGCCGTTATGCAGAGCGCAGAGACTCATACCCCTTGCCGCATTGCCCGCAAAGCACTGAACAGCCATATCCGCCATTACATTGCTGCCGTCCTTGATATTAGCGGTCTCGCGGAAGGGTGAATCGGTACCGCTGACATCATGATGGTCACGCCCGATCATGACGGGGCCTATCTCACCATTGCGTACCATTTCGTTGAATTTGAGAGCTATCCTCGTCCTGCCCTCGGCATCCTGATAGAGTATCCTTGCCTGTGTGCCGACGACTAGCTTATTTGCCTTAGCATCACGGATCCAGATATAATTGTCCCTGTCCTGAGCGCAGCGAGTCGGGTCGATGCAGCTCATAGCCGCAGCATCGGTCTTGTCGAGATCGGAAGGTTTGCCGGAGAGGCAGACCCAGCGGAACGGACCGTAGCCGTAATCGAAGAGAACGGGACCCATAATATCCTCGACATAGCTCGGGAAAATGAAGCCGTCCTTATCATCTACGCCGTTCTTGGAGATTTCCTTTATACCGCTGTCATAGACTGCCTTGAGGAAGGAGTTGCCGTAATCGAAGAAATAGGTTCCCTTTGCGTGAAGTGCCATAATGGCGTCAAAATGACGGCGGAGCGACATATTGACACGCTTAACAAATTCATCACGATTGGTATGGAGCATTTCGGTACGTTCTTCGAAGGTCAGACCTACGGGGCAGTAACCGCCGTTGTAGACATTATGGCAGGAGGTCTGATCTGAAAGCAGATCGATATGCACATCATGCTTTACAGCATATTCAAGCAGATCAACGATGTTGCCGTGGTAGGCGATGGAAACGGATTCCCTATTCTCTATATGCTTTTTGACATCGCTGAAAATCTCATCGAGATTATCCGAGATCTTGTTGACCCAGCCCTGATTATAACGGGTCATGATCCTGGACAAATCTACTTCAGCAAAAACGCCGACGGCGTTTGCTATATTGGCAGCCTTGGGCTGTGCGCCGCTCATTCCGCCGAGGCCCGAGGATACGAATAGCCTGCCCGTAAGATCGCCGTCCTCGGGAATGCCGAGTTCCTTGCGGCCTGCGCCGAGTATGGTATTGAAAGTGCCGTGAACGATGCCCTGAGGCCCGATATACATCCAACCGCCTGCGGTCATCTGGCCGTAATTTGCAACACCCATTTCCTCTGCGATTTCCCAATCATCTATATTATCAAACATACCGACCATAAGGGAATTGGTAATAATAACACGGGGAGCGGTGGGTTTGCTCGGGAAGAGTCCGAGAGGATGACCGGACTCCACAACAAGAGTCTGATTCTCGGTAAGCTCCTCAAGATATTTCTTAATCAGGCGATACTGGAGCCAGTTCTGGCAGGGCTGACCTGTCTCACCGTAGGTGACGAGCTCATAGGGGTAGAGTGCAATCTCAAAATCAAGGTTATTATCTATCATAACCTGAAAAGCCTTGCCCTCAATGCATTTGCCCTTGTATTCATCTATGGGCTTACCGTAGATACGGCCTTCGGGACGGTAACGATAGGCATATATCCTGCCTCGGGTTACAAGCTCTTCCATGAATTCGGGAGCAAGCGTTTCGTGAAGCTCCTCCGGCACATAGCGGAGAGCATTTCTGAGCGCAAGCTCCGCCTGTGCCTTGGTGAGGCGGAATCCCCTGTCGGGAGCGCGACGGTAGCCTTCCTCAATCTTGGGATACTCAGGCAGAACATTGTCCAGCTTAATTGTCATTGCCTTTGCAACGAGTTCATTCTTCATTTATAGTACCTCCTTTTTACGGGCAGCAAAATTATTCAAGTTCACCGGTGACCTTTTCGGCAGCATTGACGATCGCTTCGGACTTTATCATGGCATCAAATTTATTCATCTGCTCATACATGACTATGTCGTTATGGATCGGTGCGACTACCGCACGTATGCGGTCATAGACCGCCTTGGTTGCAGGAGCCATCTTCTCCTCTCCATTACGGAGAAAAATTGCCTGACTTGCTGCGAACAATTCAATGCCCAATACCTTCTGAGCATTATCAAGTATCATTCTTGCCTTGCGTGCTGCTATCGTACCCATGCTGACATGATCCTCCTGATTAGCGGAGGATGGGATCGAGTCAACGCTTGCAGGATGAGCCCAGACCTTGTTCTCTGAAACCATGCTCGCAGCGGAATACTGAGTAATCATGAAGCCTGAATTGAGCCCTCCGTTTTCGCTTAGGAATGCAGGGAGGCCTTCGCTCAGAGCAGGATTTACAAGCCTTTCGATACGGCGTTCGGAGATATTGGCATACTCTGCAAGTGCGATGCCGAGGAAATCGAAAGCAAGTGCCATGGGCTGGCCATGGAAGTTGCCGCCGGAGATAGCTTCATCATCATCAGGGAAGATAATCGGGTTATCGGTAACCGCGTTTATCTCTCTGGAAACAGCATTATAGACATAGTCGATAGCATCCCTGCTTGCGCCGTGTACCTGCGGAGTACAGCGGAGTGCATATGCATCCTGAACCTTACCCGGTACGGTATCATGTGCAAGTTCACTGCCGTTCAGAAGGGTAAGCAGATTTTTAGCAGAATCTATCTGACCCTGATGGCCGCGGAGCTCATGGATTTTCGGGTCGTATGCTTTCTTTATTCCATTTAGAGCTTCTGCGGTCAGCGCACATGCGATATCTGCGGTCTTGGCAAGCCGCTTTGCATCGTAAACGGCAAGGCAGCCGACAGCCGTCATGATCTGAGTGCCGTTTATGAGCGCAAGGCCTTCCTTGGCAGCAAGCTCAACAACGGGGATACCTGCCCTGTCCATCGCTTCCCTGCCGCTCATGATCTCGCCCATGTATTCGGCTTTGCCCTCGCCGATTAGCACAAGAACCATGTGTGCAAGCGGCGCCAAATCTCCGCTCGCACCAAGGGAGCCCTTTTCGGGGACTATGGGATGAACACGGTTATTGAGCATTGCAAGCAGGGTCTCAATTGTGGAAAGCCTGATGCCTGAGTTGCCGCGGCAAAGGGCATTGCAGCGCAGAAGCATTGCAGCGCGTACAGCCTCGGTCGGCAAGGGATTGCCCATTCCGCAGGAATGGGAGATTATTAGATTGCGCTGGAGCCGAGCGGTATCTTCAATGGAGATGTATTTATCCGAAAACTTACCGAAGCCAGTGGTAAGGCCGTATACAACGGCTTTTTCATCAAGCTTTTTTTCGACATAAGCGCGGGCCTTATTGACCTTCTGTTTAGCTTCTTCGCTTATAACTACCTGTTCGTAATTACGAGCAACGGCGGCAACCTGCTCAACCGTCAAGCTCATCCCGTTGATTGTTATCATTTTGATTCTCCTTAATCTGAAATAATGCGCGGTATGGACACATTTATCCAAGCGTAATTATATAAGAGATGGAGCATATAGTCAAGCGGTGCAAACGATTATACTAAATCGTTGAAGCGTCTGCCACCGGATTCCGTTAGTGTAAAGAAATTCAGCATTGCTCTGATTGTTTACATCGTATCATCATCGCTTGAGGGAGCTTATCTGTACACACCGATAACAATAATGCAGATCATGTGTTTCCTTATCGGCATACTCAGCGCTACCTCCTACAACATCCGCATTTCCTCCACGCAGTCATATGTACCCGATGAGCGCAAGGGCAGGTTCAACGGAGCATTCCTCATGCTCAACACCATCGGCATGCTCATCGGTGAACTGACCGCAGGTCTACTTTCCGAGGTCGTTCCGCTGCGTTTGCTTCTCACCTGCTATATGGGGCTCTGCGTTGTGGCTGCTGTCTTCTTAATCGGCGGCAACCGAAAGCATGTCTCTTTAATCTACAACAGAGAGGTGTAATATTTTTCTATGGAAAACGGGCACTCCGCAGATAGGCGGAATACCCGTTTCTTATTGCTTCAGCGGTAAAATACCATTATTCCCCTTGCTTCGACGGCCACCGCTTGCAGCGGTATTCCATTCTGGGGTGCTGTGGGAGAATCCGTAAGCACAGTAATTCGCCGTCTGGTTCAGATAATGTGGCCGGTTGCTCGGTCAAACCATATGAAGGCAGATGTTTATACATATCTGCAACAGGATGATATTATTTCTGCGCTGCAAGGTTCAGCTCCATATCCGGAACCGAAGCAGCAGGTACTTTCTTTCTTTGCTTAGCTCGCCAAGTGAGCACAAACGGCAGAAAGACGATGAAACCGCCAATCGAGAGCAGAACAACATAGCTGATTGCCTGAACGACCCAACCGAACTTATCATAGATATCGCAGAATACGATGAGGGATGATCTCTGCGGTCCGATAAAGAACATATTTACCGAATCGAGGTCATGAGTCATAAATAGCGGCAGCGTGACATTCAGACAAAGCGCAATCATGCAGCAAACAATAAAGAGTACCTCGGCGTATAGGAAATCTCCGAATTCCTTACCGACCCTGCCTGAGAATCCAATGAAGAATCCGAAGAATACAAGCACGAGATGCCAGACGCAGGAATGGATCGTTGAAACGAGAGTGCTATTGAGTATTCCGGACGGTTCGATATATGCTGCAACTCCGCTCATCAGCGAAAATGTCATCATAAACGTGAGCATGGCTTTCCGAACCTTGCTGTCCTCCCTAAGATATGACGCAATAACCGACATGTACAGAGGCATGCTGCAAAGCTGGAACGGGAATATGAACATGATTTGGTTATAGTCCATATCATAAAGCGCGTAATAATTGTACATGAGCTTGAAAACTTCAAGTCCGATAAGCGAGAAGCCGACGATTCTAAGCACACGGTTAAAGGTTTTTAGGCTTGCATGACGCAGCTTATAGCTTATGAAGATAGCAAGCCCGATTCCGATAATAAGGAATGACAGATGCCAAACTCCCCAAGGTTGGGGCTTGGGGTCCATTTTTATGCAGATCATATCAAAGAATTTTTTAAGAATTTCATTCAGGGACATATTGTTAATCTCCTGCGAATAGGTTTATGGCACAATAATACATATTTCGACATATTTTGTCAAGAGTTGATGTGATTTTTTGCCATATTTTATGGAGGATTCAATAAAAAGCCCTGTATTCCTGTTTTTTACTTAAAATGTACCGTTTCGGCCATATGAACCAACATGAATCTCAAGGGGAACATATTTCATGCATTTGAATAATGACTCCGTTTTATGAGCGCAAAGCTGCCATTTAAGTTTGTTTTCTACGCAAAATACGGGTGGAATGAATACTTAGGAACCTTTATCAGTATTTGCATAAATCCTGCCATTGAATTACTTCGGCAGCTTTTTTCGTGTTCAAGAATACTGTCCTTGAGCGCAGAAGTGCTCAAACAGTCCGATTTGTTTATATGAGAATACATAAAAGCATGCCTGTATTTCGGCATGCTTTTAGATTATTCAAATCACATTCGAGTTTCAGATAAGATTCTTTTCGCTTTCGGGATCAAAGATATGGACGAGCCTCGGATCAAAGGTCAGGTTAACTACCGTATGCCTTGCAAAGGTATTGAAATCCGCATTCGCAGTGGGTACTACCGCTACGATATCCTTGCCGCCGGCATTGAGATGCAAATGCATTTCACTGCCCATTAGCTCGGAAACATCTATCTCCGCAGCTATGCCGCTGTGCCCGAGGTTCATATGGACGGGGCGAACGCCGATAGTAACTCTCCTATCTTCGATGCCTGCGGCAGAAAGGGCTGCGTTTTGTTCGGCGGTAAGATTGAGCCTGTGACCCATGACATCTATGCTGTATCCGTTACCATGGTGCATAAGACTGCAATTTTCGAAGAAATTCATCTGCGGAGTGCCGATAAAGCTCGCGACGAACAGGTTTGCAGGATGATTGAATACCTCCTGCGGCGTACCGATCTGCTGAATAAAGCCATCCTTCATGATTACAATCCTGTCGCCGAGGGTCATTGCTTCGACCTGATCGTGGGTGACATATATGAAGGTGGTATCAATCTTCTCGCGGAGCTTAATGAGCTCTGCACGCATCTGGTTGCGGAGCTTTGCATCAAGGTTTGAAAGGGGTTCATCCATCAGGAAAACCTTGGGTTTGCGTACAATGGCACGTCCTATAGCGACGCGCTGACGCTGACCGCCGGAAAGTGCCTTGGGCTTTCTGTCGAGGTACTCCGTGATATCGAGTATCTCCGCGGATTCCCGAACGATACGATCTATCTCTGCTTTAGGATACTTTTTGAGCTTGAGAGAAAAGGCCATATTCTCATACACTGTCATATGGGGATAGAGTGCATAGTTCTGGAAAACCATCGCAATATCCCTGTCCTTGGGAGCAACATCATTCATTATCTTGCCGTCAATGTAGAGTTCGCCTTCGGATATATCTTCGAGACCCGCTATCATTCTGAGGGTCGTGGATTTTCCGCAGCCGGACGGCCCGACAAGAACGATGAATTCCTTATCTCTAATATCAAGATTGAAATCCTGTACTGCCACAACACCCTTATCGGTTATTTGAAGATTTGATTTTTTCTCAGGCTCCGCATCCTTTTTCTTCTTCCTTTTCTTTTTGCCCTCACCGGATACGAAGGGATAGATCTTTTTTACGTTCCTCAAGGTTACTTCTGACATAATGTTTCCTCCTGAATATTCATACGACCGTATATACGCGTCATTTCATGTATTTTTTCCGCAAGAGCTGGGGTCAATTCCCCGGGAAGCAATCGCCAAGTCCAATTACCGGTCTGCGTACCGGGGCAGTTCATGCGATGTCCTTTGCCGAGCCCGAGATAATCCTGCATCTGCGCTACAAACAGCTTCGCTACTGAGCTCATGCCTCCGCGGATTATTCCGAAATCCAGACCCTCTTCATCGCTCAGACCGAGGTATTTCTTCGCAAACTCAAGGTCATCGGAGCCGGTTTCCTCCCGCCAAAGGGCAAGAGGCGGATTGTCATGCGTCCCGGTATAGCAGATGCAGTTAACGATATACCTATGCGGAAGGTAATCGCTCGGATTATGTGCATCGAATGCAAACTCCAGCACCTTCATTCCCGGGAAGCCTGAATCCTTGAGCATTTTTTCAACCTCAGGAGTCGGATATCCGAGGTCCTCGGCGATAAATTCGATGTCCTTAAACGCTTCTTTGAGCTTCCCGATCAGTTTCATATCCGGACCTTTGACCCAACGGCCGTGCTTTGCAGTTGTATCGCCAAAGGGTACTGCCCAATAGCTCTCGAGTCCGCGGAAATGGTCAATCCTTATTACGTCATAGAGCTTTGTATAGCCTGCGATGCGGTTAACCCACCAGCGGAAGCCATCCTTTTCCATATGCTCGTAATCATACAGAGGATTGCCCCAGAGCTGCCCATCCTCGCTGAAATAATCGGGCGGTACGCCGGCTACCTCTATAGGTATTCTCTCTCTATTAAGCTGAAAATTCTCCGATCCGGCCCAGACATCCGAAGAATCGAGCGCAACATAGATTGGCACATCTCCGATGAACTTCACTCCGTTTTCGTGAGCGTAGACTTTAAGATGATTCCATTGCTTGAAGAAAAGGAACTGGATATAGATAAATAAGTCGATTTCATCACCGAGAAGAGCGCTGTATTTCCGTACTGCCTCTTCCTTATGAAGCCTGATATCCTCATCCTCCCATTCAGTCCATGAACGCATGCAGAAATGGCGTTTTAATGCCATGAAAAGCGCATAATCCGGGAGCCAGTTTTTATTTTCAGCAACAAATTGCCCGATCTCCGCCTTATCGCGGTTCCAGCCGCGTTCCTTTGCTTTTTTCAGCAAATCGAAGCGGTGGGAATAGATCCTGCCGTAATCGACATGGCGAGGGTCATCACCCCAATCGACGGAGCATACCTCATCTTCCGAAAGGAGACCTTCCCCGATCAGCATATCGAGATCAATATAATATGGATTCCCGGCAAAGGTCGAAAAGCTCTGATACGGGGAATCACCGTAGCTTGTAGGACCCATGGGCAGAAGCTGCCAATAACTCTGCCCTGCTGCTTTAAGGAAATCGACAAACTCATATGCCGCTTTGCCGAGAGTGCCTATGCCGTATGGCGAAGGCAGCGAGGATACTGCCAAGAGTATCGCAGAAGAGCGTTCCATTTTTTATCCTTTCACTGCGCCGGCAGCAACACCCTTGATGATGTACTTCTGGCAGAACAGATAGAAGATTATCACAGGGAGTATGCCGAGCACGATCAAAGCCATTGTCGCACCGAGGTCAACCGTTCCGTAGCTTCCTTTCAGGTACTGAATATGGATAGGAATCGTCATATACAGATTGCGGTCGAGTACCAGGTACGGAAGCAGGAAGTCATTCCAAACCCACATTATTTCGAGAATTCCGACCGAGATCAGGGTCGGCTTCATCATCGGAAGTACTACCTTGAAGAAGGTGCGTACAGGGCTGCAGCCGTCTATGGCAGCTGCTTCTTCAATTTCTATCGGTATTGACTTAATGAATCCAGTAAACATGAATACGGCAAGGCCTGCGCCGAATCCGAGATAGATTATCGGTATCGTCCAAGGAGAGTTCAGATGAAGCGTATCAGCAGTCCTTGAAAGGGTGAACATGACCATCTGGAACGGCACGACCATTGAAAAAATGCACAGATAGTACACTATCTTACATATAGGACTGCCGACTCTTGCAATGTACCATGCTGCCATCGAAGTACATACGAGAATGAGTATGGTTGAAACTATGGTGATAAAGAAGCTGAAAAACACGGACTTATAGAACGGGTAATTGCCGAAGGTCATACCTTTGATATAGTTTTTCAGTCCGACAAAGGTATCTTTATTCGGAAATGCGAAAGTATCGGTGTTGACAGCGGCATTGGTTTTGAATGAATTCATCAGCACGACGAATATAGGCAGGATATAGATGAAGCATATCACAGCCAAAACCACTGAAAGTATTGTCTTTCTTGCTTTTTCGCTTTTAAGTGTAGATTCACGATGCCGCATTACTGCTGTACCTCCTTTGAGCGTGTCGCTTTGAGCTGGATGAGTCCGAGGGCTACAACTAAGATGAAGAAAATAACAGCTTTCGCCTGACCGACTCCTCGGTTAGTGAGATTTGTATAGAAGGAATTGTAAATATTGAGTGCAAGCATCTCGGTCGTCTTGACCGTCGTACCGTCGGCAAGCATCACGAACGGCCTGCCTCCTGTCAACGCAAAGTTCTGGTCAAAGAGCTTAAATGAATTGGTAAGAGTCAGGAATGTGCATATCGTTATGGACGGCATAACATTCGGAATGGTAACTTTGATGAGAGTCTGCCATTTGCTTGCTCCGTCAATCTTGGCAGCTTCGATAAGATCCTCCGGCACCGCCTGAAGGCCTGCAATATAGATTATCATCATATAACCTATCTGCTGCCAACACATCAGAATAACCAATCCCCAGAATCCGAATTCGGTTTTGAGCAGTATGCTCGTACCGTATGCAACAAGAATGCCGTCAAAGATCATTGACCAAATAAAAGCAAGCACGATACCGCCGATGAGGTTCGGCATGAAGAAAACCGTGCGGAAAAGGTTCGATCCCTTGATATTCTGAGTCAGTGCGTATGCAACGGCAAATGCCAAAACATTTATTAACACAAGCGACACGACCGCAAAAACCGCCGTGTACCAAAAAGCATGCAGGAAAGACGGGTCGCTGAATGCCTGAACATAGTTGCTGAATCCCACCCAAGTCCAAATCTTGGTAACCTTGAATTTACAGAACGACAGGAACAGACCCTGGAAAAACGGCCATAAGAATCCTATGCAGAATGCTGCAAAGGTCGGCAACAGGAACAGCCAACACCATCGCTGCATCGGACGCCTTATCAGCTTTGAATTATGAGAGCCGTCCGATGGTTTTCTTGCAAATAACTTCATTTCCTAATACCTCCCGCAGGTTTTGCTTTGAAAAATACGCTTCAATATGAGCTGTTTCAGTATATTTTTCAAAACAAAGAGGGGTGGGCGTATTCTGCCCGCCCCTCAATTATTCTTTCGCATAACTCACGGCTCATACGCTTGCCGAGCCGTATTCAATGCATTTACGGAATATTAGCCGGCATTCTCTGCCTGATACTGGGTTTCCCAGCCCTTTACGAATGCATCAACAACGCCCTGCCATTCGCCGGTACCGGAAACATACTTGGAGAGAGCGTCAACAACGCCTGCGCGCCAATTGTCAACACTGGGGGTGTAGTTGAATGCCCAGGTAACAACATAATTGCCGTTTGCAATATACTTGTTGGCATCTGCGAAGAATACGTTCGCCGGTTCCTTAGCATTCTTGAAGGGGCAGGGACCGAATTCCTGAGCCAGCATAGTGGTGCCTTCTTCGGAGGTTACAACCCACTTCATGAAATCAAGGGTTGCTTCGATATCTTCCTTGGAAGCATTCTTGTTAACGCTCCAGCAATTCTCGGTGCCGCAGCACAGAGCGGAATTCTCTTCGCCCTCAACGCCGCAATAGATGGGGATCATGGCGAGGTCCTCTGCATTCATGCCGAAGGTTTCGGTGAGATTGGAATATTCCCAAGTGCCGTTCTGATAGAATACTGCCTTACCGTTGCCGAACTGTGCTTCGGACTCATCACCGGTGGAGGTGATAAGAGCAGCGCCGGTGGTAGCGGAATCGGTAATATAGAGATCCCAAATATTCTTGAAGTTATCAAGATACTTGTCGGTGATGGTTGCGGGCTGTGCGGTCACTTTGTCATCACGGAACTGATAGAACAGAGGCATATTGGCAAGATGTCCGCTGAACCTCCAGGAGGAAGAGCCATCAAGACCTGCTGCGGAGAAAGCATCGAAGCCGAGCTCTTCTGCACGAGCATGGATATCATCGGCAATCGCCTTAAGAGAAGCGAAATCCTTGATATCGGTGATCTCGTAACCTGCGGTCTTAAGGAGAGCCTTATTTACGATGATGCCGAATGCTTCATAGCAATAACCTGCTGCGAGCAGCTCACCGTTTTCGCCGTAGAGGTTGAAATCATCGGTGGTCATTTCCTTATAGAAATCGGTACCGGAAAGATCATAGCAGAATTCACCCCAGGTCTTGATTGCGCCCTGGTTTCCGCACTGGAAGAGGGTGGGGGGATTTTCCTTATCCATCTCTGCGGTAAGGACTTCGTTGTAGGTTCCGGATGCTGCGGTGACAACCTTAACCTCGACACCGGTCTTCTCGGTATAGGTCTTTGCAAGCTGCTGCCATGCTGCATCTGCTTCGGGCTTGAAGTTCAGGTAATATACGCTGCCTTCGGACTTGCCACAGCCGGCAAAACAGATTGCCATGGGGAGGACAAGCATGATTGCCAGAACAAGTGCAAGATACTTTTTCATTGTTATATCTCCTTATTTTTATTTATTTTCACGCATAACGCGGGAAAATCATTCATTGATGCTGCGTACCGATCCGCCGATGCGCAGTTTTGTGTTTAGCGTAACATGCTGCTGCTCTCCTCCGTTTATCAGGTCAAGCAGTATCCGAACGCTTCGCGAGCCAAGCTCGTCCACGGGCTGGCACAAGGTCGTCAGCATCGGCTCAATATATTCGGTAAACGGAATTCCGTCGATGGCTATAACGGAGCAATCCTCCGGGATTCTGCGCCCGCTTTCGCGCAGCGCCCTCATAGCTCCGAGCGCCATATCATCGGCAATTACAAAAAGCGCAGTGCAGTCGAAAGGCTCTTTCAGCCTCTCTTTCATTGCATGATACCCATTCTCTACGCTGTAATCATCCGCACAGATTATATCCAAGCCCTCTATGCCGAATTCGGAAAGAGCATTCGCATATCCGGTGCTGCGAAGCTGCGATACCGAGGAATCATCCACGCCGGCTGTCAGCGCCGCAATCCTTCTATGCCCATGCCTTATAAGGTATTCGACAGCCTTATGCGCTTCAAACTCATCCAAAATCGAAACGGATGAATAGTCACTTTCATCGAGGGAGCCGAATACATTCGTGTAAGTACAGCAGACAAACGGAACGCCGATAAGCGCAATCTCTTCCTTTGTATAATCAGAGCGGCCTCCGAGGAAAATCAGCCCTCTGAGCCGCTTTTCACGTTCCATCAAGGCGCCGGTCTTTATCTCGTCCGCATTTGAATCGATCTGACGCATTACCATAGCGTAGCCCGATGCGTCCAAATCGCGCTCGATAGCACGAATAATACCGGTAAAAAACGGATTCTGGATACCCCTTACAACGAGCCCTACCGCATCAATCTTTACTCTTACAAGATCGCGAGCGGAATTATTGGGAATATAATTATACTTTTTAATTACATCGAGCACCCTTTTACGGCTCGCTGCGCTGACGGCAGGATTGTTGTTCAGCACCCTTGATACCGTACTGACGCCTACACCGCTGAGCTTCGCAATATCCTTAATAGTCATTTTTGCCTCCGCTCGGCGAGTATAATATAATTTGGAATCGTTTCCATTCATCTGCTTAATATTTTAGCAGTTTTAACGAGATTTGTCAACCATTATTTTGCTGTTATTTTGCCACATTTTACTCACAAAAAATAATATTCCTCCCTTTTCTGTATTTAGTTAAAAATAAGTAATCGTCCTTACTGCCATTTTGCATCATTCTTGAATAAAATATCGAAGTATGATAGAATTCGCGTATGCAATAATCGGAGGAAGCTATGCGCAGCGAGGAGATTCTTACGGCAGCACTTGAGCAGTCGGCAGTTGACAGCAATTGTTCTGCGGCTGATTTCAATTCCGTCACCAATATAGTCGTTATCTCAAAGCCGAATGACGGAGCAAGGAAGTACCTTGAGCTTCCGTTTCTATGCGACCTGACATCATACGGCAGCAATATCGTGGCTTCCGTTTCGGCTGAGGTTTTTGATATCGTTTCGGAATACATCGGCAAATACCCGATCGAGCAATGCTTTGCTCCGCCTGCTCTTGATGAGCTTATGGCAGCATTAAAGCCTTTCGGAGCAAATAGATGCTACATGTCCGAATACTTTTTGCCCGTCGTTGATAGCTTTCCCGTTTTGAGCTGCAAATATGAAACAAAGCTTTTGACTCCTACTGATTTTGAAAGTCTCTACCTTCCGGAATGGAGCCATGCCCTATGTAAAAATCGCAGGCAGCTTGATATGCTTGCAGTCGGCGCATATGATAACGGTAAACTTATCGCGCTTGCAGGCTGTTCTGCAGACTGTGATGCCATGTGGCAGATCGGCATTGACGTGCTGCCCGAATACAGGCGTCAGGGCATTGCATCGGCAATTACAAATCTTCTCGCCCGCGAGACAATGAACCGAGGAAAAATACCATTCTATTGCTGTGCATGGGCAAATATCAAATCGGCTAAGAATGCGCTTCGGAGCGGCTTCAGCCCTGCATGGGTACAGCTTACTATAAATAAAGAGTAGTCTGCCCGGCGGTTCGCGCTCACCTGTTACTTATATATCCGCTACAATGCAGGCTTTTCAGCAGTGCGTATACGCCGGACAGCATCACGCCAAAAATCAAATAATGATTCTTTTTTCACAGCGCAGAAAAACCACCCGTAATCGGATGGTTTTGTCATATCTATAAGCGATTTTTTCAGTCCGTCAGGAAACCCTTTCGAAGGAAGCGCCCTTTGCAAGCTCGCTTTCGATGAGCTTCTCTCCGCCGACGGTGCAGGTATTCTCACATTCCGCAATCCTATCGAGCATATCCGTAAGGGCAAGTATCTTCTCCGGCGTTACTTCGCACATCTGCTCGCGTTCGCGGCAGAGATCATTATAGCTTATGCCGAGGAAATAGAGCTTATCGGCATATATCGACGCTTGCTCTGCTGTGCGCAGCGGATCGCTCTCCGCAATTGCACCTATGGTTATTCCGCTGAGATCCATATCAGGCTTTACGAAATCACGAATAAAGCTTGCGCTCTCATTGTAGACATTGAGCGAATTTGCGGGCTTCGGGTCGCGGTAGGAATAGAAGAAAACTCCGTTGGTGGATTTGTCGTATGCAATGCCCGTTCCGTACGCTCCTCCCTGTACCCTGACCTTTTGCCAGAGGTAATCAAGAGAAAGAAGCTGACCGAGGACGTTATAGCTTCCGTCGGGTTTATGCCCTATTTCGGTCATATTGACAGCCTTAACAGCATAAGCAACATCCGCAGAGATGCCTATGCAGCGCCTTCCGATGCCGTCCGGAGCAAATATTCCGAACTCGGGCTTATCGTTTCCGCAGGGGAAGAGCCCATGCAGTTCGTCCGCGAATGCTTCCGCGCTCTCGCCTGCAATGCTGACTACTAAGCCGTTATTGACAAAGATCTTTTTACAAAGCTCTTCAAGATCGCTGCTGAAGCTTTCGGGCATGTCGGATTTAACGGATTGCAGATACTTATAGAACCCGATACCGTCTGAAGCATTTTTAACTACTCCGCTTGCAGAAACGCCCGAAGCGGCGACATTGATGGCGAGCATATGCCCTGCGGCAACAAAATCCTGCTTCTGATTTTCAATCATCTGCTCGACGAGCTCATGTATACGGTTTGTATCATCGAAGCGGGTATGCAGCAGCACCTCTTTTATGTATTCCGCCATCGCTCCGCGCTTTTGATCGAGCGCACTTGAACGAACAACAAGGAACGCCTTGCATTTTTCGGCATCGTCCTTATTCTGGAATGCGGCAAATTCGCATTTCAGCTTTCCGAGGTCGGAAACAATGCCGTCCTTCAGCTCCTTAGCTGTATGGAATTCAGTGGCAAGATTGGTAAGGAGATTACCGATGAGTGCCGCCTTGCTGAGTTCTTCCCTCTTGAGATCGGAGATTGGGAAATAGAGCGAAGCATAGGTGATGCCGTTCGTCTTAACGTCATTTAGCAGGGTATTTCCCTTAACGGTCTGATTGATCTTTGTTGGCTTGCGGTCCACATCCTTGAGATCGAGCCTCGGGAGGGTCGCAAGTCCTTCGGGAGTATCGCTCGTCTTCTGATATGTGCAGAGACGCTCGTATTTTTTGTCAAGCTCCTTGAGCTCTTCCTCGGACATTGCCGCAATGCAATTCTCAATACGCTTGCGCTCAGCTTCCGCACTGCGCTCCGCCTTTTCGGTATCCGGGGACATGATAACGCAGGCGGTGTTGCTATTCTCAAGGAACACCCCACGAATAAGGTTTTCAAAATATCCCTCGTCAAGCTTGGAACGAATCTCGCCTATCGCCTTTTCGTATGCAAGGCCGATAACGGGATCTCCGCCGAAATTCAGGGTGGACATCATATTTATAAAGATGCATATACCCTTGGGAAGCCCCCAGAACTGCTGCTCACGCAGACGGAATTCGGCATTATTGATAAGGCCGTTCATGCGTTCGCGGTCTATACCGTTCTCAGACAGGCTCTCAAAGACCTCGCGGCATACGGAGCTTATCTCGGGTTCTTTACCCTCTTCGGCATTGCGGATACATACCGTGGTGTACGGCTGCTGTATGCCGTCCACGGTGTTTACCTCTACGTCCGTGCCGAGCCCTTTTTCGATTATCGCCTTCATTAGAGGCGCATCATGATCTCCTGCAAGATATTTGTCAAGCAGGCTGCATGCCGTTATCTTCGTAACCTCATCAAAGCTGCCTATCATATAGCCGTAAGCATAATGGGTCGCATGGCTTATGTCGTTATCCTTGCTGACGGGGTAAGCGCTGTGCACCGTATTATGCCCCGTCGGTCCCTGCATGGGAATATCGAATGAGATATTCTGAACATCGTATGCCGAAAGGAACTCCTCATCGAGTATTTTGAGTGCGGCATCATGATCGATATTGCCGTCAAGGAATATCACACTGTTGCCTGGATGATAGTATTTTTTATGCTCGGAGATGAAGTGCTCATATGTAAGCTCTTCGACATGGTCGGGATGTCCGCCGGACTCGAAGCGATAGCTGTTATCCGGGAACAGGAGCTTGTTCATCTCATTCTCTATCAGCGTGTTGACGGAGGAATAGGCGCCTCTCATCTCGTTGAGAACGACACCCGAACGGACATAGCTGCCGTCCTCCTGCTTCTCGAAATGCCAGCCCTCCTGCATGAATATCTCCGGCTGCTCATAAATCGCAGGATGGAAAACAGCGTCCATGTATATCCTCATAAGGTTCTCAAAATCCTGCTTATTGCGGCTGGAAACGGGATACAGCGTCTTATCGGGGAAAGTAAATGCATTTATGAAGGTTTGAAGTGAGGTCTTTATCATCTCGACAAAGGGATCCTTGACCTTATATCGAGCAGAACCGCAGAGCACGGAATGCTCCAGAATATGGAATACGCCGGTATCATCCGTCGGAACGGTCTTGAAGCCGATGGTAAAGGTCATATTCTCGTCTTCACGCTGCATTATGAAGAGCTGCGCGCCGCTCTTGATGTGTTTCAGCTCATAGAGAGTGCCGTCATATTCCTTTACATAGCTCTCTTTTTTCACTGTAAAGCCATGAATTGATTCGCCTATTTTCATTTTATCACCTCGCATTGGAATTATTTAGCATATTCTATATCGTATTGTTTTTCATGTCAATATTTCATCAGCATATATCGGCCACGGGTCATTTGTCGGTATCCACAGGTTACATATCGGTATCAACCGGTTATCCGGATATACTGAAAAAGCTATTGAGCGGATGGGCTTTACGCGGTATAATAAAAGAAGCTGATATGCGGAATATCGCTTGAATGGACGGTTATGAAAATGGATTATACGATAATCAAGCTTAATGAAAAACCCGAGCTCAAAAACGCTGCCGCGGAATGGTTTCACGAAAAATGGGGCATACCGTATGAAGCCTACTATGAAAGCATGACGGACAGCCTTAAACCGGGAGCAGTTGTCCCCCGTTGGTACATTGCCGTGACGGGCGAGAGGATAGTCGGCGGAATGGGTGTCATCGAAAACGATTTTCATCCGCTGACGGAGCTTACACCTAATGTTTGTGCCGTGTTTACCGAACCCGACCGCCGCAGGGAGGGTATTGCAGGTGCGCTGCTGAATTACGTTTGCAGCGATATGGCGGAAGAAGGCATACATACCCTGTATCTTGCCACCGGACATACCGGCTTTTACGAAAGATACGGCTGGGAATACTACTGCGCCGTGCAGTGCGACGGCGATGATTATATGAGCCGTATGTACATACACAGGGAATAAGCCGGAAGCTATCTGAATATACAAATCCAACCGCTGCGAGGTGCAGCGGTTGGCTGTCTCTTGTGCTGATTCAGACTGCATTCTTAGAGCGTGTGATTATTTAATCAGTTGTTTGGCTAATGAAAGCCCCTGTTCAGCAAGATGATATTTCATTTCTTTTGTCATATGCCATTCCCATTTTGGTGCGTCTTGTTTTATGGGGTGTATATCGGAAACCATCAGCAGTGCTACTGCCCTTAATCCGAGATGATGTGCAACACTAAAAACAGCAGATGTTTCCATGTCTACACCAACGGCACCATTTCCCCGCCACAGCTGTTCTTTACGGAATGTCTGACGATAAACTGCATCAGTTGATACAATAGGATAGGTGTTGATTTCAAACAAGGATGCGGCTATATTAAGCAAATCGCCATCCGGGAATGAAGCATCAATGGATTCGTAGTAGTGAAGGGATGTACCTTCTTCAACGAACGCTTTTCGCGGAGCAATTATCTCTCCAACATGAACATTTTCATCAAAGGCTCCGCACATCCCGACTGCAATTATGTTTTTAGCCCCCAAAGCAGCAAGGGTTTCTACAGTATCTGCTGCTTGAGGCGCACCACGTCCTCCGTCCAAAAAGCATATTCTTAATTCATTTATTCCCCATATCGGACAGCGATTAAGAAATCGTGGGAACGGCTCTGACATTTCTTTTGCATTATAATGCTCCACAAGGTAATCCGCCCCCTTACTCATAAAGAATACAATCGCTGTTTCCGGCAGATGCAAATGGCACTCACGATGCCCACTATGTATCTGCTCAGCAGCCGTAATAACCGCTTTTGAGTCATCATTAGGTAAACACCACATAGCAAATCCTCCCCCGGCATCAAATCCCGATTTATTCTTTATCCGTTTCATTCCGCGAAGAAACAACTGCGTATATAATCGCTGCAACGGAAAATGTTCCGCTGAGTATCCACAGCCAATCGGTCAGAAAATAGCAATCAAGCGCCATAAAAAGAAATACTGCGGCGAATAACGCAAAAACGATTGCCGACTGACGATAATACGGTTTCTTATTCATGCTTTCTCTTTCTTGCTTTGACGCCCAGATATAAGCATTATTAAAAAGAAATCCTCTTTCCATAAATGACATAACGCTAATAATCAAAGAAATAAGCGAAAGAGCTCCGCAAATAATTGCACAAATGATTTCAAACATCAAAACTCCTCCTAAACCTTTTTTCAAACAAGCCGCCGGAGCATTTACGCTAAGCTGTCTTCCCTGCAATAGCGACGGTATGAATTAAACGAAACAATATAGCAGCGGTAATTACACGCAGAATCCGAATTCCGGCATAATAGCAGAAATAATAATCATGTTATCCTTGAGCTAATTATACTTTCAAGAGCTCCTGCCGTCAACATGCCGGCGCATAAAGCTGCAATTTTCACTTTTACCGCTCACGGGCAGTATAGCGGCTAATTCCGAATGATAAATGAGCTTCATGGGAATACCACAGCAATTACAGTGCTTTATGATAAAAAGAACGATGCCGAGCACACGACCCGACATCGTTATCATCATTATTTTTTCAACCGTACCGGAGAGATGCCGTAAAGCAGTAATCCTTATGAAAACTGCCTTACCTGCACCCATATAAGGCTGCCCGGTTGTATTTTAGCGGAGCTAATGAAAGCCCCTTTAAGACTTACTTAGCCTGCGATTTCCTCGGGGTAAACGCTGACGCACTTGCGGCCGCCGTGCTTCGTCTCGAAGCGCAGAATGCCGTCAACCTTTGCGAACAGGGTATCATCCTTACCGATGCCAACGTTGGTGCCGGGATGGAAATGAGTGCCGCGCTGCCTGACGAGGATATTGCCCGCGAGCACGAACTGACCGTCCGCACGCTTCGGTCCGAGCCTCTTGGACTCGCTTTCACGACCGTTACGGGAGCTACCTACGCCCTTCTTATGTGCGAAAAGCTGCAGATTAATCCTGAACATATTAAACCTCCCTCTCTATCAGTTTGAGATAATCACTATATTCTTGCTGTATGGAACGAAGACCTAATCTCATCGTCCCGAGTATCAGCTCCGCCTGCTGCCACTCCGGATCCTCAACGGATCTATCGAGCATCAGATAGAGCTCTCCGTCCTTCATTTCAAAAGCCGCCGGACATTTCACGAGATCGGTTATCCCGATCACCGCAGTCTGCATCACCGCGGAAACTGCGGCACAGACGATATCCTCACCTGCTTCCGCATAGCCCGAATGCCCTTTTGCTTCAAAGCCCACGAGCCTGCCATGCTTTTTCAGAACGGTTATCACGGTCATACAATTTTCCCTCAGCCGATGGAAAGGATCTTGACCTTGGTATAGGGCTGACGATGACCCTGCTTTTTACGGTAATCTTTCTTGGGCTTATACTTGAAGACGATTACCTTCTTGCCCTTGCCATGCTCAAGAACTTCTGCCTGAGCCTTGACGCCTGCAAGAACGGGGGTACCGATCTTAACGGTATCACCATCCGCCATCATGAGTACATCGAAATCAACGTTGGTGCCGATCTCGCTGTCGAGCTTCTCGACCTCGATCTCGGTGCCGACCTCGACCTTGTACTGCTTACCGCCGGTTACTATGATTGCGTACATTTATAGAATTCCTCCTCTTACCAGTCTCGCCCTTAGGGTGGATGTCCTGATTCCGGGCATCACTTTAAACCGTTTCGGTGCGGCTCAAGTAGTTATTCTAACACCCGTCGGAGGTTTTGTCAACGGTTATTCGAAATTTTTGAGATTATATTTATTATTTCCGTGTTTTCGGGAGAAGTGATCAGCCGCGGTTAAGCGAAATCGTTATCTTATCCGCAGTTAGATCGGATTCACTTCTGACTATATCGAGTATTCTTGCTACCTCTTCATCGGTGAGCGATGTGCCGTCGATGATAACGCTGATTGTACCGTTTTGAAACGTCACGGCAGCATCAAGAAAGCCCTTAGCCTTTATCCTGTTTTCAATGGTAAATTCCTTCTCCATATTATTCACAAGCTCCATGAGCCTTGCGTTGGCATCCGCAATGGTATCGGCATCCGCCGTACCCTGCGAAATAATCGCGCGAAGGTACTCTATTTCCTGCGCCCGTATGTTGTTTCTTTCGTTTCTGAACGCTACGAAATAATCGTTGTAGACTTTAGCATCCACCGGCTGAAGA
Organism: Clostridiales bacterium; assembly: GCA_004556165.1. Lineage (GTDB taxonomy): Bacteria > Bacillota > Clostridia > Christensenellales > CAG-138 > PeH17. The sequence goes on along the minus strand of SFIR01000001.1, from coordinate 92,167 downwards.
TCTCCGTCCTGTTCATCGGCGTTGCCCATAACATCCAGATTGCCGGGATCATCTGTATTGTATCTGATATTGAGATAGATCGCCGCAGCGAGCAGTAGCAGAAGTACGGATAATGCGATAATGCCCTTTTTTGTGAATTTGATTTTGAGTTTCTTCATAGATTATTGCCTCCTATAAGATCCCTTTCGGATCAATTATTCATTTCAAAGACCTGCACCTTGTTTTTGTTTATCCCCAGCACAGTACTGACCGCCGAAACGATATTGTAGTTGACCCCGATATCCCCTGCGCCCTCTGCAACAACAATGACGCCAACGACCTTCGGATTCTTTTCGGCCACAACTATCGGTGCTTCCGAGCCTGAATTTGTGACAGTCGCAGGGCGTGAGGTTTTGCTCGAGCCGGATTCTGTCTTGCTTTCGCTTTCATCCGATGCGATGACGACCTCCTCCGTACCCTCAAACACGACCATCACCCTGACCTTTCCCACTCCGCGCATGCCCGAAAGTATCTCTTCGAGCCTTGCTTCGAGTTTCTCTGTATCGCTTTTCGCTGCGCTGTTCTGCTGCGCGTTTTCCGCAGACCCGTTGCTTTTTGCAGGGGCTTTTGATGACAGGCTGCTGATAAATATTATTATCACGCATAAGAATAAAGCACCGTACACGCAGTATTTTACAATTTTATTTTGTTCCATCTTCTTTGAAAGAAGCGAAAGCGGAGATTCTTTTTTCATTGAGCCATCCTTTCGGTCACGGTGAAGCAAGGTAGCCTGTCAGCATCCCTATCACCGATGAGATAATCGCAGCAGCAGCGGCAAGGGAGATGAGCCTTTCCGCCCCGTTTTTCAGCCTACCCGGCGGCAGCATGGCTTCGCCGAGCGCCGAAATAACGCCTATTACGATGAGTTTAATAAGAAGAGCCTTCATATCAGCCTATAAGGGTATTGCCCGTGGCGATTATTATCATAATGCTGATCAACAGCAGGCTGCATGCAGCGCATACTGCCGCAAACAGATAAGAAACTATATCCGCTGTTCCGTCGAGGAGCTGGGTTATGCGATTATCGGAAAACGGTTCGGCGATCGCAGCCGATATCCTGAGGGCGGTCATTCCTGCAAACAGCTTCAGTACGGGGCCGAGCGAAATGCCCGCAAGTACCAGGATTGCCGTCACACCCGCTGCATTTTTGAGCACTATACCTCCGCCGATAACGGCATCGACCGCACTCCCGACCATGCCTCCGACCGCAGGAATGAGTTTATCTATTGCATATTTCGCAGTCCTTATCGAGACTCCGTCCGCTGCGCCTGCCGCGATACCGCCAATCGACGTGGCAGCAATATAGACCGTCGTTACCAGTCCGAGCAGCCATTTGACGGTATTCTGTATGAGCTTCACCGTGCGGCTGAGCTTCAGCTTATCCGAGAGGGCATTGACTGCAACGACCACACCGCCTGCGATTAGAAGCGGAAGCACTATTTTTCCAAGCACAACGAGAATGGAGTTGGACAGCAATACAAGCATCGGGCTCATCACCTTGACCGTTCCTGCGCAGCCGAGCGCTGTCATCAGACCTAAAAGCACCGGAGCGGCAAGCGAGCAGAAATTTCCTATACGGCTTACGGTATTCACTGCTTCAGCCGCAATACTCGTGAAGTACGCGACAAGGGCAAGTATTGACACTCCGGAAATTATCAGCATAAGCACCTGCTTTGTTCCGCTGTCATCGCCGAGCGCAATACCGCAAAGCCCCGATAACAGTGAAAGCGCAATAACCGTTACAAGCTCCGCAAGCGCTGCCCTCAGCTTAGGAAGAAAAAGGTTTTTTATAAAGCCTATACCGTCGCCCGTATCTATTGAAGCTTCCCCGAGCGCAAGGTATTCAATGAACTCCCCCACCGAAGCATATTCGCTCATTGCTGTATCGGATGCCTTGAGCTCGTCAAAATATGCCTGCCACGAAGAAAAATCGGTTTCGCTCGCCAATCTTTTCAGTTCCTCCTCAAGCTCCGCGGAGCTGTCATTATTATCTTCGTTTTCGGGTTCTGCCAGGCAATCGGCAGGCAGCAGCATCATAAGCATTGCAAGCAATATGCAAAAACAAAAGAGCAGCTTTCTTTTTTTCATTCGTGTTGTCCTCCGGATCAGGTGCTCAGCTTAACGAGCTCAATCAGCGATTCCGCTATTGATCGTACTATCGGCAGGGCAAGCGAAAGCAGCATTACCCTTCCGACTATCTCCGCCTTTGCCGCAAGCGCATTCTCGTCCATATCCCGGCATAGCTCCGATGCGACATGTGCCATATATGAGATGCCGATCGCTTTCAATATGATGCCTATGAGGTCGATATCGAGATCACCGCTTACAGCAATCAGCTTCACCTCATCGGTAATACCGCTGAACGCCGCTATCACATTAAGCATTACCACTGCACCGCCGGCAATGGCGATATTGACCGCAGCGTTTCTGTTGATGTCCCTGAGGGTGAATGCTGCCATGGCAGTGAGCATAATAAGCCCTATCGAAGTATAGATGTCCATCAATACAATTCAAACACGCTCTGAATGTTGCTGAACAGGTTGGACACGAGCCCGGCAACCATTGTCAGCACTATGATAATGCCTGCAATAGCGGTAAGCATTGCTATATCATCCCTTCCTGCCTGTTTAAGAAGCTGACACGCAGCCGCCACAAGAATACCTATTCCTGCTATCTTGAGTACAATATCTATCCCCATTCCCTGTCCTTTCCGCTCAAAGCACAATCAATGCGAGCGCAGCACCGCCGAGTACCGACAGCGTTTTTATGAGCTTGACCCTTTTCGGGCAATCCTGTTTGAGCTTTTCCTCAGCGCCGGCAAGCTCAGATATTATTCCTTTCAGCCTTACGGTCTCTTCCTCCGTGCCTCCGGAGCCGAAATCCGAAAAGAAGGCGGTAAGGCTTTTTTCGATGCTCTCGTCATTTAGCGTGAGTTTTGATGATGCATTCTTCCATGCGGACAAAAGATCCGGATTTTTCCTGTAATCCCCTGCCATCTCCATCCAGAATTCCGCATTATCGCTTGAAGATATCAGCGCAAGCAGTATTTTCATAACGCCTCCGCGTTCGTATCTGAGGATGGAATCCATCCTTTGGAAATCGGCGACGAGGCCCGAAATCGTTTTCAATTTCGCATTCACTCTACCGGAAGCAAAGCTCCCGAGTACTGCCGTAACAAGAAGCAGACATATGGCCGAAAGCATTTTAGTCACATTTCTCCCCCTCTCCTATTAGGCTGAAGCGGCTGCCGCTGCGTCTCAGAATAAAAGCTCTACTGATAAGCCCCCCCGAAAGGGCTTTGCCGACATATGCAATCGTTCTGAGCTGTCGGAATGAAGAAGCATGTATGCTTGCGATTATCGCTACGCCGTGTTTGAGAGCTTCCGACACGCCGTTCATTTCATCCTCGCCCGAAAGTTCATCCGTGATTATCACCTGCGGCGACATGCTTCTTATGAGCATAGGAATACAAATCGTTTTCGGAACAAATGAGATAATATCAGTACGCAATCCGACATCGAACATCGGGACGGAATTCATGCTGCCCGAGAGTTCGTTCCTTTCATCCGCAATACCGACCCGATAGCCCCTGTTTGAGAGGCTGCGTGCAAGATCGCGGAGAAGCGTTGTTTTTCCGACGCCCGGAGGCGATGCAACGAGTGCGGAAACCGGCAAGCCATCCTCGATAAACATATCCGTCAAATCATCCGCACAGCCATGTACCTCATTCGGAATACGGATATTGAATCCGCCTACGGAGGTAAAGTTCGTGATCCTTCCGCCCGTCATCACCGGATTTCCGCTGAGTCCGACGCGTATACCGCCCGAAAGAGTAATAAAGCCCTGCCTCAGTTCGTTTTCACAGGCATAAACCGAGCCCATGCAGCAGGCCTTCAGCATATCGTCGGCCTCCTGCTTTGACAGCATTCCGTACTGCGAAAGAAGTACATCCTTGTCCGAAAAGATCAGTTGAGCAGGTCTGTTCACACGGAATCTCAGCTCCTCAACGCCTCCGAGCAAGAAATACCTGTTTGTTATCTCCCTGTAGCGTTTGGGGATCAGATTCAAAATCAGTTCATTTCTTTCCGCTAAAACTGTATTAGCATCCATTTCGGTTCTCCTTTGTAAAATAAAACCCTCGCACAAAAAGATATGCGCGAGGTGAGTATTAAGAACAATACAGGCTAAATCTTTTCCTCTCCGTATCCGTTCGGTGAAAGGATCAAAAGAGTTTGGGCAGTGGCAGCGGTTATCAGGACTCCTAAAAGCTGAACATCCGAAGTGAACGACCCGAGCCGGACAGTACCGTAACCGAGATTGAGCATTTCAAACAGGGCTCTCAGCATTTCCGACACTACAGGTATCAGCCCTGCTGCGGCTATTGCAGACGCATGATCCCTTTTTATCAGCACTATCAGCGCCGGGAGGATGCCGAGCAAAAGCGCAGTCAGTTCCGTACTCTCCGCAATCACAGTTACAGCAGCTGATACAATGCAGAAGCAGCCCGTCAGTATGAGTCCTATACCCGTGACAGTCCGTTTATACCTATAAAGAATAATGCAGGAAACAATGAATAATGCGATTACGGCAGCATTTATTTCTATCTCCGGCATCGGAGATATTTTGAACGAATGAAGCAGCAGCAGACTGAGCAGAAGGTACAGCACATGAAATTTCTTTTCGTGCAAAATATCCAGCAAACCCGAGATCGTGCCGAACAGAGTAAGCACGGCGAGCATGAGGATTGACATTAAAAACAGTGACAAAAAAACACCTCGTTTCGGCAGACATTTGAAAGCAGATTTCTTCCGTCTATTAGTCTGTTCTGAACAGGGTGTTTTTATTTTCCTGAAGAACTACTTTCCTCAAATCTAAACTGTCATTATTCATATTTATGTCTTTACAAAGTCATCAAAACATAGTATACTGGATAGCATCAGGAGGGATTGAAAATGCGTACATTGATTCTTTTTTCTTTTTCGGTTATTGTTCTGTTTGTTGTCTTTTTTGTCGTTAACTATTTAATAAATCAAAAAAAGTATAAACAGACAGATTATTATCTGCAAACAAAGAATTCTTATTTAAGTGTCATATTTGACAAAGGTCGCATCGGCGAATTTTACATTTATAAATATCTGAAATCACTTGACGGCTACAAGAAATTCCTTTTTAATATCTACATCCCGAAAAGCAATGAAGAGACCACAGAGTTAGACGTAGTTTTATTGCATGAGTCCGGGCTCTATGTGTTTGAGTCCAAGAACTACAGCGGATGGATATTCGGAAGTGAAGCCCAGAAAGAATGGACGCAAACATTGCCGACAGGAAATGGCAGAAGTCAGAAAAACCATTTTTTGAATCCTATAATTCAGAACAAAGTACATCTGAAGTGGCTAAAAAACTATCTTGCAGACAATGAAGGACTTGCGTACTACTCATATATTATATTCAGTGATCGTTGCACATTAAAAGATATAAGGCTGACCAGCGGAGAGCACTTTGTTATCAATCGGTATAATATTCTTCCTGCTGTTCAAGCCAATGCCGCTAAAGTCGGAAAAACATTATCCCCGGAGCAGATTGACGAGCTGTATAATAAGCTGTATCCCCTTACACAGGTTAATGAGGCAATAAAAATAGCACATATTGAAGATGTCAAACAAAAGCAGCAGTCTTCAAATGTTTCCGCAGTCAACGTCTCTCCCGATATCACCGGCAAGATTTGCCCGAGTTGCGGCTCCGTACTGGTTCTGCGCACTGTTTCAAAAGGCGCACGGCAAGGCCAGCAATTCTGGGGATGCTCCAAATATCCCCATTGCAGGTATACAGAGAATGTCCCGTGCAGTGTCGGAGTGAAAGACCAAAACCAAGCATAGGTCAGTCAATATAAAGATTTGATGTGCTGAGTATATCTCATCTGCATTGAAACAAAATAACCCGATTCTTTTCGGGCTATTTTGTATTTTGATTTATTTAAAATAAACAATCCTATATTAGCTTCATATACGCACTCATTGCGCCCGTGCCTGCGCCGTCGCGGCGGTATGAATAGAAAAGCTCCTTTTCCTCATAGGTGCAGCGGTGCATCAGCGAGATGTTTTCCGGCCTGATGCCTGCTTCCAAAAGCTGCAAAAGAAGTACGCTTTCGATATCGACATAGGCTTTGCCCGGTCTTCCTTCCTTAACGATACTGCTTTGCCCAAACTCGGCTTTGAATTTCTCGCCGAGACTGCTGTCCACCTCGAAGCAGTCAAAGCAAATACATGGACCGAGTGCGGCAACCATATCTGAAGGATCTGATGAAAATTCCTTCATCATGCTTTCTGCAAGTCTCTGCGCCATGCGCAGGAGAGCCCCCTTCCAGCCTGCGTGAGCAAGGCCTATCGCATGCTTTTTGGGGTCGTAAAGGTAGATACTGCCGCAATCGGCATGCCCGGTCACGAGCGTAATCTCGGGATCATCGGTGATAAGTCCGTCGCTGAACGGGAGCTTTTCACGGGTAAGTCCTCTGCCTGCTTCCTTTTTACTCACCCTGAGCACCTTGCAGCCGTGTTCGTGATTCACAAGCACCAATTTATCATAATCAAGACCGCGTTTTTCGGCAAGGATACGATAGTTTTTTCTGACATTTACCGGATCATCGGCACGGTTGAAGCTGAAATTGAGCGAGTCAAAGGGTTTGGGGCTGATGCCTCCGATGCGTGAGGTGAAACCATGCTTTATTCCGCCGGTACGCAAAAGACCGGGGGCATTCAGTGTAATTATGCCGCCGCTATTATCCTCGACCGCACCGCATTCCGCCTTGGAACAAATTTTTTCAAATTCCTTAATCATTTGCCTGATTCCGCTTCACCGAGAAGGGTTTTGAGCTCCTCCATAAAGGTATTGATGTCCTTAAACGAACGATAGACCGATGCGAAGCGAACGTAGGCGACCTCATCGAGCGCTTTGAGATGCTTCATAACGAGTTCACCGATGCGGATGGTGGTGATTTCCTCCTCGAAGGAATTAAATATCTCCCTCGTCACATCGTCAACAAGCTCATTCTGTGCAGCAACCGAAACGGGACGCTTTTCGCATGCCTTCTTAACGCCCGCAAGAATCTTGGTGCTGTCAAACGCCTGCCGGGTGCCGTCACGCTTTACTACTGTTATCGGAATCTCCTCTATTTTCTCATAGGTCGTAAACCGCTTTCCGCAGCTTATGCATTCCCTTCTGCGGCGGATTGCAGTTCCGTCCTCCGTTGGACGTGAGTCGATCACCTTGCTCTCGGTTGAAAGGCAATACCTACATTTCATTTTCTGTTAGCCGCCCCATGCTTTCGGAGCTTCCTTTCCTGAACGCCTATGCGTCATATTATCCTTAGTATACACAACTTCTTTCGTTTTTTCAACCGTAAAAATCTATTTCGCAGCAAGTCCTTCGATATTTACGAGGATAACATCATCGCCTATCTTCTGTATCTTGCAGAACGGTATCACCAGTTCTTCGGAATTCTTGATCAGCCCTAAAAGGCGCGTCGGCCCGGGGACGACGATGGAGCATATGAGCCCCGTACAGTCATCGAGCTCAAGATCGCATATCCTTCCGAGCCTTGCGCCGTCGCAGATATTTATTATCTCCTTTTCGCGAAGTTCATTGAATGTTGTACCTGCCATATTCCCTCCAAAAAGCTTTCTATAATGAAATATATGCTCATACCTGCAAAAAAAGGCTGCTTTTGGCGGAAATTATTATCCCGATATGCAAAAAAGCTGCCGAAAACGACAGCCAGTTTGAAGATATTTCTTTTATGCTGCGCCCTGCTCGGAATTTGCTTCCTTTTCAAGGGCGGTATATGCAACCTTACCGACAAGGGTCTTGGGAAGCTCCTCCCTGAATTCGATATCATACGGCATTGCGTACTTTGCGATATTCTTCCTGCAATGCTCAAATATCGATTCTTTCAGTTCATCCGAATAGGTATAGCCCTTTTTCAAGACGACATAGGCTTTGACCTTCTGAATCTTGTAAGGATCCTTAACGCCGATAACGCAGCTCATCTGTACAGCCTCATGAGCATCAATGATATTTTCAAGCTGGGAGGGATAGACATTGTAGCCGCTGGTCACGATCATCCTCTTGATGCGCTGTTTGAAATAGATGAAGCCGTCGGAATCCATATAGCCGAGATCTCCGGTATGGAGCCAAGTGTAGCCGTCGGCATGTACGCGGAGAGTATTCGCATTCTCCTCGGGTCTGTTGAGGTAACCTATCATAACGGAAGGGCCCCTCAGGCAGATCTCGCCGAGTTCTCCGAACGGAACGGGGTTATTAGTCCCAACAGCGCAAATGGTATAATAGGTATCCGGATAAGGAAGACCGATGCTGCCCTCGCGCTCGGTTGTATACGGGGTCAGGCAGCTTGCAGTAACGCATTCGGTGGTGCCGTAGCCCTCGCGGACATGGACGGGAGCCCCGTGTTCCTCAAGGAAAGCATCAAAGCGTTTCTTGAGCTCGATTGAGAGCGAATCGCCGCCTGAGAATACGCCGCGAAGAAAATCGAGCTTTTCGCCGTCAAGATAAGGATTTCTCGTAATGGCCTCGAACAGAGTCGGAACGCCTGCGATGAAATTCGGCTTTTCGGTCTTGATAAGCTCCGCATAGGACTTCGGATTGAACCTCGGAACAAGTATGCTCGTGCCTCCGAGCTCAAGCATCGTATGGATGCAGACGCCGAGACCGAAGCCATGGAATACGGGCATTGCCGCAAGCATGCGTTTATGACGTATCTCGTCATGGCACATATTAGCGGTCTGCAAGCCGAGTGCATTGAAATTCATGCTGCTGAGCTGTATCGCCTTAGTGACGCCGGTTGTACCGCCGGAAAAAAGAATTACCGCGGTTTCATCCGGAGACATATGCACGATATGCTCGTTTAGATTCACGTTTTTGCCGTTTGCCAGGAACTTACGCCATGTCACAAGGCGAGGATCCTTCTTATCGACATGATTTTTGTTTATGAGCTTGAATGCAGTGCTTTTGATAAATCCGAGCTCCTCGGCAGCCGTGGTGATCAGGACATTAGTAAGCTCATATTCCTTTTCGACCTCCGCTATTTTATCATAGAACTGGTCGAGGGTAACTATCGTATGGCTATCTACCTCTTTGAGGTAATATATGATCTCAGTGACCGCCGAAAGCGGATGTATCATGCTGGCGACCGCGCCGATGCGGTCAAGCGCATACAGAAGATAGACCGCCTGAGGCACATTCGGCAGGCAGATGGTGACTGCATCACCTTTTTTGATGCCGAGGGCGACAAAGCCCGCAGCTGCGGCATCTATCTTTTCCCTTAGGGTATTATAGCTGAAAAGCTTTCCCATATAGGATAATGCAGGGAATTTCCCCTCGCGTTCAGCAGTAGATAATACCATATCCGCGATGCTGCAATCAGGGTAATCGAGATGGAACGGCACATTGCCGTAATGACCGAGCCAGGGAGCTTCCTTCTCGGGCTTGTTAATAAAATTCGTTTCCATAATTGATGATTTCGTCTTCTGATAAGACGTCCTTTCGATAAAAATCAAAGCTCTACGGGTGTGTTGATAGGCTGCTCGAGAAGTTCGGGATTCTCAAGCAGTTTCTTCATGAGCCTTACGCTCTTGGCAAAATACGTTCCGTCCGCAATTCGCTCGTCAACAGTCAAGCCGAGGCGCAGCGCTTCACGCATTTCGCAGTTACCATTTTCATCGAAGAACGGATGTAAATGTTTTTCATCAATAATGGCAAATAAAGAATTGTTTCCGTAATTCGTCAGATGATGATAGCTCGCATGCATTTTGATGCTGCCAAGGTTTGATACAAAGACGCTCGAACAGTATGGATCGCTTTCGGTCATGCTCTTTGGGAGCTTACCGCGGTTATCGAGCTTATTGATGATGCCCGTAACGAGCTTAAGCAGCCATCTTGGGAGTTTAACGAGGATATCCATGATATCGGTCGTGCTGTCCTGCTCGTCATGCTTTCGAACAGCCGTCACAAACTTTTCGGTCTTATCGTGGATCTGCTTGATGGGATTCTCTCCGTCCCTGTCGATCTTTAGGATCGCAAGGGCTTCCCTTGCTTCGTCCTCAAAGGTCTTCTTAACGACAAATGAGATGCTTATCTCTTTGCGCTCATAGTATCTGTAACCGGAGATGAACCAGTTGAGCTTCGGTCTGAGAGCGATGGTCTTGACGATAGCTGCGCAAATCACATGGAATAGCGTGTATCTGAATTCCGGGTTATCCGCATTGAGCTTTTTTACATACTCATTGATCGCGGACAGCTCTACAAGCTCGCTCATGCACGCTTCGTTATCGCATCTGTTCGGCAGAAGAAACGGCATGAATTTGTGCATGGAATCAAGCTCGCGAATAAGATACGCATCCCTGCGGTCTCCGCGGCGTCTTTTCTCGCCTTTTTGTTTTTTTTCCATATTCTGTTTTCCCCCTGTTGCGGCAGGATCTTATCTTTTTCCGCGCCGTACCTACTCATTTTAACACAAGTGTCCGAATTTGTCAAACATTCATACAAATATCACCGCCCTTGCCGTTTCTGTTAAATATATTCGCAATATCATTCAAATTGCTCCGATAAATGCTTGACAAACGATTTTATTTGGAATAAAATAATCGCCGTGCTTTGCTTATGGTGGAGGATTGCGGTCACCAGCCCCGTCCGTTGTCGGAAATCTTAGCGAACAAATAAGAAATTCAACATACCTTTGGAGGACATGGCATGAAAAGCTATATGGCAAAAGCAGAGACCATGGAGCGTAAGTGGTATATCGTCGATGCAGAAGGCATGGTGCTCGGCCGTCTCGCATCTCAGGTTGCTGCTATACTCCGCGGCAAGAACAAACCCATCTTTACCCCCCACGTTGACTGCGGTGATCACGTTATCATCATCAACGCTGACAAGGTCGTTATGACCGGCCGCAAGCTGGATCAGAAGATCTACTACCATCACACCGGATATCCCGGAGGACTCAAGATGACGAAGTATCGCGATCTTCTCGAAAAGAAGCCCGAATTCGCCGTTTATGAGGCAATCCGCCGCATGATGCCTAAGGGACCTCTCGGCAGGCAGATGCTCACCAAGCTTCGCGTTTACGCAGGCCCGGATCATAAGCATGAAGCCCAGAAGCCCGAAGTCCTCGTGCTCAAATAATTGGGAAGGAGATAATTATCATGGCAGCAACTATTCAGTATCTTGGAACCGGCAGGCGTAAAAGCTCCGTTGCCCGTGTACGTCTCATTCCCGGCACAGGCAAGATCCTTGTAAACAAGAGGGATCTCGACGAATACTTCGGCTATGAAACCCTGAAGATGATCGTCCGTTCTCCCCTCGAGCTCACCGATACCATTGGCAAGTTCGACGTACTCGTCAATGTTTACGGCGGCGGCTATACCGGCCAGGCCGGTGCCATTCGTCACGGAATCTCCCGTGCACTGCTTGATGTTGACGGCGAATACCGCGCTATCCTCAAGAAGGCCGGTTTCCTCACTCGCGACCCCAGGATGAAGGAGAGGAAAAAGTACGGTCTCAAGGCAGCTCGCCGCGCCCCTCAGTTCTCAAAGAGATAATTTCAGGAACATCAAAAAGCCTCTGTTCTTCAGGGGCTTATTTTTGTATCCGCGGCACAAAGCGATGCGGTTATGTTTATTTATGAACAAGCAAATCCGGGGTCTAATGCGAGACCTCGGATTTATGTTTTTGCCTTCAAAAGCAATGAATGCTATTATGCTGTTTCCCTGTCCTTGGAAGCCGTTCAATGGCCTGCCTTGCTTGAAATTTCCTGCAATTCAAAGCGGTATTCCTGCGGCGAATTCGGATATTTTTCTTTGTCAACTTTGCTCATGAACATGGACAGCGGTCGAATCCATAGGCCGCCGTCACCATACAGCTTTCTGTAAACAACATACAATTCTCCTGTTTCCGAATCATGAGCAAGATCCTCAACCAGATAATAATCGCCCTTGAAATGACGATAAACCCTTTTCAATTGAATTTCACGCATTAGATTTCCTCCGTTTGCTTCTATCGCATTTCTCACAGCGATTTTCTGAGATATTCCGATGTGATTGTGCTGCCGCGATCTGCCATTTCCTTCGGGGTACCGGCAAATACGATTTCTCCTCCGGCGGTGCCGCCATCGGGGCCAACATCAATGAGCCAGTCCGCCTGTTTCATCACATCCAGATTGTGCTCGATGACAATGACCGTGTTGCAGCTAGCCACCAGACCGTCCAGCAGCTCCATGACCTTCTGAACATCGGAAGCGTGCAGGCCCGTGGTGGGCTCATCCAGCACATAGATATTACCCTTCTTGTCCAGATACTTCGCCAGTTTCACCCTTTGGCGCTCGCCTCCGGACAGGGTAGACAGGGGCTGTCCCAGTGAAAGATAAGGCAAGCCCACCTCCAGCATTGCTCCCAGAGCCTTGCGAAGTTTTTTGTTCTCCTTGAAAAACTCGTAGGCTTCCCCGGCGGACATATCCAGAATCTCCACGATATTCTTTCCGTGATAACGGTAGGACAGAGCCTCTTCGCTGTACCGCTTGCCCTCGCAGGCTTCGCAGACGGTTGTAACCGGATCCATGAAAACCAGCTCCGTTACAATCTGTCCCCTGCCCGAGCAGACAGGACAAGCCCCCTTGCTGTTGAAGGAAAACAAAGAGGCATCCACACCGTTCTCCGCTGCCATGACCTTGCGGATCTCATCAAAGAAGCCCAAAAAGGTTGCTGGAGTTGACCTGCCTGTGGCTGTCACCGGGGACTGATCGACCAGCACTACACGGTCGGCATACTGCTTGGCGAATACGTCACGGATGAGAGAGCTTTTTCCTGAGCCTGCCACGCCGGTGACCACCGTCAGTACATTCAGCGGTATGTCCGCAGACACGTTTTTCAGATTGTGGACGCAGGCGTTTCGCACCGGTAAAAAGTCCTGCGGCGTGCGGGGCGCGGCTTTCAGTGGGGTATTATTCTTCAGCGCATTTCCGGTACGGGTACCGGAGCGCAGCAGGTCTCCATAGCTACCCTGAAACAAAATCTCGCCGCCGTTCTTTCCAGCCAGAGGGCCGACGTCTATGACCTCGTCGGCGATTGAAATCACGTCCTTGTCGTGCTCCACCACAAGCACCGTATTCCCCTTATCCCGCAGGCTCCGCAAAAGCCTTGTCATGCGGTACACATCCCGTGGGTGCATGCCTGTGCTGGGCTCATCGAAGATGTATGTCATGCCGGTGAGGGAGCTTCCCATGTACCGCACAAGTTTTAACCGCTGGGCTTCGCCGCCGGAGAGTGTGCTTGATTCCCTATCCATGGAAAGATACGGAAGTCCGATTTCTATCATTCGGTTCAGCGAAGCGGTCAGGGCATCCACTATGGTTATGGCTCTGGGGTCGTCAATGGTGCGCAAAACCTTAACCAGCTCGGTAAATTCCATGGCGCACATCTCGTCGATGCCGTATCCTGCCACCTTGCAGGAAAGGCTCTTATCATTCAGCCTCCGCCCGTTGCAAACCGGACAGGTCTTCTCCTCCATAAACTGATTGAGCTTGCGCAGCGTGTAATCGTTCTGCTCCTCGGGACCTTTCATGAGGCACAGACGCTGAAACTGTGTTTTGATGCCCTCGACCCTCTTATGCGCCCGGGGTCCGCCCGGTTCCCTGCTGCCGAATAGCAGAAGATTCCGCTCTTCCGGAGTGTAGTCCCGATACTTTTTATCCAAGTCGAACAGACCCGAGCCTGTGTACTGCTTCCAGTAGTAGTTTCCCACGCCGAACGCAGGCAGACCAAGCATACCTTCGTTCCATGATTTATCCGGGTCTATGGCCCTTTCTATATCCAAATCCAGAATTTTTCCGATACCGGAGCAGGTCTTGCACATGCCGTTGGGGTCGTTGAATGAAAAATATGATGCCGTCCCCACATAGGGCGTTCCGATGCGAGCATAGAGAAGCCGCAGGGCGGCGTACATATCGCTGATGGTGCCCACGGTGGAGCGAGCGTTTCCGCCCAGCCGTGACTGGTCAACAATGACCGAAGCGGAGAGGTTGTCAATGAGCTCCACCTTTGGCTTTTCGTACTTGGGCAGCCGCCCACGCATGAACGCTGTATAGGTCTCGTTCATCTGCCGTTGGCTTTCTGCGGCGATGGTATCAAAGACGATGCTGGACTTCCCGGAGCCGGAGACGCCGGTAAAGACCACTATTTTACCTTTTGGAATATCCAAAGAGACATTTTTCAGATTGTTTTGCCTAAGCCCACGAATTACAATTTTATCTTGGTTCATCACAAAACCGCCTCGCTTTCTTCTTTACCGGATAAATTATTCCGTCTTTCTCCTGACAGGCACCTGTATTTCCGACAGCCACCTGCTCTCATCATCCTTGTTCCAAACCCCGTCGATATAGCTTTCACGGATCTCTCCGGCGATCTCACACCCGTTTTCCTCGATATACCGCAGCACGGTTTCGTAGGATTCCGAAAATGTACGGTAGGAGCCCTTGTGAAAAACGCAGGCCGCCTGAATCTCGGGCATGGTTTTGAACTTCAGATCTCCGATCTCCTTTTTTGCCTCCACAACGGACTCACAAATCTCAACCGGGATATCCCCGTCCTTGTATCCCGGTTCCGGATAGGCGGTAAAGCAATATTCCGGAAGGGCGCATTCACAGCCCGCTTTCTCCATCAGCGCGCCCATCTCCGGCATCCGGTCAAACAGGCAGTCATAGGATTCAAGCCTGATACGCATAAATGCCACGGTGGTTTCGGGAATGGTTTTTATCAGAACGGGCGAAGAAAGCCCGGTTTTCTTTTTGGCCAGATAACCGTCCACAACGGCAATCTGTCTTGTAATATCTGCGATCTTTTCAAGCAGCTCCGCCTTTTTCTTCAGCAGTACCGCTATCTCATCTGCCCCGGAATTGATGTTGGCAATCTCCTCCAATTTGAATCCTGCCAGCTTCAAGGCGGTGATCTGGTGAAGCACCGCCATCTGGGAGAGTGTATAATACCGATACCCGGTATCAGGATGAATCAGTGCCGGTATCAGCAGTCCCTGCTCCTCATAGAAGCGCAGGGTTTTGACGGTAACATGATTCATCGCCGCGAACATGCCGATCTTATAGAGTGTATCGCTTGTCTTGACTTCGCAGGGCTTGTGTTCTTGCTTCATTTCCATAGTCTTACTCCCATCTGAATGTTTTGACGGCGACGGTGCCGCAAATGACCGTAATCGCGATCAGTGTGACCATCGGTATGACGATATTATCATAACACCCAATGGACACCGATTTCAACAGCCTGATTCCCACTCCAAGGGGCATCCACCCGGCAAATGTACGGAGAGCACCCGGAAATACTTCCGCAGGAATTGTTGCCCCTGAGAACAGCAGCATAGGAAAATAGAGCAGGCTCGTGACCACATTCATTGATTTTGTGGTTCGGCATAAACTCGCCGCCATGAGGCCGATGGAGAACATGGAAATCATGGTCAGCAGCCACACGGCTATGTACGCAAACACATTGCCCTGCATCCGGTAGCCGAAGAAGACCACCGCTGCAATAGTCAGAATCAGTGTTGAAAGAGCTGCGACCACACCACTGCATATGGTATCGCAGGCAAGAAGCCTTGCCGGAGAACAGGGACTGCAGTACATCCGCCGCAGGATTCCCTGAGATCGCAGCTCAACTACGGTGATGGGGATGCTCATGAACGCGCTGCAGCAGATTCCCACGGTTGACAGCGACACATACGAGCTTTGCAGATAGGTTAGACCCGAATCAGCGGCATTTTTCCCTCCTGTAATCATCGTAATAACAACAAATACCACCAGCGGCATTGCCAGACAAAACAGAATCACATCCGGGGTTCTGAAGAATATCTTCTGCTCCACCCGATACATTTTCCAAAATCTCTTCATAACAATTCCTCCTCTCCCATAAAGAACAGATATGCGTCCTCCAGATTCTTTTGACCCGAAGCCGAGATGACCTCATCTATGGTTCCTTCCGCAGCCTTCTTTCCTGACTTGATGATACACACCCGATCGCAGAGGGCTTCCGCCTCTTCCATGTAATGGGTGGTCAGGAAGATTGTAAGCCCCCGATCCTTAAGCTGCTTCAGGGTTCTCCATACCTCACGCCTTGCCGCCACATCCAATCCTGTTGTCAGCTCGTCCAGAAAGACTATCTCAGGGCTGCCGATAAGTGCCAGAACAACGGAAAGCTTCTGCCTTTCACCTCCCGATAGCTTTGATACGAAGCTCTTTCTTAGTGTACCAAGTCCGAATCGCTCCAGAAGCTTCGGATAGTTTGCCGGGTCGGCATATAAAGAGGCGTACTCTATGCATGCTTCCTCCACGGTGATGTTGAGCTGATACCGGGTATTCTGAAGCTGAACTCCAACCCGCTCAAACACCTGTTTTCTGTTTTTTGCTGCGTCCATTCCCAAAATCTTCGCGGAGCCTCTTTCAGGTGCCTTCAAGCCCAGAATCAAATCTATTGTGGTGCTTTTGCCTGTCCCGTTGTGCCCAAGCATGGCAAAGACCTCGCCCTTTTGTACATCGAAGGACAAATCATCCACAACCCTGCGGCCTGAAAACGATTTTGTCAGGTTTCTCACGCTGACAGCCGGTTCGTTCATAGTAAAAATCCTCCTTGCTTTTCTTAACAAGTTGGATTGTATCATCTCCCCTTAAGGGGAGAGTCAAGCGGTTTTTCATTATATTTTGAGAAAGAGTTTCGTCAAAATCCGATACTCATCAGATTGCATGTTCCGCATCGAAGAGCAAGAAAAACGCTGTCAATCAAAAGCTGTTGATGATTCCAAAGGCTCGCCGGACCGAGGCACATGCCGAAAAGACATCTTAAGCTGCAAAACAGTTTCCAAAGAAGGCAAGAGTGTATCGCATGTGGCAGTCATTAGACCTTCTGTATGCAAGCCGCAAAGCGCAAGGCAAGAGGCTATCATACCTTTGAAGGATATTCTTCTATTATCTATCTGTTGCCGGTAATCTCAAACCTGCCTTTGCGAATCCGTTGTGATACTTGGAGCTGAACCGAATACAGTAAAGCAGATTGACAAAACGGGATCTGCCGTTGTAGAATATACATAGTTCAGCATCAAGCAAAACTTGACTGTGCTTGATGTTGAGGTTCGATTGCTTGAGGCTGGCTGCTGTCAACAACCGGCTCGCTCGCCGTTACCTTCGGCGCGGAGCAGCCCTTTCGCTATCGCGATATTGTCTGCACCGCCAATCTCCGGATTTGCGGACGAAGAAACGGGCCGGTAATATCTGCAAAGCGGCTACTGCAACCCAGAGGTTGGCCGCTTCATCTCCGCAGACGTCACTCTTTCCACCGGTCAGGGTGTTCTTGGGCATAACGCTTATGCGTTATTGCAGGGGTTATCGCCTGCGTTGAGGGCGGCGGTAGCAAGTATATCCATAATCAAAATGCGAAGGGAGAAACGATTTATGAAAAAACTAATATTGTTTTTCTTGCTTATCTTTACGATGCTGTTGTCTGCATGTACGGCCGGAAACGGTAACAGTGAAAACTTAAACTCTAACAGTGCGGAAACACCATCACCCACTTATGAACACGAATTATTTGTGGATGTTTTCAAGTCCGACGATGGCATCCGGGAATTATTCAATGTTATTGCAGAGGAAAGTCTTAGCATTACTGAGGAAAAGCCGTTCAAGTTTTATTATTACGATTACTATGGTGATGGCAGCAACACTTTTTTGGGGTTTAGCGAGGAGGGGCAAACTGACGGAGAACAATTCGCAATTAGCGATTCGGCAAAAGAGGCAATAGACCTTCTGCGCAATAAGTTCCCTGAAATGGTTATTTGGATGCATGGGATCACGGAAGAGCATACCGGTAGTATGGGAGTGTTCTTCTCCGGGATATACCCAAGCGAGATTGATAAGGGCGAGTTTGACCGATTGGAGTTGTTTTTTACTAAAGGCGATATGACCGATATGGTCAGCAAGTACGGTTATGAGGATTTATCGGACGGATGGTATGCTTACACATATATACTCCCCTGTTCTACAAATGAACCCCAGCATTGAGCATATGGCCGCGATTTCAGCGGCATGCTCAACAGCATATCCTGCGGCATCACGGCGTATTATTCCACCTACGATGAGTAGGAAAGAACAGTGAGCACCCCGGAGAATTTAATATGTTCTCCGTATATGGATCTGCTGTTTCCGTTATCAAATCGAATTTTTAGTGAGTGAAAGCAATGTTGTTTGAGGTCAACCCATGAAAGAATTGCTGATAGGCATTCTATTGCTTTTGACGGGTGATGTGATTATAATCGAAAGCCTGCGTAGGGTTCTTAGGTACATTGCATTCGGTAAATTGAGGCGCGCTGAATTCAAAGCAAGGCACAAAGAACTGAAGCATAAGGGAAATTTGATTGAAATTGCAAATATGTCATATTTGATTTCACGCGTTAAAGAAAAGAATCGGAAGCTATTTCGCAGATACAGAATGATATATATGTTCTATCTGCTGTTTTGTATTTCAATACTTATTGGGTACATTATAGTTGCTTTCTTCGATGTAAATCTATCATTATTCTATGCAGTGTTTGCATCTGTTCCCAATACTGCAATCATCATATGGCTACGGAGTGCAGTATATAAAAATGGATTAAATGCTTTTCCGACAATAAGACATTAAATAAATATTGTAATGCAAACGAAAAAAGTATTGCACAACGCACAGCCGAATGCTGCAATCTGAGCTTGAGAGGCTCGCTCAGTCAGCTTTGAGCTTGGTTGAACGGTTCTCTGCACCTGCTTTCCTAAGGAAACATCATCTGGAAACACCGCTATTCCTACACAACCGGTTCGGTTGCTAATCATCTCGAAACTCCCGTTGTGGAATACTAATTTGCGGGTTCACAATGCGGCGATCTGCTGACAACTGTAATAACCAAATGAACTGCCCCGAGACTCATAAACAGTCGATGAACATGCAGCCTTCTGCGTCAATGGGTGCCCAGGCGTACTCCGCCGTGATATATTCGATAAAGCATTTCCCTCGGACGTCCCCTTTGAGAAATACAAGTCCTTCATCCAGACGAGCCGACAGCCATGCCTTTTTTGACACGACCTGCACATCTTTGCTGTTGGAGATGGCGCAGCAGATATGCTCACGCTCTAAATTCTCGTGTGTCAGCTTGATGAATTCCATGATCTCGGTTAGTCTTTCTCCTTTGTGTTGGTTACGCTGTCCGTTTTTGCAAGAGAGTCATTTTATCGTGACTGCCCGATAATTCACGTTTTCAGCCGACGTAGACTTCAATATAGCTGATGGTCTTCTTCGGATCCACATCTGCTGCACCGCAGAAGGAACTCTGATACCAAAGCAGAAAACGGTTATCGTTATTAACAATGCAGCAGGTCGGCAATCGGTACGAACTGCCTTTGGGATAAACTGCTTTCGCTGAATAGGAAATCCCGAAATAATCCAATGCCTCCAATACTTTAGACCAAGAGGCATGGGCTTTTCCCATCAGAGCTACCACATCGTCCAGAGGAACCCCAGCCAGCATAGCAACACAGCAGTGGCCACAGAGGCCGGCCTGTATGGGTATTGCCTCGATCCCGTCTATTCTTCGAATAGGATGTTCCACGGAATAGGGGCTGTCATGATTGATCCGCGATAGTGTTCTAATGGGTTCGAATAAAACATTGTATGATTCCTCCGCAGAAAGGTGGGACATGATTTTTTTCGGAATTGGAATCAGATAGTTCCCGTTTCCTTTGGGTATGAGCTTGCATTCAAAGGTGTAGATTTCGATGGTCACACGGCATGGGATATTCCCTTTTAAGCCGGTTTCCTCCCATACGTTGAACGGAATACGGATAAACGCACGGCTGCCCTCGATTTGGATGGATTCGTTGAATGTACAGATCATTTTATCCTCCTTAAACTCCTTCGTTCAATTCTATTCTGAAGGATTGACTTTGTATTTCCATCATAGCTTTCCCGTGAAAGATGAATCATGTACGGCAGGAGAAAAACTGCCCCACCGGTCAGCTTATTCAGCCATGTGTGCAGAGGAGCGAATCGGCGGTACTTGATTGCTGCCACGCAATACGCAATCAGGCGAAGAATGAGAATCCCAGCCACCGCATACCAAATCTGTACCGATAGCACTTTCAGCAAGACGGGAAAAAGCCGAATCAGCATCACCGCGAAAAACAACAAATCTGCAATACTGTCCAGCTTTGCGCCGAAATCGCCGGCAGTTTTTGTCCTCCGCGCAACCCATCCGTCCAACACGTCGGTCAGCCCTGTAAGAGTATAGACCGAGAGGAAACCTGCCGAAAGCGGACGCAAAAACGCAAGCAGTATTGTTCCTGCAATGCGAAACATTGTAATGACATCTGCGGTATTCAGTTTGTGATTGGAGATAAGAATCTTTTTCATTGCGTCAACCTGTACAGCGATGCCTCATTCTTGCTCCGTTGTCATGCTTCGCCGTTGACTATCTGCGCATAGACTTCCTCCGGAATCATCGGCGAGCAAATCTCAGCCAGTAATTCCGCGTTGATCTCACCGCATTCGGCATATTGTTTTCCTGCGGTTTTGACAAGCTCCAGTCTCGGTACGGTAACGGCTGCCGCCTCCGGCGCATTGAACATGGGGCTTTCCGGAACGGTAATGATGGTGTGGCTGCTTGGGAACATCAGCTTAAACTGCGCCACAGCGGGTTCAAAATTATGCGTGCTGTTGGGAAATCCGCAGCCGCAGATCATCAGATATTTCAGGTGGGAGAAATCCGCCTGACCTACATGCTCGTAGCGGTCACCGACCTTCTGCATCGCCATGCTTGACAATGGAAGAGTTCTGTCAATCAGGTTTTTCAGCATGGCAGGCATTCCATAGCAGTAAAGCGGAAAGCTGAACAGCAGAAGATCGCCGGCAAGAATCTGCTCCAGAATAAAGCGCATATCGTCATTATGGCGGCACACACCGCCGTTTCGCATACAGGAAAGGCAGCCGGAGCAGAACTCAATATGCTGATCTATGACATGGATCATACTGACCTCCTGCGGCTCCGTTTGCTCCATTCCCTCCAGAAATGCGCGGGTGATGTGGAGCGTATCGCTCTCTTCCTTCTTAGGGCTTCCGTTAAAAACAAGTATTTTCATTCTCTCAGCCTCCTCTTCAGCTTATATACTTAATTCGACATGATAATCCATTTTTCCTATAGGTGGATTATTAAGTTGATTGTGTCCGTTTTATAGGTGTGAAAATCCACCGTATAAGGGCGTTCCCTCACACGGCGGATGCATCATTTATTCTCCGAACGGTCGATTTGAAAGGAGATACTTCCTTCTGCCTGCTTTCTGGATACAGAAAGATAATAGTCTCCGTTCTCCGAAATTGTAACCCGAAAAGAGCTCAGTTCCGGATTCCTGCCCTCATAGATGGGTTCAAATCCTTTCTGGCCGATGGAAATGGTCAGCTCACCCAAAACACGGACTATACTGACATCAACGGAATCACCCTTTTTCAGAGAAAAGGGTTCCTCAATGGTGCAGTTCAGCCTCTCCATATCCAGAGAGAAAAAGTCCTCTTCCACTTTTCGGCTGTACCGGGGATCCGTTGGACGGCAAAATCCTTGGCAGGAATACCACAGCAAGAAGCAATACCAATGCAGCGGCGCAAAGCCCAATGATCGTCCACTTTCTCTTCATGCCCGTTTCCTTCCGGACAGTATATTCATCAGCACATACAGACCGGCAAAGGTCACGATACCCGCAATCAGCACCAGGTACATGGTGGGGAGTTCCACCTTGCTGCCAAAGAAATACAAATTGCAGTCCACACTATCTTTGATCGCCTCTACTGCCTCGCTCGGGAAGCCCTGCGCGCCCATTTCTTCAAACACTCCGCGCAGCGCATGGTTGCGCAGCAGAGAAGTACCGTAGGTACCGGGCAGGAAGGAGATAACCTTCTGCAGCCCCTCCGAGAATTGGGAGATCGGCATATAGGCTCCGCAGATAAAGCCGTACCCGGCGCTGACAATGGTGCCGACTGCGGAGGCCTGCCCGTTGGTTGACAGGAAGAAATTGACGCAGGAGGAAAGCGCTGTGCCGAAAAGCACAAGCAGCACCACATCCAGCAGCAGTGCTGCCGCATCCCCGGCGGTCAGATACCAACCGACATAAGCCAGATACCCCAGGCAGACACCCGTTGCCGCAAAGCAGATCAGCAGGGTGGATAGAAGCGTGGACAGATAGTAGCCAAGCGCCAGCGTACCGGGGCGAACCGGTGCGATTGTCAGATCTTGCCGAGCTCCGGTAATCTTATCCTGCACCATCAGCAGATTTGAACAGAAGGCAACCGTTACACAGCTCACCGCCAGCAGAGAGGATACCAACTCTCCGCCCACGCAGCCGCCGATCAGCTTGTCGGATACCGTGGCTCCCGCCGCTTCAAGAGCGCCTCGGAAGGTTTCCTCATATACGTTGCTTAAAAAGGTACCGTACAGCACCAGCAGGATTAAAGGAGTGATGAGTGAGGTGAAGAACATCCCCTTGTCCTTGAAGTAGAGCTTCGTGTTGCGCCGTATCAGCGCGCCAAGTCCTGTCATCTTCCCACACCTCCAATCAGCTTTTTGCCTGTCACCGCAAGGAACACATCATCCATCTTTCCCTTGGTAATCTCGTAATCCCGAAAGATATCCGGGTATTTCAAAATCAGCTCTGTTGCCGCGGCAGTGTTGGGAACCGATACCCTGTATGCGTCCCTAATCGTCTCATAAGGCGCGCCGAGCTGCTTAATCTGCGATTCTTCAGCACCATAAACGGTGATAAAATCGCCGGTATAGGTGTTTTTCAGTTCCAAGGGTGTTCCCTCGGCGGCAATCATACCGCTGTCCAGAATCACTACATAGTCAGCGTCTGCCGCCTCCTCCATGTAGTGGGTGGTGAGGAACACCGTCATGCCCTCGTTTTTCCGCAGGTCGCCGATAACCTGCCACAGTGTGCTTCTGGTCTGGGGATCAAGGCCGGTCGTCGGCTCATCGAGAATCAGGATTTTGGGTCTGTGTATCAGCGCTCGGGCAATGTCAATCCTGCGCCGCTGACCGCCTGAGAGCTTCCCCACGGTGCGCTTCAGCAAATCATCAAATTCCAGCAATCCTGCCAGTTCGGCCAGACGCTCCCGGAAAGCCTTTCCCCGAATACCGTACAGTGCTGCGCGGCTTTGGAGATTATCCTGCACGGACAGTTCCTTATCCAGCACGGAGTTCTGAAAAACCACTCCCAGGTTCCTTTTGATGCTGTCCGGGTCGCTGTCCAGGTCAACGCCACTTAGCTGAACGGTTCCCGAATCCTTGGAAAGCTGCCCGCACATTATGTTGATGGTGGTGGATTTGCCTGCTCCGTTTATGCCAAGGAAGGCGAACAGCTCACCTTCTTTTACACGAAAGCTCAAATCGTTTACCGCCTGCACTTCGCCGAAGCGTTTGCTCAGGCTTGATATTTCAATGATGTTGCTCAAGAATCGTCCCTCCTATTCATCAGTATTACGGCCTGCCGGGAATGACAATGGCGGCTATGATGTAAGCCAGAATTCCGCTGCCGCCCAGAGCACAGAACAGCACCCAGCCAAGACGCACCAGTGTGGGGTCGATGTCGAAGTACTCGGCAATGCCGCCGCAGACTCCGCAAACCATCTTGTTTTCATTGGATTTATACAATCTCTTATTCATTTTCCTATTCCTCCGTAAGAATCAGCAAGTAATCGGCATCCGCAGCAGAAAGCTCAGGATGCAGTCTGTAAGTATCAACGCAGTCAAAATAAGGTATTCTGCGTAAATTGTATGTACCGGGCTTCAAGCAAGTTTTTCAATCTACGCTAATATCTTGCAAAAAACCTGCTTGACGGATAGGCGTGTTTTGCAGAAGAATGTGTTCAATTTATAGCTTCCGAGCCGATTGCTTTTACGAACAACACATAGCGAAAAAAATGTCCTTTCGATCGGCGCAGCTAATCGGCTTAATGGAAGCTATCATCTACATTCATTATACAAAAAAGAAAATAGAATTACCATCACTACTTCTTTCTTCCAAAATATCAATTTCGCCTGCATAACCGCAAACTGCAAATCGAATAACTCCCAATGACCCAATTATTCAAATCACCTACTGAAATAGATAATTCAATTTTTTGAATAACCCAATTACACAATACCGGAATTCAATGATTCCAACGGTTGAAGCTCGATATGTTCCACCGTTTTGCTTTATGATTTATAGTACCATTTGGGGGTATCTCCGAAATCTGCTGCAAGCTTGTCTCCGTATTCGTCGCGGATTTTAGCGCAGAGCAGCGCAAATTCCCGAATTATCGGAAATGACTCCCCTTCCTCTTTCATACAGTAATCCGGTGCGTCAAGATACCCGGTATTAAAGTTGCAGCCGCTTATCTCAAGCCAAACACGGAATGAACACCCGGCGGAAAGCTTCTGAACAAACGCCTTATATAAGTATCCGTGGCTGTCGCGGCAGTCGTACTCGCCTAACCAGCCGGGATTACCCTTTTTGTGCGTGAAGCCGGTTCCTGCGAACGCTTTTTTCATAGTCGGGATATCCGCAAGGTGCGGTATGGGAGCGGTATCGTTCATAGTGTACGGGTATTTTTCGGGGTTCGGCAAGGTATTCTTAATAAGGTTTTTTATATATTCGGAATGCTTTGCCGAAAGCTCTTTGTTCCTTAGGGATTCTTCCTTTGAAAAAACACAGTGAGTTCTTGACCAGTAAGGCTTGCCAAGATATGGTATCAGCTTTTCGATTACCGTGGAGGAATCACGCGGCTCGGGGACTGCTGTGGTCTCAATGCAAACGGACACACGGTTATATTTCAGACCATCGTCATAGTTGCGGTGCTGGGCAATATGGTTGGAAAAGTAATCCGCGTCTGTGATATAAAATAAATCTTTTTCTTCACAAGTACAATCCGGAACAGGCGCAGCGGGCTCTTCTCCAAACCAGTTTACTCCGTTCAGCAGAATATGCCCGGACGATATCTTGAACGGTCGCGGTACCTTTGAGAACAGCGTAAAAATATCGTCATAATCCGACTTTTCGGCAAAAAGCTCCCCGTTGAACCGGTTATCGGTATAGCTGCATAACATCGAGCCGTATTTCGTTGAGCGAAAATACTTTTCCAGCTTCGGGAATTTTTCCGGTATTCTTGCTATCACAGAATCATCTGATGCATTTTGCGCTGAAAAAGCAAGGTCAGACCAGGTAAATCCAAACTCCGCGAGCATATTTTTCAGATAAGGTTGTGTGTCCTTAAACTTCACCTTGTCCGCAATATTGAACCAGTATATATCGAATACTCTCATTTCATCCTCCTAAAATCATCTGTACTGCACATCCAGTCAATCAAGATTCCATGTATTCCGTGCCAGCTCCATCAGTTCGCTTATAACCTCCCGGTATTCATCCGCGATTGACTGATATTCCTCTTCAACCGCATTGCCTTGGGCGTCAATATAGAACATATATCCGCTGCCGCCTTCTTCCTTGAAATTGAGCATAACACCATATTCATAGCCGCCCATGAATTTGGGCCATATGATAAGCCCATCGGTGAAAGGGTTATCATCGGTTCCCGGAAAGCCCACCGCCAGATTTCCTGTCAGCGACAAATAGTCCGGATATTTTACCGTATAGTCAAAGCCGTCCTCATCCTTTGCCGTATAAGTCGGGAACAAGGGCGAAGACATATCGGTACGGGTCATGCCCTCCGCAAACCCGGAGTAAGCCATATAACGCCAACCGAGCCAGATAAGGTTGAGCAGTAAAAAAGCTGACATCAGGGCAATAAACACTATTACAATGCGTTTCTTCATTTAATCATCTCCATGTCCGTGTTTTGTTTTTTCATTTCCGTAAGGCGCAGCATTTGTTCCCTTCAATTGCGCCGTCAAACACCGCTTGCGCTCCCTGTATCCAGAAAATCCCTCCTGTACTGGGATGGGGTGATGAGCCGCACCCTATTTATCGGGCATGCAGCTTAATGCTGACAAATGGGGTGCAGTTCACAAAGGCTAACTTTGTATTTTATTCAGCTTCGTCCCAGAAGTCCTCCACTTCTTTCAGTATTTCATCAGCGGGTGTTCTATTATGGATTTTCCTGTCTTTTGCAGATAGTATTTTATCATATGATAGCCACAGGCATATCCGGCACAATAAGGCAGACCAACAGGAGAGTAATTTAGCAGTACAGCCGTTTCGTCTCCATACAGATACGCTGTCAGATTATCCAGTCCCTGCACATCAAGCCCTTCCCTGATGATCGGTTTGATATATCCGTTCAAAGTCTCCATATCCGTCTTGCTTACCCACGGCCCCACATTTTCCTCGCCAAATAAGTAAGCGGCAAAATTCTCCGCAATGCCTTCGCTGACCATCATTTCCGCAAGAGTAATATCATTATGCCATTTGATAAACTGAAAGCGGATGTTATGATTTGTTTCATGTGCCAATGCTACTGGAAGCCTGCTCTTAGTGTATTCAGAGGGAACAAGCGTCCCAAAAATGTATCCGGGAATACCGCCGTCACCGCAGTAATTATCACTCATGATTAAATAAGGACTTGTGGGATCCGCAAGTAAAACGGTATATAGGTATTCTTTTACCGGCAATTCAATCTTCGCATCTGTGAAACACTTTATGGATCGCTCGATTGATTCCCGGCAGTTATTCCAAAACCTGCTGTCATTCAGCAAGCTGATGCTCTCGGATAATCTTTCATCAATCTTTTCCGGCAGGAGATAGCCCAGCATTCCACTCGCCATAATGACATCATAGCCATGCGGTTTCGCTGCCTTAATCGGAACATTGTAGCAGTCCCATTTCTTCTCAAAGGGCTTCATCAGCTCATAACGGTAAATATCGTTCTTTTTTTCGAGAGGAGCCTCCCTAATCTTTTTATATATACCGTCGGAACGGAGCGCCTCAACCTTTATATCACTCATATTTCGTACTTCCTTTCCGTATTTGATGATAGTGATTTACGGCATCACTTATCGTCAGATTCTATCATTCCTTTTTCAGTTCCGCTCATTTCTTCCAAATCGAAACACTTCCCGAAGTTGTATCAATATCTATATCGGCGCTGCCGCTGCCGCATATGTAGGTGCTGCCGTCCATTATCAATGCAAAATCCGATTCAAAGTCACCGCTGGTTGTGCTGATATTTGCAGTGAAATCCGAAGCATCGGGAAGAATGAGGGTAACCTCGCCGGACACGGCACGAATTCTGCATTCGGACGGGGTTACATCCAGCTCGCAGAAAACAGCACCGCTGGTCGCTTTTGCCGACAGAGAATCAACCGAAGCAGCCGTCACCTTAATTTTGCCGGACGCAGATTCAAAATGCGCCTTATCCGCCTGACTGAGATTTGCGTTGATTTTACCGGAAGCGGTATCAATGCTGATCTCGTCAGCTTTGCCCTTCTGGGTCAGTTGAATATCGCCGGATGCACTGTCGAGCTTGATTATGTTTGCCTCACAGCAGATATCTATATTGCCCGATGCAGTTGAAACGCTGAGTGTCTCAGCCACTAAATCTACGGCATCTATTTCAGCAGACGCGGCACGAATTACGACTTCATCAAGGGAGATAGCTTCCGGTACTGTTAAGGTCAAATCCTTGTGCCAAGTATCGAACATCCGCAGTCCTGCGCCGGAAGCCGCAAACTTAACACGAAGTGTGGTGCCATCAAGCCACCAACGAACACGGAGATCCTCCGGTATTCCGTCTTCCTCCTTTTCCGACAGCATGAACGTGTTTCCCGAATGGGAAACCACACTTACGCTTCCGCTGGACCAATCGATTTCTATATTTTCAATTTTGTCAGTAAACTCCGTGTTGCCGACGGAATATTTATCCGCATTATCGTATGTGACCGAGCCGAAATAAGAGCAGCCGGTCATGCCGCACATTGCTGCAAGCGCAATCGCGGTCAGAGCTGCAAATACTAATATTTTTTTCATTTTTGTTTCCTCCTGTTAATCAAACCTATTGTAATCAAAATCGTGCCCAAAAGCACACCGGCAATCAATGACAGCCATTTCACATTTCCGCCAACTGTACTGAAGTTCCATTGAAACGGATAGAATGCGGGAAGATGAACAGACCATTCCATCAGCCGGCATATCAACGAGTCGGCGAAAAAGACAAACGCGCCGCAGAGTATGGTGCAGAGGCCGGCTTTTATCCAGCCGTTCTTTCCGGCATAACGAATCAAGGCAAAAAATGCCCATGCAAACGCAATCAGCGGCAGTGAGATTGCGGCGGAAATCCTGAAAAAATCCGGAGCTTTTGTGTATAAGCCGATACTGAGCATCATCAGGACATATAAAACCGTGTCTGCGGTCATAACCGCTAACGCTTTTTGGCCTTTCAGAACGCCGGAAAGCGGGCGGCATCTCACGGCAAATGGAAGGAACAGCATTCCTATTCCGAAAAGCGATGACGAACTTGCCACAAAGAACCAGCGGCCGCCTGTATATATGCAGCAGATGCCCAGAAGCATGATAAGGGATAACGAGAAAGTCCCGAGCGTCCACAGGAACTTATCCGCAGGTGCCATCAGTGGCACTACGGTCAGTGACGCAGCCACAAGAAGCGAAGCAAGGACGATAAAAAACCATGTGAGACCTGCGCCGGCTGCTAGATTAACGATCAGGCAAACGAGAATCGGAATCATGAAAATTCCTGCAAGCACACTGCCTACCAATGCGGATTTTCGTTTGAATACCTTTCGCTGGCTCGCAATCACATCTGTTTTTTCTTCTTTTACCTCGATTTCCAATTCGTTGTTCTTCATTTGAGAAAAAAGATCCGAACACTCTTTGCACTCCGAGAGATGCGCTTCAACCATTTGTCTGCTTTGTCCGCTTGCTATGCCATCCAAATACAGGGGCATCAAATCGCGGACGATTTCGCACTGATATTTCATTTTGCATCCATCCTTTCCTGAATTTTCAGTTTTGCGCGATGATAAGTTACCCTTGCCCAGCTCTCTGTCTTCTTGAAGATGGTACCTATCTGCTTAAAGGACAGTTCGCCAAAGCAACGGAGCTCAAAAACCTCTTTATACGGTTCATCCAATTCATGAAGCACAAGATGAATCCGAAATGACGCATCGGAATCTGCGGCAGCGGCTGCCGGGTCGTTGCCAGTGTCACACAGCTCCGCAGCATCTTCTTTGGACTGTCTGCTCCGTTTGCGCATTTCATCATAGAACAGGTTCTTGGCAATGGCACAAAGCCAAGTGAATGCTTCGCATTCGCCCCGGAAGGTCTTTTCGGTTGTGACAGCACGGAAGAATGCTTCCTGCGTGATTTCCTCTGACAGCGTTTTGTTTTTTGCCAAGGTCATAACAAATGAATACCCCTTCATATAGTAGGCTTCATAAAGCCGTTCGGAGATTTCCTTATCCGTAATCATCGCCTCCCTTCCTGAATTTCATCGGTTAGACGGCGATTGAGAAGTTTCGTTACAAAAAAAATCCGAAAAGCCGTTCCGCGGTGCTGCCTTGATCCTCAAGGCCCTTTTTCTCTCACAGAATGCCCGTGATCATCATGGTCGAAACGGTTTCAGCCGCTTCCATCTCGTTTTCTTCTTTTTTATTACAAATCGGCACCCAGATGCCGCATTCGTAGTCGGGGCTTTGCATATCGCCCGGTGAGTAAACCTCCAGCATGGCATTGCCGTTGCCGCAGTATTTCTGCCCCTCATTCGGGTACCACTCCTGCCAGATTTGGTCGTTCAGATTTTGCAGGGAGCCGGGCAGAGGACCCTTGGCGGAGAACATCGCCCAGTCGCTCTCCGGGAAGGAATAGTGCTTCAGGCCTTCCGGAACTTCTCCGCCCTTGTACAGTCCTGCAATCCAGTATTCAAAGTAACCCTCCTTATCATCGCAGATTGCGAACAGGCCGATGCCGTTTTTCAAGATTGCTGCTTCCACCGCAGTTTCCGGCTTCATCGTCTGCCAGAGCCGCGCGTACTTCTGTGCATACTCCCTATCCCAGAACTCGGGGCACTTCTTATAGCCCTCCTCCGGGCGGATGGATGTTGAAAACCCGATGAAGGTCATCGCCGGCTTGTGTTCATATGTTGCTTTCATTTGTGTATCTCCTTATTTAATATTGTAAACGTATTGCCGCATACCGGCAAATCGGGGTTTTCAGGTGTTACTTAATCGTCCAATACCCATCATAGGCATATCCGGTTTTTCCAATCAGCAGATGTTCCGATTTAGTAAAACCTACTTTCTGAATTGCTTTAATTCTTTCGACTGCATATATCGGAGCCTTAGTAAGTACACCTTTACATCCTAACATCTTCTCAATCTCCGGTGTGATGAGTGAAAAAATACCGTACAATTCATTTTCTTGCTCATAATCACTTCTCACATCGACTCGCAAAATGCCCATGTTATTAAATTCATCCCCGGATACTCTCAAGCATAATTCTACCGTCCCGATTACAGTTGATGCTGTCTTGTCAACAACAGAAAGCCTAACAAACCAACCATTTCTATATGACATATTCCAGAAGTCAATAGCCTCTGTCATTCTTTCCTTTGTAGCATAATAGAAATTATCTCCGTCACAATTATCACTGTTAAAGAACGGTAATGCGTTCTTATCGCTATACACTTCTAATAAATCATCGCAATCTTCATTCTTAAATAATCTGATTATAAACTTTTCATTTTCCAATACAGGACAGTTTTCATATATATTCATAAGATACCCCCCGATTCTTTTGTGTTTTCGGTTGGATGCAGTTTATCAATGCCGGCACCAACTATGCAATCATCAAAATGGTAAATAACGGGCTCAAACCGGCGGAATGAGCCTCTTTATAAATCACTTCAAAACGATATTTCATGTTGTTTTTCTGTCCTTTTCACAGCTTATCCTTATTTCTGCTTTCGATTGTATTTCCCATTCCCCTCAACGGCACTGCTCCCATGCGCGCAGAAAGCCGTCGCGGCTTTTCAGTACCTCAAACAGCCGCTCTTTACCAAGCTCCAAATCAAGCATTCCCCAAAGACAGCAGCCTGCATAATAGGTAGGATATTGAAATACCTTTCGAGTTTCTCCGGTTTTCAGAGAGGTAAATGTGAATTGCTCATACTGCCTGACCAATGCATCGACCTGTTCAACCGTCATTTTTTTCGCCCGTTCTCCATCTGCAAGCACCTTTTGAATGAGCTCTCGATGCTGCTCCTCATAGAACTTCCAATCGTTTTCCTCAATGGCGAACATTTTTCCGGCATACTTTGAAGGTTTTCCGAGCGTAGAAGCATTGTTGCAGAAATGCACCGCAAGTCCCTCAAAAGCGAAATTCACAAAGAAATACTGCTGAGGCGTCATATCCTCCGGGAGAAGCCGGGAGAACATTATGTGATGAATCTCATGGGCGAGCACATGAAGAAAGGTCTCCTTATCTGCAATAGTATCCAGATTTGCTACATCAAAATGGATATAATTCCCATATGGCCACCCCATGGAGTTTCCGATGGAGATTGTCAGGAGAACCGTAAAATGATCCAGTTCCTGCAGCAGGTGCTCAGGCAGACCGTTTTCCTGAAGCTTTTCCACCAAGTTCAAATCATTGGGTGTAATGCTGTTAATCAGCTCAATTCTCTGCAAACGGGCATCCAAATCGTTGTAAAACGCCAAAAAGGTTTCCTTCTTGCCGGAAAGTCTTGGATTCTCAAAATCCTTCTCATCAAAGTGCAGGAAAAAGTCTACCGCTTCCTCAAAGCTGATGCCGCATACCGGCAAATCGGGATCTCCGTATCGGCGGAACTCAATTTCATAATCGGGCATGGACAGAATCTGCCGCAGCTTTTCTTCATCTCGAACACCCGTTTTTTCTGCTTCTTTCAGCCATGCGGTCATAGGTGCTACCGTTGCGTTACTGATTTCTATTTTCATCTTATGCCTCCGTTTTCATATCCTTAATCTGCTGTACAAACCGTGAATCCTGCGATGCCGATTATCACTGCCCGAGACAGCATCGCTTTCCTTTCCGACGGGAGAAAATGGCCCTTTTGCTTTTCACCGTCGTTCTCATCGTGTTCTTCTTTCTTAATACCGGTTCCTATTTGCGGACAAATCAGCATCCCTGCATGCAGCAGCTTACACCCATATTCTACAAAGGGAACCCCGCTGCATATAGGCATTTTTTGTATGCATATGTGTCCGTTTTACAGGTGTGCGAAAGCTTATATCCTCGCAAATCCCGATTTTTCGCTCCGATAGACTAACCGCTAAATCTGAAGTTGTCGGTCTTTCTTGCCGAAGTGCCTGTATGCCAGTATCCCGATGGGAAGAAAGTATGCGCACCATGCGATAAGTGCGGCGACTCCTACTATATTTGTTTTTCCATCTGCCATGCCGATGAACACACCCGTCATCGGCATAATAAAGCAGCCGACGAAAAAGATTCCATGTATCATCATTAAATATTTCAGCCATCTATCCGACTTACTGTCCGCCTTGATGGAAAGGCCAATGAAAAATGTCGAAAGCGCCATCATTCCATATCCAAGCAAGTCATAGTTGAAAAGCAGACCGCCTCGTTGATAATCCAATATCAGAATCGCTTGTTCATTCAGGTCTTCCAGTCGGACACTTGTTGTCTGTGCAAAATATACCAGAAAAATCAGTACCGCATATATTGCTGAAAATACCAATCCGATAATTGCGGATACACTTTGCTCTTCACGGCATTCATGGTGGAATCCCGCAGCCATCATAATATAGCCTATCGGCAAAAGCATACATACAAGGTATGACCCGAAATTAAAACCGAATATCAAGCATACCGCAAATAGAAAGACGGTTACCGCAACAATCAGCGCACCTATTTTGGGTATTAACTTATTCATCTGTTCCTCCTTACTGAATTCCGATTTGCAAGTGAAAAAACTGCAATATGGCCTTATACAGCTCCGGCAGCATATAAACTACCTCCTTGAATCCGCTTGTCCGAGAAAGGAATCCCCTTGGATTTCTCCCATATTCCACAAAACCTTCCTTTTCATATAAAGCGATGGCTCTTGTGTTCTCAGCCGCCACGGTTAATTCCAACTGAGCATAACCGGCCTTCCTGTTCCGCATCAAAGCTGTTTTCATCCGAATATAAAAGCAGGTAATCTGTTTCTGCATGCGTCCGGTTGAAATTTTCAAGCACCGCGCTTCCGTGAGCTTCCACGCCGTTTCTCAGAACGGCGATGCTTCCGTTTTTCAAAACGATCTGTTGACTGTATTGCATGTGTTTGCCTCCACAATATTTCGATTTTCAGCTCGATAAATTGGAAGTTGTCGGTTTCTTTGCGAAGCTATGACTTCAATTTTATGCATTGAAGTACATATCATAAATGATATAACCGTGTATGCCGTCCAATGATCCTTCATATGTCTCCTGACACATCATGCATCGGGGTTCTTTCATTGGATAGCCACTTGTTGGAAAAATGTTATATTCTGATGATGTTCGAAATCCAACTTGATTATAAAAGTTATAATTTCCTTCAACGGTTATTCCTTTATAGCCCAATTCTCTCACTTTCTCAATTCCCATCGTCAACATAGCGGTTCCAATTCCTTGGCGAAAGTAATCAGCATGAACCGACACAGGTGCTAACATAACAATTCCGGAATCTGTTTCATTATTATGGCCTCCTTCCCTTGTAGGAGATAGCGGAAATTTTGAAAACAAAAAGTGTCCTACCACCTTGTTATTTAATTCCGCAACAAAGGACAATTTCGGAATATAATATTTTGAATCTCTGATTTCCTCCACTAAGGCAATAATATCGGTTCCATCAGAATAGTCTGTTCCTTCTTGAAACGAACGCAAAATCAGAGAAACAATACTCTTATAATCTTTGTGTTCTTCCGGACGAATTGTAATCTTAGTATTCATCGTACGCATATCCTTTTCTAAACCTCCGATTTGTTTATCTGTATTCCCCTTCATTTTCCCGGGAAGTCTACCCATCCGGCGCGCCCGTTCCATGAAATACTGCGCCGGCGCATACTTGAGAATGAAGCGATGTTCGCCGTTCAACAAGGAATGTTCCGATGCGATCTGATATGCCTTCTCCATTTCCGCTTACGATGCATCGTCCTGCGTCCGGATCCATACCGGATGGGGATGATCCGTAAAGCAGAGAATCAGCCTTTCATGGTCGGCCAGAAGCAGTTTACACCTTCCGCCTATCACATAGCGAAGCGCAAAAATGTATATCTGTCATTCTCCAATATTTTCAGGTCTCTTTCATCTACAAGGCTGTCCATAGCTGCCTCCGTCAAAGAATTTTGTATGTCAGTCAGGAAGAACTCGAAGTAACGGAAAGGATCTCACTTCTGATAGACCCTGAAAAACTGCTGAATATGCCGGCTTACCACTTCCATGACCTCCTGCTCCCGGTCCGGTTCTCTGTCACAAAGGTTGATCCATGTGGAAATGGGCAGACATAGCTGTGCCGCCATGATCTCGGGATCATCATCCGTCAAAATGCCGTTCCGAATCAGGTGTTTCACGAGCCCTGTGAAGTACCGCATCACATCGGCATAATTCTGCTTGGTTTGCAGCTTCGCCAGCTCCGCGTTCCGGAATTGCTCCATCGCCAGCATTTTTCGCGCCTTGCTGATATGTGGGTCATGGAGGATGTAGCGAATCTGCCCCAGAATCATTTGGGCCGCAGCATCGGGAGTTAATGCCGGTTTATCCTCTGAATTATCGTATTCATCCCAATCCGTCTTTTCAAAGATGGAATGCTCCGCATACTGATCCAGAACATCCTTCACAAGCGCATCCAGAATCGCCTGCTTGTTCTCAAAATGACTGTAAAGAGATGCCTTCCGAATGCCCACTGCGTTCGCGATCTGGGAGATTGAGGTGGCTTCGAATCCCTGTACGGAGAACAAATCAAGTGATGCCTCCAGGATTTCCTGCTTTGTGTTTCCTCGCTCCATAAATATACTCCTTTACACTAACCGAAACGTCTCGCTCGTACGGCTCTATTATAACTACCTATCGTTCGGTAGTCAATAGGTAACCCGTTTTTTTGCGGTCAAAAGGTGTTGAAGCGTCAATCAAATCAAAGGTTGCACTTCAACAGTTTTTGCCAATAACTTGGTTTTTGTCCGATTGAATAAACGGCGGAATTGTGTTAGACTATTATAAGTACTTTCGGCACAGGACGGGAAATATGGAATTATCCGAAAAATTTGTGCGCAAACATATGGAAAGGCTTAAGCCGCTTACAGAGAACGCTTCGCTTGAAGCATGCCGTAAGGGGCAGGATATCTGGGGCATGGTGCTCGCTAAGACCATGCGCAAATGCGGTGATATTCACGACATCAAGCTTTCCCATTCGGATGCGGCATGGATACATCCTCACGACGAACTGAAAAAAGGAGTCATTCTATATCTGCACGGCGGAGGCTATACCTGCGGCGATCTTGAGTATGCCAAGGGCTTCGGTTCAGTACTGTCGGTAGAATGCGGCATAAAGGTGCTATGCGTTGCGTACAGGCTCGCGCCCGAGCATCCCTTCCCTGCCGCGCTCGACGACGCACTCGAAGCATACAGGCTTTTGCTCACCTCCGGGTATCTCCCCGGACAGATTGTGCTTGCCGGAGAAAGTGCCGGCGGTGGGCTTTGCTATGCCCTTTGCCTGAAGCTGAGACAGCTGCGTATACCCCTCCCTGCCTGCATCGTTGCATGTTCACCATGGATGGATCTTCACAACGAAAGCAAGACCTATATTTCAAATAAGGATATTGATCCTTCGCTCACCAAAACCGCACTCGATTTCTACGCGGAATGCTATACCGGCAAGAATTATTCTCTCGATGACCCCCTTATCTCCCCCATCTTCGGAGATTTTTACGGATTTCCTCCCTCGCTGATATTTGCAGGAAGCGACGAGATACTGCTTGACGATGCGAGAAATCTGCACAAAAAGCTTCTGACTTCCGGGTGCATAAGTGAGCTCATAGTTGCCGAGCGCATGTGGCATGCCTATATCCTATTCTGCATCAAGGAGCGTGCCGGCGATTTTGACCGAATAGATAACTTTCTGAACCGTTACCTCAGCCACGAGCGCAAGCTGCGCTGGATGAGGCTTGATAACGCCGCAAAGATATACCCTGCGGCAAGGCGGCGCAGATGGAATAACTTTTTCAGGCTTTCGGCAACGCTCAGCGAACCCGTTGATACGGCAGTGCTGCGAAGCGCACTCGACGTCACGGCAAGGCGCTTCCCTTCGATAGCCGTAAGGCTGTGCAAGGGGCTGTTCTGGTACTATCTTGAAGAGCTGCGCTCGGCGCCCGAAATCACCGAAGAGGAACCTTGGCCGCTTGCACATGCGCCGTTTGAAGCGATAAATGAATCCGCACTGCGGGTGATAGTTTACAAAAACCGTATTGCCGTTGAATTCTATCATGCTCTCACGGACGGCAACGGCGGTATGGTCTTTCTTAAAACTCTGCTCGCCGAATACATCGAGCAAGCATACGGTATCTCAGTCCCGAATGAATGCGGTATTCTTGACAGGCTTGAAGAACCTCATGAAGAAGAGCTGGAGGATAGCTTCTGTAAATACAGCGGAACGGTCAGCGGTCCGCGCGACCACGGTACGGTCTACAATATCCGTTCCACACGCGAAGAGGACGATTTCAGGCATCTGACTACTATGATGATCGACACTTCTTCCGTGCGTATATGCGCTAAAGAGCATAATGC
The DNA here is from genome assembly GCA_004556165.1 of Clostridiales bacterium. Taxonomy (GTDB): domain Bacteria; phylum Bacillota; class Clostridia; order Christensenellales; family CAG-138; genus PeH17. The sequence goes on along the minus strand of SFIR01000001.1, from coordinate 55,253 downwards.
CACCGTGACGGTGTTCCTTGCTTCCGCCATGCTTCTTGCTCTTCAGAAGCTCCAGAACGAACAGATACCCGACAAGCGCAAGCAGAAACCCATCCGCGTTGTCATTCCCGTCAATCTGCGAACGCTGTTCCCGAGCAAGACCCTTAGAAATTTCGTGCATGTCGTCATGCCCGAGATCAACCCCAGAATGGGCGATTACGAATTCGATGAAATCTGTTCGATAGTCAAGCATGAGCTGGGACTTCAGGCAACCGCAAAGAATATGCGTGCTAAATTCACGCCCAATGTCAATGCCGAAAAATCCCCGTTCCTGCGGCTCACTCCCCTGTTCCTCAAGAATCTTGTCATGAAAACCGTTTATGACAGCGTCGGCGAGCGAACCGGATGCCTGAATGTATCGAACCTCGGCAATATCGACCTGCCGGATGTCATGAAGCCCTATGTGGCAAGATTCGATTTCGTACTCGGGCCTCAGGCCTCGAAGCCCCATAACTGCGGCATACTTTCATATAACGGCACTCTTTATATGAATTTTATCAGAAATACCAAGGAATCCTGTTTGGAATTAAACTTCTATCGTGTACTGCATGAGCTCGGGCTCAAAGTGCTGGTCGAAAGCAATCAGCGCAGGGATTCGGGCGAAGAAAGGAGCTAAAAAATGTTCTGTGTCAAATGCGGCGTGGAGCTTGCAGACAGCGAGGAACGCTGTCCGCTCTGCGGAACAAAGGTCTATAACCCCGAAATTGAAAGGGTCGTAACAAGCGCGCCCTATCCCGAATTCACAGCGAAGGACAGCAGAATGAGCAAGCGAGGCATCATGCTCATCGTTACGATACTTTTCTGCGCGCTGATAACTCAGCTTCTCATATGCGAGCTGAGCATCCCGTGGACAAAGGGCTGGGCAGGGTATGCCGTCTACGGGGTTGCACTCTTTTATGTGCTCGTTGCTCTTCCCATGTGGTTCCGCAAGCCCAATCCCGTAATATTCGTTCCCTGCGATTTTGCGGCGATACTTGCATATCTTTGCTACATCAACTATGTGACGAAGGGCGGCTGGTTCCTGAGCTTTGCTCTGCCGGCGGTCGGCGTGCTTGCTTTGATAGCAAGTGCCGCAGTGACATTATTCAAATACCTCCACCACGGCTATCTGTATGTCTGCGGAGGCGTATTGATAGCAAACGGCTTTTATACCGTACTGCTCGAATACCTTATTTCATCGGCCTTCGATGTCCGTTCGAGCTTTCATTGGTCACTGTTCCCACTCATCGGCTGCTTCATCATCGGCATGGGATTTATCATTATATCAATATGCAAGCCCATCAAGGAAGCACTGAAGAAGAAACTGTTTTTCTGATGACAGAGCCTGCAATATCAAAACAATGCTCCGCAGAACCATGCGAAGCATTGTTTTTTGGTTTAAGCTGAGTTTTCGTTCTTTACCAGGTCTGCTGTTCGAGCTTAGACATATCCTGCTTAGCTGTCTCGACATCCTGCGGCTGCGCCTTCTTCGTCTTATACATATTGCGCTGCTGCATCTGTTCAAAGACTGAGAACTGATCTTCGGAGCATTCTGTCATGCAGTTAAGAAGAAGAGTCCTGAGCTTCGGGCATGCCGTTTCGGTGTAGTTGCCGATGTAATCCTTGACGAGGGATTTTTCCGAGTTGAGAAGATCCGTTAAAAGTTCCTGTTCGCTCATTGAAGCATTATGCATTTTCTTTTCCCTCCATTACTTGCTTGCGCTGAGATAGCCATGCAGTGTCTCAAAATGTTTTTTGTGATGTTCCGCTGCGGTATTCGCCATTGTCTTCAGATTCTGGTCGTTGAAATACCCGGCGTAGGTCGCGCACTTTTTATAGAGCAGCGCCTCCTTGTACATCTGATCCTCGATGATTGAGAGATCCTTGGAGTCGATAGTCGAGGAATTGCCCATGCTGCCGACTTCCGTGTTCATCTTCTGTGCAGAGGTACGGAAAAAGCTATCCCATTCTCTGCCCGATTGATTGTTGTTATTCTGCATCGTTCTGCCTCCTGTGATTTTTGAGCAATAATCAGCTCGTGATTATTATCCGCAGGCATTGCACTAAAAATTCACGCATGATGCTTAGAATTCAATTTACGGTTTCTGCCTGAATTTCCTAAAACTTCCTAATTTATACAGCGAGTGCCATCGGCGGAAGATTTTGCCGTGCTTGCAAGAAATGCACTTCCGCGTTATAATGTATTTGGGTAATTATACATCTCCACATAATATGATAAATAATTTTTCGGCAGAGTCCACCTAAGAGTCTCTGCAGCGGAGGAAATTTTGAATAAAGAAAAACTGAATTCACTCATAGCGCGCACGGAAAAGCCTACGCGCTATATGGGTGGCGAGCTGAACATGCGAATGAAGGATGAATTTGAATTCCGCTTCGCGCTCTGCTTCCCCGACATCTATGAGATAGGCATGAGCCATCTCGGTTCGCGAATCGTCTACAACGTTCTCAACAACCGAAGCGACACCTTCTGTGAGCGCGCGTTTGCTCCTTGGGTGGATATGGAAAAGCTTTTGAGGGAAGAGAACGAGAAACTGTTTTCCATCGAAACGAAAACTCCGCTCGATGAATTCGATATTATCGGCTTCTCCTTGCTGTACGAGATGTGCTATACCAATCTTCTCAATATGCTTGAGCTTTCCGGCATTCCCCTTACAACCGCGGAGCGAGGCGATAAATATCCCCTCATAGTTGCCGGAGGTCCCTGCGTCTGCAACAGCGAACCCCTTGCTGAGATCGTCGATGTATTCTTCTTCGGCGACGGCGAAGAGCTGATGAATGACTTTATGGACTGCTATGCTACCTGCATGCACAAAGGACTCAGCCGTCACGAAATGCTTATAGAGCTTTCAAAGATCAAGGGAATCTATGTGCCGAGCTTCTATCGTGCCGAGTACGAAAACGGAGAATTCTCAAGGCTCATCAAGCTCGAAGAGGCAGCTCCCGACGCCGTTACTCGCCGAATAGTCCGTGATCTCGATAAAGCCGAATTCACCGGCGATCTTATCGTGCCGTACATGAATATCGTGCATGACCGCATAGCTCTTGAGCTCTTCCGCGGCTGCACCCGCGGCTGCCGCTTCTGTCAGGCAGGATTTATCTATCGTCCCATTCGCGAGCGCAGAATGGAAACGCTGCTCGACTATGCCGATAAGCAGCTTTCCTGCACCGGCTACGATGAAATATCCCTCTTTTCGCTTTCAAGCGGCGATTATTCCGAAATCCATGAGATAGTTCCGGAAATCCTTGACCGTTACAGCAAGGACCGCGTATCCGTTTCCCTGCCGTCGCTGCGCATTGATTCCTTTATAAAGGACGATCTTGAGAAGATGCAGCAGGTACGCAAGACCGGTCTCACCTTTGCACCCGAAGCGGGAACGCAGAGGCTGCGCGACGTCATAAATAAAGGCGTCAACGAGGATGACCTGCTCCGAGCTGTGGACGATGCCTTCCGTTCCGGCTGGCACGGCGTTAAGCTCTATTTCATGATCGGACTTCCGACCGAGACCGATGAGGATATCCTCGGTATAGCGGAGCTTGCCCGAAAGGTCAGCCGCACCTTCTACGCCATGCCCAAGGATATGCGCGGAAAGGGGCTCAGGTGCACGGTATCGGCATCGACCTTTGTTCCTAAGCCTTTTACCCCCTTCCAGTGGGAGCCTCAGATAACCACGGAAGAGGTTCTGCGCCGTCAGGCGCTTCTGCGCAGCGCGCTCAAGGGTATCAGGGGTGTCGAATTCAACTGCCATTTCTCTGAAACGAGCAAGCTTGAAGCCTGCTTTGCACGCGGTGACAGAAGGCTCAACGGAGTTCTTGTCTCCGCTTTCCGCCACGGCGCAAGATTCGATTCTTGGGACGAACAGTTTAATAAAGAAGCTTGGGACATAGCCTTTGAGGAGAACGGTCTGAGCTGCGAGCAGTATGCACACAGACGGATAGCGCATGGCGAGCCCCTCGCATGGCAGCATATGGATTCGCTTGTATCCTTTGATTACCTTGAGCGTGAGCACGACCGTGCAAAGGCCGAGATCGTGACCCGTGACTGCCGAAAAGGCTGCAACGGCTGCTTCGGCACAAAATGCAGGGAATACTGCGATGTGCACCGTGACGGCACTGCGGAGGTGAACGAGTGATGAGGATAATTGCTTCGTTTTATAAACATGATGAGGTGCGTTTTGTTTCGCATTTGGATATGCAGCGGCTCTTTCAGCGCGCTTTCCGCCGTGCAGGGCTTCCGCTCTCCTATTCCAAAGGCTTTAATCCCCACCCCCTGCTCTCGTTTGCAACTGCCCTCTCCGTCGGTTATACCTCCGAATGCGAGTATTTCGATGTTTTTCTCGATGAAAAAATTGATGCGGACGAATTCCGCAGCCGCGTCAATGCCGTACTTCCCGAAGGCGTTGCCGTAACAAAGGCCGTGGACGCAGGCGAGATGAAAACCTCTCTCACTACGCTCATGCGCAGCGCGGATTATTTTGCAAGGCTTGATTTTGATCGGGAAGTCACCTCCGATGAGCTCGAAAACGCACTTGCTTCCCTCCTTACGGGCGAGATCATCGTTGAAAAGAAGACCAAGGGCGGAATGAAGGATGTCGATATTCGTCCGCTGCTCATTTCCGTAAATCTTATTGACTGCTCCGAAGGCAGTGCAATTCTCTATATCAAGGGCAAGCTCACCGCAGAGGGCGGCCTGCCGCTTGAGCTTCTTTTCGGTGCAATCTCTGAAAAGGTCAGTGCCTCAGCCGTTTCCACCGTCAACAGAAGGACAATCGAGATGGATTGGTCGGAGGGAAAATAAATGAAAGCTGACACGCAAAGCCCTTCGAACAAGCAGCTAATATTCGATATAAACCCATACCGCAAGACCGTTGTGCTCGTTGAAAACGGCAGAGCAAGCGAGGTTCATGTCGAATGCAGCAGCGAGAAAAGGCTCGTCGGCAATATCTACAGGGGAGTCGTTCAAAGCATTCTGCCCGGTATGTCAGTCGCATTTGTTGATATCGGTGAAGGAAAAAATGCCATATTGCATTATCGAGATATGCGAATCGACCGCAGCCGCGAGGGCGGAGGCAGGCACGAACAGCTGCGCCGCGGAGAGGTTCCCACTCCCTATATAAAGGTTGGGTCGGAGATTGCCGTACAGATTTCAAAGGAGCCTATCAATAATAAGGGCCCGAAAGCCACGATGGAGCTGACCCTTCCGGGGCATACGCTGGTACTGCTTCCATCTACCACGGGTGTTTTCATCAGCAAGCGTTTTCATGGTGATGAAAGAAAAAGCCATATAAAGGAGCTGCTTCGCGAACATATTCCCGATGATCTCGGCGTAATCGCCCGTTCCGAATCCGAGCAGATCGATGATGAATCCGTTTTATCCGACCTTGACAGCATCGTTTCACGCTGGCGGGATATCGAGCGCGATCTCGGCATCTGCCGCGCTCCTAAGCTCATCTGGAGTGAAGAAAGCCTGATTTCGCGTTCCGTGCGCGATCTCATGCGTTCGGATGTTTCAGAGCTCGTTATTAACTCCCGTCAGGAGTATGACTATATCCGCGAGCTGCTCTCAGTATCCACTCCGCATCTCGCCGAGAAGGTTAAGCTTATAGAGAACGAATATGATCTTCTTGAGCGTTACAACCTCAACAAGCAGCTCTCAGAGGCATTGTCACGCAGGGTATGGCTCAAAAGCGGAGCGTATCTTGTATTCGACAGAACCGAAGCGCTGTACAGCATCGATGTTAACACGGGCAAGAATGTAGGTACATCATCCGTCCGCAGTACCATACTCGAAACCAATCGTGAAGCCGCCATTGAGATTGCTCATCAGATAAGGCTGCGCAATATCGGCGGAATCATCATTATTGACTTTATTGACATGGAGAAGCAGGAGGACCGTGATCTTATCGTATCCGTGCTCAGAGAGGAAATGCTTTCCGACACCGCCAAGCCCGAGGTCTGCGGCATGACAAAGTTAGGGCTTGTCGAGGTCGCAAGACGCAGAACCGGCACGAGCCTTGACGGTATATATTCCGAAGAATGTCCCTGCTGCGGCGGCAGCGGAACGATACTCTCCCCCGATACCGTTGCGCTTCGCGCGAGAAGGAGGCTGATGATGCGCATCGCAGGCGGCAGCAAGAGGCTTCTTATCTCCGCATACCCGGACGTCCTCGCAAGGATAAAGGAAATAGTATCTCTTGATATGGTCTGCGGACGCATCGGTGATGATATTGAGCTGAATTTCAGGAATGATGTGTTCCTTCCGCGTTCGGAATTTGAAATAAAGGAGCTTAATTTCAATGGCAGCAAATAACAGGTGTTTGAGAATTATACTGCGCATTATTCTGATACTTGTCGGCGGATTTTTTGTCCTCGATGCTGTCCTTACCATGCCCTTTACTTCCTTTAATTTCGGCATAATCATGCCTTTTGTTATAGGGCTTCCGCTGCTGATACTCGGAATACTCTATGAGCGGATACATGTTCTTTGGAATAAAACCACATTCGGCAAAATCATAAAATGGCTGTTCATAGGCTGTTATGCGGCATTTTTCCTGCTTTTTTCGGTGACTACCATTCTTATCACTACAAGTATTCGGGACCTTCCGAGCGATGAGCCCGACGCAATAATCGTGCTCGGCGCAGGCATACGCGGTAAAAATCCTTCGCGTTCGCTCGCTTACCGTCTTGACAAGGCCAAGGAGGTCTATGACGGCTGCAGCGAGGGCTGCATTATCATCGTAAGCGGCGGAATGGAAGGCGAAGAGATCGTCACGGAGGCATCCGTCATGAAAGAATACCTTGTCGGCAAGGGTGTACCGGAATGTGATATTATCGAAGAGGACAGAAGCACCAGCACCAAAGAAAACTTCCTGTTTTCCGATGAGATAATAAAGGAACTGCTCGGAGACGAAGCCAAGGTCGTATTCGTTACCTCAAACTTCCATGTTTTTCGTTCCGAGAGAGTCGCAGAGCGCGTCTGTGTCAATGCTTCCGGCATTGGCGCGAAAGAATTTGCTCCCCTTATGCTCAATAACTATCTCAGAGAATGCGCCGCTATCGTATACTACTTCCTGACGGGAAGGATGTAATTTCAAAATATATTTTCAATGTGTTTTATGCCGCTTTCTCGGTCATTCGGTCGCAGAAGGCGGCATTTTTATAATAATAGTATTGTTTTCTTGATTACGTTAAATAGGTTAAGAATCATTCCTAATATTATATGTGAAAAGCATGGCACAATATCTTGTGGTTAAAAGGCTTGCAATCCCCCAATATGCTGTGGTATAATAGTAACGTAGTTAGGAAACAAGGGTTTCATGCTGCATGCCGGAATGCGATTCATCCGTAATTCAACCGATTTTCCCCGGCAAGGACTAAACAAGCAATTCAGGAGGAAGAATACCCATGTACCGTGTCGTAAAACGCGATGACAAGATTGTCGATTTTGACATCAGTAAAATCAAAGGCGCAATGCTTCTTGCATTTGAAGCTCAGAATAAGCCCTGCCATCCGGATATTCTGGATCTGCTCGCTCTCAAGGTTACGGCCGATTTCGCTTCGAAGGTCAAGGATGACCTCATTGCAGTCGAAGATATTCAGGACAGCGTCGAAGCCGTGCTCATTCAGGCAGGATATGCTGACGTTGCCAAGGCATACATTCTCTATCGCCGTCAGCGTGAAAAGCTGCGCAACGTCAAGTCCACGATGCTTGACTATCGCGACACCGTTGACAAGTATCTCAACGTCACCGACTGGCGAGTAAAGGAGAACTCCACCGTCACCTATTCCGTCGGCGGTCTCATTCTTTCCAATAGCGGCGCTATCACCGCCAACTACTGGCTTTCCGAGGTCTATGATGATGAAATTGCCAAAGCACACCGCAACTGTGATTTCCATCTCCACGACCTTTCCATGCTCACCGGCTACTGCGCCGGCTGGTCGCTCAGGCAGCTCATCGAGGAGGGCTTGAGCGGTGTTCCCGGCAAGATCACCTCATCCCCCGCAAAGCACCTCTCCACGCTCTGCAATCAGATGGTCAATTTCCTCGGCATCATGCAGAATGAATGGGCAGGCGCACAGGCATTCAGTTCATTTGATACCTACCTTGCTCCCTTCGTGCGCACCGATAACCTCACCTATGATCAGGTCAAGAAGTGCATCGAGAGCTTTGTTTACGGCGTCAACACCCCCTCTCGCTGGGGCACTCAGGCTCCGTTCTCCAATATCACCCTTGACTGGGAAGTTCCCAACGACCTCAAGGACCGTCCTGCCATCGTCGGCGGCAAGGAGATGGATTTCACCTACGGTGACTGCAAAAAGGAAATGGATATGATCAACAAGGCGTTCATCGAAATTATGATCGACGGCGACGCCGACGGGCGCGGTTTCCAGTACCCCATCCCCACCTATTCCATTACCAAGGATTTTGATTGGTCTCCGACCGAGAACAACCGTCTTCTGTTCGAGATGACCAGCAAGTACGGCACTCCCTACTTCTCCAACTATGTAAACAGCGATATGGAGCCGAGCGATATACGCTCCATGTGCTGCCGTCTGCGCCTTGACCTGCGTGAGCTTCGCAAGAAGAGCGGCGGTTTCTTCGGCAGCGGCGAAAGCACCGGCAGCGTCGGCGTCGTAACGCTCAACATGCCCCGTCTTGCTTTCACCAGCAAGGATAAAGCGGAGTTCTACGAGAAGCTCGATCATCTTATGGACGTTGCCGCAAGATCGCTGCATACCAAGCGTAAGGTCATCAGCAGGCTTCTTGATGAGGGTCTCTATCCCTATACAAAGAGGTATCTCGGTTCATTCGATAACCATTTCTCCACGATCGGTCTTGTCGGCATGAATGAAGCATGCCTCAATGCTAACTGGATCAAGCGTGATCTCAGCGACCCTGTCGCTCAGGAATTCACCAAGGAGGTCCTCAACCATATGCGCGACAGGCTGTCCGATTATCAGGAGATGTACAAGGGTGAGCTGTTCAACCTCGAAGCGACTCCTGCGGAATCGACCACCTATCGTTTTGCAAAGTATGACGCCAAGAACTACCCCGGCATCATCACTGCGGCGGAGCCCGGCGGCACTCCCTATTATACCAACAGTTCCCATCTGCCGGTCGGCTATACCGATGATATCTTCTCCGCGCTCGATATTCAGGATGAGCTTCAGACCCTCTACACCTCCGGCACGGTATTCCACGCCTTCCTGGGTGAGAAGCTGCCCAGCTGGGAGAGTGCTGCGGAGCTTGTAAAGAAGATTGCGGATAACTATAAGCTCCCCTACTACACGCTGTCCCCCACCTACTCCGTATGCAGCGAGCATGGTTACGTCGCAGGCGAGCATTATACCTGCCCCATCTGCGGCAAAAAATCCGAGGTCTACAGCCGCATCACCGGCTACTACCGTCCGGTACAGAACTGGAATGATGGCAAGATCCAGGAATTCAAGGAGCGCAAGGTTTACAGCATGCTCGACTATATGAAGCACAAGGATCTCCTCGAAGCGGAGAATGATTCGACTCCCATTGCCTCCAACCTTCTCTTCACCACCAAGACATGCCCCAACTGCAGAAGCGCAAAGGCTCTTCTCGATAGGGCAGGCATTGACTATACCGTCGTTGACGCAGAGGAAAACCCCGAGCTGGCCATCCGCTACAATATCCGCCAGGCACCGACCCTCATCTCACAGTGCGGAGACAGTGAGATCCATGCCGTGGGCGTATCCGAGATCAACAGGTTTATAAAGAATCTGAATAAGGAAACAGTGAACTCATGATGACAGTATACGACATCATAATCGCCGGTGCAGGCCCGGCAGGCCTGACTGCGGCACTATATGCAAGGAGAGCGGGCAAAACCGTTCTCCTTATTGAAAAAGAAAGCTTCGGGGGGCAGATAGTGCTTTCGCCCTTGGTCGAAAACTATCCCTTCACCAAGCCCCTTTCCGGCACCGAGCTTGTGGATTCGCTCGTCAATGCGGTGCTTTCGCTCGGAGCTGAGATCTGCGTTGACACGGTCACGGGAGTAACGAAAAACGAGGACGGAAGTCTTCTTGTTAAGACCGAATACGATTCGTTTACCGCACGTTCGCTCATTATCGCTACGGGGCTAAAGCATCGAAGGCTCGGTCTTGAGGGTGAGGCCTCATTTATTGGAAAGGGCATTTCCTTCTGCGCGGTCTGTGACGGAGCCTTCTTCAAAGGCAAGACCGTTGCCGTCATCGGAGGCGGCAATACCGCGGTTCAGGATGCTATCTACCTATCCAAGCTCTGCAAAAAGGTCTACCTCATCCACCGCCGTGACCGTTTCCGTGCCGAAAAAAAGGTCGTTGACGGGCTCGATGCATGTACTAATGTCGAGCTGATAATGAACAGCAAGGTTGTTAAGCTATCCGGCAGCGATAAAATCGAAAGCATCACGGTCGAAAGCACCGTTGACGGAAGCATGCAGGTTCTCAATGTTGAAGGCATATTTGCCGCAGTCGGTCAGGAACCGAACAATGCGGCGTTCAGCGAGCTCGTCGATCTCGACGATGCAGGCTTCGTTATCGCCGGTGAGAACTGCTGCACAAAGCAGCCCAATATCTTTGCCGCAGGCGACTGCCGCACAAAGTCGGTACGCCAGCTCGTGACCGCAGGCGCGGACGGCGGAGTTTCCGCCATTGCCGCATGCGAATACATCGATTCGAATTTCTGATTCAGGCGAAAGGAGCAGCTATGGAAAACGAGATCAAAGACGCAGAAAAAGCACCCGTGATCGATCCCCGGGATATGCACGGTCAGCCGCATTTTGCTTACTACTGCAACAGCGAATGCGAGTATTTCCCGTGCCATAAGCTGCCTGAAAGCGGTTTCTTCAACTGTCTGTTCTGCTATTGCCCCCTGTATGCCTTGGGGGACAAATGCGGAGGTGGGTTTACCTACATCGAGGGCGGCATCAAGGACTGCTCAAAATGCACCATTCCGCACAGCGAGATAGGGTATGCGTACATCATGCGCAAATACCCCGAAATAATGGAGATTGCAAAAAAGAAATAAACTGCTGTCGTTCGCGGCAAAGGGAAGACTTATAATTCTCCCTTTGCCTTTTTCAGCATCTGAGAAGCAGCACGAGCACTACCGAGATCAGAACTATTATCACGACGAGCAGCCATTTGGGGCAAAGGAACAAAAGTCCCACCGCAAGCAATATCCCTATGATGCAGCATATTGCCTTTGTGATTCCTCCCGGTATTCGTTTTTTTCTCCAGCGCGTTTTTCTTGCGCACGGGCGCATCGGAATGAACATATTTACCTCCTATGATCCGCTGTCAGTATAAGTATATTGATCTGTCTCCATTTTCTGACAAGGAAAAATTAAATTTATTGAAAAATTTTTAAATTTTCTCAAAAATGCTCTTGTAAAAGCCTTCCGAATAATGTTACAATAATAAAAGGTATCAGGTTTGTTTCCTGTTCTCCTAAAAATAAGACATTCTCGGGGCATTCCCGTTTTTATGGGGAGAATTTGCTTACTGCATAAGCGTGCATTTCGGCTTAGGCTTCTCATCAAAAAGAAAGGTAAAAATATGGGGCTTTTTGAATATAACGACATCGGTATCGATCTCGGTACCTCGAGCGTATTGGTATATGTTAAAAACAAGGGCATCGTGCTGCGCGAGCCGGCAGTCGTCGCAGTTGAAAAGCGCACCGGCCGCATCATCGCCGTTGGTGAGGAGGCTCGGCGCATGCTTGGAAGGACTCCCGGAAAGATCGCCGCTATCCGTCCGCTTCGCGACGGCGTCATATCGAATTTTGATATAACCGAAAGGCTTTTAAATCACTTCATAAAGAAGGTCGTCGGCACAAAGCTGTTCTTTAAGCCCCGTGTCGTCGTCTGCGTACCCTCGGGCGTTACAGAAGTTGAAAAACGTTCCGTTATCGAGGCGACCGAGGAAGCCGGTTCCCGTCATACCTATCTAATAGAAGAACCCATTGCTGCTGCTATCGGTGCCGGCATAGACATCAGCCAGCCGCGAGGCAATATGGTCGTTGATATCGGCGGCGGCACGACGGACGTTGCCGTCATCTCCCTTGATAATTCCGTACTCAGCGAATCCATCAAGGTCGCAGGCGATAAATTCGATGAATCCATCGTCCGCTACATGCGTAAGAAGCATAACCTCCTCATCGGTGAACGCACCGCTGAGGATATGAAAATCCGCATAGGTTCCGCATACCCCCGCAGCGAGCAGCTTTTCATCGACGTTAAGGGGCGTAACCTCATATCCGGCCTGCCCCAGGCAGTGACCGTCGGTTCAAATGAGATGATCGACGCACTCGAAGAACCCCTCCAGCAGATCATCGAAACCATCCGCACCCTCTTTGAAAAGACTCCGCCCGAGCTTGCAAGCGACATCGCCGAAAACGGCATCTGTCTGACCGGCGGCGGCGCACTGCTCTACGGCATGGATCAGTTTGTGACCGAGCATACAAAGGTTCCCTGCTATGTCGCGGAAGATCCCGTATCCTGCGTCGCAGTCGGTACGGGCAAGGCTCTTGACGACATCGACAAGGGCATGGTAAGCGCTCTTTACGATTACCGCCGCGGCGATTACTTTGAAGAATAAGGATAAAATCACATACCTTCGGGCGGTTTGTATTCCGCCCGTTTTTTATGGAAACGGAGATAAAAATGGATTATTCTAAACTTCAGAACGGAAGCGACATAAGGGGCATCGCTATTGCTGTCCCCGGCGGCAAGGAGGTTAACCTGACCGAAGAGAGCTGCACTAATATCGGCAGTGCCTTTGCAAAGTGGACTGCCGCAAAGCTCGGCAAACCGATAAATGAGCTCCGTATTGCCATCGGCAGGGATTCAAGGCTCACCGGTGCCGAGATAGCCTCTTGGCTTACGGACGGCATAACCCTCGTCGGCGCAAACGCATATGACGGCGGTATGGCAAGCACGCCTGCAATGTTCATGTGCTGCGTAAATGAGCTTCATCTTGACGCAGGCATCATGGTGACGGCAAGCCACCTTCCCATGGAGCGCAACGGCATGAAATTCTTTATTGCGAGCGGCGGTCTTGAGAAGCAGGACATCTCCGCCATCCTTGCTTCCGCGGCGAACGGCGTTTTTACTGCTGCCTGTGAGCGCGGCGCATGCGGCAAAGTTGATATAATGACTCCCTACATCTACGGGCTTAAAGCAAAAATACTCGGTGACCTCGGTCTTGATGAGAACGCAAAGCCTTTTACCGGCTTTAGGATCGTTGTCGATGCCGGCAACGGCGCAGGCGGATTCTTCGCCGAGCGTTTGCTTTCTCCCCTCGGCGCCGATATAACGGGAAGCCGCTATCTCGAACCCGACGGAAGCTTCCCCAATCATCAGCCCAATCCCGAAAACGCCGAAGCGATGCAGAGCATCTGCGACGCCGTAAGCGAGAGCAATGCCGATTTCGGCATCATCTTTGATACCGATGTTGACCGTGCCGGAGCAGTTCTTCCCACTGAAAACGGTACCCTCCCCCTCGACCGCAACCGTCTTATCGCGATGATGGCTGCGATACTTTCAAAGCAATACGGCGCAATTACTGTCGTTACCGACTCCATTACCTCCACAGGTCTTAACGATTTTATTTCTTCCCTCGGGTGCCGTCATCACCGCTTCAAGCGCGGTTACCGCAACGTTATAAACGAAGCAAAAAGGCTCATGGCAGAGGGTGAAAACGCCGTATTCGCCATGGAAACGAGCGGGCACGGCGCACTCTATGAGAACTATTTCCTCGACGACGGTGCGTACATAATAGTTAAGCTGCTGATAGAGCTTGTTAATGCAAAGCGCAGCGGACGCAGTATTGATGACCTTATCGCATCGCTCGAAGAGCCGGCGGAGAGCGCGGAAGCAAGGCTCAATGTACTTCTTGACGACACTGCGGACTATACCGCAAGGGTGCTTGAGCATGTAACGGAATACTTTGCCTCCCGTGAAGGCTTCGGGATCGTAACGCCAAACTATGAGGGCGTGCGGATTAACGCAGATCCTGCGCACGGCAACGGCTGGTTCCTCATAAGGCGCAGTCTTCACGACCCAATCATGCCCTGCAATCTTGAAAGCAGCTCGGTCGGTGGGCTTAGGCTGCTCGCCGCGGCGCTTTTAGGCGCTGTCGAAGGATTCGACAAGCTCGATAACGCACCGCTGAGGAGGCTTTGCAAATGAAGCTTTTTGATACGCATGCGCATCTTTCCGATGAAGCCTTTGATGCTGACAGGCATGAGCTGATTCCGAAGCTCCTGGATGCCGGAGTGGAAAAGTTTATAGATGTTGCATGTGATGTAAGGTCAGCATCAAGGACTATCGAGCTTCTCGAGCGTTACCCCTTTGTTTACGGCACCATCGGCATGCATCCCCATGATGTAAGGGTGATGAATAATGCCTTGATGGATGAGATAAAAAAGTATCTTGAGCATGAAAAGATGCTGGCTCTCGGTGAAATCGGGCTTGACTATCACTATGACCTATCCCCCCGTGAGGATCAGCGAAAATGGTTTGCGGAGCAGCTTGACCTTGCAAAGCAGCTCGGGTATCCCGTGGTGCTGCATATCCGCGAGGCCTTCGGTGACTGCATGGATATTCTGCGTGCGCACCGTGACGGTCTCCGCGGAGTCATGCACTGCTATTCCGGCAGCGTTGAAACGGCATATGAATGCCTTGACCTCGGGCTCAAATTCAGCTTCGGCGGTGCTGTTACCTTCAAAAACGCAAAAAAGCCCATCGAAGTTGTATCCGCTCTCCCACTTGATTCTATAATGCTTGAGACAGACTGCCCGTATATGACGCCCGTTCCCCACCGTGGTGAACGCAACGACCCGAGCTTCATTCATTTTACTTGCGAAAAAATTGCGGAGATCAAGGGAATCGATCCCAAAGAGATGGCGCAGATAACCTATGATAATGCCGTCCGAGCTTTCGGAATAAAAGAATGATTTTTTAGGAGCTGCCGAATGCAGTTCCTTTTTTATTCATTCTGAATAGAATATAGAAAAAAGGTATTGACAAACGGACTGCATAGGTGTATAATGCACTGTGATTTTAGGCGGAATGACCGCAGAAAGGAAAGCTTGTGGACGACAGTTGCGACAGCGACTCCGATAATCCCAACTCATTCGGAATAAAGTTGAATTCGTGCATGACCTCCGTATTTCCGCGAGGCTGTGCTTTTTTGTACGCAAAATCCGCGAGCGAGAAATAAAACATAACCATGACAACCGACATCGACCCACTCATATGCATGTTTTCCGATGCCGCTGCCGTAAATGCAGCAAATCCGAGTACGCTCATCTTTCAGATACTTCTCCAGATCGTACTCATCTTCATCAACGCAGTCTTTGCCTGCGCCGAGATAGCCGTTATCTCAATCAACGATGCAAAGCTCAATAAGCTCGCTTCGGAAGGCGACAAGCGAGCGGTTAAGCTCAAAAAGCTTACAAGCCAGCCGGCAAGATTTCTTTCGACCATTCAGGTCGCTATCACGCTCGCAGGCTTCCTCGGCAGTGCGTTTGCAGCCGGAAACTTTGCAGTTTACCTTGAAAAGCTGATACCGGGGCTTCCCAACTCCGTAGCGGTTATCGTTATTACCATCATTCTTTCGTATATTACACTGGTTTTCGGCGAGCTTGTCCCCAAGCGTATTGCGATGAAGAAAGCCGAAAGCATGGGCCTCGGCATGAGCGGTATGCTCTCATTCGTATCCGTTATCTTTGCTCCGCTCGTATGGCTGCTCACCAAATCCACCAACGGCGTACTGAGGCTGATGAAGATTGACCCCAACCAGGAGGATGACGATGTTACCGAGGAAGAAATACGCATGATGGTTGACGTCGGCAGTGAAAAGGGTACTATCGACAATACCGAAAAGGAGCTCATCCAGAACGTATTTGAATTTGATGACCTGACTGCCGAAGAGATTGCAACTCACCGCACCGACATTATCATGCTCAGCCTTGAGGATGATATTTCCGAATGGGATAAAATAATCCATGAAACGAGGCATTCACTCTACCCCGTATGCGGCGAGACAGCGGATGATATCGTCGGCATACTCAACGCAAAGGATTATTTCAGGCTCTCGGAGCGCAGCATTGACAGCGTCATGAACAACGCAGTCCGCCAGCCTTACTTCGTACCCGAAGGCGTCAAAGCCGACATTCTCTTTAAGAACATGCAGCACGGCAGGCGCAGTATGGCGGTCGTGCTGGACGAATACGGCGGAGTATCCGGTATTATCACCATGAACGACCTCCTTGAGCAGCTCGTCGGCGATATTGACGATGAGGATGATCCTTCCGAAGCAGACGAGGACATCATTAAGGTCGATGACAACACCTGGAAAATACCGGGTTCCGCGTTTCTTGATGATGTTACCCATGCTCTCAGGCGAAAATTCCCCGAGGGCGAATATGATACCTTCGGCGGATTCGTCTTTGCCGAATACGGCAGCATCGTACCCGACGGCAAGACTTTTGAGACGGATTATGAAGATATGCATATTAACGTGCTTGAAATACGGGATCACCGCATTGAAAAAACCATTGTGACCATCCGGGAAAATGAAATGGTACCGGCTGAAAGATAACGAATTCTATTAACGCGAACGGGACTGCTTTTCAGCAGCCCCGTTCATCATATTAAGCGGATTATTTCAGCATTTCGAGCATCTTTCCCTTGGGGATCACGCCTACCGACTGATTAACTATCTCACCGTTTTTGAAGACGATAAGTGTCGGAATGCTCATGACCTTATAACGCTTTGCAAGCTCGGGCTGCTCATCGACATTGACCTTGCCTACGCGATAGCTGCCGTCGCTCTCATTCGCAACCTGCTCAACAGTGCCTGCGAGCATGCGGCAGGGGCCGCACCAGCTTGCCCAGAAATCTACAATTATCGGAGTTGATTCCGAGATTGCTGCATCGAAATTATCAAGAGTAAGCTCCAGTTCCATAGTTATACCTCCATCAATATTTATCTTAGTTAGTTTATCCCTTTTTCGGCGTTTCACGCAAAAACGAATTCTTATTTATATGGAATTCGTGCGCTTCCTCTTCGCCGCGAAGGACGCGGAGTCCGCCGAGTGCAAGGGCTTCCATCTCGCGCTCGCCGGGCATCAGACGCATGGGAGCGATCCACTCGACATGCTCACGGATAATATCCATTAGTCCTTTGAAGTACGCAAGACCTCCGGTAATGATAATCTGATCCACCTTGCCGTTCACTACGCTTGCAAGATCGGCAATACCCTTTGCGTGGCCTATGCCCATTGCTTCGACTGCAAGCCTTGTCTTTTCATCGCCTGCAAGATAGTTCTTCTCGACCTCCATGGCGTCGCTCGTACCGAGCAGAGCTGCAAAGCCGGATTTGCCCCTGATATAGCGGCTCATCTCGTCTTTAGTATACTTACCGCTGTAGCAGAGCATTGCGAGCTCCATTGCCTGTATCTTGCCGCAGCGCTCCGGCGCAAAGCCTGCGTCATCATCGCTGTAGCAATCAATGCACTTGCCCTTATGTATGAGCCATGTCGAGCAGCCGCCGCCGATATGATCCACTATGAAAGTCCCCTCTTCAAAGGGTATACCCATTTCCTCGGCGCATTTCCTTGCCATTGCGCGGCTGTTGAGCACATGACCGCGGCTGACCTTAGGTGCATCGGGCATGCCCGTGACCCTTGCTACGGGCAAGAGCTCATCGACAGCGACCGGGTCATAAACCATTGCCGGAATGCCGAGCGGCCGGGCGATAGCATCTGCGAGCACGCAGGCAAGGTTGGAAATATGAACATTGACCTTTGCTGCGTAGAAATAATCCATCATTTCCTGATTGACTATAAACGCACCGGAGGGTACGGGCGGAAGCAGTCCGCCTCTTGCCATAACGCAGGTCAGGGTCGATTTATCTATGTTCTTCTCCTCAAGCGTTTGGTTGATATGCTTCATGCGGTATTCGAACTGATCCATTACCCAAGTATAACCCTTGAGCTCTTCAAGAGGGTGACGGATGGTCGCTGCCATGACCTGAGCCTTATCATCGAAAACAGCGATCTTTGTCGAGGTCGAACCCGGATTGATAACTAAAATTCTTTCCATAAGCGAATCTTATTTGCCTACGAAGCCTGCGCCCATTGCGAGGCTGTAATACTTTTCATCTGCGCTGGAGCCGCGGCTGGTAAGAACGATGGGAACCTTGCAGCCCATGATGAGGCCCGCCATGCGGCCGCCTGCGGTATAGGTAAGGCACTTGCCGAGAACATTTCCGACAACGATCTCGGGTACGAGCAGAATATCGAAATCGCCGCAGCAGGGGCAAGCGGTATAGCCCTTGACCTCCGAAAGCTCAGGAACCATTGCGAGGTCATAGCTTATGGGGCCTTCAACATAGCATTCGCCGAGTTCGCCTGCAAGGCTCATACGCTTGAGCTCCGCACCGTCCACGGTCTCCTGCATCTTGGGGTTTACGGTCTCGATAGCGCAGAGAGCTGCAACATTGGGCTTCTCAACGCCGATGCCGTGGAAGAACTCAACAGCGTTCTTTACGATGCCGATCTTCTTTTCAAGGTCGGGATAGGTGCACATGCCGCCGTCGGTAACGCCGAGAAGCTTATGATAACCCGGGACCTCAAAGAGCATGACATGGCTCATCAGCCCTCCGGTACGCAGCTCTGCTTCCGGAGCAAGAACGCCCTTCAGAAGATTGCCTGTCATTATCTTGCCCTTCATAAGGAAATCGGCTTTGCCTGCATGGATGAGCTTTGCAGCGCAAACGCTGGGATGCATACCCTCGGGAACGACTTCGATATCGAAATCCGAGGGATTCTTGCCGAGCTCTGCAAGAAGGTTATTGAGGTCTTCGACCTTGTCCTTTTCGACGACGAGAACGGCATTTACTATATCGGAAGCATGGATAACCGCCTGAAGCGCATGCTCATCATTCGCGCAGACGAGTGCAACGGTGGATTTTTTGCCGGATTTGACCTTTGCAATGAGGTCATCAAAGGATTTGATTGCCATGGATTAGTCCTCCAGATAATAATTATCAATGTGTGGGAACAGCCGCTGCCGTTCCTTTCTTCACCACTGTATTGTACTATTTTTTCGTTTGCACTGCAAGAGATTTTGCATTATATTTTCCTGTTTTCCGAGCGGAAGGGGATTTTTGACGGACAGCCGCTCCTAATACGCAAAAAACCACCGCACCGGTGGTTTTTCTTTAGAACTAAAGAGGTTTCTTAGTTCTGACCCTGCATGTTCTGCTCGGCGTATTCGATCATACGCTTTACCATCTGGCCGCCGATACGACCTGCATCGCGTGCAGTGATGTCGCCGTTGTAGCCCTGCTGGAGATTGATGTTCATGGAACTTGCAACCTCATTCTTGAAGGAATTGAGCTTCTGCTTTGCTTCCTTAGGATTCATAGAATTGCTGGAATTGTTGTTGGTCATTTTCTTTACTCCTTTCCTGAACAGCCGTTCCGCACTCGGTACGGCTTTCATAGTGTTTCAGGCATTATCCTATTCGGTTTTCATATTCTTTTCAGCATATTCAACCATGCTTTTGACCATTTGGCCGCCGATCCTGCCTGCATCGTGGGCGGAAATATCTCCGTTGTACCCCTCCTTCAGCTCAATGTTCATGGAATTCGCAATTTCATTTTTGAATTTATCCATGGCGCGCTTTGCTTCGGGAACAAGCACCCTCCTGTTTCTTCCGGACATGTTTTCACCTCCTCATTGCGCTGCTCCGTTCTCGGCTTCTCATCGGAGCAGCACGGGAACGGTGCAGCATATCACGGGCCCGAAAAATCATTTTCTCTCGCCGTGTTGTTCTTAATTTCTCCGTTATGAGCGAAGTTATAACAAGAATTATTTGGAATTCTGTTTTTATTTGTCGAATAAAAAAGCGCATTCGGCGCAATCCTTCAATATAAAAACAGCGCTGCATACTTTCTCATGCTTTTAACGGTAATCTTCGTTTCGCGATGAGAATTTATGCAGCGTGCGGAAGGGATTTTGTATGTTACAGAAGCAGGCAAATAAGGCTGTTGCAGCCTTCGTTGACCATTCTGTTGATGGTATTCTGCAGCTTCATCTGCACATCGGCGGGAAGATTTGCGACCTTGCCGTTCATGCCGTCCTTTACGAGATCATATAGGGATTTGCCGAAAATATTTGTCGTCCAAATATCGTCGGGATTCTTTTCAAACTTATCCATCAGCGCGCGCACGAGCTCTTCGCCCTGCTCCGCAGTGCCGACAAGGGGATTGACCTCGCTTTCTATATCAACCCTTATAACATGGAGCCCGGACGCATGCGCGCGCAGCCTGACGCCGAAGCGCGAACCATGCTGCACGATCTCCGGTTCATCAAGCTGCATCGCATCAATCTCCGGAGGCACCACGCCGTAACCCGTTTCTTCCGCAGCCATGATAGCTGATGAAACGCGGTCGTATTCCTTCTTGGCTTTGACGAAATCCTTGAGTGAGCGGATAAGCTCGACCTCATCCTTGATGGGATAATCGCATTCCTCGCTGATAATGCGGTAAAATACATCATCGTTTGGTTCAAGCGTGAATACAGCCGTGCCGCTCCCGAGATCGTATTTTATCCTGTTTATCTTCTTAAAATCAGGAATATCGCTCAGGTCTTCCGGAATAAGTGCGGCATCGCGCATCTTATTGAGCCTCGGCATGAGTTTTCTTACTCTGTCAAGTATGCCTGCGAGCATGCTGTGATCGCAGCCGAGTGCCTTTATCCAAGAGGGAATATCGAGTGCAAGCATGCGAAGAGGGAATTCACGAAGGATGCCTTCAAGCAGGGCGTGAACCGTTTCCTCGCCCATATTCATTGCGTCAACGGGAGTAACCGGAACCTCATATTTCGCAGCAAGCGACTTTGCAAGCTCCGTGCAGCTCTCGGAATTCGGATCAAGGCTGTTGAGAAGAACGATATAGGGCTTGCCCGCTGCGTTCATCTCTCTGATAACGCGTTCCTCCGCGCTCTCATAGTCGCTGCGCGAAATGCCCGTAATGCTGCCGTCCGTCAAAACGACGATGCCGATCGTCGAATGTTCTGTAATGACCTTTTTCGTTCCGAGCTCCGCTGCTTCGTCAAAGGGTATGTCATAATCGAACCATGGAGTGCGAACCATCCTCGGCTGCTCATCCTCCGTATTTCCGAGTGCGCCCGGAACCATGTATCCCACGCAGTCCACCATGCGCACACGCACCGTGATATTGTCATCGCCGATATCGAGCTCGACTGCTTCATTCGGAACGAATTTCGGCTGGGTCGTCATGACCGTCCGCCCTGCTCCGCTCTGGGGCAGTTCGTCTATAACGCGTTCGCGTGCATATTCGTTTCCGATCTTCGGCAAAACCATAAGATCCATAAATCTCTTAATAAAGGTCGATTTGCCCGTGCGCACGGGGCCGACAACACCGATATAGATGTCACCTCCGGTACGCTTTTCAATATCCCTGTAAATACTTGTATCCGTCATACGAACCTCCGCTCATCACTATCATATCTGTAAATACTTATGGGCAAAGGCTCGGGATTATTCACATTATTTACGTTTTGAGGCAAAAGAAAAACCGCCCTGAAGATTTTCTCAAAGCGGTCATGCTCATTCAGTTCATATCGTCCTTTTCTCCGCGTTTTCTGATTATCAGCCTAATCGGGGTTGCCGTTATCGAGAAGGACTTTCTGATATAGTTCTCAAGGTACCTTCTGTACGAAAAATGCATGAGATCGGGTTCATTGACGAAGATAACGAAGGTCGGAGGACAGGTGCTGACCTGGGTGGAATAGTAGACGCGGAGCCTCCTGCCGTTGTTCACGGGGGGATCGTTCATAGTAATAGCCTCGTTCACAATGTCGTTGAGCTTACCGGTCGTAATGCGGATGCTGTTTTGCTCATAAGCAAAGCTTGCCATCTCCATGACCTTCTGCACGCGCTGACCCGTTTTTGCAGAAATGAACAGCATCGGGACATAGCTCATGAAAGCGAGGTCCGCAAGCATTTCCTTTTTGAATTTTTCGACTGTATATGTATCCTTTTCGATAGCATCCCATTTATTGACGACCAGTACGCTTGCCTTGCCCTCCTCATGGACATAGCCGGCAATGCGCACATCCTGCTCGCTGAGGCCGCGCTCGGCATCGACGACTATGAGGGCAATATCGCACCTTCTTATCGCCGCAAGCGAACGGATAACACTGTACCTTTCGACGGTTTCATCCTCGATAGCCCTTTTACGCCTGATGCCTGCGGTATCTATCAGGGTATAGTCCTTGCCGCCGTAGGTGAATGGCGAGTCGATAGCATCCCTGGTGGTGCCGGGGACATTGCTGACAATGGTGCGTTCCTCCCCCAGAAGCGCATTAACGAGGCTGGATTTACCCACATTCGGACGGCCGACAACGGCAATACCGATGGAATGCTCTTCCTCATCATCGCCCATGGCGGAAAATCCGGCGACGACTTCATCGAGCATATCACCAATGCCGAGCCCCTGCTCCGCCGAGATGCTGATCGGCGTACCGATGCCGAGGGAGTAAAAATCATAAATGCACTCCTCGAATTTCGGATGATCAACCTTATTTACGACGAGCACAATGGGCTTCTTACAGCGGCGAAGCATATCGGCAACCTCTTCGTCGGCAGCGGTTATGCCTGCTCTGCCGTCAACGATGAAAATAATGACATTCGCTGTCTCGATTGCAAGCTCCGCCTGACGGCGCATCTGCTTTGCGATTATATCCTCGCTTTCGGGCTCGATTCCGCCCGTATCAATGAGTGTGAATTTATAGTTAAGCCATTCCGCATCGGCATAGATCCTGTCACGGGTCACGCCGGGGGTGTCCTCAACTATCGCTATGCGCTTTCCGACTATTTTATTAAACAGGGTCGATTTGCCGACATTAGGGCGACCCACTATTGCTACCAAGGGTTTCACTTTATTTCAATTCCTCCAAAAGCTCAGATAAATCGTTTATGAAATCGTAACCATCATCCGCTGCCATGCTGCGGACGGGCAAATTAAGTTTTTCTTCGAGTTCTTCCATCCTCATTCCGTCAAGAAATACGGTATCATGTTCCCTCAGCATGGTATGCGGAAGCAGCAGCGCCCTTCCCGTCAGCTTTCCTCCGTACTGCGAAAGAATATCCCTTGCTGTCACAAGACCGCTGACCGTGATGGACCTTCCGAAGAAATCATTGAATACCGGATGAGTCTTTATCCTGACATTATACGGTAAAAGCTTATCAAACAGCTTCTGCATAAGCGGCTGTATCGACACGCCCGATACGGAATCCAATTCAATCATTTCGCCCTGCTTCGGGAGTTCCGACAGCGCTTCAAGGAAATCGTGCTCGAATTTCCTGTAAAGCCCGACTCCGTTCTCTATCTGTTCAAAATCGCCGCAGGCTTCGTATGAAGGGAGCTCCCTTTCCGCTTCAAGATACATCTCATCCGAAGCATAGACAAAGCCTTTTATCCCGTGGGAAGCTCTAAAGCGCTCTATCAGCGAGATCGCTTCTTCCGCCTTTGCCTTAGTCATCGGAGTTATCTTCGTAAGCCCTTCGCGGTGACAGGTGAGCCCCACCGGCACGACAGCGACGGAAGCGCACTCGGGGCGCAGAGCGTAAAGGTCATCAAGCGTCTTTCTCAGCACTTCCCCATCATTTATATCGGGGCAAAGAACAATCTGGCAATGAAAGCTCAGTCCCTCAGCGTGCAGCCTTGTCAGCCTTTCAAGGATGTCTTCGGCATTTTTGCTGCGCATCATGCTCTTTCTTATTTCGCCGTCGGTCGCATGGACGGAGATATAGAGCGGCGAAATGCGCCTTTCAATGATCCTTTCAAATTCCTTTTCGCTGACATTTGTAAGCGTTACATAGTTGCCCATTATCAGCGAAAGCCGCCAGTCGTCATCCTTGAAATAAAGGGTTTTTCTGTTGCCGTGGGGCATCTGATCTATAAAACAGAAGATGCAGTGATTGGCGCATTGGCGCACCGGACTCATCAGTGAGCTTTCGAAATTCAGTCCGAGCGGTTCATACAGCTCCTTTTTCACCGTTATCAGCTTTGCTTTGCCGTCGGGCATGCCGATCTCAATTTCAAGCTTTTCCTTTACGGTCAGATGCTCATAATCGATGACATCCCGGACTTCTATCCCGTCTATTGAATCAAGAGTACAGCCTTCCCTTATTCCTGCTTTAGCGGCAGGAGAATTCCTGTCAACGCTCGTTATCCTTTGTTTCATAATTCTTCCTCATGACAGTTGCCATATTAGCTCAGTTTGCATTATAGCATACCTCAAACATATTGACAAGATGCGAGATTTTTCTGCCGGTGTTGAAGTGTCAATCATAGGTGACACTTCAACAAAACGATGTGAAACTTTTATTCGGTGAACTTGATAACGACACACCTAAGTGCTATAATACCTTTATTCTTATAGAAAGGATGTCTTTAAAAAGGCAGTGATTATATGAAAGTTCCCGAGAGTCAAACCTTAACTTCGCTGCGTCCACTGCTTCGCGAGCTGCTTGATGCGCTTCTTAAAGAGTACGAGTATGCCTCCGTCCTCGCAGTTGACGGTATTGCGAAAAAATACAGCTGTTCAAAAGCCGGTCTTGCTTCCGGTCAGGATGCGCTCAATTCCGGCAAGGGCTTTGTCGCCCGTGTTTACGACAAGGAAGGCTGCTGCGAATACTCCTTTAATGAGCTGACCGCCTCAGCTATTCCTCATATTATTGATGATATAAGGGAAAAGCTCTCGCCCATCACGGGAGAGCTTCCCGAAGGTGTGGAGCCGGGAGATTACATAATCCCGAAGGATGAACCTCTGTTCATCAACGAAAGCACCGAATACAAGGTCGATCCCGATGAGCTCGGCGATGAGAGGATTCTTGAGAAGCTCAAAGCGATCCATGAGCTCGGGCTGAAATACGATGATAGGATCATCGAATGCATGGCTATGTTCAGCTACCGCCGTTTCTCCAAGATCTTCCTGTCAAGGGAAAAGGATCTTGAGCAGAATGTCATGTGGTCAAACGGTGCTGTTGCTGCCCTATCCAAGAAGGATGAAGCCGTCAAGAACTCCTTCAGGGGTTTCTCGAATCTCGGCGGAGCAGAACTTATGGATGAGATGGAAAAGCATGTTGCTGACGAGTGCAAAGTCGCGATTGAGCTCCTCGACGCTGTCAGCATCGAGCCCGGCGAATATGAATGCATATGCACTCCTGAGGTCACGGGCATGATAGTTCATGAAGCCTTCGGACACGGTGTCGAGATGGATATGTTCGTCAAGGACAGGGCCTGCGCCAAAAACTATATCGGGCAGCAGGTCGCCTCGCCCCTCGTCACCATGCATGACGGTGCTGCTGCCGTCAAGCAGACCGCAACCTATTTCTTCGACGATGAAGGCACTCCCTCTCAGGATACCGTCGTTATCGACAAGGGTATACTTACAGGAGGTTTCTGTGACGCCCGTTCCGCAGAGCATCTCGGCATCTCCCCCACCGGCAACGGCAGGCGTGAAAGCTATGAACGCAAGGCATATACCCGTATGACAAATACCTGGTTTGAAGGCGGCACGAGCACTCCCGAAGAGATGATAGCATCCGTTAAGGACGGACTGCTCCTCGAAGAACCTACAAGCGGTATGGAGGACCCCAAGAACTGGGGCATCCAGTGCATGGTCAGCTTTGCCCGTGAGATCAAGGACGGCAAGTTTACCGGGCGCATCTTCTCCCCGATCGTGCTCACCGGGTACGTTCCCGATCTGCTCAAATCAATCACTATGATGTCGAAGGATGTCGAGCTCAGCGGCTCAGGCTTCTGCGGCAAGGGCTACAAGGAGTGGGTCAAGGTCTCCGACGGCGGCCCCTGGATGAAGGCAAGGATCCGTTTGGGTTAAGGAGGTAATTCAGATGCTTGATACTATTATTTCCGCATTAAATAATGCAAATATCGACGTTTGGCAGATTACGCGCAGAGATATTGAATCCTGCGAGCTCTTCTTCATTAAGAAAAAGCTTGATCTCAGAAGGATGAAAAAGGTCTGCAAGTACGATGTCAAGGTTTGGCATGATATGGATGTTGACGGTAAGAAGCTTCGCGGTGAAGGGAACGCATATATCTACCCCGGCATGGACGAAGCGGAGATCACCGCAGTCCTCAAATCTGCCTATACCGCCGCAGGCTTTGCTCCCAACCCCTTCTATGAGCTTCCGAAGCCCGAGGTTGAAAACCTCCCCGATGTCGAATTTGATTGTGAAAAGGCTGCTCTGACAATGGTCGAAGCGCTTTACAAAGCCGACAACCACGATAAGGGCTTCATCAATTCCGCAGAATTCTTCGCCGAAAAATGCAGGATAACCTTAGTCGGTTCAAACGGCATGAATATTTCCTACCCCACCACCGATATAAAGGGGGAATTCGTCGTCCAGTGCAAGCAGCCTCAGGATGTTGAGCAGTACCGTTCCTTTGAATACAGCCTGCCCGACCCCGATTCGCTGACAGAGAAGGTCAATGCAGCCATCATCGCCGTTGAGGACAGAGCTAATGCAGTAAAGAGCGCACCTGCCGGCATTTATGATGTCGTGCTCACAGGCGATCATATGCGTACTATGCTGGATTACTATCTCGAAAGAGCCGATGCCTCCACGGTCTTTGCGCATTATTCCGATTTCCGCATCGGTGAAAGCGTACAGGGTGAAGATATCGTCGGAAGCAAGCTGAATATTAAGCTTCTGCACAACGAGCCTTTCTCCGCAGAGGGCATCCGCTATACCGACCGTGATCTTGTGAAGGACGGCAAGCTCTGCTGTATGCCCGGACAATCCCGATTTGCATACTACCTCGGCGTTGAGCAGGTCGGAAGATACTATAAGTTAGGTGTCGATAATGCAGGAATGCCGTATCGTGAAATGCTGAAGAATTGTATTGAACCCATCTCCTTCTCCGATTTCCAGATGGATGCATTCTCCGGTCACTTCGGAGGCGAGATTCGTCTTGCATATCTCTATGATGAAAACGGCAACAGGTCACTCGTCACCGGCGGTTCCGTCAACGGCGAAATCTTCTCCTGCCAGAAGGACATCGTTTTCTCGGATGAACGTTACTCCGCATACGACTACGAAGGCCCGTTTGCAATGAAGGTCAAAGGCGTAAGCGTCGCAGGCCTATAATTCCACAATAAGTCAGCTTTGCCGCAGTACACAATGCTGCGGCATTTTTTAGTAGAAATATCCGGTTAATATCAAGCAAATAAAATACTGTACAAATCAATTACGAGCCTGTATAATTATAATTGATATGTTTACAGGTTTCGCCGAATTCCGACATGACTGTAAACGAGCGAAAAATATTCGATCAGAGGAAGCCTCGGCTCATACAAGGATTTGGTTATATGAAAAAGTTTTTTAGCCTGCTGCTTATATTTTTAATGCTCTTTTGTGCATTTCCCTTTGCACTGAAAGCGGAACCCGACCCGGAGGATATCGATCCTTTCGAGGATATTTCAACTCCGTACATCCTGCTCATGGAGGCGCAGACCGGCACCGTTATTTACGAGCGCAACGGATATGAAAAGGCATATCCTGCCAGCACGACTAAGCTGATGACCGCTCTTTTGGTTGCCGAAAATGTTGTTGATCTCGACAAGATGATTACTATCGGCTGGAGAGCCGTATCCGGCTTCGGATCTACCAGTTCCTTAATGGGCCTTGTCGGCGGCGAGGTTATCTCGATACGTGATGTTCTCTACGGTCTTATGATGCGAAGCGGCAACGATTCAGCAAAGGCTCTTGCCATTGAAGTCGTGGCAGAGCTCTACGGCGATACCGTTCCCGAATCCGAAGCGATAGATAAATTCGTCGAGCTCATGAACGCAAAAGCCGTTGAGCTCGGAATGGTCAATACCCATTTCGCGACCGTTGACGGCCGTCATAATGATGAGCACTATACTACGGCATATGATTTTGCAATCCTCATGCAGAACGTGCTGAAGAATGACATCGTTGCGGAGGTAATCGGCACAGTCACCCACGATGTTGCGCCGACGAATATGCATCCCGGTGGCTACCACCTTGAAAACTCCAACAAGCTCATTTGTAAGAAAGAAACGGACAATATAGATTTAAGGTACAAATACTGCATCGGCGGCAAGACCGGCGAAACGAACCAGGCCGGCTATTGCCTTGCTTCTGCCGCAACTAAGGACGATATAACGCTCATTCTCATTCAGTTCGGCGATAATAACCGGACTATGAAGAGCAGTTACCGCTATAAGTCCGCAAAAACGATCTATGATTGGGGCTTCGGCAATTTCCACGAGATGTATCTTTCCGATCTTGGAGTCAAGACCAATTTCGTTATACAGACCAAAGATTTTTCCCCGTTTGACGAACAGCTCGGAGTGCTCGAAGTTGAGGCCGATATTTCCAATGTTTCCGTGAGCGGTGCGCTCGTATTCCTTATGAGCCTTCGCGATGACCCTGCGAATGTACGGATAGAGCTGCATGTTGACGATGTATATGCGCCGATAGAGCAGGGCGATATAGTCGGTACTGCCGATTACTATATCGACGAGGTCAACCCTATAACCGTAAACCTTATCGCACTGCGATCCGTTGCAAGCTCACACGCTGCCGCTACACCCGTTCCCGTCATTCGTCCTTCATCCGATCCGCTGCCCTCGCCCTGCACTCCGCCTCCCGGAAGCGGCAAAAGCGGTAATATCCGCCATGCAAAGGTTCCCGGGGATTCCGAATATTCCGTCTGGATCTATTACGATGGCAGTCTTTACACCGTCAGCGAGACCGAATGGAACTACCTCTACTGCACAAACGGCAGTTTTTGCAGTTCTTCCTCTCCCGAAGCAGCCGGAGGCATTATTCTCTATAAGCAGGTCTTCGACAGCAACGGCGCGCCCTACTATACACGCGCCGAAAGCGTTGACGGAGGCGGAATATTCGTGATTTTATCGACTTCCGGCTATGCTCTTTCCTCGGAGGATGATAACGGAACACTTATCGGGCAGGAGTTTTCCGCAGCCGGAGATATTATCACTGCCGATGTTCCCGATGCGCTTCTGTGGTATTTTGAAAGCTACGGCAGCGGTTACAGGATAAGCCAAAGCTCCGAATTCCTTACGCGGGACCCCGGAAGCGGATTGTTGTTTTGGATAGTGCTCGGCTCCATACTGCTCCTTGTCGTGATAACCGTCATCTTTATTGCCGTCCACAATCGGCCGGACCGCAGGCGCAATCGCGTTTTCCGTCAAAGCTATCGTTCAAATAACCGCCGCCGTCACTGGCGCCGCCGCAAATAAAAACCATGCAGCAATATTCGGGATTTGCGTATCTTTATGACCTGTTCATGGACGGGGTCGATTACGATGCTTGGGCAAAATATCTTGCCTCATTTATTCCGGCTTCGGCACGCGTTCTTGAATGCGGCTGCGGCACGGGAGAGATCACACTGCGTCTGAAAAAGATGGGCTTTGATATAACCGCAAGCGATATTTCCCCCGATATGCTCGCCGTTGCAAGCGAAAAGGCACGGCACTGCGGCCTCCGTATTCCTTTTCTTCAAACGGATATGCGTTGTCTTTCGTTTCCGAAGCGTTTCGATTCCGTCATCGCACCCTGCGACTGCGTAAACTATCTGACAAGTCTTAACGACGCAGAGCGATTCTTTTCGTCCGCTTATTCGGTTCTAAAGGACGGCGGCAGGCTGATCTTTGATATTTCATCGCGCTATAAGCTTGAAAAAGTTCTCGGTTTCAATACCTTTTCGGATATCCGCGAGGAAGCCTGCTATATCTGGAAAAACAACTACGACTGTGAAAGCAAGCTTATTGAAATGCAGCTTGAGTTTTTTAAGCTTGAATCGCGTCAAAACGGAGGCAAAGCGCTGTATGAGCGTTTCTCCGAAAGGCATGTGCAGCGCGCACATTCCGAACGGGAGCTTCGTTTCCGTCTTGAAAGGGTCGGCTTCAGTGATATTAGGGTCTTTGCCGGTATCACCGAAAACGAGCCAGATTCCGGAAGCGAAAGACTGCATTTCGTTGCAAAAAAACAATAAACTATTCCTAAATAAACCATCATGGGGTTATTCGTCTGAAAGGAAAAAACATGGATACTATCATCAGGGGACTCCTCCTTAACCAAACTGTAAATATCATAGCAATATCAGGAAAAGGCATGGTCGAGCGTGCAAGAGAGATACACTCGCTCAGCCGCGTGTGTACCGCAGCTCTCGGAAGGACTCTGCTCGCAGTATCCATGATGAGTGCCAAGCTCAAAAGTGACGGTGATGTCATGACCGTCACCATTTCCGGCAACGGCCCTGCCGGCAGCATTACCGTTGTCGGGCGCGAGGGCGGTATCGTCAAGGGGTACATCGCGAACCCGACCGTTGAGCTTCCCCTGACCGAAAGCAACAAGCTTGACGTCGGCGGTGCCGTCGGGCATGTCGGCGACATCAGAGTTATTCGGGATTTTTCCCTCAAGGAACCGTATGTCGGCAGCTGTCATCTTGTCAACGGCGAGATTGCAGAGGATTTTGCGCGTTATTTTGCCGTAAGTGAGCAGCAGCCCTCGCTCGTCTATCTCGGTGTGCGCGTTGAACCTATGACGGGTGAAGTGCGTTCGGCTGCCGGACTCATACTCGCTCCCCTGCCCAACTGCCCCGACGAGGATATAGACAGGCTTGAACAGCTCGGAGGCGAGATATACAAGCTTTCGGAACGTATGGACGAGGGTGAGGAGCTTGAAACCGCTCTCAATGCGCTTTTTGACGGATTTGATTTTGAAATAACCGAAAGGCTTAATCCCGAATACCGCTGTGACTGCAGCCGTGAAAAGCTGGAGGGCGTTCTCGTTTCGCTCGGTCCCGATGAGCTTCGTGACATTATCGAGGAGGACGGTCAGGCTGAAATCGTATGCCGATTCTGCAATACTAAGTATCAATTCGGTAAGGATGTGCTTACCGAGCTGCTGCATGCGGCTGAAATCGGAGGAAGCAGTATTGAGAAATAAAATGACCCGAAAAAACAATATTATTCCCATGTTCTCCTCAGCGGACGACCTGCTGGAGCTTGCGAAAAAGAAAGCTGTTCGCGGCGATTATCTTGACGCGCTCGGGCTCATTCGCCGTGTCATTGCGTGCGATCCCGACAATACGGATGCATATGTACAGCTCGTACAGTACCTTATCTGCATGGACTGTCCCGAGGAGGCGCTCAGACAAACGAGCAAGTTCATCGCTCGCTTCGGCGAATTCCACCCCTCATCCCTGTATATGCTCGCAACCTACTACTACGCAATCGACGAATATGCGGCCGTACTCGATATCTACGACATTATCTATGCCCGTGATCCCGAAGCGGTCTATACCGATGCGGAACTTGACATCCTTTCCGAGATAATGGCAGGCTGTGAATACGCGCTCGGTTTCGATTCGGAGGACGAAGATCCCGAGCAGGGCGAGAATGCTCCCGAGCCGGACGCCATACAGGATATTTCGGATTTTGAGCGGCAGAGGATTTTCACTCGCGTCGGAAAATTCCTTGACAGCAAACAATATGATGAGATTATTGCGATTCTGGAGCCCTACCTCAGGCGTAATCCCAATGACTATGCCCTGCGTAATTTTCTCCTTACGAGTTTTCTTTTCGCTAAGGAATTTGATGCCGGTGCGGAATATCTGCGTTCGCTGAAGCCCGGTTCACTTCAGACCATTCAGGATCATTGCCTTGCAGCCCTTATCTATCAGAATGCCGGCATGGAAGAGGCTGCCGAGAATGAATGCAATACCCTGCTTACGCTTGACGCAACCGAAATCAACGATCATATAAAGGTCTATACCGTGCTTGCATCTTTTGATTCGCATAAGGACGATCTTATCAGAATATCAAAGCAATATTACGAAACCAATCCCTATTCCAAGGAAATAATACACTGCTATGCAAGGAGCCTTATCCTGAATGGGGAATTTGCCGCAGCAGGAAAGCTTTATGACAGGATACTCCGAATAAACCCTGATGATTTTGCGGCGCCGTGCTACAAAAAGGTCTGTGCTGATGAAAAGCCTATGAGCCCCGACTCGCTTGCCATAGGCTACGACCTGCCGGTTTTTGAAACGATAACAAGAATATCCGCTGTATGTAAGTACGTCAACGCTGTTCTTGAAGGCGGTTACTGCCTTACCGATGACGATATTAACGAGATACACGAGCTGTTGAGCTGGGCTGTCACGATTCCGGACGAGCATTGGTTCGTCATGCTCCTCAGCTGCGCGCGCAGAAAAAAAGAGGCGTTTCAGGATGTTTTTCAGTATGTTCTCAAGAGTCCTCGTATCTCCGACGGCGTAAAAGAAATAACCCTGACTTCCCTTCATTTGGATGACGGCAGCACCGTGAGCGATCCTAACGATTTGGAAGCCAATGGCAACAACAATATCGTGTTCCGCGGAGGCAGAGCATTATATGTTGCGGTAACAACAAAACCGATCCTTCCCAAGGAGCAGCTCCCCGCGGTGCTGAAAAGATTCATGACCTCACTTGAGGACTATATTGATGAAGCGACGGAGCTTGACGAGGCGATCAAAACCAATGCGCTCAAGATCGGAGCCCAATTTACATCCTGCGCTGCCGATACCGGTATTACCATGAACGATGCACAACGCCGTGCTATGATTGCAGCGGTTATGTGCATTGCGGAAGCATCGCAGGTCACCGAAAGCGGCGAAGTTCCTCTATTTAACAAATACTGCGAGCTCTTCGGGATTTCCGAAAGACGCATGACTAATGCTCTCGAGCGTCTTCGCGTATTCTCCTCTTTTACCGATGAGCTGCTGAGCTTAAAGCATTCGATACTGTTCGGAGACAGATCATGAAGGAAAGATTCATTGCAACATGTAAAATAGGGCTTGAAGCGCTCACCGCTTCGGAGCTTCGTGAGCTCAGCATTGAAGTTGAAGCCGTGCAGGATGCAAGGGTCATCTTTGTGGGGGACTTCCTCGATATGGCTCGTGCCTGCCTGTGGCTGCGCACTGCCGAGCGTGTGCTTATGATCGTGGATGAATTCCACGCCGAGAGCTTCGAAGAGCTGTTCACCGGAGTAAAGCGCATTCACTGGAAGGACTATCTTCTCAAAAACAGCTTTATCCATGTCAACGGCAAATCCGCGAAGAGCAAGCTGTTTTCGGTATCCGACTGTCAGAGTATAGCCAAAAAAGCTATTATTGAATCGCTCAAGCAGGGGTACGGCACATCGTATTTCCCCGAGAACGGCAAGCCCGTCATCATCGAAATAGGTATTCTTCGTGACGAGGTAACAGTTGCTCTCGACTGCTGCGGAGCAGGGCTTTCTCGCAGGGGCTATCGCACCTACAACGTACCTGCGCCGATTTCCGAGACACTCGGCGCTGCAATAGTGCTTCTCAGCGGCTACAAGGCAAGCCGTCCCCTCATCGACCCCATGTGCGGCTCCGGCACGATGCCCATTGAGGCGGCAATGATAGCAAAGCATATGGCTGTCGGTATGAACCGTGAATTTGCTGCTGAAAGCTGGCATTTTCTTAATTTCCCTGCCTTCAGCCGTGCGCGCGAGGAAGCAAGAGAGCTTGTGCTCGACACCGAATTTGACATCACCGGTTCGGATATCGATCCCCATGCAATTGATCTGTGCAAGAAGCATGCAAAGAAGGCAGGAGTCATGCTCAACTGGGCGGTGCGGCCCGTCAGTGAGCTTCACGAGGAGCGCAAGGGCGGCGTGCTCGTATGCAACCCTCCCTACGGCGAAAGGCTTATGGAAAAGCGCGACGCGGAGAAGCTCTACCGCAGCATGCACGATATTTTCTCCGAGCTTAACGGTTGGAGCGTCAATATCATTGCTTCGCATCCCGAATTCGAGCGCATCTACGGCGAA
Source organism: Clostridiales bacterium (assembly GCA_004556165.1). GTDB lineage: Bacteria > Bacillota > Clostridia > Christensenellales > CAG-138 > PeH17. Next base: position 21,240 of record SFIR01000001.1, on the reverse strand, counting down.
CGCGCCGGAAAGCGCCGCAAGCTATCGAACGGCGGCATGACCTGTACGCTTTACAGGTACTTCCCGAAATACAGGGACTGAACGCATTTGGGAGAATTACCATGTTGGAAACGCTTATTACCGTCATGCTTAGCTGCGGCGTGCTGATAGCGGTCGTACTCATAAAGCCCAATATCACCATTAAGGGAAAACAATTCAGTATTTACTGGCTTGCTCCTCTTATCGGAGCTATCGTCATAATATGCCTTGGGCTTTTGAGCCCCAAGGAGGTGCTCTCGGGGCTGACCGCTTCGGGCGAGGTTAACCCGATAAAGATACTCGTCCTTTTCATTTCGATGACGATTATTTCGGTATTTCTCGATAATGCCGGTTTCTTTCGTTATCTCGCAGGCAGAGTGCTTGCAAGATCGAAATCGGGCCAGCGAGGCTTGTTTAACGCCCTTTACCTCATGGTATCGTTGCTCACCGTATTCACATCGAACGATATTATAATTCTGACCTTTACGCCCTTCATCTGCTATTTCACGCTAAGCGCGGATCTCGATCCCATACCCTACCTCATTGCGGAATTCATTGCGGCGAATACATGGAGCATGGCTCTCATCATCGGCAACCCTACGAACATCTATCTTGCATCAAGCGCCGGTATTGATTTCTTCCTATACATCTCAAAAATGCTGCTTCCGACCGTGCTTGCGGGCGTGGTTTCATTCTGCCTGCTCCGTTTGATTTTCAGGAAACAGCTTGCAAAGCCCATTGCGCATACAACCTCGAATGCCCGTTTTGAGGATAAAGGCGCTGTCATTATAGGGCTTGTGCATCTCATCGGCTGCATCGTATTTTTGAGCATCGCTTCCTATCTGTCGCTGCCCATGTGGAAGATCGCGCTCGGCTTCTGCATCAGTTTAATAATAGTTTCAAGCATTTATCTTCTTTTCAGCGGCAACGGATTCCACCTGCTGCGCGATACGGTCAAGCGTGCGCCGTTCGATATAATTCCGTTTGTTCTTGCTATGTTCGTATTAGTGCTCGCGCTCGATAAATACGGCACGACCGCCTCGCTTTCCGTGTTCCTTGATACCGGCAATAATATGAACGCTCTGACCTTCGGCATTTCCTCTTTCCTGACGGCGAATATAATCAATAATATCCCGATGAGCGTACTGTTTTCATCCATTATCGGTTATCTTCCCGATGGCGGAAGAGCGGCTGCGCTGTATGCATCTATAATAGGCTCTAACCTCGGCGCATTCTTCACCCCTCTCGGCGCGCTTGCAGGCATAATGTGGATGGATTTATTGAAGCATCACCATGTAAAGCTGACCTTTTTGCAGTTCATAAAATACGGGGCGCTCATATCACTTGCCGCGCTCGGCGCCGCGCTTATAGGGCTTGCGATAGTGCTCTAAAAAAGCGAATTGCTTGCAACTGAAAACGGACCGACTCTTTTTCGGGTCAGTCCGTTGTTCATTCAGTTATTCGTTTAGGATCAATACATGCCTGCGCCTGCATCCATGGGGGCTGCGGGAGCTTCGGGCTTGGGAATATCGCATACAAGGCTCTCAGTGGTGAGAATCATTGCAGCAACGGAAGCTGCATTCTGAAGCGCACTCCTCGTGACCTTGGTGGGATCGATAATGCCCTTATCGACCATCATGCCGTATTCGTTCTTTGCCGCATCATAGCCATAACCGGGTTTCCTTGCCGCGCGGACATTGGCAACGATTACGCTGCCCTCCATGCCGGCATTGACTGCAATCTGGCGGAGGGGTTCTTCGAGAGCGCGGACGATGATGGATACGCCGGTCTTCTGATCGCCCTGAGTCTTCTTTTCAAGATTCTTAACCCTGCCGATGACATTGACGAGCGCCACGCCGCCGCCGGGGACGATGCCCTCTTCGACTGCTGCACGGGTTGCATTGAGGGCATCCTCAACGCGGAGCTTAATCTCCTTCATCTCGGTCTCAGTCGCTGCACCTACTGAAATAACGGCAACGCCGCCGGCGAGCTTGGCAAGCCTCTCCTGGAGCTTTTCCTTATCGTATTCGGAGGTGGTTTCCTCTATCTGAGCACGGATATTATTGACCCTTGCTGCGACCTCTTCCTTTGCGCCTGAGCCCTCAACGATGGTGGTGCTGTCCTTATCAACGCGAACCTGCTTTGCGGTACCGAGCTGAGCGATGGTCGCATCCTTGAGCTCCATGCCGAGATCGGAGGAGATGACTTCGCCGCCGGTCAGGATCGCAATATCCTGAAGCATTTCCTTACGCCTGTCACCGAAGCCGGGAGCCTTAACGGCTACGCAGGTGAAAATGCCGCGGAGCTTATTGACGACGAGGGTCGCAAGTGCATCGCCCTCGACATCCTCTGCGATGATGAGGAGCTTCCTGCTCTGCTGTGCGATGGGCTCGAGAACGGGAAGGATCTCCTGAATATTGCTGATCTTCTTATCGGTAATGAGGATATAGGGATTATCAAGTACGGCTTCCATCTTGTCGGTATCGGTTACCATATAGGAAGAAGCATAGCCCCTGTCAAACTGCATGCCTTCGACGACATTCAGCTCGGTCTTCATGGTCTTGCCCTCTTCAATGGTGATGACGCCGTCATTGCCGACCTTCTCCATTGCATCGGAGATGAGTTCGCCGACCGTCTCATCGGAAGCGGAGATTGCAGCGATCTGAGAGATCTCATGCTTGCTCGAAATGGGCTTGCTCATTTCCTTGAGGCCTGCGACCGCTTCATCAACAGCCATCTCAATGCCCTTGCGGAGCACCATGGGGTTTGCGCCGGCAGCGACATTCTTCATGCCCTCATGCACGATAGCCTGTGCAAGAAGGGTTGCAGTGGTGGTGCCGTCGCCTGCAACATCGTTGGTCTTGGAAGCGACCTCACGAACGAGCTGTGCGCCCATATTCTCAAACGGGTCGGCAAGCTCGATCTCCTTAGCGATGGTGACGCCATCGTTGGTGATGAGGGGTGCGCCGTACTGCTTTTCAAGAACTACATTACAGCCCTTGGGTCCAAGGGTGATTTTAACTGTATTAGCAAGGGTATCGAGACCTTTCTCGAGAGCCCTGCGTGCTTCTTCGCCATGCTTAAGCTGCTTTGCCATAATAACATCTCCTTTTATTCAACAACTGCAAGAATATCATTCTGACGTACGATGATGTATTCCTCACCGTCAACCTTGACTTCGTTGCCGGCATACTTGGAATAGATTACCTTGTCGCCGACTGCAACATTCATAACAACCTCTTTGCCGTCAACAATGCCGCCGGGGCCGACTGCGATGACCTCCGCCATCTGCGGCTTTTCCTTTGCGCTGCCGGTAAGTATAAGACCGCTCTTGGTGGTCTCTTCAACTTCCGAGCTCTTGATAATCACTCTGTCTGCTAAAGGCCTGAGTTTCATAAGATTATGCCTCCTGAAATTAGATTAAAAATACTGTAACCGCGGAGCATGCCCGAATAGACATCTCCCACGATATGGTAATAATATTACCCACATTTGTAATTATATTCAACCGTCTTTTTATGTCAAGTGTGGCAAAGAAACAAAGTTAATATATATTTGTAAAGGGCTTGCAATATTTGTTAAACGGGTTTACAATGATATAGTCGTAAAAATTTTAAGAAAGGAGGCCCCACCGATGTACGATATCAACAACCTTAAAATGAATATTGCAACAGAAAGTGCAGTGGCCTCGCGTTGATATGCTGATATAGATTTTGGTTTATTTCAGGAACTGCACTCAGGATGCAGTTCTTTATTTTTTGCATCGGTATTATTGAACTGCATACTCCCGTATTATAGGAGAAACATCGTGAAAAAGACAGAAAAAACAAAAAACAGAAAAATCAACAAAAAACTTATCGGTGAATTTATGATGGGCGCCAAAAAGCACCTTGTGCTCGGTGTTATTGCTATCATCATCGCTGCAATAAGCGTATACATCATCCCGCTTATCACAAGCTTCACCGTTGACTATGTTCTTATCGAATACGCCGAGATAGGCTATACCGGTGGAATGACCGTTGCGCCCTGGCTCGAAAGGATTATCGACAGCTTCGGCGGAAGGGCTTTCCTGACCGAGCATCTCTACATCATGGGCATCCTTCTTGTGCTGATGACCGGCGTTAACGCTTTTGCCGCATACATGCGCCGCACGCAGATCTCACGCGGTGCGGAAAAGATGTGCTACAATATGCGCATGCGTATGTATTCGCATCTTGTGGATATGCCTTATGACTATTTCAAGCATGTATCAAGCGGTGACATCGTGCAGAGGTGTTCCTCCGATATCGGAACCATCGGGCGCTTTGTATCAAACCAGCTTCTTGAGATCGTTCGCACGGCATGCATGATAATCATCGCAGCGGTTTTCATGTTCTCAATGAACGTTAAGCTTTCGCTCTATTCCGTAATCATCATGCCTCCGCTCGTGATTATCTCGTTCGTCTATTTCCGCTACGCAAAGAAATACTTCACCGCTGCGGATGAAGCCGAGGGCGTACTGAGCGACGATATTCAGGAGAATGTTTCGGGTATGCGCGTTGTGCGCGCCTTCGGCCAGCAGAAGCGCGAGCTTGACAGCTTTACAGAAAAAAACCGTGATTTCAGTAAAAAGACCTATAAGCTTACTCAGCTCATGGCGCTCTTCTGGGGCATTACCGATTCCATAGGCTATACACAGATAGCTATCACGCTCTGCGCAAGCATCGTGCTCGTCATTAAAAAGGAGATCACCGTTGGCGAACTGATGGTATTCACGAGCTATTCTTCCCTGCTCGTATGGCCCGCCCGTCAGCTCGGCAGGATACTTGCCGATCTCGGCAAAGCCAGCGTTTCGCTCGGAAGGCTTGATGAAGTGCTTTCCGTTCCGGCGGAAAGCGAACCCGGCCTTGCACTTACCCCCGAGATCAAGGGTAATATCGAGTTCAGGCATGTCAGCTTCGGCTATGAGGACGGGCAGGATGTCCTTCGCGACATTTCCTTCACAGCGCACAAGGGCGAAACCGTGGCTATACTCGGTTCGACCGGTTCCGGCAAATCCAGCCTTGTCCAGCTCCTTCAGAGGCTCTATACCTGCCGTGAGGGAGAGATCCTCATTGACGGCGTTAACGTCAACGATATCGAGCGTCATCACCTGCGCAGGAATGTCGGTATCGTGCTTCAGGAGCCATTCCTCTATTCCCGTACAATAATGGAGAATATCAAGATCACAAATCCCGGTGCGAGCGACGATGAAGCTTACGGCGCGGCTGCGGTTGCAGCTATTCACGAAGCGATAAAGGAATTTGAAAACGGCTATGAAACCGTCGTCGGCGAAAGGGGCGTTACGCTCTCGGGCGGTCAGAAGCAGCGCGTTGCCATCGCAAGGATGCTCATGCAGAAGGCTCCCATCATCGTGCTTGACGACTCCATGAGCGCCGTCGATACCGAAACCGATGCCGCCATCCGTGATGCGCTTGCAGCAAGGGGGCAGGACTGCACGACCTTCATTATCTCGCATCGTATCACGACCCTCTGCCGTGCGGATAAGATACTCGTACTCGAAAACGGTATGCTCGTCCAAGAGGGTACCCATGAACAGCTCCTTGCCGAGGACGGACTGTATAAACGCATTGCGGACATACAGAACCTGCTCGAAGCGGAGCTTGAAACCACCTCGGAAGGAGGTAACAACTAATGGAAGAACTCAAAACCACTGCGCTCAAAGAGGAAGAATTTACCAAACGCATAGATATGAACGTTTGGAAAAAGCTCTTTGCCTATGCATGGAAGCATAAACGCGTTCTTATATCAAGCTGTGCAATAATGGCAATCGTCGGTCTTATTGACCTCATATACCCTCAGCTCACCCGTTATGCTATTGATAATATCATCGCTGACGGAAGCGAAGCAGGGCTTGCCAAGCTGCCGATGTTCGCAGTATTCTATTTCCTCATGATAATCATCCAAGGCTTCGGCGTTTGGTTCTTCGTTTCCCATAACGGAAAGCTTGAAATGCTTATCTCCTACGATATCAGGCAGGATGCCTTCAAAAAGCTCCAGCAGCTCTCATTCTCCTATTATGATAAGACCGCAGTCGGCAACATTATGAGCCGCATGGTCAGCGATATTCCGAGGCTCAGCGAGATGATCTCATGGGCGGTCACCGACCTGCTCTGGTCAAGCGTATTCATAATCGGCTGTCTTATAATGCTGCTTGTCACGAATTGGAAGCTTGCTCTCGTCGTTCTCGTCGTATTCCCCCCGATTGCCGTTATCTGCGTGTATTTTCAGAGAAAGATACTCAAGGAGCACCGCGTCGTCAGAAAGCAGAATTCAATAATCACGGGCGCATTCAATGAAGCGATAACCGGTGCGGTAACCACAAAAACGCTCGTTCGTGAAGAGCGCAACAATATGGAATTTGAAGCGGAAGCCGGAAGAATGAAGAAGGCGAGCATCCGTGCTGCGATGTTCTCCGCTATGTTCACCCCGATAGTTATGACGCTTGGCTCTATCGGCACCGCAATTGCCCTCTATGCCGGAGGCAGGACTGTGATTGCTCCGACCATTTTCGGTGCAAGCATGACCATAGGCGTACTCTCCACCTTTATTTCCTACACAAATAGCCTCTTCGACCCGATCCAGCAGCTTGCAGGCATCCTTGCCGAGATGCAGAGTGCACAGGCGAGCGCGGAACGCGTCATATCGCTTATCGAAGCAAAGAGCGATATAACCGATACCGATGAGGTCATCGAAAAATACGGCGACTGCTTCGAGCCCAAGCGCGAGAACTGGGAAAGCATCACGGGCGAGGTCGAATTCAGAAATGTTTCCTTCTCATATAAGGACGGGGAAAAGGTGCTGACCGATTTCAATCTCCATGTCAGGTGCGGCGAGACCATCGCGCTCGTCGGCGAGACCGGTGCAGGTAAATCCACCATCGTCAACCTCGTATGCAGATTCTACGAACCCACCGAGGGCGAGGTTCTTATCGATGGAGTCGATTACCGCGAACGCAGTCAGCTCTGGCTGCAGTCAAGGCTCGGCTATGTGCTTCAGAGTCCGCATCTGTTCTCCGGAAGCATTGCCGACAATATCCGCTACGCGCGCCCCGAAGCGAGCGATGATGAGGTTCGTGAGGCAGCAAGGCTCGTCCACGCGGATACCTTCATTGATAAGCTCGAAAAAGGGTACGCGACCGAGGTCGGTGAGGGCGGTGTAAGGCTCTCGACCGGGCAGAAGCAGCTAATATCCTTTGCACGCGTCATCCTTGCAGACCCCCGTATCTTTGTACTCGATGAGGCGACAAGCTCCATAGATACCGAGACCGAGATGCTGATTCAGGATGCTATCAAGACCGTACTTGAAAACCGCACGAGCTTCATCGTTGCGCACAGGCTTTCGACCATCCGTTCCGCCGACAGGATACTCGTTATCCGCGGTGGAAAGATCACCGAAGCAGGTACGCACAGCGAGCTGCTCGCATTGAAGGGTTACTATTATAATCTCTATACCACACAGTTTACCGAAAGCAATACTCACAGGCTTTTGGATAACAAATAAACCCTATGAATCTGCCCGAAGCCTTTAGAAGCAGAATGAAGGAACAATTGGGAGATGAATATGAAGCTTTCATCTCCCGGTACAATAATCCTCCCATCCGAGGTCTGCGCATCAACACGCTGAAGCTCAGCAAGGAGGAGTTTCTTAAACTATGCCCATGGAAAGTCAAACAGGCCGATACGCTTTACGAGGGGCTTATCCTCGATGAGGAAGTCCCGCACATAGGAACTGATCCATATCATATCGCAGGATTGATTTACATGCAGGAGCCCTCCGCAATGAGCGTGATAGAGCATGCCGATATCGGGCCCGGAATGCGTGTGCTCGATCTATGCGCAGCTCCGGGAGGAAAGAGCGGTGGAATTGCCGCAAGGCTCAATGGCAGCGGCTTTCTGCTTTCAAATGAGATAGTACCTTCTCGTGCCAAGCTCCTCTGTCAAAACCTTGAGCGGCTCGGAGTTATGAATTCCGCCGTCACCTGCGCCCACCCTGACGAAATAGCATCGGTACTTCCCTGCTATTTCGACCGTGTCATAGTTGATGCGCCCTGCTCGGGTGAGGGCATGTTCAGGAAGGATCCGGCAGCGATTGCCGAGTGGTCTCCCGAGGCGGTGGACGCCTGCGCCTTGCGTCAGAAGGCTATTCTCGAAAGTGCAGCAAAGCTCGTTTCTGCGAACGGAAAGCTCATCTACTCCACCTGTACCTTTTCAAAGCAGGAGAATGAGGATGTTATAGAAGCATTCCTTTCCGCTCATCCGGAGTTCGTGCTTGACTATATGAAGCGGTATTATCCTCATACCTGCTGTGGCGAAGGGCATTTCGCGGCAAGGCTCACTAAAAGGGGCGGAAGCAGCGGAGCATTCAAGGCGTTCAAGACGGCGATCGGTAAGGAATCCGCAAGGCTCGTAAAGGATTTTATAGCCGAAACCTTTTCGTCCTTCCCCGGCGGCATGGGATTCCATGAATCAAAAAGCGGCAGCATATGCTTTCTGCCTTCGGAAATTCCAGATAACCTATTTAAGCTCCGCGTGCTGTCCTTCGGTATACCTGTCGGAGAGATAGTAAAGAATCGGCTGAAGCCCCACCATGCGCTGTTTATGGCATCGGGTGAACTTCATGAATTCGGGTATGAGTGCAGGAACCGCATCAATCTTGGACGCAATTCTTCCGAGCTTCTTAGGTTTCTTTCCGGAAATACCATCGAGATACCGCCGAACCTTCGCGGTTACTTTGCGGTCACGGCCGACGGTTTCCCTGTCGGGTTCGGAAAGGCAGTTGACGGCGTGCTCAAGAATCATTTGCCCAAGGGGCTCGCTGTCGCCGCATATAGATAGAGCATAAATTCTTATAAAAGAAAGCCATGGTGCGTGCCATGGCTCTTGTGTTATCAGCGTTATTTTAGTCAATCAATGCGCCGATCTCGATAAGTGCTTCGGTAAACTCACGGACATCGGAAACGAGAACATCCCTTTCGACATCGTATTCGGTTAGGAGCTTATCAATGATTTCACTTTCGCTCAGCCCGGAAGCATAAAGATCGAATATCTCAGCTCCGGTTTCAGTGAGCGGAAATACGCCGTTGTTCTTGAGATTTGCATTTCCGATTGGTACAAGAACATGGTCTCCGACAATATTTCTATGGACAAATGCAGGATTAGTCTTCATTTTGCGTTTCCTCCTTGGAATACTTTTGCCTTATAAGCTCATGGAAGGTTTTCGTGAATGTGCAGACATACTCGGGCTTTTTATCAAAGCTTCCGGTTTCCGCAATGCAGGATGACGCGCATGCGCAGCAGTCCTTATTGTGTGAACAAGCCGCGCACTCGCTCGGCAGGCGAACGGTCTTTGTGAACTCCCTCGCGCATTTCCATGCTTCCGCAAATCCGAGCTTTCTTATATCGTATCCTTCAATCGGGAACATAGCGCACGGCAGCAGCCTGCCATCCCAAGCAGCCCAGAATGAAGTCCGGCCTGCGCGGCAGTGCATTGGTTCGCCCTCGCTGCCGGTACATTCCTCGTGCATGCCTCCGATACCCTCAATGGATTTCAGAAGCTGTTCGGGCGTCATAATCTGTTCGCGGCATGTTAGCATATATTTTGCGGCTTCCTCAGCACCGAACCTATTCGGAGCAACGCCAAAGCCACCGGCATTTACACGGATCGGAGGGTACATATAGGTCGATGACTGGACGGGAAGATTCATTTCCTTTGCAAAATCATAAACCGCTTTGATGTCGGACGCGTTCTCGGGAGTGAAAGAAGCATTGATACGCATGGAAATCCCGGCTTCCTTCAGGCGCCTGATATTGCCCGTAACAACAGAGTACTTCGCATTTCCGCAGAGCTTCATGTATGTATCATCGCTTCCGCCGTAAAGGGAGATGTTTATCCTGTTCGGGGGATCGCTTACAAACATATCAAAGACCTCATCCGTTATCAGTGAGCCGTTGGTATTCACTGAAACGAGCAGCCCCAGCTCCTTTAGCCCCTTATAGATCTTCGGAAAATCGGGACGAATCAGCGGTTCGCCGCCCGTGATGAGTATAAATATCATGCCGCACGCAGCAGCCTGCCTGCCGATGTCGAGCCATTCATCGGCGGAAAGCTCGGGCTTGTCGGCTTGCTGATGAATATAGCACATCTTGCAGTTGAAATTGCAGCGAGGAGTTATTTCAAAGGTCCCTGCGATCGGAAGCCCGAGCTGTGTACCCTTGGAATGCATGTATGCGGACCAATACGGTTCGCCGTTCAATAATCTATCATCTATTTTCATAGGTATTTCTCCAAGTATTCAACCGTATTCGGATCGTTTACACATCTGAAATCAATTATCTTTACCTCGGCAATGAGCTTCTCTATAAGCCCGGTAACACGACTTACATTTTCGGTATCCATAGAACTTAGCTGCGTTTCATTTAAAATGCGTATGAAAGCATCAAGCCCGGCGGCACGTTCAGCAATATTCATTTCTGCCTGTCCGAGAAGCACGACAGCATGCAGCGGAAGCGTAATATTCTTGCAGAAGCCGCTCGAACCGCTGAAAAAACAGCCGTTCGCAAAGAATCTGCCGTTACGAAGCGAAACAATTGATCTATCGCCGTTGATTATCTCGGCTCCTCGCTCATTGTGCCAGAAATCCGCCTGAGTGCTCTTGCCGGTACCGCTCGGAGCGGAGAAAAGCAAAGCTTTACCATTGATGCCGATATAGGATGAGTGGAGAATGAAGGCATCATGCTCGGCAAGCAGAGCGTCGACACCGGCGTCGGCGAGTACCGAACGCGGATATACGAGCTCGGCAACGCTCGGTTTATAGTATAGGTCGATAGTATTTCCGCTGCGCATGCGGATAACGTAATCGTTTTCCGCAGGGAAATCACATGCTTCGCCTTTGTGAACAAAGATACTGTAATCGGGTTCCGCCGATTCAACCTCAAATTCAGGGAAATCATTCGGTTCAACGATCTCCCAGGGCGCAAATATCCCGATAGTTACATCGGCTATGGAATACAGCTTAGTCCTGCTCATGATAGTTTACAAACATCAGCATGCTGTATCGGGTGCTGAAATGACGGGCATAAGCGGTATATGTCTCTCCGGCGGCAATTCCGCCCTCGATTTTCAGGCTGTAGCATATTCCGCCGATAAGTATGCCGGAATCATAGTTCTTATAGCAGATATAGAAATCATCCGTTATATCCTTGCCCGAAATATTTTTTACATAGAGAACATTCTCCGCAGCGGTGATTTCAAATAGGTTTTCATGGAGCGAAGGGGTCTCGCTGAAGGCGACATATTGCATCACTTCACCTTTTGCAGATACGACGCGCACGGGCGCAGACTTTTTATTCTTATCAAATGCGCGAATATACGACTTTGGCGGAACAACGGACAGCTCGAAATTGTATTCAACACCATCGCAGTTCAATCTGATAGCCGCATACTGGATATAGGTATCGGAATTATTATAAAAGGTTGCCGAGAGGAAGTCTGTGAGCATGGCATTGCTTCCGTCCTCATAATAGATACCGGAAACCGAAGCAATATTCTTCAGCTCGATGCCGTAGCCGAGCGACCTTTCCGAGCCATCCTCTATAACGATCGGAACCGAGGTTTCCGCAGGATTATCCGAAGCCGTGGGGCTTAGCGTCGGATCGGAATTATTGCCCCTGTTCTGCTCACCTAAAGTAAGCAGCGTAATAAGAGCCAAGAATGCTGCCGCCGCTGCTATAATCGCTAAAGCTATGCCGATTTTTTTACTGGTTTTTTTCTTCATAATACGGAATTTACCCCGCTTGTTACGGCGGGGTAAAAGCAGTTCAGTATAAATCAGGAATGGAAAATGCGAGAATCGGCGAGAGGAACATCATAGCAGAATTTGCCGAATTCGCCATCCTGCGGTCTAACATTGCATTTCGCTGTCGAAATTTCAAGGAAGAGATTATATCCCGGGAACACTTCATAGTTGCAGCTTTTTGCGCTTCCCCATGTTCCGTTGATCTTGCATGAGCCGGCAGTACCGATATCATTTCTATTTCCGAAGTTCACGAAAGCAATTTCAGGCTTGGTATAACTTTTCATTTGTTTACCTCCAAATTAAAGATTCTTGTCGGGGCGAGGATGCTCGCCCCACATAGCTGAGCTTGAAACTGCTCACTTATTCTCCATAACGTAACGCATTATATGCATTACATCAATTGCATCGATAACACCGTTGCCATCCATATCGGCAGCCTTGAGCTTTGCACCCCAGAGTTCGGCAAGACCAATAGTATGGCGAAGGGTTATCAGCGTATCAAGCATGTCGATCTCGCCATCGCCGTTTACATCACCGAGAGTGTAGCTGCCATAGTTATAGTTCATGTACTCGGCAGCAGCAATAGCCTCTTCATAATCGCAGCAAGGAACGATAAGAGCAGAATCGTCTGCAAGCAGCTCGTTCACATCGGAAGCCGCAGTAATATTATCTGCGAAGTTGATGACAACACTCGTATCATAAGAGGATATCTTGAGGTTCGTAAGCGAGATGACATTGCCGGTGCTGCCTGTATTCGCAAGAACCAGACCGTTGGTTTCATAATACGTGGGTTCACCGACTGGCTTCGGATTCCATGTAATATTGCCGAGTGAATAGTACATATCAGTCGCAGTTTTTACAGTTGCAATGGAATCGGTTGATATTTCTCTACCTTCCGAATTGAGCTGGGTGAGGGTCAAGGATGCACTCGAGCCGAACGCGAGCTTAACTCCGATCATTACGCGCTGATTGGTCGGGTCAACATTAGCGCGGAGCTTGAAGTAGACAGCCTGACCGGGAGCGAGATAGATCTCGTTATTTGGGCTCGGGTTAGTATACTCGAAATTGCCGTTGTAACTAACCTCTCCTGCACCATCGATAAAGACGCCACCGACAAAGCCCTCGATCCCAAGAGCGGATGACATCTGGTTGAACACGAAGTGCCTTACAGTCTGATAATCGGGGTTTGCCTCTCCATCAAGAGCATATGCATTTGCAACCCTGTTTGCGTCAGTAGTGCCGGCAGAAACATCAACCGGGTCATAGATGCGGACAGCATCGATATAGACGGTATAACCCGGATTTTCCGGATCAGGATTGTGGTCGAGAACTTCATTATAGACAGGAATAATATTTACCCTGTAGTGACCATAGTCAAGCCCAGTCCTCTTAATTACAGGAACCTGCCAAACTGCCGCACCTGTTGGGTTGGGCGACCAGGTATGATCAGCATTGTAGGTATAGCCGTAATAGGTATCGACAATCAAACAGTCGACAGGCTCATTGGTCTCGGCTTTTTTAATCTCAACGATCATAATGCCGCTATCGGAGCTGGTCTTTGAAATAATATCAAAGCCGGTGCCCCAGAAGGTGAAGGATGCTTTGGGATTCTCAGTGGTATTCCCATCAACCGTTACGCAGTAGCTATCACCCATGCTGTACTGTGAGCAATCAGCATATGCAGGATCGTAACCATAGGCATTATCTGCATCTAAGAACGGGTTACCAGAAGCGCCGGGACGGTCCTGGGACTGATACGGATCATCCACAGGTTTACCAACGCATGCCCATGTAATAGGAGTGGTAGTCGCATTCTCGCCCACAACGGTAGTAGACTCGCCGGGAGTGAATGTAATGAAGTTATCTTCATAATACACAATCGTCGCCGGGATGATGGTGAGCCTTGCGTAATAATAGGTGTACTCCTCATTTCCTGCTTCGTCAAAGCCCTTACACTGCACCGCATAGGCCAGAGTCTCGGGAGCATTGAAGTTCATTGATTTACTATTATCCAATGTATAGGTTATGAAACCCTTGGCGGCATCAGCTACCTTCGCTGTGCCGAAGTTACCCACCTTACCAGATGTTCCATCCTGCAGTACATTCAGTGTGAATCTTCCATCTAAGGTTGGAGTCGAACCTTCGGGAATATTTTCTGTAGCAAAGTCGATACATCCAATACCGACAATCTCTTTTTCCGCAACCATGGACAGAAGGTCATTATCCAATACATTGATATTCACAGGCAGACCGTAATCGAGAACGACTGCATCGCTGACTGCACCGACCTTGTACACAACTGCAAACCATACGGTGGTATTGCTGCAGTCCCTGCCGTCAGTCGAAGTACTATCCGTAGTGGTATAATCGGAGCCGCTGTAACCGGTTACATAGGTTGTCGCCGCTTTATCGACACCCTTTGTTATAGTCCATGTTCCATCGGTACCCTTAGTGCCTGCGGTGACCGCATATGCGGCGACCTGATCGTAAAGCTCCAAACCGAGGCTTTCTGCTAAAGCAGCCGCACTGATCGATGTTCCGGTAAGGAATCTGAATTTTGCATACTGCACGGGATCAAGAGCAGCGATCCTGTTTGTGAAGTTACCCGTTGCACCGGTGATGAGGTTTACGATGGGATTACCTGAAGAATCTACATAATAGAACGCATAGCTGACCCTTGCCTGACCCCAAGGAAGCTCGGGAGAGGGAACCGACTGCTTGCAGTTATCGTCATAGCAATTCTTGTAGTAAAGAACGGCGCTTTCATTGGTGGGATAAATGCCCTCCTCAACACCTGTTTGGTCATTGGGAAGAATTGAATTCTTGAGATATACGTTATAGCTCAGAGCAATCTCATCCTCGGTAATATCCCCGATCTGCCAATAGAATGTATAGGGCTTAATGGTATAATCCATAGTTGCACCGGTAGTTACGGTCGCAAAGTTATAACCATAGAAGAAAACATCGTCGGCGCGAAGGCCATAAGTGCTGTCGGTGCCGCGTTCAATACAAATCTGAACGGTCTTTCCATTGAAGTTGTAAGGATTCCCGTCAACATCGGTGCCCTTCATGTAGAAGCTAAAGTAAGACCATGTGAAGTTTAGAGTCAGATTACAGGTCCTGACTTTTACCCAAGTATTGGTTCCGACTTCACGGACATACAGGTGGGCATAATCCGTTATTTCGGAACCGGTGCTGCCTCCTGTTGGGCTTTTATGGTTAACAAGGGTAAGTCTCAAGCGACCGCCCGCTTCAGGTACATTAAACTCGGGAGAAACAAGCCAAGAATTATAGCTGGTATTCGCAGCAGACTGCATGTATCCGCCGGAACTTGAATAGTTCCACCTACCATAGCTGGAAGAAGTTGCCGTGCCTCCAATAGTCCATCCTTCACTTGAGGTCGGATCTGTAGAGAAGGAATACGCCTTCATAACATAGGGGTTGTCGTAATCCGTCTGGTCGGTTATTGCCTCAGCGCCGGGTTCAAGCATGGGAACAGTGATGGTTTTCTCAGTCGAGTTAGTATTATAATAGAAATATTTTGCCCTGATAATACCGTCACTGCCTAATATATTAGTAGTGTCTCCGAGGAGTGAAGAATAGGCTTCAGTCCCATCAGCATTGAAGGTAACTCGTTCAATAACCTCAACCTCTCCGGTGCGCCTGCCGACATCGTTTGCCGTAATGGTGACAGACTCTTCGTCAATGGTCATAGTTCTGCCTACATCGGAAAGCTTTACGGTAACGTAACGCCTTACTTCTATCGCCTGACTGTAAGTTGTATCTCCATAGGTCTTATCCGCAAGCTGAAGCTCATAAGCATCACCCATTGTATCCTCATAATAGGCATATTTGCCGGCAACGAGAATCTTGCCGGAGATATCGAGGAACGCATCGGTAAGATCAGAAGCGGAGTTAGCAGAGTAATAGTAATTATCGCCGGTTGCCAGCAGGTTCCTAAGGCAATAGGTCTGGTTAGCGACGGTCATACCGTTGTTTGTATCGTTAGCAAGGCAGAACCCTATGGTATACAGCTTTGCATCGAGACCGTGAACATTATAAAAATAATCGTCTCCGACAATGTGCTCAGTCGTACCTGCTGCGCTTGCAAGTACCTTGCTGCTGCTTTTATCTATAACTGAGTACAAACCGCTGCGGCTGCCTTTGATAGCCTCCGCATACCAGTTGTAACTGCTACTATAAAGTCCGTTACTGCCCGGATTATTTGCCACCGTTCCGTTGTTATTCGATTCTCCACCGATATAATTTCGCCAATCCTGGCTTGCTCTTGTCCAGTTGTAAGTGGTTCCGTCCCAGGAGCCGGAAGATGAAGGCAAGTATGACTTTGTGAAGAAATTATACTGATAAGGCGAACCATCGGACATAAAGATAACAACAAGCTCCCTATCCTTCATAGCTTCATCATCGGATGCTTCATTTGCCATTCTGATAGCATTGCCAAGCATGTATGCAGCGCCGAGACCGGCATCATAATTGGTGCCTGCGCCGCTGGTAAGATCTGGAGGCGCTATCTCGCTGAAATCCCTGCGTGCGAGAGTACTTACATCAACGAAGGCATCGGCTGTATAATAGCCCCTGTATTCGGCTGAATACGAAGAACTCGTCAGAGTGCCGTCCGAACACGCATTGGGACCGGTATAGATCTTGCCCTGTGAGTAATCGCTGAAAGTAAATCCTGTAGAGCCGGAAGAAGTATAAGTTATCGGCAAATCCTTGCCGAAACGGTCAGCCAAGGTATACGCAAAGATACCGCTTGTCGAATGGTCGCTGAAATCTCCGATAGCCATTCTGACATCGCGCGCAGTGCCGTCGGCATTCGGAGTATTGAGGTATTTAACGAGGTTAACAAGGGACTGCCTGACAGCGGTCAAACGGTCGTTGTCCATAGAGGAGGAAGTGTCGATCATAACGATGATATCGACGCCCCGATTCTCCGGAATACCCATTGCGGAAAGCTCGACATTTGCGAGACCGGTCTGATACCAATCGATACCGGTGCCGGTCTTATTGACGGAAACGGAGCCGGGATTGGGGTATACGGGATATTCGACGGAATAGACCTCAAGAATATAGGGGTTATAGGTAATCCCTGCATAGGTGACGGTACAATCGGTATAAATGCCAACCTCATCAAAGCCATCGGTGCGGCTGACCATACCAAAGGTCACGGGGACAGTCTCTGTAACGGTTTCGCTGAGACCACTGATACTGCTTGCAGAATAGGTCATGGTCATGGTGGAGCCGACAAGAGCGCTGACGGAGGCGCCGAGCTTCACACGGCCGGAGGGACTTACCGTCACTAAATCGGGCTGTGCCGAAGTGACATAGACATTGATAGTGCCGATAGTCACACCGTTATACTGGACACTAACGGGATAGGTACCGTCGGTTCCCGGCTGCGGCAATGAATCCCCTGCCGCTGCAAAGGTGTAATCTTCGGTCAGTACAGCATCGGAATGATCGCTGGTTTCCGAATACCATACATAGATATTATCCCTAACCATGGCAAGGATATCATCAGTTGTGCTGTACGCATTATTCCTGACTACAAAATCAGTCTTGCCGGAGAGGGCAGCGTAGCTATCTTTATAATTATGAAGCGAATACTCATAAATGTAGGTGCGATTGTTATACTTGTCCGATCCGTAAAAGCTTTGGGATGATGAGTAATTTATATAACAATAATAAGTCGTTCCCCAAGACGTCCACGACAAATACGGACCGTAGCTGCTGCTGTATCTAAACGTATCATAGCTCGTGCTGAGCGTCAATCCGCTGGAATAATACAGATAATAATTCGAGCCTGTATAATTCGAATTCAAACTGCTGTTGTATTGATATGGAGTAAGTTTGGTTCCGTCATAATGCCAACAGCAATTCGTATAAAATGTGGATAAAAGGCTGCCATCTTCTGCACACCAAGTCCCCTCGCTGTCGGTAAGTACGCCAAAGGAAGCCGCACCAAGGACCGGCTCATCTAAAGATACGGCCAAACAATGAGCGGAATCACTGCCGCCCGTATTTGAGCTTAAGATCATATAATAATTGCCGCTGGTCAAACTATCTACCAGTTTAAATCCATAAACCGGGTCTCCATCGCCCGTGATGCTTATCCAATCGGCATCGGAACTTGGCGGTGTGGGAGCATCGGCATCAACGGAGACTCCGCCCCTTGTGCTTTCGGCGAACGCTGCGACGGGCAGGATGCCGGCGACCATGATGGCACATACAAGAAGTGCCAGGAATTTAGTTACTAAAGAGTTTTTCAAATCAATGTCCTCCTTAACGACCGATTTAAGTCGAATTTTGATTTTTACCGATATATGAACCCGGGGCGGAAGCCCAACGGGGTTACAGAGATCAGCCGCTCGGAAACCGGGCTTTGCGCGAAAGCACGCGCTTGGAGCCGCACCCACAATACTCATATAATACGTGGGAACGGAATTGATGTACTGTATGTATATAAACATAACATCGAGATTTTATCATACACACATCATTAAGATAGCATATCACTAACAATTGGTTTTGTCAACCTTTTTTTCCATCCCAATCAAGTTTATTCTTCTATTATTATCATAAAAATATTGGATATAATCCGACAAGGAGTCCTACTCAAGGCTTTCGGCAAAAGCGCAGAGCCGAAATATATCTACAACTATATAAATGCAAAAGTTTCTTTGCGCACGAGCATATTGATTAAAAGAAGCCGCACAAAAAATACACAATGTTTCAAATTCGGCGCGCTGCTGCGCCCTTGCTGACAGCCTGATTACATATACGCTGCATGAAAAATACAGCTTCAGCGATAAGCGTTGCATTTTTGTCGGTATGCGGAGGTTAATTGCGAAGATACCGAGAATCAACAATATAGAATTGCCTAAGTACAATATAATATCGTAAACCTGTTGACACATTTATGACATTGGTATAAAATACCAAACGAGGTGATTCATATATTGAATCAACCATGCTGCCGCTCGGCAGCAATATCTATCCAAGGAGGCAACTCAATGAAAACTCGCAAAATTTTCTCACTCGTGCTTGCCGCTATCCTTGTCTTCGCGTTGGTCCCCGTCATGTCCCTTGCTGAGGGCATTGACGGCATCGTAACCGAAGCTAAGGGTATCCAGAAGCTCGACAACGTATGGGCCGTTCTCGAAAAGGCTGAAGCTCAGGCTCTTCAGACCGGTACCGCTAACCGCTATGACGTTATCAGCGCTGTTTATAATGCTGCACTGAATAATGCCTATGTCGATAAGGACAGCTTCTCCGACTTCTCGGAGGACGGTTTCTTCTTCACCGTTGACGGTATGTACAATGCCTACAACTACCGTATCCGCAACGAAGTTGACAACACCGCTGCTCCCATCCCCGATAAGGAAAAGACCATCGTTGTCCCCGGCACAAAGAACGCAGGCTCCGCCAACGTTCTGCTCGTAGCTCCCTACTACGGCTCCGACTCCAGCTTCACCGATCAGTATAAGAATGAAGCTCAGTCCATCGCCAATGCTACCGGCGGCAGCTACACCCTTATCCAGGCCAGCAATGCGACCGGTCCTGCCATTGCTGCAGCATACCCCGATAAGGGCGTTATCATTTATGACAGCCACGGCGCACAGAGCGGTACTTCTTCCTACCTCTGCCTGACCAGCAGCACCGGCATAACCACCACCGACTACAACAACGGTTGGGCAGTTAAGAACGGCAGTTATGCTTGGATAGACGGTCGTTACATTCAGAATCACATCACCTCTTCCCTCTCCAATCCCTTCGTTTGGATGGCTATCTGCGAAGGTATGAAGAAGGAAGGTAGGGGTACCACCGGTACCGCTCTCCTCGCAGCAGGCTGCGGCGGTGTTTATGGTTATTCCCAGTCCGTTTCCTTCACCGGCGACTATAAATATGAAGCAAAGTTCTGGACCGAGATGAAGAACGGCGCTACCGTTGCTGAAGCTTTCCAGGCTATGAAGGATACCTACGGCGTTCCCGATCCCGTTTCCGGCGGTGACGCATACCCCATCGTCATGAGTGACGTTGACGCCTTCCCCTCCAATCCCGATGCAGAGCAGACCGTATACTGCACCTGGACCCTCTTCGGCAGCTCCGATCCCGTTGCCGTTACCGGCATCTCCATGAGCCCCACCTCCGCTGAGGTCGGCGTCGGTTCCACCGCTGCTCTCACCCTCACTGTTAATCCTTCCGATGCTTCCGATTACAGCATAGCATGGACGACCAGCAATTCCTCCGTTGCTACCGTTTCCGGAAGCGGCAAGACCGCAACCGTAACCGGTGTTGCAGAAGGTACTGCTACCATTACCGCTACCCTGACCGACAATGTCGGCAACACTACTTACTCAAAGACCGCTACCATCACCGTTGTTCCCTTCACCGGTTGGATTAAGGTTGATTCCCTCACCAACGGCGGTACTTACATCATCGTTGCTTCCGATAGCAGCTATGCAGTCGGCAATACCGCTGTCACCAGCAGCCATTACCTTAATGCAGTTGCTGTTACCGTGAACGCTGACAACACCTTAACCCTCGGTTCCTCCGTCAATGTCAATGCTATCTCCTGGACAGCAGGCAGCACCTCAAGCGGCTGGACCTTCCTGAACATCGGCAACGGCAAGTACATGGGTCTCGACTCCAGCGAGTACCTGTACCCCTCCTCCACTGCTCTTGCATGGGCGATCACTTCCGAAGGTTACCTCAATAACCAGACCGACTCCGAAGGTTACTATTATCTCTCCTATGACAGCACCAACTCCCGCTACACCACCAGCAAGAACGGTACAGTCATCAACTTCTATCAGTATGTAAGCGGCAGCGAGCCCGATCCTACCGAAGCTCCCACTGTAGCTCCCACTGCAGCTCCTACTGCTACCCCCACCGCAGCTCCTACTGCTACCCCCACCGCAGCTCCTACTGCTACACCGACCGCAGCTCCCACTGCTACCCCCACCGCAGTTCCCACCGCAGTTCCCACCGCTGCTCCCACCGAAGCTCCCACTGATCCCACCCTCACCGGTTATGTCCCCGTTGACACAATCGAGGTCGGCGAGACCTACATGATCGGCTTCGTTGTTGACGGTGAAGTTTATGTCATCATGAACTACAACCCCTCAATGAGCAACAAATACTATTACAGCAACAACTCCATTTACTACGGCTATACCGCTAAGGCAACTGTCGATTCCAACGGCGTCATCACCGGTGTTTCCGGCTGGACCACCAATATGGATTACTGCACTTGGACCTTCAGCTCCACCACCGGCGGCAGGATCAAGAGCACCCAGGGTTCAAGGTATCTGAGCGTTTACAGCTCTTCCAGCTATGCTGACCTCTATCCTTCCACCAGCACC
>SFIR01000016.1 GCA_004556165.1 Clostridiales bacterium | reverse complement strand
GACGGTTTCTTTCGCCGCCAGATCGTGCTGACCACCAAAGACCGGCCCGCAGGCAGAGCAGACGATCCGTTTCTGGTGGACAAGCTGCTGCGGGAAAAGGAGGGCATCTTCCTCTGGTGTCTGGAGGGGCTGCATCGGCTCATTGGGAACAAATATCAGTTCAGCATTTCGGGCAAAGCCAGAGAAAATATGGAGACGGTCAAGCGCAGCAGCAACAATGTGATCGAGTTTCTGCAATCCGAGGGCTATATCCGCTTTCGGGCAGACAGCGAAGCCAGCTCCAAGGCAATCTATGAAGCTTACACAAGATGGTGCGACGATAATGCACAGAAGCCCATGTCTGCCAACCGGGTCAGCTCTGAGCTTGCACAAAATGAGCGGCTTTACAACGTGGAGGCCACCAACAATGTCCACGTCGGCGGCAAGCGGGTGCGTGGCTTTATGGGCATTGAGGTAGTCAATCCGCCGCCGTATTGAAAATGAGAACCGGACTTCAAAATTGCTGTACACGCCGTACACTCTGTACGGCTGTTTTTGATTCCATTCTTAAAAACTGCTTTTGCTTGTGCGCACCGTGGAGTGTTTCACGGCAGAGTATAAAATCTGCTGTTGAATCGACGGCTGGTACACAAAACCGGCGTATAGAAGCGTACACACGGGGTTTTTCTGTACCGAGCCGTACATGGTGGCTCAATTTTGCAGCCCCAAAAAACAATGCTTGTGAAATCCGTGAAGATTTTCGCCGCAAGCCGAACGCACTGCACCATCCGGTGATTTACCGGAGCGTGAAGCCGATGCACCGGAATGTGGTATATCCCACCGCTCCGCATGACCTCACACAGAACAGTGAAGCCGGTAGGGTGCTGTTACGAACAGGGCATCACGGACGGAAATCTGAGCAGATTTGCGGAACGGCAGATTTTTCACCGCAAGGCGTACACAGTTCACTTACTCAAAAACCAGTATCACGAAAATATGGAGGTAAAAAGTTGATGAAATCCAATCTGAGAAATGAGATCAAGTCGTACATCGTCCGTCAGGGCATGACCATGCAGGAGGTGGTCGATCTGCTGCGGGACGAACACGGCTGGTCTGACAGCGTTTCCAACCTGTCCAATAAGCTCCAGCGGGAATCCCTGCGCTATGTCGAGGCTGTCCAGCTTGCCGACGCGCTGGGCTATGAAATCATCTGGCAGAAACGAAGATAAGGAGGATTTTTCACATGACGGATACGGAAAAGAAATTGTTGCAGGCACAGCACCGGTTAGAGGAAGCACAGGCGCGGGATCGTGTCAAGGAGCGCAAAGCCAGAACGCGCAGACTCATTCAGGAGGGTGCAATTCTGGAAAAGGTGCTGCCGGAGGTGCGGACGATGGAGCCGTCTGCGCTGGAGGATTATCTGATGCAGAAGCTGCCGCAGCACGATTGAACTCGCTGGAAGGTCTCCGGGAAACCGGGGGCCCTCCTTTTTTTCTCCCGAAGGGCGCACTTACTCACCACCCCGAAGGGGCAGTGGTACTTGCCGTTGGCAAGCCGTGCGCTCTCCGAGGGGGACTGCGGCTGCTGCGGCAGCCTCCAGACAATGCCACAACACCTGCGGGCGCCGCTGTCATCGTCTGTGCGATTGGGCAAATACCGTCGCTTCAACCGACGCTATTTTCCAACCGCCTGCGCAAACCTGCCACCGGCAGCTTTGCCGCAGAGATGGACAGGCGTTCAGCCCGTCCATTTTCTCTTTTGCGAAAGAGAAACAGAAAAAAGAAAACGAGGTAAACGAGACATGGCAATTTACCATCTGGAAGCGAAGGTGGTCAGCCGGGGCGCAGGGCGCTCTGCTGTGGCCGCCTCCGCTTATCTGAGCTGTTCCCGCCTCTACAACGATTACGACGGGATACAGCATGACTACACAAAAAAACAGGGGCTGGTCTGGCAGCAGGTTTTCTTGCCAGAATACGCCCCGCAGGAATGGAAAGACCGTGAGCAGCTATGGAACGCCGTAGAGGAAGTGGAGACTGCGAAGGACAGCCGGTTGGCGCGGGAGTTCGTGGTTGCGCTTCCAATAGAATTGAGCCGTGAGGAGCAGGTCGAGTTGCTGCAAGAATTTATCCGAGAACAGTTCGTATCAGACGGGATGTGTGCTGATGCTGCCATCCATGACACCGATGGTCACAATCCTCATGCCCACATTCTGCTGACGGTGCGCCCGCTGGATAAACGAGGCAAGTGGCAGTACAAGACCGAGAAGGAATATCTCTGCATGAAAAACGGTGAGGAACGGGGCTTCACCGCTGCTGAGTTCAGGACGGCAAAAAACGATGGATGGGAGAAGCAATATCCCTACAAGGTCGGCAAAAAGAAGGTGTATATGACGCCATCTGCTGCTAAGGCGCAGGAGCTTATCCGTGCAGACAAGCATCCCAAAAGCACCCGCTACGGCAGGCAAAATCCTATCTCCGAGCGCTGGAACAGCGAAGAACAGCTTACAGCATGGCGGGAGGCATGGGCTGACGTGTCCAACCGCTATCTGGAACGCGCCGGGCGGGAGGAACGCATTGACCACCGCAGCAATGCCGCACGGGGGCTGGATGAGATCCCCACCATCCATGAGGGCATAACGGCGCAGGCGTTGGAGCGCAAGGGAATCATCTCTGACCGCTGCGAGATCAACCGGCAGATCAAGACCGAGAATGCGCTGCTGCGGGAGCTGAAAGCTGAAATCAAGAAGCTGTCCGCACTGGTTGCCCGTACCGTTCCTGCCATAGCAGAGGGACTGGAAAAACTGCGCAGCCGTGTCCTGATCTTCTGCTATCAGCTCTCTCATATTCGCAGCGGCAAATCTCGTATTCAAAAATCTCTTGCCGTATGGAAGCCGGAGCTGGAGCGTTATACCGGTCTGGTGCAGCAGATCAAGGAAAAGAGCAAGGAGCGCAAATCTCTGCTTGCCGAAAAGAAGGAAACGCCCTTCTATCTCATCCCGAAGCATCACGAACTCTCCCGCCGTATTGCGGAGCTGACTGAGGAATTGGAGGAGCTGAAATCCGAGAAGGATATGCTGCTGCACTCGCTGGAATGCAGCGACGATACCGGTATTGCTGTTGTCAAAAAGGGCATTTCCACGATGGAAGCCGCGCTGAAGAAGCTGTCTCAGCAGGAAGAAAAATACACCGCAGAACTAAATGACGCCTTGCAGCAGTATGCTGATTTGAAGGAACAGGCGGCAGAATTTGATCCAGACGAATTACAGGACGCAAGGCTTGCCCTGCGTCCTGCAATGGCAAACCTGCTCCATGAGGAAGCTGAAGAACGCTCCATCCGTGAACGTCTGCGTCAGAAACAGCAACAGAAGACAAAGCAGAAGCAGGACAAGAAGAAAAGCCGAGACAGTTGGGAGCGATAATATTTCAGTGGGAGTGCATTTTGAACGATGCACTCCCACTTTTTCTTTGATAATTAGCAAAAAGTGTAGAATCCGATCGTTTTTTGTGGTATAATTATTATGAATATTGTGTACTTATACGAGGCGGTGTTTTGTACAGAGCGATTAGTGGTAAATAAGCTAATGATAAATTTATGGAAAAGCTGAACCATTTCAGCGTGAACTATGTTCATGTAAAGGGATTACACATGGGCAGCGCGTTGAATCAGGGTAAAAGGAAAAACTTTCTACATAATTTCTCATCGAAGCGACTGTGAAGGGTTTGAGAGAGATCCTCTTATGATATTTTTCTTATTTCTCAAAAAGGGCTTTTGGGGGTATAAGATGAAAGAAACGCATATTACGATTTATATCCACGACTTGGAGATTTCGGACAAGAGCAAAAGTTTCCTCGCCCGTGTGGGCTTAATGAAGCTAGACGATTTGCTGAACTGCAATATGACAGAACTATCTGCAATGCGCAATATCAGTGAAGATGTTCTCCAAGAGCTAAATGGCGTAATAGCCCATTCAGACGTTATCATCAGTTTCTTTGAGGAACGAGCAAAACGAATCAAAGAGATTCTTCCTAATGTTCAAGATGCGCCGATTGAAAGTCTTGGACTAGGTACTCGGGCAACAAACGCGTTGAGACGTGGCGGCATCCACACGGTCGGAGCGTTGATTCAAATGTCTCAGAAAGATATTTTTGAGCTACGTAACGTTGGCGTGTTGAGCAGAGAAGAAATCACGAAAGCCATTGAAAGCATCGTACAGAGTGGTAAGATCGTATATCACGAGCGCGAAGAGGAATCAAAGACAATTATCGAAACTGCACCGGAAAGCAGCAGACTATCTGAACTCCTGCCGGAAATCGAATCTATAAGACTTGATGATGTTCCTTTTAGCGTTAGAGCCAGAAATGCATTAAAGAGGGCAAATATTCAGACTGCAGATGAACTGGTCCAAATGTCCGAGAAGGATATCATGGGCCTTCGAAATGTTGGTGCCCAAACAAGAGACGAAATACTTGCGGTCATCAATGCAATAATTAGAGAAGGTAGAGCTTATTTTGATAATCTCACATCTCAATACGATCAAAAGCATGGAGATGAACCTATCGTAGAATCTGCCAGTAAAGGTTTTGACTTTGCGGTCATTGACATTTTAACAGAAAGATTTGGATTCAAGCCAGCTAAGATGACGGAATGGTTTGGGCTGTCAAGGCAAAGTGTGTATAACGCCTTGGAGAAGCGATTGCCGCAGCGCAGATCTACATGGACAGGAAAGGCAATTTCTGAAAGTGAACTGTCAATTCTTGCAAAACTGATCGAAAACAAAAGTTTTGACTATACTGACGACGAAGTAACCTGCTGTTGTATGAACAACAGACAGGACGATTTCGTCTGCCTTTTTATATACGAGAACGAGATCAAATGCCTCTTCCTAAAAGACTTGCCGGATGAGATTCGGGAACAAGTTGTCAGCAAAAAAATGCATATGTATACGGAGCGGGAGTTGGCCGGTGAATCTGACGGAAGAGTTATAAATGTCCTTACGAAGCCTTTCTATCGCCCGGATAATCCAGAGCGATTCAGAGCAAATGCACAGTTTCGAGGAATGACGTCGGATGAATACGCTGTTTTCATTTCCGGATATCTATACCTCGATCAGCGCAGCGTTACAGATGAGCAGATTGTTGCCTTCATGAAGGAAAACATGGTTGACGGGAAGGTGTACATCTCTTCTGATCCGAAAAACCAGTGGATTAGATCAATAGCCTCTCGGAATGGCTATACAATCAAGAGCTTTATTGAGCTTTATGGATTTGAATCACGGCTCGATGGTTCAGAGCTTACGTCTGATGCGGCGAAAGAACGTCATCGTGAAGAGCTGAGGCAATATGTTGCTCATGATAATGTTGTTTATTTCCCTACAGACTCACATATCTACAAGGTGCTTCAAACATATACCTATAAGAGTGGGACGGACCTTAACAGCTATATTCGTTCATTAGGGTTTGAAAGAACTACTGAGCGTCCCGATGTTGCTGTTGATGTACTTGAAAAGGATATGGAGGTCAGGCAAAGCGACGGTACTTTTGAAGATAAAGTTTTTGCCATGTATCCCCTCATTGGAAGCCGTATTCTGAAACCAGAAACGGTGGACAAGCTAAATGAAAATGCGAGAAAATACATTGACCTAGTACTTAGAGAACCATGGACAAAGCTCTCATTGCGCGCAGAAATGCAAATTACCCTTGCGCTGATTAACAACGCAAAGAATTGGAAGAATGAGGAGAACAGTAATTTCTGGAACTATATTACTCTCCAGTTCGGGTATCGTGACGCAAGTGGATCGGTAGTAAGACTTCTTCAGTCGTCCCTTGAGAATGCAATGAAGCGCAACCAGCGTCTTTTCTTGGAGGATGCAAATGGACGCGCTTTCAAAACAACGGTTGTGATCCATGCGCTAAGTACGAAAAAGTCGTGGATGGCTCTGTTTGATTTCCTGTTCGACTTCTACAAAAGCAACCTTAACTGGCGCGTGATTCCAAACGACCCTTTGATTTCAGTTATGGTCCACGCGCTCCAGCAAAAATTATCAGGCGGCAATGAGGAAGATGTCGAACTGACAATCAGCTCTAAGGCGTATTCATTCCAGGAAGGAATACGGAAACTGATCCTTTATCGGCCTGTCTATACGCGGAACCTGTTTGAAAGGTTAATCGGAAAAATCGATTCGCTTGTCAACTCTGAGACCAAGAAAGTCAATACATACGAAGAATTGCTCTGTGAAGAGTGGTTCAAAGAGAAGATCATTGCGATTGCAAATACAAAAAAATCAGAGAGACAGACGCAAGTCACTCAGCGTGATGTCGCAATAGATTATTCCCGTATCCGTGCGAAGTTCATCCTGAAAAATGAAACGGACGTACAGCTCATACTCCCGGATATTCGCTTGAAGAACGAGGAGATCAAAAAGGCAACGCTTTACGTAAGCTGCAATGGCAGAGAAGTAATGCAGCAGAACCTTAGTTGGTACGGGAACGAGCTCGGAAAGACGCTAAACGGTGTCGCCGCTTCTATTTCGGTGGGTTCTCAAGAGGATAGTTTGCTGAACATTTGTGTTCGGATCAAATGTGATGACGAGTGGATCTACGACTCAGAAGAAAGCCTGCATCGTAACGTGTTGCTGTTCTACGGCGGTGCTGAGATCTCGGCAAATCAAGTCAAACGAGACCACTATACGCTCGTAGTGCCTAAAATGTCGGAGGTAAAGACAGAGAACACGGATATCGTCGAGATTGACTCGATGAAAAATGCTGGGCTGAAAGCGTTCTTCTTGGAGCTGAAGGACGGATATGTGCTTTCGGTGGATGGCCGTTTGATTGCCTTCGACAGTGAGCATGGGACAGACCTCAAGGTTATCACTCCAAGCGAATCTACATCCCTGCCAACGGTCACCATTCAGGACACAGAAGCTTTCCTCGCCTTTCGGAAGAGTACTTGTAGCATCATTCTTGGAAATCGCGATTACACGCAGCAGTTTGTCCTCTTAAAAGACGGCGAGAGAATAGAGTTTGACTCATTAGAACAGTCCGACAATGGACTCGCGTTCACCATGCCGTTTGATGGCGAACATGACACGGTACGTATTCAAGTAATCAATCTGGCAAACGAGCGATTGATGTTTGATCGGACATTTGTTCTGATTTCCGAAGCAGATTGCTGCTTTAATCGTGAATTCTATTATAATGCAAGCGATTATGACGGTGCAGAATTTTATGCGGACATAGATGATTTCCATGAAGTAGTTCCTTTTGGGAAAGATGAGGCTGAAGTCCGGATACCTTTCCGTGATGGAGAACTCCATGCGGATATTCCGAAAATCACCGTGTCTGAAACCTCCGGTGCATGGTTACAGGAGCCTCAACCGGCATGGTATATCGGACATATTCCGCAGAATAGTTTTCTCAAAGTAACCACTCCAGCGAGGGTCAATGTTCAGTTTCTCGTTGGTGGCAAAGACATCCTCTATGATGGTCAGGGCTTGGTGACGATTGGAAATGTCCTACAGTCGTTCGGTGGTACAGACAGCTTCAATGACGCAGAAGTGGTGATGAGAGTTGCCGGTCAGACACAGAGTGCCTCTTATTCTCTGGCGAGAGTTTTCTTCAAGGAGCGTTTTCTGAAACGTCCTTCCCTCTGGACAGAAGAACAAAAGCTGCTATGGGATCAAGGTGGAGTATTTATTGGTACTTCGGGCAGAGAATTCACTCTCTTGCTATCAAGTGCCGATGATAAGCTGTTTGAATTCAAGCTTAGCGAAGATACGGAGTATATCATCTTACCGGAAGATATGCCCGTCGGGAACTATCAGTTTGAAATCAGTATCCAAACCGGAGGATTATTCAAAAGGGCAAAAGAAGTTGTGGCAGTCGGCGATTGTATCATCGGTGATAAAAACCTTCTACGTTTTATGAACCGCCGGATTGTTGTCGAATCTATAACAGATGAGTTCAAGGAAGAGGCCGGTCATATCCTGATACGCCCCTGCTATATTGACCAAATACAGTATTGTGGGATGGAGGATACCTCCGAAGGATACTGCCCGGTGTATAGCGGAATTCTCTACACGACTGGTTATCATGGGGAAAGGTATGAGTTCTCGTATGACGTTCACACAAACAAAAAGGGCATTACAAAAATGTTGGTGAATCCGGTTCGAATTGTGTATATCAGCGACACTGCACTGTGCATTACTGATCCAGATGGAGATGGTTTGTACTACTATAACTACTATGATCGCAGTCTGGAATCCGTAGTCTTTGCACTTACGGATCACGAATACACGAAGGCCAACAAACAAAAGTATTCCAATGCCGATCTATACTCGTATCGGACGGAAAGGGTGTAAGTATGTTTAGTCCAATAACTGCAGCAGACAACATCAAGGATGAGTTTATAGGGTACATATCGACGTTGTTCCATATTTCCGATAAGGATTACGCTGTGCAGTTTGCTGCTGCGTTGCGTGAGGAAGGTGCTATTGCAAAAGGCCCCTATCTTGACGTCAGCGACTCATATAAAACCGGAAAAAGCCTTGCTCAGATGATTGAGGAGGGCGAGGCGTCTTCGCTCTTCCACAGTTTGGAGGGAGATATTCCCGATGGTGAAAAAGAGATCCAGATCAACCGTGGGCTGTATCTCCATCAGGAAAGAGCCCTTAGAAAGACAAACAAAGGTAAGAACCTGATCGTTACCACGGGAACCGGCTCTGGTAAAACGGAGTGCTTCATCATTCCGATAATCAATCACTTGCTTCGGGAGGCCGAAGAAGGTACTCTTTCATCCGGCGTGAGAGCGATTCTGATTTATCCGATGAATGCTCTTGCCAACGACCAGATGAAAAGACTGCGCAATCTGCTGAAGAGCTATCCTGAGATTACTTTCGGCGTCTATAACAGCAGCACAAAGCAAAATGAACAGGACGGGATTGCTGAATATGGTAAGGTGTACAAGGATGCAAATGGACGTCCCATGAAGCCGCTGAAAAATGAGATCGTTTCTCGCGATCAGATGCAAAAGACGCCTCCGCATATCCTCGTGACGAACTATGCCATGCTTGAGTATATGATGCTCAGGCCCAAGGATGACCTGGTCTTTTCCAGAGCGAAACTGCGTTTCCTTGTCCTTGATGAAGCACATATCTATCGGGGAGCGACGGGAATGGAAACGTCCCTGCTGCTGAAGCGGCTTAAAGCACGAATCAGCAACCCGGCAAATGTCCTCCATATTCTCACCAGCGCCACGCTAGGCGGAAAAGAAGCGGATGATGATATCGTCAAGTTTGCGGAAACGCTGTGCAACGCATCTTTTTATGCTGAGGATATTATCAGGTCTCAAAGTGTGGTTCCGTCTTATGATAGGGAACCTGTCGATGTCCCCCTGTCTATGTTTGCGGAGCTTATTGATCCTCAAAAGTCCCTGAATGTCATTGCTGATGATTATGGGCTTCCAATTCCAGATGGTATTCCCGACGCTGAGTATCTTTATGATCTGTGCGTTAGTGCCTCAGTTTATCGAGACCTCCGCAGAATAACAAGTCATCCTATGACGATTCCCGAGATAACGAGAGCACTCAGAGCAACCCACAATGTGACCCAGCAGGATGTTGTAAACATTATTGGAGTGGCTGCGCAAGCTTCCAAAAACAAGTCTGCCTTGATAAAAGCGCGTTACCACATGTTTGCAAAAGCGCTTGAGGGTGCATATGTTACGCTTGGTCAAAACAAAAAGTTGATGCTCAACCGAAACAGGAGCATTACGATAGGCGACGAAAATTGGAAAGTGTTCGAGTGTGCGATCTGTGATGATTGCGGAAGAGTAGCAGTAGCCGGAAAAGAAGTGGATGGAAAGCTTGAGTTTGCAAACAGCTCTTACGATCCTGAAATTGAGTATTACCTTCTCAGAGACAGTCGAGATATCGACTTGGATTTGGATGAGGAAGACGAAGATGACACAGAGGAAATCGGTAAAAATGATTATATCCTGTGCTCAAAATGCGGTGCCCTTATTCATGAAAGTTTGAAGGCAGACCCTCCCTGTACATGTGGGCTAACCCACTATGTAAAGCTTAGGAAAGCAAGAAAAAGCGGTTCGCGCGGAGATGGAAAATGCCCGAGCTGCAATTTCGGCACATTCAAAACCTTCTACTTGGGATATGACGCGGCAACAGCAGTTCTTGGCACCTCGTTGTTTGAAGAATTGCCGGAGAGCGAGAAAGTTCTCAAGAGCAAGAAAAGCGCACAGCTGGTTAAAAAGAGCTTGTTTGGAGCTGCAAAGCAAGGCGCTCAGGTTGATATTGTCCGCCGCAAGAGGCAATTCCTTTCTTTCTCCGACAGCAGAGGAGAGGCAGCATTTTTTGCGTCGTACATGACGGCGGCCTATAGTGAGTTCCTTCGCAGGCGTGGCATCTGGCATGTTGTTGAGAAGAACAAAGAAAATATGGCAGCGCATCCTTGGGAAATCCAGCACTTTGTGGATGAACTCACATCCTATTTCGATTCATGTAGAACATTTGCTGAACCGGGAGACAAAGGCGTTGAGAATTTAACGGCGACGAGCCGAAAAAACGCATGGATTGCCGTCCTGAACGAGATGGTCAATGCACGCCGAAGCACCAGCTTGGCTTCTTTGGGCATTCTCAAGTTCAATTATAAAGGGAACGCCGAGGAAATTATGTCGGGTGTTGCCGAAGCCTATCAACAAAAAGTTGAAGTTGTGAAGGCTCTCTTCGATTTGCTTGCCATGGAAATTGTTTACCATGGCGCATTGGAGGGAAACTGTGATTTGACCGATGATGAGCGGGCGTACATTTTCTATACTCCAAAGCCCAAACGAGTAAAGCGCTGTAAGGATATGGACAAGGATAAGAAAAAGTCTTACCTTGCCGGTTGGTCTGCTGCCATTAGGAAAAACGGTAGTCTTCTGAAGAACGGACGTCTCAAGCGTGTTATGAGTGTTTTGAATCTGGATGAGGCATCCGCAAACGAGTTGCTGCAGATGTATTGGGATGAGGTTCTTAGAGGCGAGGAATCTCTTTCTACCGCCGGAAACGATGAGTTCTATTTCAGCACAGAGCGCTTTACTGTTAGCTCTGGAACGGAAGATATTCCGATCTATGTGTGTGATGTCTGCGGGAAGACCACCACGATGAACTGTAAAGACATGTGTACCACGCTCAAATGCAGCGGCCATCTTCGTCGGATCACGCATGATAGTCTTTTAAAGGATAATCACTATGCAAAACTCTATCAATCTTCTCTCATGCAGCCGCTTCACATTAAAGAGCATACGGCACAGCTCGGACGCGAGGAACAACAAAAGTACCAGGAGATGTTCGTCAACAAAGAGATCAATGCTCTTAGCTGCTCAACGACCTTCGAGATGGGTGTTGACGTGGGTGATCTGGAGACTGTATACCTGCGGAATATGCCTCCTTCACCGGCAAACTATGTGCAAAGAGCAGGACGCGCAGGTCGCGGTAAAAATGCAGCGGCGTTCTCACTTACATATGCTAAGCTCAGTTCCCACGACTTTACCTATTTCAAGAATCCGGAGAACATGATTACCGGTAAAATCGGTGTGCCGTTGTTCACAGTTCGTAATGAGAAAATTATACTGCGGCATATCTTTGCCGTCGCGTTGAGCGACTTCTTTGCAAAACAGGTTGATGTATACAATTCAAACAACGCCGATGTACTGCTGAGCGGGGACGGTTGGGAACGTTTCTGCGCGTACTTGTCAAGTAAACCAGAACATTTAAAGGATGTTCTGAAGGCATCCATTCCCGAATCTATGCACAGAGTTATGGGAATCAATGATTTCTCATGGACAGAGAAACTTGTTGGCAAAGACGGCGTTTTGAAAGTCGCTGTGGATGAGTTTCGCGGGACTGTTCAATACTACACTGATGAATACCGGCGCCTTCTTGCCGAGGGATTGACGCAACAAGCCGCGGCGGTCGAGAAAAAGCTATGGTCTTATCGTCGAGGGAAAGAGGACAATCGAGGAAGGAACGAGCTTATCGAGTTCCTCGTAAGGAATAATGTCCTGCCAAAGTACGGGTTCCCGGTAGATACTGTCGAACTGTATCAAAACATGAATGCTGCCACAGATAAGAAGCTACAAATGGTCCGCGATCTGCAATTGGCAATCTCCGAGTATGCACCGGACTCGCAGGTGGTGGCAGATGGCAAGCTTTATACAAGCCGATACATCCGAAAGTTGCCTCAGACCACCGGACAAGATTGGGAAACTGCATATATTGCTCAGTGCAACAACCCTTCGTGCATGACTTGGAATCATAGACTGATGGAGCCCGATGAGGGAGGAGAACCTTGTGTTTCCTGTCATGTGATCATTTCGAAATCCAGATGGAAGCAGGCTATTGAGCCGAGAAAGGGCTTTGTAGCAGACGCAAAACCGAAGGACGTCCCTATGCGAAAACCAGATAAGGCGTTTCGCAGTGATGACTTCTATATTGGCGACGCTCAGCGGCAGGTCATGCAGAAATACGCCTTCGTCATGAAGGACGGCAATCGTTTCCAGATGGAAACGTCCATCAATGACTCCCTTATGGTCGTTTGCAACGATGATTTCTATGTCTGCCCACATTGCGGTTATGCTGAAAGCACCATGGAAAACATGGAAGTGGCTGGGTTTAATTCCCACCAGAAAACCCTGGAGAAGAAACACATTACTCCATGGGGAAAAAACTGCGAAGTCAAACTGGTCAAAAATAAGCTCTGTCATGTTTTCAAGACGGATGTTGTGCGATTGGTTTTCTCAACGCCACAGGCCGGCAATCAAGAAGTTATGCTGTCTGTTATGTATGCGCTATTAGAAGCTCTGTCTTCCGTCATGGATATTGAGAGAAACGATATTAAGGGCTGCCTCCACAAGATCGTATATGACAACAAGCTGATTTATGCCATCGTTCTTTACGACGCTGTTGCGGGTGGTGCTGGCCATGTAAGAAGACTCGTTACTGAGGATGGCCGCTGTTTCCGACAAGTGGTTGAGAAGGCTATTGCTATCACAAAAGGATGCAATTGCTCGCCTTCGTGCTATAGCTGCCTTAGAAACTATTACAACCAGAAAATACATGACCTTCTTAACCGCAAGTATGCTTATGATTTTCTGGAGAACTACTATGGCGAGTTAGAACCAATAACTAATGAAGAATTTGAAAACGGCGAGTTGTATAACGTATAAATAGTGCCATAAATAAACACGATAAAGCGTTCCAACTTGACCGTCATCAGTGCTGCTTGCATTAAGAAATGTATCAACCGCTTGACTTTGCTGCCCATTTAAGCAGATCAGTTGCGCATTAGCATTAAATTGTGGAGGGGCTGCCATACAAATGACGTGTGGCAGCCCCATTGCTCTTTTGATATCCTTTTGCAGAAAACCACCTTGACAAATCTCGTCTCAGAAGGCAATCCTCACTCAATATGCCAAGGAGAACGGATACCTTCATCCTGAGTTTTTTGTAGACGACGGAATTTCAGGGACAACCTTTGACCGCCCCGGATTTAAGCGTATGCAGCAGATGGCGGAAAACGGCGAAATCGGTGCAATTATCGTGAAAGACTTGTCCCGTTTCGGCAGAGAAACGATTGAAATGGGCAGACTGACGCAAGTTGTTTATCCGTCTCTTGGAATAACCTTTATTGCTATTCAGGAAAATGTAAACACTCTTACGGGAACGGGACTTGAGATGATGCCATTCTATAATATTTTTAACGAGTGGTACGCAGAACAGACAAGCAAAAAGATAAAAGCTGTTTGGAAGTCAGAAGCGGAAAATGGCGAGCGAGTATCCTCCGCAGTTCCTTTTGGGTATATGAAATCTACCGATAATCCGAAACAATGGATAATCGACGAGCCGGCTGCAAAGGTTGTTCGATATATCTTTGAACTGTGTCTTGCAGGACTCGGACCAATGAAAATCGCACGGCGGTTAGAAGATGAACAAATCATATGTCCTACGGAGCATTATTACAGGAAAGGCATAAAAGCCTCCAACCCGAGACCGCAAAATCCATATAGATGGGATCAGGTAACGGTAAGGCATATTCTTGAAAATCGTCAGTACGCCGGATGTACCGTTAATTTCAAAAGCACATTTGTCAGCTTCAAGGTTAAGAAAAAGGTGCACATTCCCGAAGAAGAATGGCAGATCATTCCGAACACACAAGAAGCGATTATTGATGAAGATACTTTCGAAAGAGTGCAGGAACTCAGAAAGCATCGCCGCAGAAATACGGCAACGGGAAAAACGAGTATGTTTTCGGGACTTCTTTACTGTGCCGACTGTGGCTCTAAACTGTATTACTGCGCTTCAAAAAGCATTAAAGACGGACAAGAGTTTTACCGATGTTCACAGTACAAAGAAAACCGAGGCTCCTGCACCATCCATTTTATCCGTGACTCCGTGCTGAAAGAATTGGTACTTGATACGATACGGAAGGTCGCCAAGTATGTCCAGGAATTTGAGCCGGTGTTCCTTTATCTCTTTGCAAAGCAAAATACACTCGGCAGAGAGATAAATATTCGTAATATGAAGCAAAATATTGAGAACTCCAAACGGCGTATCAAAGAACTCGATATGCTGATTGAGCGAATTTATGAGGACAATGTGCTTGGCAAGATTTCCGATGAACGATTCTGCCGTATGTCTGCAAACTACGAAAAGGAACAAAAAGAACTGCTCGCCGCAGTTGAGCACGACGAGCAGTCAGTTAGAAAAGCCGAACAGGAAAAGATTGATTTGAAGGTTTTTCTTGAGGCAATTCGAGAGTGTACTGACTTAAAAGAATTAACACCCACCATTGTAAATACTTTGATCAAGCGAATTGAAGTCCACAACAGCGAAAAGGGCGAAGACGGCTTGAAACACGTTCCCGTTGATATTTCTTTTACTGCTGTGGGGATAATCAATATTCCGACCGAAAAGGAACTGATTGCGGCAATGGAAGAAATGAGAGAAAACCCGCTGAAATCCGCTTGAAACAAAGGAAAACGGTGCAGCCCTCACGGGCTACACCGCATCCTACATAGCGACTGTCCTTTAGAGTACGACTCTAATGCAGCCCCTTTTTTGTACACGCCGACATACATATACATAGCGGAATGGTATGCTTTATTCCTAAAAGAACGACTGAGGATTTGTGCAGCATGCTCGGCATAACGGTTAATCTTTACCGAAAGAGCTGTTTTCGAGCCTGAATTATATATGAAACTTTTTTTAGTAACCTATTGACAAAGGAATTCGGGATGAATAAAATGTTATTGGTTAGCGAGAGCTAACCAATATTTGAGGCAAAAGGTTAGCAAATGCTAACCATAGATATGCTCCGGGGAAGGAAAGGGAGGAAGATAATATGATGCCGCTTACGCTTGCAGAAGTCGGAGAGGAGAATATCATCAGAAGAATCGGGGGCAAACAGGAAGTCAAAGCTCATCTCGAAAATCTCGGCTTTGTTGTGGGAGGGGCCGTTACGGTGATAAACACCATCGGCGGTAATGTCATTGTAAATGTCAAGGAATCACGCATTGCAGTCAGTAAGGAAATGGCGCAGAAGATTATGATCTGATTTTCCGTGCGGTTTATAAAAAATACATTTCAAGGAGGAGAAAAGGCATGAAGACTCTGAAGCAGGCAAGGGTCGGCGATACGGTCAAGGTCGTAAAGCTTCACGGCGAAGGAGCGGTCAAGCGGCGTATTATGGATATGGGGCTGACGAAGGGCGCGGAGGTACATATCCGAAAGGTTGCGCCTCTCGGCGATCCGATTGAGGTTACAGTCCGCGGGTACGAGCTTTCGATTCGTAAATCAGACGCAGAAATGATTGAAACAGAGTAGCTGAGACTGCTTAGGGGGGAAACCCCATATTTTTTGAAACAACGGTTAGCATAGGCTAATCAAGAAAGTGAGGAATGACATATGGATTTTCGTATTGCCCTTGTGGGTAATCCGAACAGCGGTAAAACGACCCTGTTCAACGCACTGACCGGCTCGAATCAGTTCGTCGGAAACTGGCCGGGTGTTACGGTCGAAAAGAAGGAAGGAAAGCTGAAGAAGCACAATGATGTTGTGATTACCGACCTTCCGGGAATTTATTCCCTTTCTCCGTACACGCCGGAGGAAGTGGTGGCAAGAAACTATCTTATCATCGAGCGTCCGGATGCGGTTTTGAACATCATCGACGGCACAAATCTTGAAAGAAACCTGTATCTTACCACACAGCTTACCGAGCTTGGTATTCCTGTTATTGTCGCGATAAATATGATGGATGTGGTGAAGAAGAACGGGGACAGGATCAATACGGAGGAGCTGTCCCGTGAGCTTGGCTGTAAGGTGGTTGAAATCTCCGCTCTGAAAGGCACCGGGATAATGGAGGCGGCGGAAGCTGCCGTTGATGCTGCGAAGAACGGCAGAACAGTCCCCGGGCATATCTTCTCGGGGACGGTGGAGCATGCGCTCGCGCATATAGAGGAAGCGGCAGTGCATAATCTGCCCGAGGAG
Organism: Clostridiales bacterium; assembly: GCA_004556165.1. Taxonomy (GTDB): domain Bacteria; phylum Bacillota; class Clostridia; order Christensenellales; family CAG-138; genus PeH17. The sequence goes on along the minus strand of SFIR01000016.1, from coordinate 19,849 downwards.
CAGCAGCGCTGGTATGCCATTAAAATCTTTGAGCGCGATGATAAGGTGCTTGAACGGATTAAGCTCGATAAGGCGGTTTTGGAGCATATCGAAGCCGATATAAAGGCGGTTGAGGATGAGCTGGATGATGACGCGGAATCCATCATCACCAACGAGCGCTATATCTATATCGGTCAGGCCATTAAGGGCTGTTACAAGAAGAAATCGTCCGGAAAGCTGTCAACCTCCGATAAGATTGATAGGGTTGTTACCAACCGTTTTGCGGCTCTCCCGATTTTTGCGGTCGTTATGTTCCTTGTTTACTATATTGCGGTATCCACCGTCGGTACTTTTGCGACCGACTGGGCAAATGACGGTGTGTTCGGCGACGGCTGGCATCTTTTGGGGATCGGCACCTCTGCTTATAATGACGCAATGAAGGATTATGCGGTCGAGAATATCTGGACTGACGAGATGATTTCTCTTGTTGACGCCGCCGCCGAGAAGGGCGTGGCCGGAGCAGAATATATTATGGCAGCGATTGCCGATGAGGATTTCGGTGCATTTGATGAAGCTTACGGCTTCTATGCGGATTCACTGGCAGAGGAAGGCTATGATATTTCCGAAATCTACGATGCGGCTCTTAGTGAAGAGGCGGAGGGCGTACCCGATCCGTCCGAATACGGAGTATGGGTGCCGGGAATTCCCGTGCTTGCCGAAAAAGGGCTTGAAGCCGCAAACAGTCCGGAATGGCTGAACAGTCTGCTCCTTGACGGTATCATCGGCGGCGTTGGCGCGGTTCTCGGCTTTGTTCCGCAGATGCTTGTGCTCTTTATTCTGCTTGCTTTCCTGGAATCCTGCGGATACATGGCTCGAATTGCTTTCGTGCTGGACCGTATTTTCCGCAAATTCGGGCTTTCCGGCAAATCCTTTATTCCGATGCTTATCGGCACGGGCTGCGGAGTTCCCGGAATTATGGCATCCCGTACCATCGAAAACGAGCGTGACCGCCGTATGACGATTATGACAACCACCTTTATCCCCTGCGGCGCAAAGCTCCCGATTATCGCTCTGATTGCCTCCGCCTTATTCGGCGGCGCATGGTGGGTAGCTCCCAGCGCATATTTCATCGGTATTGCCGCCATCATTATTTCCGGTATTATGCTGAAGAAAACCAAGATGTTTGCAGGAGACCCCGCTCCCTTTGTTATGGAGCTGCCTGCTTACCACTGGCCGACCGTCGGCAATGTGCTGCGCTCCATGTGGGAACGCGCATGGTCGTTTATTAAGAAGGCAGGAACGATTATCCTCCTTTCCTCAATCGTCATCTGGGCGGGCTCCTGCTTCGGCATGATGGATGGTGCGTTTACATTCAGCACCGAAATGGAGCTTGAAAACAGCGTGCTCGGTATGATTGGAAGCGCCCTTTGCCGGGTCTTCGCACCGCTCGGCTTCGGAAATATCAAGGCAACCGTTGCAACCATCATGGGTCTTGTTGCAAAGGAAGAGGTTGTCGGCGTATTCGGCGTGCTTGATTTTGAGGGAATGACACGGCTTGCCGCTTATTCCTTCCTGGTGTTCAACCTGCTTTGCGCTCCCTGCTTTGCGGCAATCGGCGCTATTAAGCGTGAAATGAATTCCGCAAAGTGGACTTGGTTCGCAATCGGCTATCAGTGCGTGTTTGCTTATGCAATCTCCCTGATGATCTATCAATTCGGCTCGTTATTCACAGGAAACCCGAATGTATTCGGCCTTATTGCGGCATTTGCCGTTCTTGCTGTTATCGTATATATGATGTTCATTAAACGCTGTTCCGAGGCAAATAAGCCGACAAAAAGCGTTAAGGTGTCAAATAAAAGGCTGTAAAAGGAGGTAATAATATGCTTGCTTGGCTAAAGGACAATATTGCCGCGATTATCATTTGCGCTGCTTTGATTGCCGTTATTGCGGCGATAATAGTCAGTATGGTGAGGAATAAGAAGAAAGGGAAATCCGCCTGCGGATGCGGATGTGCCGACTGCCCGATGGGCGGTTCCTGCCATCATAAGAAATAAAAATAAGGGGAGACGCGGAAAATTCCTGCGTCTTCCCTGCCCTTATGCACAGAGGCAAGAAAAGCCGCTAAGGGTACGGAAACATCAGCCCCGATATACGGAGTAGCTGCCTGCTTTGAAAAGGCTTCACTTGTTCGGATTGGCAAAGTTTGGATTATCGGGTGCTTTCCAAAAAGCAAGAGGGCTTTCTGCCTTCATTTTTGCTCACCGGTTTGATGCCCTTATTATATCGGAGGGGATGGCTCAACTGAACGACACGGAACTCAATTTGTGTTGCGTTCAGGGGATTTTATGCAAAAAAGGGATAGCCCGCTAAAAGGACTATCCATTTCTATGATAATAATTTACTTCTTTCTGCACATTTTTCCGCATCGGTTGATACGAGAATTGATGTTGAAGGAATTTCCAAATGATTACCGAGCCGGAAAACTGAACACAGGTTTTTTGACTATCGGGCTTCAGCCTGCGAGGATTTACGCTTCGGGATTCAGGCTATTCTATCCAATTCCCGATCAATCCTTTCAACAAGCTTATCCGTTAGAATAGCGCAGGTCTCGATATGAACTTTGCCGCTGCCCACGAACAATGTCATTGAATCGCTGCTGCGCTTCAGACCGGTAATATCGGAAAAGCGGTATTCCCTTTTGTTCCCGAGAAAGGTCGTGTATTCAAAGGAATCATCCGAAAGCATGCGGATCGACTGGTTTTTCCAGCACAGCAAAGCCAATATCCCCAAAATGAGGCATGCCGCTGCGGCAACAGCCGCCGCAATAGATAGGGCTATAACAGCATAGACCCCAACTGCGATTCCGCCAACAAATAATACCAAGGCAAACGAAAGCAGCCGGATAGGCAAATACATATCCGCCCTCGGCTCATCTTCGGAATAGGCTTTCCCCAAAATCAGCTCTCCCAATTTCACAATAAGCTTCAATTTCATAGGTTTACTTCCTTTCACTTAATCCTTTCATTTATCAGGCTCCCCGGATACCGCTTGACATACGGGGTAATCATAACTTATCAGCCCCAAGGCTTCATTGTGGGGAGAACTCGTTAACAAGTCAAACAAATGGCCCGGAACCCGATAATTTTCGACAGAAAGCAACATCGTGCTTCCGGAGATTCGATACGCTTCGATAAGTTAAGACAGAAAAACACTTATTGGTTTAAGTTGTGATCTGAATTGAGCTAAGTTCTACTGTTTTACCATTTCAAGCACTTTGTTATATGTTCCTTCGGGAAGCATGTAGTATTTTTGAAAGGATGTCATTGGCGTTGCAGTGAATACCAAATAATCATTTTCGCAAATCCAGAACACCCCATAAAAATGTTCCTCAGACACTGAAAAAGTATTAGACGTGTCCGCATTAGGTTCCTGACTTAAAATCAGTAAAGGCTCACCGTCTTGAAAAGAAAGAAAAATATAGTTTTGCTCTGTGACGTCAATCTTCGTTTCTCTTGCGTTCTGCCACAGGCTTGTTATATAACTGTATAATTCTTTTGCGTAATCATTATTGATAACGAATTCCGTTTCTCCATCAGTTGAACAAACGCACTTGAAATCTTCAATGCCGGAAACATCCGCAGGGAGCGCATAGAGCGCATCATCTTTTGCGCTGGAACATCCAAGCAACGAAAGAAAACATAACGCAAATATCATAGCATGAAAAAATCTTTTCAAATTCAACACCCCTTACTCATTTCCTATCATCATTTTATCACATATACATAAACCAACCAACAAGAATTGGCTAAAACTCCGGGTTAAGGTATAAAGATAACCCAAAATATCGGCAGGTATCTTGGGTTATCATCAGTTATCAGTCAACCGGCTTCATTGTGGGGAACAGAAGCACGTCCCTGATGGTCGGGGAATCGGTGAGGAGCATCATTATTCGGTCGATACCGAAGCCGATGCCGCCGGTCGGGGGCATGCCGTATTCGAGAGCTGCGATAAAGTTCTCGTCTATGGGCATTGCCTCATCATCGCCCTTTGCCTTCTCCTGCGCCTGCTGCTCGAACCTCGAACGCTGGTCGATAGGGTCGTTAAGCTCGCTGAATGCGTTGCAGTATTCCGCGCCGCCGATGAAAAGCTCGAACCTCTCGACAAGACCGGGATTATCCTTCTTTCGCTTGGTGAGCGGAGAAACCTCAACGGGATAGTCGGTGATGAAAGTGGGCTGAATGAGCTTATCCTCGACGAATTCATCGAATGCCTTAAACAGCACCTTGCCGATGGAAGCGGTCTTATCCTCAATTTCAAGACCGAGCGACTTTGCCTTCTCGATGGCTTCCGCACCGTCGCGGCAGGCGTAGAAATCAACGCCCGTATGCTCCAAAACAGCATCGTTCATGCTCTGGCGGCGGAACGGCGGAGTGAGGTCGATGTCGAGCCCGCGGAAGCTGAGCTTTGTAGTGCCGAGAACCTTCATTGCGCAGTGTGAGAGCAGGTTTTCGGCGAGCTCCATCATTCCGTGATAATCGGTATATGCCTGGTAAAGCTCAAGACTGGTATACTCGGGGTTATGGGTCGCGTCCATGCCTTCATTGCGGAACTGGTGACCAATCTCATAAACCTTTTCAAGCCCGCCGACGATGCACATCTTGAGCGGAAGCTCCGTGGCGATGCGCATATAGACGTCCATATCGAGCGCGTTATAGTGACTGATGAACGGACGGGCATTCGCACCGCTCGCAACCGTGCCGAGGATGGGGGTTTCGACCTCGATAAAGCCCTGTGAATTCAGGTAATTCCTTATCTCCGCAGTAATCCAGCTGCGCTTGATAAAGGTCTCCCTGACATCGGGATTCATGATGAGGTCAAGATACCTCCGGCGGTAACGGGTATCCACGTCGGTCAGGCCGTGGAACTTCTCCGGAAGGGGTCTAAGGGATTTGCTGAGCATTTCGATGCTGCTGCAATGGATGGAGATTTCGCCCGTTTTGGTGGTGAAGACCTTGCCTTTGATGCCGATGATATCGCCGATATCGTAGGCCTTGAAATCAGCATAGCTCTCCTCGCCCACGTCGTCACGGCGGACGTAGATCTGGATATCGCCCTTTGCATCACGGATGGAAGCAAAGCTTGCCTTGCCCATGATGCGCTTTGACATCATACGGCCTGCTAAGGCAACTTCCTTTTCCTCGTAATCGGAATAATTCTCCTTGACGTCCGTGCTGTACGCGCTGCGGTCGAACTTTACCGCGGCATACGGGTCCTTGCCTGCTTCGCACATGGAGCTGAGCTTTTCGCGCCTGATTCTGAGCAGCTCGCTCATCTCTTGGGCAGAATTTGTAATATTTTCGCTGATGTATTCTTCCATAAATTACCTCTAATTATTGATCCCCAAAATCTTTATCTTCATCACGCCGCCGGGAGCCGTAATATCGACCTCGGAGCCGACCTTTTTGCCGAGAAGCCCTCCTCCGACGGGGGAGTCATTGCTGATACGCTTGGGATTTGCATTCATATCCGCCTCAGCGGAACCAACTATCTTGTATTCATCCTCCATGCCGAGGTCAATGAACCTGATCCTGACGAGCGAGCCCATGCTGACGGTATTGGAATCGTTATGGGTCTCATCTATTATGACAGCATTTTTGAGCGTAAGGGTCAGCTCCGCGATCTCAAGCTCGTTATGCGCCTGAGCATCCTTTGCGGCATCGTATTCCGCATTCTCGCTCAGGTCGCCGAAGGAACGCGCAACGGCGATTTCATCGGTAATCTCAGCTCTGCGAACGTTTTTAAGATACTCCAATTTCTCCTCTAACGCCTTATAGCCCTCAGGAGTGAGGTGTACGGTTTCAGACATGGTATGCCTCCTTAAAGTTTACGATACCCCGAAAGAGGGGTGTACCGTGGTAATCGCGCGCAGGACGTATCTGCGCATGATTTCAGTTTATTATAAAGTAATTTTGTACCCTTGTCAACTTGCCTGCGGCGAGTATTCCGCAGAATTTACTTTTATTTTGGATTATTTTGCACTTCCTTAATAAATCAAAAACCGGAGCTTCATAAATCCCGGCAAAAAGCCGCTCGATGGATGAAGCGGCTTTGCATTTATCGGATATTTCCGAGGATATGGGCTTCCCGTTAAGTGGGCAGATAAATGCTATTCCGCACCCTCGGGGATGAGCGAAAGCTCATTTTTCCAAAGCTTTTTATAGACGATACTGCCGTAGCCGACGGAAGCGAACTCCGCCACAATAAAGCACCACCAGACCGCATCGACACTGCGGAAGATGAGAGCAAGGATGAGTGCGGAAGGCAGCAGAACGCCGAGCTGACGGAGGATGGACATAACCATGCTGTGGATGCCCCTGCCGAGGCTCTGGAAGAAGGTCGAAAGGCTGATGCCGATTGCGGCGATTGGGAAATGCAGGCAGATTATCCTGAAAGCATGTGCGCCGGGCTCTGTGAGCGAGCCGTTCTTATCGAATAGGGCTACAATCCTTTCGGGCGCGAGCTCGAATATAAGCACACCTGCGAGCATAATCAGTACCGCAGAAATGATGGTGAGCTTTAATGCCCTCATGAGCCGCCTGCGGTTGGCTGCGCCGTAGTTGAATGCCATTATGGACATTGCTGCATTGGTCATGCCGAATACAGGCATGAAGATTATGGACTGTATCTTGAAGTATACGCCCGTTATCGAAACGCCCGTTTCGCCGGCAAGGATGCGTGAGAATATTGCATTTAGGCCGACGGTCATGACCGAACCTATCGACTGCATTATTATCGACGGCGCACCCACACGGTATATCTCCGCAACGGTCTTTTTATCGGGACGGAAGTTTTTGAGCTTCAAAGTCACCTCATGCTTGCCGCAGATGACGAGAAGCAAGGCTATCACCATGCCGAGCCACTGACCGATAACGGTTGCAACGGCTGCGCCGCGCATGCCGAGCTCGGGGAAGAAGCCTATGCCGTAGATGAGCATTGGGTCGAGCACGATATTCGTGACCGCACCGACGAGCTGCGCTATCATGGAGAGGTTATTCTTGCCCATGCCCTGCAATATCCTCTCGCCGCCGATCTGGATAAATATGCCGAGGCAGAAGATCATGCAGATGCGGAGGTAGCTCGTGCCGAGCTCGAGAATCTCGGGATCATCCGTAAAGAGCTTGAAAAAGGGTTCGGTAAAGAACCCGAGCGCCGTAAATACAAGGCTTGTCACGAACAGCAGCAGCATGCCGTTTGCCGCTCCCCTATCCGCCTTTTCATGATCACCCATGCCGAGGCAGCGAGAGATATATGCGTTCATGCCCACGCCCGTACCCACGGAGAATGCCACCATAAGCATCTGTATCGGGTAAGCAAGGGAGATAGCATTGAGCGCCTTATTGCCGATAAGCTCCATATTTGAAACGAAATAGCTATCGACAACATTGTACAATGCCTGCACGAGCATTGAAATCACAAGGGGTATGCTCATTCCGAAAAGGAGCTTCCCTATGGGCTGAGTGCCCATTTTGTTCTGACCCTGTCGGGTATTTTTAAGTTCTTTAGTTTCCATAGCCGGGGTATTTTAGCATACGCATACTGCTATTTCAAGCTTTTTCCGCAATTTTACGGGGATATATCGGCAAAAGCGCATAGCGGGATTTTTGAAACAAAGCAAAACTGCCGCCCGGCGGGCGGCAGGACGGTTTCTCTCCGATTCTCAGTTCTGAAGGAGGGGGGAATTGAGGGAGAGAACCTTGGTCTTTTCAAGATGGGTGCGGAGGATGGCGGCAGCATATTCGCTGTCTCCGCTGCGGCAGGCATCGAGAAGCTTATAATGCTCGCTGCGGGTCTGGCTGCTGACCTCGGTCGCGGAATAATAGGGACGGACATAGCGGTCAACATTCGCATGCAGCTGCTCGATGAGCTGGAGCAGGAAGGTATTGCCGGTCGCTTCATAAAGCGCAAAATGGAATGCGAGGTTGAGATCCTCAAGCTTATTTGCATCGGTCTCCGCATCGCACTCTTCGAGAATGCCGGCAGCCTTCTCGATGTACTTATCGGTCATGAGGGGGATGGCTGCACGGATAGCGCCCATCTCAAGGATGATACGGGTATCCATTGCGTTCTCAAGCTCATCACGGGTGAGCTTGGTGACGACGGCACCCCTGTTGGGGTAGATGCGTACAAGACCCTGCGCATCAAGCTGACGGAAGGCTTCCCTGACGGGAATGTGGCTGACGCTGAGCTGCGCGGAGATCTCATCCTGGCGGAGGGGCATACCACCGGGCAGAACACCGCGGATGATTGCGGTGCGAAGCACCTGGAAGACCCAGTCCCTTGCTGCCATTGATCTTTGCTGCATTTCTTCTGCGATGTCTTTAAGTTCCATAATCTTTCTCTCTTTCTTTGATTTTGGATTGAATTACATTTAGGTTAATATCGTTTACCATATACGACCAATATTATTATAAACCGATACTATATTATTGTCAACACTGATTTTGCGGAATTTACGGAAAAGAACGAATTATTTGTCACATGATTCGAAAAAGCGGATAAATATTTCAATAATAATATTCAGAAAGCAAAGCCTGTTTGCAGGGAAAGCAAAACAACCTTGAAAACAAAGGAATAATCGGGTATAATGCTATCTGTGGAAGGTTCGATCGAACCCATTTCCGATGGCTAAATTTCTATTAAGGGGGGCGGCTGTTATGAAGTCAGGCGGAAGCAGCAAAAAACCGCTCGTCATTACGCTGATTGCGGTCATTCTACTGACGGTGCTGATTATCGTGACAAACGGCAGCGCGGTTTCAAATTGGCTCAAAAACGGCATAGCGAGCATAGTTACTCCGATCGAGGGCGCGGCTGCGAAGGCATCCGATGCCATCGAGTCCTTTTTCCGCAACCTTTTTAATACCACCGATGCCGACCGCGAGAATGAAAGGCTGAGAGGAGAGCTTGCGCTGTACGAACAGATGAGAAGTGAATTTGAGGAGATGCGGCTTGAGAACGAAAGGCTCAGTGAGCTTCTCAATTATTCTTCGAGCATCGGAAATTACGAGCTCTGCACGGCGAGGGTCATTGCAAAATCGACCGGTATCTGGTTCAGAACGCTGACGCTTAATGCCGGCACGAATAAGGGCGTCGATGTGGATATGGCGGTGATATGCTCGGATGGGCTTGTAGGCAGGGTCACAGAGGTGGGCTATGACTGGTGCAAGGTCACGAGCATTATAGATTCCTCCTCCACCGTACCCATACTCGTCGAGCGCACACGCGATAACTGCATGGCAAGGGGTATCCTTGACGGCAGCAGCGATGAGGCGGTTATGGAGCTTTACTATCTCCCGACCGACCGCACCAACCTCACCCCCGGCGATACCGTGGTGACGAGCGGAATGGGCGGCATATACCCCAAGGGGCTTATAGTCGGGACCGTAAAGGAGGTCATGATCGGCGGCGAGGTGAGCGCGATTATAACGCCCTCCGTGGATTTCATGCATCTTGAGGAGGTCGCCGTCATCCTCGGCGAGGGAGCCGAGCAATGAAAAAGCGATGGGTACCGATAATTTTCATAATTGCCGCACTCATCCTCGATTTCTGGGTCTTTGATCTTCTCGGCATCACCAAGTACGCGCCGGACTGCCTGACCGCAGTCTTTGCGGCGCTTGCGCTTGCCTACGGCATTGTACCGATGGCGCTTTCGGGGCTCATACTCGGCCTTGTCATAGACGCCGTTGCCAATCCGTATGTCGGCTGGACGGCTGCAATGCTTGCGCTGACCGCGCTTGCCGGAGGCTGCCTGAGGGGTAAATATTTTGCCGATAATGCCGTTATCCCCGGAGTGACAGCGGCTGTACTTGTTTTTCTGAGAGAGAATATCGTCTATGCATTCTGCAAGCTCATGGGCAGGCAGGTCACGGGCTATGCGGCGCTGCTCGGCACGCATATGCTTCCGTCCGCGATACTGACGGGGCTTCTGTGCGCAGGGCTGTATCTGATAGCGCGAAAGGGCGGTACGCCCGTCGAAAGAGCGGATATGCTCCGGCAAGAGGAAGATTAGAGAATGGAAAGAAAGAGAAAAAAGCGGTTTACGCTTAAAAAGAACAGGGGCTCGGAGGGGAAGCTTTCGGGAAAGCAGGTTCGTTTTGCGATACTTGCGCTCGTGCTTCTCATCATGTTCGGGCTTCTTATAAAGGAGCTGTATGCGCTCACAATTATTGAAGGTGAAAGCTATTATCTGAATTCGCAGAAGAGCTCCGTCAATACGATAACTCTTCGCGGCAAGCGCGGCAGTATCTACGACCGAAACGGGCTTGTGCTCGCGTATGACGAAACGAGCTACAACGTGGAATTCCTCCGAGACGGAGATAAACGCTCGAATTATGACAGCGCGGTCTATACCGAATCGCTCATCAGCGCCATTGAGGTCATCGAGCGCAACGGAGGCGAAACCATAGATACCTGTTATATCAAAAAGAACGAGCAGGGCGAGTTATACTATGATTTCGGCACCTCGAGCGAAAAGGCGAGCATCTCTCGCTACCGCAATTTCTGCAATGCCTGCGGCTTCGTCATTCCGAAGAATTCCGACGGCAGCGAAAAGGATACGAGCGAATGGATAAGCGCGGAGGAAGCGTATCTCAGTCTTCGGAAATCATGGTTCATACCCTCCGACCTGACCTTCGATGAGGCTGTTAAGGTTATCTCGATTCGTCAGGAGGTTCTGCTCAACGATTATAAGAGCTATGAACCTATCACCATAGCGTATGATGTAAGCATGGCAGCGGTTGCGGAGCTTGAAATGCTCAAGCTTGAAGGCATAAGCACGGTAAAGAGCACCGTAAGGGTCTACCCCTACGGCACGACCGCCGCGCATATCCTCGGCTACTGCCAGAGCCTTAGCGAGGATAACCTTGAATACTACCTCGATCTCGGCTATGCCCGTGACAGCATGGTCGGAGTTTCGGGCATCGAAGCGACGATGGAGGAGTATCTGACGGGCAATTCCACCGAGCATCACGGCGAGATAAGGCTGCGTACCAATGCTAATATGTCCGTTATCGAGGTCATCGGAAGGACGGAGCCCACGGACGGCGATGACGTTACCCTATCCATAGATCTTCAGCTCCAGCTCGTAACGGAGGCCGCGCTCGAACACGTCATAAACAGCATCAACGAAAAGCAGCAGGCAAAGATAGATCCGGACGGCGACGGCGTCTATGACGGCGACTATGCCGAGTACACGGATATACAGACAGCAAAGACGGGCGCAATAGTCGTGATGGATGTCAATACGGGCGAGGTGCTCGCAATGGCATCTTATCCTTCATACGATCCCAACTGGTTCATTTCGGGGCTGACGCCCGAACAGGCGGAATTCCTCTATACGAATGAATATGCCTCTCTCACGACCCCGACGAGGAACAAGGCCATCTCAATGAAGCTCGCTCCCGGCTCGATATTCAAGATGTGTACGGGCTTTGCAGGGCTCATCGAGGGCGCAACGACGCTCGGCGAAACGATAAGCGATGAATCCCCATACTACCTTCGCGACCCCGAAACAGGCGAGCTCATCCTAAGCAACCCCGTTAAGTGCTGGACGACAAGGCCCGATCGCCATGCGGACCAGACCGTTATCGAGGCGCTGAAGAACTCCTGCAACTACTATTTCTGCGAGATTGCGAACAGGCTGGGTATTGATAAATTGCAGTACTGGGCGAGCAGGTTCGGGCTTGACAGCTATACGGGCATCGAGCTGACGGGCGAGACCGCCGGAATCATCGGCGGACAGGCGGCGCTTTACGATAATACCAAGCTCCATAACGAGCAGAAGACGAGCATTCCCCTGCTCGTATTCAATAAGCTCTGCACCATGCTTGAGGGCTATCAGCATGAGCGCGGCGTCGAAAGCGACCGCGCCGCAATAGAGGTCTGTGCGGATAAGCTGATGCAGCTTCAGGATGGTTCCCTTGTCGGCAAGGGCGCCGCCATCAGGACGATACTCAGCGAGGAGCTGGGAATTCCGGACGGCATCACCCGTTCCAAGGGCTGGGTCAACGAGATAACGAGCCTGCTCAACGAGCTCCAGTGGAAAAGCTCATATACGATTCGTACCGGCATCGGGCAGAGTATTCTGCTCGTAACGCCCGTAGCGGCGGTAAGGTATGCCGCTGCCATCGCTAACGGCGGTACGGTCTATGACGCCCACATCGTTTCAAGGGTTATTGATTGTGACGGAAATACCGTCCTCAAGGTTGAACCCACGGTCAAGAACCGTATCGAGGCGCCCGAGGAATATTGGGACGCTATCAGAAGGGGCATGGCAGGCGTTGTCTCCCCCGAGGACGGCGGTACCGCTGCCAGCGCATTCTCGGAAGAATTTGCGGAGATGGGTTATCTTGAGCGAATCTCGGGCAAAACGGGCTCGGCGCAGGTCGGAAACGTAACGATAGATATTCAGAATACGAGCTGGTTCGTTGCCTTTGCTCCCAACGATGCTCCCGAGATAGCCATATGCGTCTGTATCCCGAACGGGCTTTCGGGCTCATCCTCCGCAGGCGCAATAGAGGAGATAATGACCTATTATTTCAAACGCCTTGAGGCGGTCGCCCCGGAGACACTGGGCGATAAGGACGGAATACTGGACTGATGGGAGAAAGATATGTTTGATTATATACTGTTCGATCTTGACGGCACGCTGACAGATTCCGCGCCCGGCATCACGAGCTGCGTGGAGTACGCGCTTTCGAAATTCGGCATCAAGGCTGCGGACAGAGCGGAGCTCAAAAAATTCATCGGGCCGCCGCTCGCATATTCCTTCAAAGCCTTTTTCGGGCTTTCGGATGAGGAAGCGAAGCAGGCAACGGAATATTACCGCGAACGCTTCAGCGTAACGGGGCTCTTTGAGAACGGGCTGTATGGCGGCATTGAGGAAATGCTGAAAGAGCTCACCGAAAGCGGCAAAAAGCTCTTCGTTGCCACGGGCAAGCCCGAGATCTATACCGAAAGGATACTCGAGCATTTCGGAGTATCGAAGTATTTTACGGGAGTATTCGGCAATACCCTTGATGATAAACGCCCCGGTAAGCGCGAGATAATTTCGGCGGTGCTGGATTTTTGCCCGGAGATAAGGACTAACCTCGATCCGCGGGGCGCAAATGCCGTCATGGTCGGCGATCGCTGCTACGATATAGAGGGCGCGAAGGAGACCTCCCTTCCGAGCATAGGCGTGCTCTACGGCTTCGGCTCGCGAGAGGAGCTGACGGGCGCAGGGGCGGATTTTATTGCCGAAACCGTTGAGGATTTGAAGGAAATGCTGATGAAATAAAGGCAGGAAGCATAAAGCGCATTATAAGCATGAAAAGGCATGAAAAATGGGCTGTATCAAACAAAGCTTGATACAGCCCTGTATATTTCGGGAAAAGGGGAAAGCCGGGATTCGGCTCAGCCGAGCTTCAGATTGACATAGGGAAGCCTCTGCAATGGAATCTTGGTGATGAAATTGAGCACAGCGGGATTCACGATATGGAGCTTTCCGTCAAGGATAAAGGCGAAAACGCCTGTATTATTATCTCCGACGGAAACATCGTCGGCATAGGCGGCAGAGGTCAGGGAGTTAAGCCTTCCCAAGGAGCTTACATCCGCAAACTCCGCAAAATCGGAGCCGATTAAGCCTACCTTCAGCCGATAATTGCCGTCCGAGGAATTGAGAATGACGAGATAGCCCGGAGAATACAGCTTAACATCGGCGGTTTCGACCAAAGCGTCGTGGGTGGAAAAGGCTGTGCCGATGTCGAGATAGAAGGAGCTGTCGCCGGCATGTCCGGCGTTATTGACGAGATAGAGCTGCTCGGTGAGGGGACCTTCGTTGTCGTCGGGATACTTGAGTATAACCGTGTAATCCCCAAGCTCCCCGACATTACGGGCATTGCTGCCCCTGAAGACGGCATTGGACACCTTGCCGGTATTGAGGTCGAGATGGCAGTAATAGCTGTCACCGCCGTGGGGATTGACGCTGAGGGAATAAATGCTGCCGTCCGCATTGACCCTTGAAGCAAAGCTCAGCGTGCTGTCGGAGGGGAACTCCGCAAAGACCTCGGTTGCGCCCGTTTTGACATCGGTGCAGTAAACGGTATTGTCAAGAGGGTAATAATACTTGCTGCAATCGAAGCTGAAAACGCCGGTGCAGGATTGAACGCGGAATTCCTCAAGCTTTTTCGATTTTATGCTTCCGATAAGGAAGAATTCGGGCATGGGCTCGGAACTGCCGAAATAGTAATCGGGATTGCTGAAATAGACCTCGTAAACGAGCCTGTCGCCATCATAGCGAACGGGAGAAAGCCTGTATTCATACTCCGCATCATGCTTATACCTTCGGGTTTCGGTCACTTTTGCCTTGCCGAGGTCAACGACACGGGTCGTGAGCAGCCTTGAGCTTCCCGAAACGGCATCCTCGCTGATTACAAGCTCATTATTTCCGATATAAACCATTCGCGCGGAATCGGAGAATGTGAGCTTATCGAAAGCATAATCCTCCGATTCATAACGGCCGACAGCCGTGCCTCCGCATGCGGTAAGAAAGATGAGAAGAAGAACGCTCAAAACACATATAATCTTTTTCATATCTGCCTCCGTTTTAATCATCGTCAGGGGGTACTGCTGTTAATCCAATATTTACGGAAACAGTATAACATATAAGCCCGATTCTTGTCAAGGAAGCAGGAGCTTTAGTCCCGCGCACAGAAGGATGCCGACTGCGGTCGGGATTAGGAAGGCAAGCGCCGTCAGTCCCCTGCTGCCCGTTTCCTTCTTTACCGTCAGCAGCGTGGTGCTGCAGGGCCAGTGAAAGAGGGTGAAGATGAGGAAGCAAAGGGCAGTCCGCACAGTCCATGCGTTTTCGATGAGCAGTCCGCCGAGCGCAGGCAGGGAAAGGTCGGAAAGGAGGGATGAGGACGAATAGAGCATGCCGAGCAGGGGAAGGACGAGCTCATTTGCCGGAAAGCTCAGTATGAATGCGGTGAGTATGCTGCCGTCAAGCCCCATGAACCTGCCGAGCGGATCGAGAAAGGCGCAGATATGGGAAAGGACGCTTGCATTTCCGATAACGATATTTGAAAGTACGAAGATGATGAGCCCGGCAGGGGCAGCAACGACGGCGGCGCGGCCGAGGATTTTCAAAGTCCGATCCAGTATGCTCCTTACAATGACCTCGCCGACCTTGGGCTTGCGGTACGGAGGAAGCTCGAGTATGAAATGCGAGGGCTGCGAACGGAAAAGCGTTCGGCTTAGGAAAAACGATACCGCAAGCGTCACGAGCACGGATAGTATTATGGAAGCCGCGAGCATCAGCGCGGAGGTTATGCCGCCGCTCCCCGCAAAGAACAGCGTTATAACGGCAATGAGCAGGGGAAATCTGCCGTTGCAGGGCACAAAGCAGTTGGTGAGGATTGCGATTAGCCTTTCCTTTCTGCCCGGGATGATGCGGCAGCCCGTGACGCCGACCGCATTGCAGCCGAGCCCCATGCACATCGTCAGCGCCTGCTTTCCGCAGCTTCCGCAGCAGGCAAAGCAGCGGTCAAGGTTAAAGGCGAGCCTCGGAAGCAGCCCGAAATCCTCCGCAAGCGTAAAAAGCGGAAAGAATATCGCCATCGGCGGAAGCATGACCGATACGACCCTTGAAAGCGTACCGTATACGCCGTCAACGAGCGCGCCGCGGATCATATCGGGCAGGAAAGAAAGCGCACCGCTCAGAAAATTCCCGATAACGGAAAAGAGCGAGGAAAGCCATTCCGAGGGCTTATTTGCGCCCACGACGGTGATATAGAGTATCCCGAGGAGCATCAGGAGCATAATCGGGAATGCGGCAAAGCGGTTGGTCAGAAGCGTATCGAGAACCGCTCTTTTTTTGCCCTTTCCCTCCCCCTCCCCCGTTATCACTCCGTCCGGAAGGAACGAGGGCTGTACGGCTCTTACGCCGCAGCAGGCAGTGCAGCTTCCGCAGCAGGAATCGCAGGCTTTTTCTTCCTTAGGAGCATGGAGAAGTTCTTCAAGGCTCTTTTTCAGCTCGGGTATGCCCCTGCCGCTTCTTCCGGCGCAGAGGATGACGGGCAGGGACAGCCTTTCCGAAAGCAGCTTCGCATCGATTTTGATTCCTGCACGCTCCGCTTCGTCAACGAGGTTGACGGCAACGACAACATTGCTTGTCAGCTTCGTTATCCCCTCAAGCAGCATGAGGCAGCGCTTCAGGCAGTTTGCGTCGAGCACGGCTATGACGGCGTCGGCTTTGCCGCTTTCGAGAAAATCCCCTGCGACCGCTTCCTCATCCGAGCAGGGCACGAGCGAATAGCAGCCGGGCAGGTCGATGAGCTGTATTCTTTCGCCGCAGGGCAGGTCAAAATACCCCATTGCTGTCTCGACGGTCTTCCCCGTCCAGTTGCCGGTATGCTGTTTAAGCCCCGTGAGCGCATTGAAGATTGTGGATTTGCCGACGTTGGGACTGCCTGCAAGGGCAACGGTGTAATTGTATTCGCGGTTTTTTTGCTGTTTCATAGCCGTTTTACCCGATTCTCGTGATAAAAATGCCCTCCGCCTCGCTCTCGCGCAGCGCAACGACCCCGCCCATCACATGATAGGCATGGGGCCAGCCGAGGGGACTTGTGAGCGCGCAGCGGACGGTCTCTCCGGGGAGAAAACCCAGCTCCTCAAGGCGTCTTCGGCAGGACAGGCTTTCGTCAACCTTTAATACAACCGCCGTTTCCCCCCTTTTAAGCTCCTGAAGCGTTCCTTTCATAGAGAAAACCTCCAAACCGATGAATTTCACTTACTGACACGATATGCCTTTTTGCCAAGGCATGTGAATTGCGCTTGCAAGGAAAAGGAAATTATTATACAATACCTGTATAAATCAGTTTTCGGAGGTCTTTATGCCGGTTTTCACAGAGGAACAGGAAAGAGCGATCGAAACAAAGGGAAATCTTCTCGTATCGGCTGCCGCCGGCGCAGGCAAGACCGCCGTTATGACCGAACGCATTGCAAGGCTCATCGCCTCGGGAGTCAAGGTCGATGAGCTTCTTGTCGTGACCTTTACCCGTGCCGCCGCTGCCGAAATGAAGCAGCGCATTGAATCGAAGCTGAACAGCCTGGCGGACGAAGAAACGGACGAAGCAAAAAAGCTGCATCTCTACGATGCGGCTGCCGATATAGGCAGCGCGAATATCTCCACCATTCACAGCTTTTGCAGCGATGTTCTGAGAAGAAATGCGCATGAAGCAGGCATTGACCCCGCATTCCGCGTTGCTGACGATTCGGAAGCGGTCATCATGCAGGCGGAAGCGCTGGATGAGGTGCTGGAAGCCGCTTACGCTGCTGCCGAAAAGGATCCCGGGAACGAATTCAACAGCCTTATCCGCTGTCTGCGCGATGATGAGACGGAACAGCTCATTCTGGATACCTATTCCTATATCATTGCAAGGCCCGATCCGCTTTCGTTCCTTGCAAGGGCGGCAACGGCATATGATGAGGAATTTGACGAAAGCTTCGATTCAGCCTCCGAGGAGCTGATGAATGGGCTCAGGAGGAGCATACATTCCATGTACCTTGATGCGGATAAGCTTGCGGAGGAGCTTTCCTATGAGGGCGATATTGGGCTGAAATACCTTGATACGGTGCATAAATATGCCGCGGATCTTCTGAATTTTGCGAATTCCGCAGGCTATGACGATGTACACCGCAAGCTTGACGGTTACTCCCTGCCGAGGCTTCCGAGGAAGGCAAAGGGTGAGGAGATTCCGGATAATGTCGAAAGGTACAGAAAGAGCATAAAGGATTTTGTCGATAAACTCAAAGCGGATTTTGGGCTTTCCCATGAGGAGGAGAGAAAGCTCGCCAAGGCGTACCGCCCCTGCATGGGCGCACTGTATTCCCTGACCGAGGCATTCATGGCGGCATATGCGGAGAAAAAGCGCAATGCTGCCGTTATAGATTTCAACGATATGGAGCAGTTCACATACGAAGTGCTGAAGGATGAGAGGATTGCGGAGGAGTACAGGGCAAAATTCAGCTATATTTTCGTTGACGAATATCAGGATACGAACCCCGTGCAGGATGCTGTAATTGCTTCCGTTGCACGAGGCGATAATCTTTTCATGGTCGGAGATGTGAAGCAGAGCATTTACCGCTTCCGCCAGGCGGAGCCTGCCAATTTCCTCGATAAATACGAACGCTACAAGGACGGCGTTTCGGGGACGAGGATAGAGCTCAACCGAAATTTCAGAAGCAAGGCGGCAGTTATCGAGGCAACGAACACGGTCTTTTCCGAGGTCATGCGCGGCGGCATAGGCGAGATAGACTATTCACGCGGCGCGGCGCTGCGTCCGGGCGGAGAAGCCGAGGGCGGATGCGCCGAGCTAATGCTGATTTCTCTCGGCGAGGATGAGGAAAAAGAGGATGAGGACGAGCCGGAGACCTATGAGCGCGCCGAAGCGGAGGCACTGGCTGCGGCTTCCGAGATACGGCGGATAATGGATTCCTCCATGGTCTTTGATAAGCAGCTCGGGCGTATGCGCCGCTGTGCGTATTCCGATTTTGCCGTGCTCATGCGCAGAACGACCGGAGCCGCGCTGAGCTGGGTCAACACCCTCTCCGCCTGCGGCATTCCCTGCGTCGCTGCGCTGAGCGAGGGCTTTTACGATGCCGTCGAGGTTCAAATCTTTATCAATCTTCTCCGCATCATAGATAACAGGCGGCAGGATGTACCCCTGATGAGCGTGCTGCGCTCGCCGATAGTCGGGCTGACGAGCGGCGAAGCGGTGCTGCTCAGGACGAAATACTCGGATAGGTCGAAGAAAACGGAGCTTTTGGATGCCGTTATCGCGGCTTCGGAGGCGAATGAAGAAAGCTGCGGAAGAAAATGCGGGAAGCTGCTTTCGGATATCGAAATCTGGCGCGAATTCGTGAGGCGGTCGGGCGTTGAGGCGCTCATAAGCAGGCTCATAAGTGAAACGAATTATTACAGCTTCCTCGGCGTGCTCCCGGGCGGCACGGTGCGGCAGGCAAACCTTATGAAGCTGGTTGACCGTGCGCATTTCTATGAGAGCAGCCAAAGGAACGGTCTGCACGGCTTTATCCGTATGCTGGATATGATGAATGAAAGGGGCAAGGAGGGCGCTGCGCAGCAGATGTCCGTTGATGCGGTGCGCGTGATGAGCGTGCATAAGAGCAAGGGGCTTGAATTCCCCGTGGTCTTCCTTGCAGGCATTACGGGCAGGTTCAGCACGCGCGCGAGCAGCGATACGGCGGTATTCGACCCCGAGCTCGGCGTGGGGCTCAGGCTCAAGGCCTTCGGCGAGAGCGGAAGCCTTCCGATAATAAGGCGCGCAATAAAGCTGCGCGAGGATTACAGGCAGCGCGAGGAGGAAAAGCGTATCCTCTATGTCGGCATGACGCGTGCGAGGGAAAGGCTTATCATGCTCGGAGCTGATAAGCAGATGAACAGGAAGCTTGCAGAATATGCCTCTCCGCTCACCGACCGCAGGATACTCGAAATGATAGGTTCGTTCTTTCCCCTTGGGCTGAGCCTTGAGGCGGCAAGGAAGGGCGTTGTCACCATACTCGGCACGGAAAAGCTGCATACAAAGCTCCTCAGCGTAAATTCCCTCAGGAACAGCGGTATTATCGGCGGAAAGCTGGATGAAAGAGCTTATATCGAATGGACGGAAAAAGCAAAGGCCCTTCCGCATGATGAGCTTTCGGCTCTTCTCAATTATACTTATCCGTTTATTGAGGCTACGGTGACGAACGCAAAGCGGAGCGTGACCGATTATGATAAAAACGAATATGAGTACTCCCCTGCCGTTCCGAATTTCAT
>SFIR01000015.1 GCA_004556165.1 Clostridiales bacterium | reverse complement strand
GGCCTCCTTTCTTGTTTTTTGCCAATTTACATTGTAGCAGGCTTTTCGCTATGGAGCTATCCTTTTTTTATTTTGGACACTTAATTATACAACTTACCTATATTTGCAGGAAATACTGCTTATTTGCCGCGTTATTCAGGTAAAGTATAAAAAAATGCGGCCACCCCAATAGGACAGCCGCAAAATGCGCCTTAAGATTTGATTTACTTTTCAGCAGCCTGAGCGATATTGACTGCATGATCCGCGATTCTCTCAAGGTCCGTAAGTATCTCCTGATAGAGCATGCCGACCTCTGCGGAGCAGCTTCCGTTCTCCAAACGGCGGATATGCGCTTCCTGAAGCTCATCAACAATATCATCGACCTCCTCCTCACGCGCTTCAAGCTCGGGGAGGGTGTATTCGGATTTGCCGAGGTAGAAGTCCTGAGCGTCATTGACAAAGGAAATGACCTTAGCCGTCAGCCCTTCAAGCTCGGTATGCGCGCTCTGCGAGAGCTTAATGCCGGAATCGGCAAAATGGTGGACGTAGCCGGCGATATTGTCCGCATGATCGCCTATGCGCTCATAATCGCTTATGACGTGATGCGTGCGGTTGACTGCCTTTGCATCGGCGTCGGTTATGCCGAGAGACGTGATATCGACGAGGACTTCCGTTATTGCACGGTTGAGGTAATCTATGGTCTCCTCGGTTTCGGTTATTTTACTGAATTCCGCTTCCGTTTGCTTGTTGCTGTTCAGCATTTTGCAGGAAAGCTTGAGGTTATCGAGGGCCAAGCTGAACATACGCTCCGTCTCGGCGCGAACCTGCGCTATGGCAATGGAGATGGAACCGAAGTCGCTCCTGTTGATATGCTGGAGGGCATGGGAGTCGGACTTGTCCGCACCTCGAATAACGAAGCGGGCAAGCTTCTCCATAAGCGGAAGCATCGGGAACATTATTGCAGCAGCAACGATCTTTTCAACAGTATTAAAGAATGCGATTTGCTGCATGACGTCGGGAGTGATGGCGCGTATCCAGTCGCCGAGGGGCAGCAGCTTCCAAAGGAGAACGAACAGCGCACCTGCAAACACATTGAACATTACATGAATTGATGCGGTACGCTTGCCGTCCTTAGTTCCGCCTATGGCAGCGGTGACTGCGGCGACGCAGCAGCCGATGTTCATGCCGAGGATTATGAATACAACCTGATCGAGATTGGTAACGGCTCCAGACATTGCCATTGCCTGAAGAATACCGACGGAAGCGGATACGCTCTGAACGATCGATGTGAAGACAGCACCGATGAGAATAGCAAGAAGGGGTTTGCTTTCAAGGCTCAGCATAAAGCCCGTGAACCAGGGCTCGCAGGAAAGCGGCTGCATGAATTCCTTGAGCATATTCATGCCGATGAACAGAATACCGAGACCGGCAATCACGCTGCCGGCGGAATTCGCATGCTTATTCTTTATGAAAACTATGAGAATGACGCCTAAAAATGCAATGATGGGCGCGATATCCGAGATTTTAAGAGCGATGAGAAGACCTGTTGCGGTCGTACCGATATTTGCACCGAGAATGACGCTTGAAGCCCTTGCAAAATCCATGAGCCCGGCATTGACAAAGCCGACCGCCATGGATGTGGTTGCATTACTGCTCTGAATTATCGCAGTTACAAAAAGACCGACAAACAGACCAACGATGCGATTTCGAGTCAGCTTTTCAAGTGCATTCTTCAGTTTGGAGCCGGCAAGATGCTGGATACCGTCCCCCATGAGCCGGATGCCGTACAGGAACAGCGCAAGACCGCCCGCAAGGCCTATCCAGTGGGATATTGTCATATATGATTGATCCTCCGTAAAGAGTAAGATGGCATGGAAACCTAAAATCGAGCATGACAGGCAGTTACATATGAATACTCATATATCCCCACTTTAGCGTAGCATAAGTATAGCAAAACCCGTTGGAAATTTCAACGGGTTTTGTGAAAATATAGCAGATATTCTCGGATGCGGTTGTATTTCCGAAAGAGAGCTATTCCTCCGCGAAGAAACGGGTGACGAGATCATTCATGCTGAGCTGATCCTTTGCGCCCATAGTTTCACGGCAGGAATGCATTGCGAGCATGGGAACGCCGATATCCGCTGCGCTCATGCCGAGCTGGGATGCGGCATAGGAGCCGAGGGTACCGCCGCCTCTGAGGTCGGGGCGGTTCATGAAGCGCTGATAAGGAATATCATATTTCTTGCACAGCCCTTCAATAATTCCGATGCCGACCGCTTCGGTCGCATAACGCTGGGAATAGTTCATTTTGAGCGTTACGCCCATATTCATCACTGCATTGCAGGAATTATCGGAGAGCTCAGCATGGTTCGGATGCTTTGCATGCGCAACATCGCAGGAAAGCAGGAAGCCGGAGGTCAGCGAATCTATGTATTCGGAGCGGGTTGCGCCGAGGCTCGTAGCGATCTTCTCAAGCATCATGCCGAGGGTCGCGCTGTCAGCCCCCTGTTTTGTACCGGAACCGACCTCCTCATTATCAAAGAGGACTGCGGCGCTGACGCCGCGAGTGCGCCTGCAAGCGGTGATACCGCAGAGTATCGCATAAGTCGAGGTGAGGTTATCGAGCCTCGGAGATGTGAGGATATCCTCGTTGAAGCCGACAAGCTCGGGCTGCTCGGTATTGTAGAGACAGAGATCATAGCTGAGGATGTCCTCAACTTCGGCTTCCATCAGCTCCGCAAGCTTCTTTACAAAATAACCGTCCTTATTGAATTCCTTTTCTATGGTAGCGCAGATAGGGAGCATATCCTTATTGGGATTGAGCTCTACGCCGCTGTTGACCTTGGAATTCATATGTATGGCAAGATTCGGGATGGTCAGGATGGGGCGAGTGAAGTTCACAAGCCTGCGCTCGGGGGAAAGCACGTTATCGGTCTTGAGGGTGACGACGCCTGCAACGCTCAGGGGCCTGTCGAGCCAGGTATTGTGAATCATTCCGCCGTAGGGTTCAACGCTCAGCTTGAGGCATCCGCCTGCGGCCTGCTCGGGATTGGGCTTGATGTAGTAGCAGGGCCAGTCGGTATGGGAGGCTGCGAGCCTGAAATCATCACCGGGCTTGTAGTCGCTTCCGATATGAAATGCGATAAGCATCGTGCCGAAGCACTTGATATAGTAGTTTCTGCCCTTTTCAAGCACCCAGGGTTTGCTCTGCTCAAGTGCGGTAAAGCCCTCGCTGTCAAGAAGCTTTATTGCGTTTTCGGCAGCATGATAGGGGGATACGGAAGCCTTCAGCAGGGAAATAAGGCGTTAGTCATGATTTGAATATCCTTCTTTCGGATTGGTTAAATTGTACTGCTTCATTATATTCTTTAGCAGAAACAATGTCAATATCTCGGCATCAGATTACGAAGATGGGGGATATTTCAAAGCTAATACCGGGCAGGGGATTGCTGCATAGAATTACGCATAGTCAAAAAACAGCGAAAGCGCTTCAAAGTCTTTCGCTGTTAAGCTTTCAATCCCTCCGAATGATTGCGGAGTATGAGCTTTCATGTTCTGCCGGACGGAGCGGCGCGCAGCTTTTTACGGCTTTGCAGCATAATTTCCGGGCACGGTGGGGAAGGCTTAACGGCCTCAAACGACACCGCTTCCGACTATTCTCCATTCGCCTGTTTCGCTGTCCCTGACAAGAATCCAGCCGAATTTCTCATAATCCATATTCGGACCTGTAATATAGTTCATACCGGTATGATAATCGGTAAACAGAACGATGACATTTGCTTCGTTAACGCCGTTTTCCGCACCTGAGCCCGTGGTCATATAGCTCGTGACGGCGCGGTTTGACTCCTCTTCATCATACCAGAGCCTTTTCAGGTACAAATCGCTGCTGTCCGCGAAATGATTATATACGCACTGCGCCGCAGCCTCAACTTCGCTCTGACTGAATTTCTGAGATTCACCGAGGTCAATGAGCGCCCTCTTGGTTCTCTCTGGATATGAAAAATAGTGAATAAGCGCAGCCGCGATTGCCGCAACGCATAATACTATTAAGCAAATGATGATAATTCTTTTCTTTTTCATTAAGGCATCTCCTTTCGCTGCCGGATATTCCTTCATCAGAAACCGCCGATATATATCAGCATTTCGGATTAGTTCGCTGCGCCGTTCAGGTATGCATCGCAGACGAAGCTTCCGTCCTCCTGCAATTCAATATTCACATAAGTCCAATAGGTCCTCCGGATAAACCGTGCTGCCGGCTTCTGTATCAATGCAGCGAACATCAAAGCAATAGAACAGGGAATCCTCGGTAAAGCTGCCGCGGTAGTATTCTGCAAGCTTCTCACCGTAGACCTCGGCAACAGCGGCCTTATACTCGCTTGACCCGATTTCCGCCTCGCATCCGGAGGCACGGACATCATCAACCGTCACCACTATCTGCGCATTATGGAGCTCTTCCGATTTTTTTCCAATGGTACCGTCGCCAAACCTTGCGTCAGTCACATCAATCGAGGCGCCCTCGGCACGATCAATGTAGCAGCTCATGGGGTTAACCTCATAATTGCCATTCTCGTCGCGCTCAAGCGTTATATAAAGCATCTCATCAGGATAGAGGGAGGATGCGAAGCATAAATCCGCGTATTTACCTTCAGCGGAAAACTTAACCTCAGCTCCCTCTTTATCGAATTGCTGCTCATGCACCTGTGCTATCTTTTCCGCAAAAGCCCATGCGGCTTCGATTATGTCCTGCTCCAAGTCCGGTTGGGGCGTGGCGGTAGGAAGGTCAGTAGGCTCGTCGGTCTTTGGAGCCTCCGTTGCCGGTTCTGTTGTCTTTTTTCATAAATGAATACCTCCTAATGTTCTGTTCTTTGAAACTCTTAATCCGATAAACCACCCCTTGTACGGGGCATAAGATACTGTTCGTTTTTTATACAATTGTCATAATGTTTTATCAGCACGACCCAAGATGCGCCGTGCAGTATTCCATAAAGCTCATCGCAGCCATTTGTTAATCAAATCAATAAACCATAGCAATCACTCCCTCTTTCTCTTATTCAGCAAACTTTTCAGCGCACATACGCTGAATATTCCTCACACAAAGGAAAAAAGGATAGCTTCTGATGACAGTAGTATACTACAAACCACTATTGCTGTCAATACGCTTTTAATATATTTTATAGAAACGGTTCAGCGACTGCTGAAATAATGTGTTAGAAAGCATTGCCTTTTGATGCTTCCATTTTGGAGATTTGTATTGTATAATAGCGAGCGGAAAGAAAAATGCTGAAAGGAAGTATTTTTATGAAGTACAGGCGTATACTGCTCAAGCTGAGCGGTGAAGTGCTTTCGGGAAAGACCCCAATTGATTTTGATAACGTTATGACAGCAGCAGGGCATATCAAGGCTTTGCACGATATAGGCTGCGAGATCGGCGTTGTAGTCGGCGGCGGCAATATGTGGCGCGGAAGGAACGGCGGCAGCATGGACAGGAACCGCGCGGATAATATCGGAATGCTCGCGACCGCTATGAATTCGCTTGCGCTTGAACAGGCGCTTATCGACCTGAATGTTCCTGTAAAGGCCATGAGCGCGGTCAGCATGGAGCTGTTTATGGACAGCTATTCCGCAAGGGGCGCAAATGCGGAGCTCGATGAGGGCAAGGTCGTGATTTTCGCCTGCGGCACGGGTTCGCCCTTCTTCTCGACCGATACCGCAGCGGCCCTGCGTGCGGCGCAGATCCACGCGGATGCGCTTCTGCTTGCAAAGGCTGTTGACGGCATCTATACCGCTGACCCGAGGCAGGACCCCGAAGCAAAACGCTATCTGCGCGTGAGCTATGATGAGGTAATAAACAGGAATCTTCATGCGACAGACCTTACCGCAATAAGCTTCTGCCGTGAATACGGAATCCCCATGGTACTCTTTGCCATGGAATCCGATAAGAGCTTCGTTGACGCTGTAAACGGCATCAACGCAGGTACCGTCGTTGACGGCGAAGCAGGCTTCATTTTAGCATAAACCGAGCAATGAAAATAAGAAAATTATTCGGCGACAAAGCATTCTACCGCATGGTGCTGGCAATAGCCGTTCCCGTCATGGTGCAGAGCGGCATAACCCAGTTCGTGAGCCTGCTCGATAACCTCATGGTGGGGCGCATCG
This sequence comes from Clostridiales bacterium, assembly GCA_004556165.1. Taxonomy (GTDB): domain Bacteria; phylum Bacillota; class Clostridia; order Christensenellales; family CAG-138; genus PeH17. The sequence continues at coordinate 31,834 of SFIR01000015.1, read as the reverse complement.
GCACGGAAGAATTCGGCGGCGTTGCCATAGCAAATCAGCTCATATTCGTATTCAATCTCTGCATCTTCGGAGGGCTTTCCGGGGCAGGTATCTTCAGTGCGCAGTTCAGCGGAAAAAACGATGTTGACGGCATGCGGCATGTGCTCCGCTTTAAGCTGTATTTCGTCATAGCCGCAAGCGTTTTGGGTATCTTGATACTTCATTTTTTCGGTTCGCCGCTCATAAGCCTGTTCCTGCACGAGGGCAGCGAGGAGGGCGACCTTGTAAAGACGCTCAACTTCGGCCTTGATTATCTGAAGATAATGCTGATAGGGCTTCCGCTGTACGCAGTTTCTCAGTGCTATGCATCTTCCTTGAAGGAAACAGGGGAAACGTTCATACCAATGATCGGCAGCGGCACGGCTGTACTCGTGAATCTGGCATTCAATTATATTCTCATCTTCGGAAAATTCGGCTTCCCCGTTATGGGCGTAAAGGGCGCAGCCATTGCAACCGTGCTTTCAAGGGTTGTTGAGCTTGCAATAATCGCAATCTGGGCGCATACGCATACAAAGCGCTTCGGCTTTTTCTCCAAGCTTTATTCATCTTTCAGAGTCCCCAAAGCCCTCACCTTCGATATAATAAAGAAGGGCTCACCGCTTATGTTCAATGAGCTCCTTTGGTCTATGGGCATGAGCATCCTGACAGCATGCTATTCCATGCGCGGACTTGCAACGGTAAATGCGCTCAATATAAGCTCCACCGTTTCAAATCTTTTCAATGTCGTATTTATGGCAATAGGTTCAAGTATTGCGATAATCGTCGGCAACCTTTTAGGCGCGGGGAAATTCGAAGAAGCAAGGGATACGGACAGGAAGATTATCACAATGTCGGTGCTCGGCTGCTTCATATTCGGAAGCCTCCTCGCTGTCTCCGCAAAATACATACCCAATCTCTATGAAACGACTGATGAGGTCAAGTCGCTTGCAACCTCATTCCTGCTCATCTGCGCGGTATCTATGCCGTTCAACGCCTTTACCCATGGCTGCTACTTCACCTTGAGATCGGGCGGACAAACCAAGATTACGATGGCATTCGACAGCTGCTTTGTCTGGGTAATCTGCATCCCACTTGCCTATTGCCTTGCACATTTCACCTCCATACCGATTATTCCGATGTTTATCATCTGTACGGCGACGGAGCTTATCAAATGCGTCATCGGCTATTTCTTCGTAAAGAGCGATAGATGGGTTAAAAATATTGTGAACAACTGAGAAAGTCAGCAAAGCTCGAAAACCGCTTCGAAATAACGAGGCGGTTTTTGATTCCTAAAATGTCGCATGCAAAGCGACCGCAGAGATCCACAGCGAGGATATAATGGGCATGAAAACAGAGGAAAACCTCAGAATAAGAAAGGAAAGGCAATTATCATGAAAAAGGATTTAACGGAGATCGTATTCATTCTTGACCGTAGCGGTTCCATGGGAGGGCTTGAGAGCGATACTATCGGAGGCTTCAACTCCATGCTCAATAAGCAGAAAAAAGAGAAGGGCGAGGCGCTCGTTTCCACCATTCTCTTTGATAACGTGAGCGAAGTGCTCCACGACCGCGTACCAATTGAAAAGGTCGAGCCCATGACGGAGAAGCAGTATTTCGTCCGAGGCTGCACCGCGCTCATCGATGCAATCGGCGGAGCGGTTAAGCATATCAAAGATGTGCATAGGTATATACGCGAGGAGGATGTCCCAGAGCATACCATATTCATTATCACGACCGACGGCATGGAAAATGCGAGCAGGACGTTTTCAAGCGATGAAGTAAAACGCATGGTCGAGGAGCAGAGGGGCAAGGGCTGGGAATTCATCTTCCTCGGAGCAAATATCGACGCCGTGGAGACCGCAAAGGGCTTTGGCATTGCGCCGGAGCGCGCAGCAAATTACAGGTCGGATAGAAAGGGCACCAAGCTCAATTACGATGCAATGAGCAGTGCTATATCCATGATGCGCTGCTCGGTACCCATCAGCGACGAATGGAGAAAGGACATCGACGAGGAATACAGCGGCAGCGAACAGAAAACGAACGGCAAAAAGGGAAGAAAACATATAAATTGATGCTTGCAAAAGCAAATTCAATGTGCTAAGATATGGCTCGTGAGTTCGTAACCATCCTCACAGAGGCGGGGAAACCCGCTGAAAAAACAAAACTAAGGAGCCATATTATGAATAGCGAAAAGAAATCAAGCTTATCCGTAAGCGGTATAGTTCAGGCGGCAGTCATTGCCGCACTCTATGCCGCTTTATCCTTTCTGACGGGGTTTATCCCGAAGGTCGGTGGAATGTTCCAGTTCCGAGTGTCCGAAGCACTGACGATCCTGCCGTATTTCACGGTATCGGCAGTCCCGGGGCTTACGATAGGCTGCCTGATCACGAATATCATCCTCGGAGGAGGGCCTTATGATATTATTCTCGGAACTTTCGCGACCCTTTTGGGTGCTGTCGTAACGCGGCTGCTGAGAAAACATAAATTCCTTGCTCCGCTTCCGCCGATAATAGCGAATACGGTAATCATGCCGTTTGCCATCGCTCTGACAGCAGGAACCTTTGAATCAGTCCCGTTTTTCATCCTTTCGGTGGGTCTTGAGGAACTTGTAAGCTGCGGAGTGCTAGGCATAGTGCTTCTGTTGGCACTCGAAAAAAGGAACATATTCAAGTAAAAAACAAAGGAACGGCCTGATTCGGTCGTTCCTTGTTTATAAACTTTTTGCCTGAAGCTTACTTCATGCCGTAACGCTTCTTGAACTTATCAACGCGTCCGCCGCTGTCAACCAGCTTCTGACGGCCGGTATAGAAGGGATGGCACTTGGAGCAGATTTCAACCTTGAGCTCGCCTTTAACGGAACCGCTCTTGAAGGTCTCACCGCATGCGCAGCGAACGATGCATTCGCCGTAGGAAGGATGGATGTCCTTTTTCATTTCTCTTTCTCCTAAAATGATGGCAACGGGGCGATGGAAACCCAATCACCGAAACTCTCGGTCATGTAACAGCATGGCCGATGCAAACGATATTATAACTCCGATTAAGCATTCAATTCAATAGTTTTTATAGAAAAAATCAAATATATTTATAGAAAAACGGCTGCTGCCGGGTTTCGGTTTTTCTCTTGACAAGCAAATAACGGAATGAGATAATAGCGGAGGCCGCATGGGCTCGGGTGTTCCCTTAACCATACGGTCAGAGCTTCCCTTATACGGAAAAGGAGTTAATTATGTCTTTATTCGGCGGTGTTATCAGCGTGCAGGGCATTGCCTTTCTGATTTTTTCGATCATGGCGGTGGCTGCCGTCGGCTATATCCTCGGAAGGTTCAAAATCAAGGGCATCTCCCTCGGGACTTCGGGCGTATTCATCATGGCCCTTGTCTTCGGCGCACTCTTCTATGACGAGCTCGCAGCCTCGCTGAAATCAGCGGAGCTGACACAGAATGCACTCAAGATCGTTGAAAACATCGGCCTGGTGCTTTTCGTATCCGCAGTGGGATTCATGGCAGGGCCGAAATTCTTCAAAAACCTTCAGAAAAATTATAAATCCTACCTCGTAATAGGCATATGCATACCCCTTACCGGGGGGATTATCGCATCCGCTATGTATCTGCTTTTCAGGCATACAGCGGCGGATCAGCATGAATTTCTTGCGCTTATCGACGGCATACTCTCGGGGGCTTTGACGACCACCCCGGGCTTTGCCGCAGCTAAGGAAACGGTCAGCAATTTCTATGCTGCAACGCCGGAGCTCGCAGCCGAATACGAATCGGTGGTTACAGTCGGACACGGTATCGCGTACCTGTTCGGAGTAGTCGGCATTGTTCTCTTCGTGCAGCTCGTTCCGAAATTGACCCACGCAGATATGGAAGCCGAACGCCAAAAGCTCATGAATGCAGATGTCGAAGCGAGAAAACCGTATCAAGGCAAGCTCATTCGGATTGATAAGCTCGGCATTGGCGCATTCGTCCTTGCGGCTGTTTTGGGTCTGATACTCGGCAATATCCGCATTCCCCTGACATCAAGGGGGCTTTCCGGCACCTGTTTTTCACTGACAGCCGCCGGCGGAGCACTTATTACGGCGCTTCTCTTCGGGCATTTCGGAAGGATCGGCAAAATCGACATCACGCCCAATAAGGAAACTCTTTCCTGCTTCCGTGAGCTCGGGCTCGTGCTGTTCCTCGTCGGTGCAGGCATTGCAGGCGGAGCAAACTTCGTGAAGTATTTTAAGCCCGTGTACTTCCTCTACGGCGCAGTAATGACGATAATCTCCCTCATTGTCGGCTACGTCATAGCTAAATACGTCCTTAAAATGAGCCTTCTCAACAGCCTCGGCGCCATCACCGGCGGCAGGACGAGCACCCCTGCGCTCGGTACGCTCATCGGCGTTGCAGGCACGGAGGATGTCGCTTCCGCATACGCCGCAACCTATCCGATAGCGCTCTTTGCGATTGTTCTCGTTTCACAGTTCCTGATAATTATATTCGGGTAAAGCATTAAGCAAAAGAATAACAGCCACGGGCATTTCCGCTCGGGGTTGATTTCATATTCCGCTTATTCCGCGTGGCCGGATTCAAACCACGCTTTGATATAATCGGCGATACCGGGCACGATCTTTTTTATCTCGCAGCCGGTGGTATTCACGCAGAGGTTGTAGCTCTCCTTTGCACCCCACTTGCCGCCGCCGACAAGCTGGTTGCGCCTGCGCCTCGAGCTGTCGATGCGCTCAATTCGTTTCTTCATTTCCTTTTCGGTCATGTGGCTTCCGTCCTTTTCGCGCTCCATGCACCTTGTGATCTTGGAATGCATTTCGGCATAGACGAAGATCTTGAACGGATGATAGCCATGAAGTATTTCATCGGCATTTCGCCCGACGATAACGCAGTTTTCACCCTTCTTTGCAATATCGAGAATGACTCTGCGCTCTGCAACGAGAAGACGGGTCAGATTGGACTGCGGTTCGGCAAAGCTTGCAAAGGTATTGCCGTAGGTTATAGGAAAATCCCAGAATGAACCCGATTCGAGCATGGAGGAAACATAGCCTTCATCCATATTGCTCTCGAGCGAAATGGCATTGATGATCTCGCTGTCATAATATCTGTAATGAAGCACGTCTGCAAGGCGCTTGCCGACCTCGCGGCCGCCGCTGCCGAACTCACGATTGATTGTGATTATCCTCATATCCCTGTCCCTCCTTCACCGGATTACATATACATTATACTCTTTTGCCGTCCGTTTGTCAATCAAATACGGTAAATAACGGTAAGAAAAAGCCGCTCCGAGCGGAACGGCTTAAACGGATGCTTTCGTTAGATATTGTAAATCTTCTTTGCGAGAGTGCAGAACCTATCGACGAGCTTCTCATAGGATTTAAGGCTGTTCTCCCAGAAATCCTTTTTGGTGAGATCAATACCTGCAACGAGTGCAGCATCCTCGACGCTCGCAACTGGCGTGGTATTGAGGAGCTTCTTGTAAACGGGTACGAATTCACTGCCGAGCTCGGTGTACTTCGCATAAAGTCCGCGGGCGAACAGACCGCCGAAGGCATAGGGGAAGTTATAGAAGGAAAGCCCTGAGCTGTAATAATGGCTCTTGCACAGCCACATATAGGGATGAAGGTATTCGGGGTCAAGACCGTCGCCGTAAGCCTTGCGCTGAGCATCGAGCATGAGCTCACAGAGCTTATCGGCAGGCATGAATTCATTCTCCCTGTTGTCAAAGACTGAGGTTTCAAACAGATACCTTGAATAGATATCGCAGATGATCTGCGTGGTATCCATGAGCTGGCTCTCGATCAGGGTCAGCCTTTCCTCGTCGGTCTCGGCATTTGCGATAGCGGCGTCCATTATGACATGCTCATTGAAGGTGGAGGCGGTCTCCGCCACGGGCATGGAGTAATCGTTATTCAGGGGACGATGGGATTCTACATTGAGATTGTGGAAGGCATGGCCGAGCTCATGTGCGAGGGTGACAACATCGCCGAATGCACCGTCGAAATTGGTGAGTACGCGGCTCTGGTTGTAGCCGGGAAGACCTGCGCAGAATGCGCCGCCGACCTTGCCTTCACGGGGATAGAAATCAATCCATGCTTCATCAAAGGCACGCTCGACCATGTCTGCAAGCTCCTTATCGAAGCTGCGGAAGGTATTGAGAAGGTAGCTCTTAGCGTCTTCGGTCGTGTACTTTTTGGAGCTTCCCTTGGTGAGGGGTGCGAACATGTCATACCAGGGCATGCCATTCTTATGTCCGAGAGCTTCGGCTTTGACACGAAGATACTTGCGGAATATGGGCATGTATTCGTTCATGGATTCAAGAAGCGCATCGAGGGTCTCCCTCTTCATCCTTGCCCTGTACAGCGCTTCATCCAAGGGGGATTCAAAGCCGCGAAGCCTTGAGGAATTTATAACCTGAAGCTTAATGCTGTTCAGGGAGAACGCAACGGAATCCTTGATCTTTTCATAGCAGGCAAGCTCCGCTTCATAGGCATCCTTACGCACTGTGGGGTCGGGATCATAGGCAAGATTGCGGATGGAGGAAAGCCCGAGCTTTTCTCCGCGATAGTCTGCGGTGACGGAGGAGGTCAGATAGCTCTGCAGATCGCTCCATGCGCTGCCGCCGCTGATGTCATACAGTGCCATAATTTCTTCGCACTGATCGCTGAGCATATGCTTGTTGTCCTCGCGGATGCAGTGCAGGAGGTATTCATACTCCTTGAGCATGGGCTCGCTTTCAATGATTGCGTCAAGCTCGGGGATTTCCGCAATGTATTTTTTGATAACGGTGTCGGCACGGGTCGTACCGCTGATCTTTGCCATAAGGCGGCCGATGACGGATTGAGCTTCGGCATCCTTGGTGTTGGCCGAGGAACGCAGGGAAGCGTACATATAGAGGCTCATCATAGTGAGCGAAAGCTCTTCGCTGAGGGTCAGGTAGCTCATGACGGCTTCCTTGGGCTGCATGCTATTGATGCCCTCGGCAAGAGAATTGATCTTGCCGATAATGCCGTCGAACTTCTCAAAATCGGCAGCGAACTTGGGATCGTCAAAACCCTTATAGAGGACTTCAAGTGACCATTCGGAATTCATATTTCTTACTCCTTAAATTAGATTAAATATGCAAATCAGGCGAAGCACGCAGCTCCGCCCGAGGATTATCTTATTTCGCTGCCAGTGCAACGATGGCATCGGCAATCATAAGTGCATTGAAAATGAGCTCGTCAATGCCGATGAATTCATTGGGCATATGAACGGGGCCGGAGATCCCGGGCTGTTCGCAGCCGAATGCAACTGCGTTCGGGAAGGCACGGGCATAGGTACCGCCGCCGATGGCAAGGGGTTCTTCACGCTTGCCGGTGCGCTGGGCATATACGTCAAGGAGCTTGCTTACAAGCTCGCTGTCGGCAGGAATGTAGTGACCATCCTGAATTTTTTCATGGGTAATGACGGGAGCATAGTCCTTGAGCGCGGTCATAAGCGCATCACGCACCTTACCCATATCGAGGCTGATGGGGCAGCGGAAGTCAACGGAAATCTCGAAGCCCTCATCATCCCAGGAGATGACGCCGGGGTTCATGCTGAGGCGACCGCTCGCATCCTCGCAGTCAATGCCGAGGCTTTCACCGTGCATATCATATTTGAAAGTGTTATGAAGCAGCTCAATAACCTTCCTATCCTCGCCTTCAAGGGGGAGGGTGTTTAGGAGTGCAAATGCTGCCTGCATTGCATTCTTACCCATTTCGGGCATGGAGCCGTGAGCATCAAGACCGGTGATGAGAATATCGGTACCGCCGGGAACTGCGGTCAGAGCGACCTCGAAATCCTTTGCGAGGATGGGACTGAGTTTATTCTCAACCTCGATGATATCAACAGGTACGAAGACCTTCGCTTTGCCGCAGACGACGTTGGCGCGAGTTCCGCCGTTAATGCGTACATTCGTCTTTGCCGCACACTTAACGGTTATATGGCAGATGCCCTTTTCGGAATTGACAACGGGGTAGTCCGCGTCGGGGGAGAAGCTGAGAGTGGGAATCTCGGCGACCTCACGATAATGGTTCATGCAGCCCCAACCGGTCTCCTCATTGGTGCCGAGGATTATGCGTACTCTGCGGCGAAGGGGAATGCCGGCAGCTTTAACTGCTGCAAGCGCATAGATGGAAGCGATAGCAGGGCCTTTATCATCCATGGTGCCGCGGCCGAAGATTTTGCCGTCGGCAATCTCTGCGGCATATGGGGGATGTATCCAGCCTTCGCCCTCGGGAACGACATCGAGATGCCCGATGACGCCGAGCATTTCATCTCCCTCTCCGAAGTCGATGCAGCCGGCATATCCGTCAAGGTTGGTAGTTTTGAAGCCGAAGCTTTCGCCGAGCTTCAATGCATGCTCAAGCGCATCGCGGACGGCAGCACCGAAGGGCGCACCCTCGCCTGCCGGAGCAGCTTCGACGCTCGGAAAACGAACGCTCTCGCGCACGGATTCGATCAGCTCATCCTTATGAGCCATTATATAGTTGTCAATAGCATTATTCATAATGTACCTTTCCTTCCGCCGAAACAATACAGCCAGGGCGAACATAGTTTTCAATCATCATTATACAGCAGGAACGCAAAATTTACAATACTATTCCGCACAGTATCCTTCTTTTGCCGAGAAAACCGCGCATAAAAGGGACTGCTGCCTAAGCGGTGCACGCTTTTGCAGCAGCCCCGTATTTGATTTATTAGCTGCTTATCCGCGGTTGAAGAGCAGATGCACAAAATTCCAGTCAATGATTATAAACAGCCCGAGAACTGCGGTGTAGACCGCAAAGCCGCGGAAGGAATGCTTTGTGATAAGCTTTATCATAAAACGTACCGCAAAATAGCCTGAGATGCCTGCAACGATGACTCCAACGATAACGGGAAGTATGCCGCCCACCACCCCTTCACGAACGGCATCGGGAATCTCCAACACGGCACCGCCGAGTATGGCAGGTATCGAAAGCAGGAAGCTGAATTCGGCGGCATCCTCCTTTTTCATATTGCAGAAGGTTGCGCCGGTGATGGTCGCGCCGGAACGGGATACGCCGGGAAGTATCGCAATGCCCTGCATGAAGCCCACGAATAATGCCTGATACCATTTCATTTTCGGAACGGTCAAATCCGCTTTGCGATTTTTTCTCCAAATATCGCATGCGGTCAGCATCAGAGCGGTAAACAGGAAGAAATATCCGATGTACTGCACCTTTTCAAGGCTTTCGAAGAGATCTCCGAAGATGAGCTGAATAACTACCGTAACCGCTGTTGCGGCAATTAGCCAAAGCCAGTATTTTTTCTGCTTAACGGGGTGACAGATCATTTCAATAACGCGCCTTCTGTACACGATAAGCACCGCAATCAGCGTGCCCAAATGAAGCATAACGGTAAAGAACCTTCCGCCGGCGGTGATATTGAACAGATCCTGCAGTATAAGCAGATGGCCGCTGCTCGAAACGGGAAGGAACTCGCAAAGTCCCTGTACGATTCCGAGAATTATTGCTTCAAAAATACTCATGCAATTCTCCTTTGCTGCTTTAGGAATTTATTCTTCGGATACTCTTTTTATGTTTGCACCGAGCGCACGGAGCTTTTCCTCAATGCGTTCATAGCCTCTGTCGATGTAGTGGAGGTTATGTATCCTTGTCGTACCCTCCGCCATGAGTGCCGCTATTATCATGGCCGCACCGGCCCTAAGGTCAGTAGTCTTCACATCGGTACCATAGATCTTCTCCACACCGTTGATATTGGCATTTCTTCCGTAGATATTGATATCAGCACCCATGCGGTTCAGCTCGGCAACATGATTGAATCTGCTTTCAAAGAGGTTTTCGGTGATAACGCTTGTGCCGTTGGCAGTTGTAAGCATGCTGGTCATGGGCTGCTGCAGATCGGTCGGGAAACCGGGGTACGGCATGGTCTTGATTGTAACGCCCTCGGGACGCTTATCGGTTCTGACCTCCATATAGAAATCATTGCCGTTATCGCCCGTTATGACCTCAACTCCGCATTCGATGAGCTTTGCCGAAAGTGATTCAAGGTGGGTCGGGATGACGTTATTGAGTATGACGTCGCCCCTGGTCGCCGCAGCCGCAATCATATAGGTGCCCGCTTCGATCTGGTCGGGAATGACAGCATAATTGCAGCCGTGCAGGTGCTCCCTGCCCTGAATACGGATTATGTCCGTGCCTGCGCCGCGGATATTCGCCCCCATAGTGTTCAGGAAATTTGCCACGTCAACGACATGGGGCTCCCTTGCGGCATTATTTATAACCGTCCTGCCTTCGGCACGGCAGGCGGCGAACATGATATTTATCGTTGCACCGACGCTTGCAATATCGAAATAGATATCCGCACCGATGAGCCTATCCGCCTTTGCGGAGATGAGTGCGCCGCGTTCAACGACTTCCGCACCGAGCGCTCGCATGCCCTTGATATGGAAGTCCATCGGGCGCTGACCTATCGCGCAGCCTCCGGGCTGGTTGATTTCCGCAGTACCGTAGCGGCCGAGCAGTGCGCCGAGCATATAATAGGATGCTCTGAGCCTGCTTGCCATCTCGGCTGTCACGACATACCTGTCAATCGTGGTCGGATCTATCTCAATAGAACCGCCGCCGAGATCGGTTATCCCTGCGCCGAGCTGAGATAGTATTTCCAATATCCTCTGAATGTCTTCTATATAGGGGAGATTATCAATTCGGCATTTGTCCTCAGCGAGCACGCATGCGCAGAGTATCGGGAGAGCGGCATTCTTTGATCCGCTTATAGTAACGCTGCCCCTGAGTGGGACACCTCCCTGTATTTCAAAATAATCGTTATCGGGCATAAACTATTCCGTCCTTTCAACGAAAATAAGGGATTATCGGATTATTGCGGAGCTGAAGTCCGCCTCTGCTTTCAATCATCTCGAAAGCAGCATATATAGGTACACTCTCGGATTCAGCGGCCTTCCTTCCAGAATGAATTCGAAATGCAGGTCGCTTGCTCCGACCGTACCGATCATATCACGGGTCTCGACCGTATCTCCGATGCTGACGCAGACGCTCGCAAGCCCTGCATACCTCGTCACTGCACCGCCGTCATGCTCTATATCTATCATCAGTCCATATGCTCCGCGATTCAGGATAGCTATTACGCGGCCGCTGAGCGCGGCATAGCATGCTTCACCTTCGCCGCAGCGGAAGTTGACGCCCGGGAACAGCACCCCGTCATAGAACCCGTAATACTTCGAGATGGGCGCCATGCCGTCCGATATTATCGGTTCTCGTATCCGGTACGGATACTCGGGGCATATTTCGAGCCCGAAATCACCGCGATTGGTCGGCGTTTCGGGAAGGGGATGCGTACCTATCAATATCACCTCATCCGTAACCGAACAAAGCTCGGAGAAAGTCCTTTCCACAGAAGATGCCAGCTCTCCGTTAATATAAATGTATTCAGTACAGCGCGCGTTCTTTCCGTCACTTCCGTAGGTTTTCACAAATCGCGTGCCGGTATAGAAATCATCGCTGGAGAATACCTGCTGCTCATGCTCAATACTTTCCGTCTGATACGAGACTCGGGAACATATGACGCAAAGAACGGTATCGCTTGCCGTCAGCATGTTGAAAGCATCATCATAGCTCATCACATCGTTCCGAGGAGTATCTGCCGCTGCATCTTCAAGGGTGATTTCATTAGATATACTTGTCATCATTGGGTCCGCGCCGCAGAGCTCTGCATAGTACTCGATTATTCCTGTCAGAAGGAGCTCCGCAGCCTGCCTGCTCGCAAGCGTACAAACATAGTTTCCGTCAACTATTATATCGGTCTTAACATATGCTTCGAGTGTTGGCTCAGGCGTCGGCGTCACAGGAACCGCGGTGATCTCCTCCGGCGTCGGCCTATCGGTCGGAACTGCGGTAGGAACGTAAGTCGGCGCAGGTGTCGCGTCAAGCCTTGAATAGCGCTCTTCACCGGTACTGAACACATTCGTCAGCATCATTATTACGAGTACGCAAACGGACAACGCAAACAAGCCCGGTATCAGGCCCGATGTGACTCCATCCCTTTTGGCTGCTGCTTTTTCACAGTTTCTTTCCATGCTTACATTATAAACTAAAATAATCAATAGAGCAATCGAGCATTTGGACTTTTTTGTTAACTTTTCAACTATATTTTCGTTTTTTTCGTATTGGAAACAAATTCGGAGAGAAAAAGGGGGAAGCCCCCCTTTCGGGGAGCTTCACATAAAGAGATCTTTTGCTGCGTTATTTTATCCGACTATCGCGCCTGAAATAAAGGATGCCGCGATAAGTGCGATAACGGGAATTATTGTGCCTGCTATGAGCTGGCTCAGGGTATGGCGCTCGAGCTTCAGGCTGGAGATGTACACGGGGACTAAAACTGCAAAGCTGAGCGCGTATACGGGCCCCATGTACATGCTAAGCATTGCCGCAGGCCCGGAAACACCGCAGGCATGGCCGCTTGCCTTGAATTTGAAAACAAACGAGCATATTGCCGTAAGCAGACCGGAAATCAAGTAGGTGAAATAAAGTGTGAGTTCGGTTTTCGTACCTCCGCCGATCAGAGCAAATGCAACTCCGAGCAGATAACCGAGCAAAGAGAATGCTATCGCAAGCACCCGTTCGAGGTGTCTGCCCTTGCTTTTCAGCGAGGGTACTGCTCTGCATATCACATATCCGAGCAGCGGAAGCAGGCAGAGAGTAAATAGGGAATCGAGATAGTGTACGGGAGTTATGAATGCCTCCCTGCCCATACCGATATATAGGATAGTTGTCAAGACGAATGCCATGAAATGAGGAGCTGTGATCGTCCTAATTCGTTTAGCGGTGCTGTATGACATGCGAATTTTGTTCGCGGTCATTCTTTCCATTTTAGGTTTCTCCTTTCGTCATGCTTTTGTGCGGCTTCGGATTCGCCGGCATCATCCGTCCGTCATGCTTATCTTTTACCACAGCACGAGAAAAATTGCACCCTATTATGATTTTTCATCTCTCTATTGGGACAATTTTGCTCAGTAGAGGCTTAAAAACCCTTCTCCACTCACGGTAGAGTCGCAATTTTATCAATAAATTGCAGGAAAAAATGAGCAGCGCATGTTTTTGCCTTCAACTATTGCAAAATCATTCTTATTCGTGTATAATCCGAATATGACCGTTCGCGATGATGAAAAAGTCAAGCAGCTCATCGCTGCCAATATTGCCTATTACCGAAAGGAATGTCACCTCACTCAGGCGGAGTTAGCCGAAAAAATCCACTATTCGGATAAATCAGTCTCCAAATGGGAGAGAGCAGAGGGTTTGCCTGATATTTGCGTGCTTGTTGTGCTTGCGGATCTGTTCGGAGTAACCGTAAATGACCTTTTGGCCGAGAAGCATCGCAAAAGCCGCAGGACTGCGCCAAAGATGCATAAAGGGCTCATCACTATGATCTCTATTCTGCTCGTCTGGCTTGTCGCAGTTGTCGTTTTTTTTGCAATGAAGGTCTTCCTGCCTGATTTCAAATGGTCATGGCTTTCATTTATTTACGCAATTCCCGTGAGCTTCATAGTCGGCACCGTATTGAGCGCGCTATGGCATCCTAAGGCAATTCAATTCATAATGCAGAGCGGCATTGTATGGGGGATTGCCCTTGCGCTCCATCTTTCGATACATGCAAGGAATATGTACCTTGTCTATGTGGTCGCCGCAGTGCTCGAGCTTCTTCTGATTCTCTGGTTTTTCCTCCGCAAGGTTCCCCTTATCTCAGCCGTGAGGAACAAGGGCATTAAGAGGAAAAAACAAAAAAGCCCGGAGGAACAGCCCTCCGAGAATAATGAGCAGTGAGCTATACCGAATAAAAATCCCGCAGGGGTCTTTCCTGCGGGATTTCTGATTTTAAGAATAACTCAGTAATTCTCCTTGCGCACCTCGAAAAAGCTCTGCGGATGATTGCACACCGGGCAGATCTCGGGAGCGGAAGTACCGATGACGATATGGCCGCAGTTGCGGCATTCCCACATGGTGACGCCGCTCTTTTCAAAGACGGTCTTGGTCTCAATATTATTAAGCAGCTTGCGATAGCGATCCTCATGCGATTTCTCGATAGCTGCGACCTTGCGGAACCTCTCAGCAAGATCCGTAAAGCCTTCTTCATCGGCTTCGATCGCCATGCGGTAGTACATGTCGGTCCACTCGAAGTTCTCGCCTTCGGCAGCATGGAGCAGGTTTTCCTCACATGTGCCGAGACCGCCTAAAGCCTTAAACCAGAGCTTTGCATGTTCCTTCTCGTTTTCCGCCGTTTCAAGGAAGATTGCCGCTATCTGCTCGTATCCTGCCTTCTTTGCAACGGACGCAAAATAGGTATACTTGTTGCGGGCCATTGATTCGCCGGCAAAGGCCTCCATAAGGTTCTTTTCGGTCTTTGTTCCCTCGTAAGGATTCTTCATCTTAGTAAACTTGTCAGCACCCTGACGGCACTTGGGGCAAACGAAATCCGCAGGCAGAGGTCCTTCATGAATATAACCGCATACCGTGCATCTCCACTTTTCCATATTCATATCCTCCTGATAAATTAGATTTATCTTCAGCTGCTTTCAGCAATGCGTTGAGCGGCTGAAGGTATATGATTATTATACCCGAAATAGAGCGGCAGTCAATCATAAAATTCCACAGGCGATAATATATTATTTCGGCCTATCCCGATTGTGCCCGTTCGTTCAGTAATCCCGCATTCTTTCTCGTGTTCGGGAAAAGGAGAACTTATGCATCGGAAGATAGGCTTTCGATAGGCAACGGCATTGACCCGACCTTCTCCCATGCCTCCGGCCGCATGCGCACTTTAACTTGCTTTAGAAAAAACTTGCCGAAATCAGCCTGTTCCCGACAACAAAAAAAGCCCACTTTTCAATGAGCCAATTTAACAGAAAGCGGTGCGGTTCTGAACCGCACCGCTTCTATTCAGCAACTGTATTTATCAATGAATCTCTATCTTCAGAACATTGGAGTATGCCAAGACTTCAGAGGTGCCGTTCTTTATGCCCAGGACGAAATAGATGCCGTTAGCAGGATCTACGGCAACGGAGTCCTTGCTGGGAGAGAGAAGGCATGCCAGAAGCTCATATCCGGAAAGCTCGCCTGTGATGTCCTTGGATGTCCCGTCGGCAAAATAGAGTGTGACGGAGTTTGCGCTGAAAGCATCGAGGTCTATACCGGAACCGGAAAGCGCATATTTTAGAAAAGTACCTTCATATCTTCCACCATTTTTGCCGGCAGAAGTCGCAACATTACCGACAGAAGATACGCCTGCATTATAAAGATAGGAAGAATTCAATGGATATTCGTTTCCTCCGTAAACTATCGTGACAAGCGTCTTAGACGAATCAATGCCCCAATTGGCAATCTGAACAGCGCCGGGATTTACAGTGGGGGCAGGGGTCACCTTATCGGAATTGGCGTCTTTATCCGAATCGGCGGAAGGATTAGCGGAGGGTGCCGGAGAATTATCGTCCGGATCATTTTTGCAGGCAGTCAGTGCGGCAAGGCTCAGAAGCATGAATGCTGCAAGAGCAATGCTGAGAATGCGAATACTTTTTTTCATTTTTTATTCCCTTCATAAAAATAATCATTGTTTACAGGATTCAGTATCCTGCGCAAACAGTATAACATAGGCTTAACCGTTTTGCAAGCCCTCAGCGCACGCGCTCGGATTCTATAATAATATTTCCGCCTGCATCGTACATACTGAAACTCATGCAGCCGTAAATATCATCTCCGTAGATATAATCATCAAGCTTCGAAATAAGCTCATCGAACGTGCAGAAATTCGGGTTAAGAGCGAAAATAAATCGGGCGACAGCCTCACGGAAGCCTTCGTCATCGAGTGAGGAAATGAGTTCAGCCGGGAATGTGATGCCGAGAGAATAAATGAAACCGTTATCATCGGCATTTCCGATGATAATGACGCCTCGGCTGTCCACGAGCGTGAAATTCCTGTCCGTGTTTCCGGAGGAAATCTTTACCGAACCGTCGGGATACTGGGCATTGAAAGCACCGATAAATTCTGAGAGCGTACAGGGCTTTGTGAGAAGCCTTTCTCTGCATAGCGCAATCAACTCATCGGAATCCTCAAATACCGTGCCGATACCCTCAAAAGCCTTGATTGCATCAAGGTATTTGCCGGAATTCATAAGCTCAACGCCGAAATTATACATTTCAGCCATTGCATCTATATTGGCAAGATACGAATCGCTTGCGGAATATGAACATGCCGCGACGAACAGCGCACGGGCTTCAAAATACTTACCCTCGGAGTACAGCCTTTCGCCCTCTGTGAAATTGGCGGCAAGGCCGTCAATATAGCTTATGTACTCCTGAGAATTCTCATATTTCGGCATCGCGGTAAAGATGCGGTATGCTTCCTGATACTCACGGGCATCAACAAATGAAACGGCAGCGGAATAATTTTTTTCGACCTCTGCGATTTTTGCAAGGAAATCGGAGGTATTGCTGTAATTATTGTCAAGCAGGAAATACTGCTTGGCTTCGGCATAGAGTCCTTCATTATACAAGTCGACCGCTTTTTCGTAATTCTCAAGGTCGGCAGTATCGCCTGCGGACCTTAGTCCGCAGGCGGATAGAACGATGGCTGCGAGCACGGAGAGAAAAAGCACCATGCCGCATTGAAGCCGAAACCCGATTTTTGATTTGATTTGCTCCAATTAAGAAGTTCTCCTTTGATTATACAGGCAGCATCGGAGCTGAAAAAGCTGCGTGAATCGGAAATTTGAATCAATTCCCGATTAGACCCTTTCAACGCCGAGCTCCACATCCTCTCCGTTGATATTCCAGCTCTTGACATAGCCGGCCGTGGTAATGATGTCAAGGGAAACGGCAAGCGTATCTGCTTTGATGCTGTCCGCAAACCTTTCGGCAACGGAAATGACCTTCTCACTTCCGGCAAGGGTGATGCGGATTTTGTCGGTGACCTCAAAATCGGCTTCCTTGCGCATGGTCTGGATTTTGCTGACAATCTCGCGTACAAAGCCTTCCTCGATGAGCTCGGGGGTCAGTGCGGTATTCAGTACGACCGTTATACCCTTATCGCTGACGGACGCAAAGCCCTCACGCTTGATTATGTCGACGAGAACATCCTCTTCGGCGAGGGAAACATGAGTGCCTTCGAGATCGAATTCATAATTCTTGCCTGCTGCGTGCGCGGCTACGACTTCATTACCGATGCCGTCCTGCTGGAGATATGCATTCAGCTTCGGCAGAATCTTGCCGTAACGCGGCCCGAGCAGCTTGAGCTGGGGCTTGACGCGGTAGCTTATGAATGCGGAAGCATCACGGACATAGCGGACTGCCTTTACATTCAGCTCACTTTCGATGATCTCAGTGTACATCCCGGGGAGCTCATCGACGCCCTGGACATACATTTCGGACAGGGGCTGACGGTTTTTGATATTCGCAAGGTTCCTTGCGGAACGGCCGAGGGTAACAATATCAAGAATGCTGCCCATGGCGGATTCAAGCTCCGTATCAATAAAGCTCTCGTCGCAGACGGGGAAGGAGCAGAGATGCACACTTTCGGGCGCATTCATATCAACGGTGCGGACGATATTCTGATAGATCGATTCAGCCATGAAAGGCGTGAACGGTGCGGTAAGGCGGCAGAGGGTTTCAAGCGCGGTATAGAGTGTCATATATGCTGCTTCCTTATCCGCAGTCATCTCCTTGCCCCAGTAACGCTCACGACCCTGACGTACATACCAGTTGGACAGGTCGTCAACAAACCTGTTCAGCTCGCGCCCTGCTTCGGGGATGCGGAGGTTTTCAAGATTGCTGTCAACGGCTTTAATAAGGGTATTGAGCCTTGAAAGCAGCCATTTATCCATGACGGAGAGGTTTTCGCGGACGAGCCGGTGCTTGGTCGGGTCAAATTCATCAATATCTGCATAGAGCACATAGAATGCATAGGTATTCCAGAGTGTACCCATATACTTGCGCTGGGATTCGCTGACAGCGTCACCGCTGAAGCGGCTGGGAAGCCAGGGGCTTGATGCCGTATAGAAATACCAGCGTACTGCGTCCGCGCCCTGCTTTTCAAGGACATCCTTGGGAGCTACGACGTTGCCGAGGTGCTTACTCATCTTCTTGCCGTCCTTATCGCAGACAAGACCGAGCACGATGCAGTTTTTGAACGCGGGCTTGTCAAAAAGGATGGTTGATAGTGCGCTCATGGTATAGAACCAACCCCTGGTCTGATCGACTGCTTCGCTGATATAGTCGGCAGGGAACCTGCGCTCGAACTGCTCCTTATTCTCAAACGGATAATGCCACTGTGCGAACGGCATGGAGCCGCTGTCGAACCAGCAGTCGATAACGACGGGTTCACGCTTCATAGTGCCGCCGCATTTTTCACATTTGAAGGTGATGGGGTCGAGCATGGGCTTATGAAGCTCGATATCCTCCGGCACCTCGGGAGCATAGTGCCTGAGGTCCTCACGGCTGCCCATAACATGGTAATTGCCGCAGTCGGGGCACATCCATACGGGCAGGGGAGTACCCCAATAACGCTCACGGCTGATGCCCCAGTCAATGACATTCTCAAGAAAATTACCCATGCGGCCCTCGCCGATAGAAGCAGGTATCCAATTTATCTTTTTATTATTCTCGATCATCCTATCGCGCACGGCGGTAGTCTTTACATACCAGCTCTCCCTTGCGTAATAGATGAGCGGAGTATCGCACCTCCAGCAGAAGGGATAGCTGTGCTCGTACGCAAGCTCACGGAAGAGCCTGCCCCTTGCGCGCAGATCCTCGATGATAGGCTTATCGGCTTTCTTTACGAACATACCGTCCCAGGGCGTTCCGCCGGTCAGGTCTCCCTTGTTGTTTACGAGCTGAACGAAGGGAAGCCCCCATTTCTTACCTACCCTTGCGTCGTCTTCACCGAAGGCAGGAGCGAGGTGAACGATGCCGGCGCCGTCGGTCAGGGTGACATATTCATCGGAAACGATGCGCCATGCGTCCATGCCCTTATGGTTCACGGGGAAATCGAAGAGGGGCTTGTAGTGCAGACCGACAAGCTCGCTTCCCTTGTATTCTTTGAGTATTTCGGCATCCTCGCCGAGCACGCTCTCGATAAGCGCCTTTGCAAGGATGTACTTTTTGCCATCGTGCTTTACGGTGCAGTATGCTTCATCGGCATTAACGCAGAGACCGACGTTGCTCGGGAGGGTCCAGGGCGTGGTCGTCCATGCGATCAGGCTTTCGCTGCCGTCGATAAAACCATGTTCGCCGTCGGGGATGACGGGGAAGGTGATGAAGATGGAAACTTCCTTGACGTCCTTGTAGCCCTGTGCGACTTCGTGGCTCGAAAGCGCAGTTCCGCAGCGGGGGCAGTAGGGCACTATCTTATGACCTTTATAGAGAAGCCCTTTTTCGTCGATGGTCTTGAGCGCCCACCAGACGGACTCGATATAATCATCGGTATAGGTAACGTAGGGATGCTCCATGTCCGCCCAGTAACCGACGGCATCGCTCATCTCTTCCCATTCGCCCTTGTATTTCCAAACGGATTCCTTACATTTATCAATGAAGGGAACAACGCCGTAGCTCTCGATCTGCTCCTTGCCGTCAAGACCGAGGGATTTTTCAACCTCAAGCTCAACGGGAAGGCCGTGGGTATCCCAACCCGCCTTGCGGAGGACGTCATAGCCCTTCATGGTGCGGTAACGGGGGATAATATCCTTCATTGAACGGGTCAGCACATGCCCGATATGGGGGCGGCCGTTAGCCGTGGGAGGGCCGTCAAAGAAGGTATAGGCAGGCTTGCCCTTGCTCTGTTCGACCGATTTTTCAAAGATGTGGTTTTCCTTCCAGAATTCCAGTACTTCCTTCTCGCGAGGGACAAAGTCCAGCGAGGTCGATACTTTTCTGTACATAATTAGCCTCCGGATTTATTGTGTTAATGAATATCAGGGTAAAATAAAAACCGCCCCGAAAACGGGACGATCAATGCCGCGGTACCACCCGAATTTGCGGACAGCAAAAAGCCTCTCCGCACTCTCCGATGCCGTAACGCTGCACTGCGGCGCAGACTAATCGGCTTTCTTTCGCCTGCGCACTCACGGGTGATAACATTCCGCTGCCCGAACCGCTTTGCACCGAACAGCGGCTCTCTTTTTCGGGTTAACGCAGAATATCCTGTCCCGATCATGGTTTTATCAATATTCCACTGCAGTATACGCGTTTCGGGCGATATTGTCAAGAAAACAATGAATATATTTTAATTTGCGAACACGAAGAGCGAACAGAGCACAAGCGCAGAGGAAAGAAGAATACAGAGTACCGTTCGCCAAGGCTTTTTTTCAGCAGCCGCGCCTATAACGACGGGAAGCGTGGGACAGGCAAGCAGCGCGTACATGGCGGTGGAGGGCGCGAGCGCGGACGGAAGCACGATTATAAATAGGAAGGAATGGACAAGGATTGGGAAATCGAGCCGGCCGGCAAAAAGCGCAAGCAGTATTAGGAGCAGGAATTGGGTGCAGACGGTCACGACAGGGCGGGAAAGCCGGGCTGCGGCTTCGGAGGCGGTTTCGAAGAAGAATCTGAAGCCGTTAGGGAAGAATTCATAAGCCGAGGCGGGGATATAGAGCTCAAGTACGATAACGGCGACTGCCGCGATGATGAATGCAAGCAGCAGCGAAAGCGAGACGATCTCGGGTGAAATGCGTTTTCTTTCCGAGCGGTTTTTCTTTATCAGCTTAACGGCATACAGCACGAACGGAACGATGAGGATTATGCCCGAGGTATTAACAAGGGCAGAAAGGATTAAAAAGATCAGTGCTCGAAGCGGCCTTGCCGTCTTGAGAAGGAAGAGACAAAGAAGCGTACAGAGCATGAGGAGAGAGTAACCGGAAAACGGCATCAGAAGATAGAATACCGCAGGCGATACAAGCAGAAGCCCGACGGAGAAAAGCGAAGTCCTCTTATCGTGATCGAGCAGCATAAATTCGTACAGCACGACGGCCAGTACGGAGACGACTATGGAATTAAGAATGAAGGCAATAAGCACGGTGTATTCCGAGCTCGGGATGAAGCTCGGAATGGAGCGGACAAAGAGCTTACGGAAGACCGTGAACAACGTTCCGCAGTAACCGTTCCGCAGGGTGAAAAGGATATAGATTATAAATATAATAAGAAGCTGCGCAAAAAACGCAACGATTGCGACAGAGAATCCCGGGTGCAGACGCGAACGCGAACGCTCGCCGATAGCTTCGAAATCGGTTCTGTTAAGCGGAGCACCGAAAAAAGCGAGCATAGAACGGACATTGGGAAGGATGACCGCAGCAATCAATATAAATGTAATGCCGGAAAGCACAACGGAAAGCTTATCTGCACGGGGGCAGAGAAAGGCATATAACGCAAATGCAGCAAGCAACAGTGCGGCAACGGTGACGGAAATAATGCGTTCGGCTGTTTTCATATCTTTTGCCCCTTTCGCTTAATGCCGATGACCCACAAGGGAAGCTCATGCTCTTTTTTCATATTCATAAGGAAGCTGTCAAGCGAGGCGGTACGGGGTACGGCGGAATAATTATAAAAGGTATAATCCCCGTCCTCGGTTTTTATTCCGGAAATGAAATGCGCTCCGATCCTCTTTTTGAACCGCCAATAATAATGAATTATGACGGCATCGCAGGTTTTCAGCTTCTTGCGGTTCCTAAGAAAAATAAAACAGATACGGAGCCTGAAAAAAGATGCAAGGTATGCCATCAGCGAATAGATATTCGTCCCTAAAAGCCCGAAACCGAATGCCATGCCGAGCCGCTTGCGCAAGCCCTTGATGACCTTTGGAAAGCTGACCTCCTCACCCAAAACATTCAGCACATTATATGCAGCAATAGCTCCGCAGCCGTTTGTGGCAACGTTGCCGCAAAGCCCGTACCGGGTACGCCTGAAATCTTCGGTTTTCTGTATCGTGATGGGTTCCAAATCTACTTTTTCCGTTCTTTTTTTCCGAAATTCATTATAGCATATCTTTTGGGATTTTGCAAAAATCTCTTCTTCAATGTTCGTGTCAATAACTTCTGGGAGAAATCAAACGCAGTAATCGAGGTACCGAAGCTCGGCGCAGGCTTTGAGCAGGACTTTGGTACCGGTGAGCATGCCGCAGGTCAGACCTATGGGAGTATGTTCGTTCTCGAAGACGCTCCAATCGTGATAGCCGCCGAAGGCTTCCTTGATTTGCTCCTCGGCGTATTTGTTGTATAGCTCAAGCCCGTTTTTACGGGCGTTGTGATCCTTTGCGCGTTCCTTTCTGCTCCTTGAAACGCGGATATGATCCGCTGTCACCTTTCCGTTCTTTCTTTGCCGAGAGAACAGCGGCGTCCATCTCGCCGATCGCGGCAGCCAATACCTCCAACGTCCCGTTCTTCAAAACGGCAAAAAGCTCTTCCGCTGTCTTTCCCACATTGGACAGACTGAATTTTTCGATTCTTGAAAATTTCCTCTACCAATCTTCCTGCTGTTTGTGCTATAATCTCTTTCACGGAGACGCACCTCACTTTCGTAGTTATTGTTATCGTTAAACAAATTTTACCACGAAAGGCGCGTCCCCGCTATTTTTTATTTGCCGCTCCGCCCCCCTCGGGGGCGGAGACCCCGCCTGCCGGCGGCCCGGGGCTCGTTATTTCTTTCGGAATTATTTTACACTAACGACATTGACGAACCGTAAATATGCAGCACGGGCAACAACAGCATCGCAATCAGTACGGCGATGGCCGCAACTGTTATCATTGCGTAAACGGTACTTCTCAACATGCCTCTGTATCTGAGCCTAAAAAGCTCGCGGGCAAATACGCGTTCAACCGTTTTCGAGGATGGAAATCCGCTTTGTCCTTTCACTTTCTTGCGCCTCGATCTCATTTATGCAGTCAAGAAAACACTTTTTTCTGCCGCCGGTAAATAATATAACGAAGCAAAGCAGGCTTCAATTTACATTGGTCACTCCATGTCAAAAAGTTTGACAAACGGGTCGGATTGTAAAGAGTGTTTGCCCTTTTGATCTTCGGCGCTTTCCTCGTTTTCAAGTTTTTGAAGCTTGTCCAGTGATTTTCGGGTGTTGTTTTCAAGCATCACGCCGTTTCTGGAAAGCAAGAAGTAAGGCGATTCCTTTATCCCCGATTTTAAGTAGGTCCTCAGCGTTCCCATAAAAATACAAAGATAAAAGAACTTCAGAAAATCCACGTCCCAGTCGGAGATCTGGATGTCCGAAGCACTGATACAACCGTTTATTCCATTTTCTATCAAAGTTTTGGCAACCTTTTCGATGAACACAAGCAACTCGTTGCCGAACCTGGATGAATAGACGTGAAGCACCGATTTTTTATGCGCATAACAGAAATACAGGACTTTCTCAAATCCGATCTCGCATTTATGCGCACTGTTTTCCGAGGTCGATTGAAGCACTTCCTCTCGAAACGAATCCTCAAATATTGCCATCAGAAAATAGTAATGATTGTAAAATGTTTGTCGGCTGACTCCGCTCTTTTCACACACCATGCGCACAGTTATCTCGTCCATAGACTTTCTTTCAAGTATGGACATTAATGAATGCATTATGATCCTTTTAGTCGCACTGCGCATGAAGCTATGCATCCTCCATCACTTTTTTCTTCGGTGATAAAAAGGCAGCCGATCGTCCTCTCTTTGGGGGCGGTCTGCCGGCCGATACCGGCCTACATATCGATTTTATCTTATAGCACAATAAAAAAACGGGCAATTTACATTGCCCGCCGAGAGTCAAAAAACTGTACTTTGAGAGTTAATTGTAAAGCAAAATAAGCCGTTTATCCATTGTTTTACAGCAATTTAGAGAAATAGTCTAGTATCCGGTCGAGAGTTTCGTCACTTATTTCATCAGGTGCAAACATACCTGTCTCAACGTACTTTTTACCGCCAGGTGTGGTCTTTATGATCGACGCAAAATCTTTATTTGAATAGTATTGGCTCACAACAGCAAGGTAACCGTCAACCCTTGTGGACGGCCGCGTTCTCCCTTTATAAAAATCGGACTCACATCAAAGGATCTACAAAGGTCCAATTTGCGCCGCCGTCCGTTGTTTCGAACCATCCGCGGAGCGCATCTCCGTCATTAAAATATGCGGTGACGAGAATGACCCCGTGTTCCCCATCGAAAACCGGCGAGCAGGGGATGAGAGTGTTTGGTTCGCCATATTCCTCCGGAAGCTCGAGGCCAACATCTGCCCAGTTTTCGCCGCCGTCATTCGTATGAAAAATATGGAGCTTGCGGGCCACACCACCATCGGGATCGAAATACCTGTCGCCAAAGCACAGATACCCCTCCCTATCGGAGAGCATACATGCGCCTGTAAGAGCACGCGGAAAGACGGAATTATTATTTCCAATCTCGTGCCAAGAGCCATCCAAACCGCGCAAAAATACGCAGGTGACTGCCTCGTCATGCATCAGATCATCCCCGTTTGAGAGCACGACCCAGCCTTCGCCGGCATAGCCGTACATACGAGCCTTGAACTCGGGATCGCACCCATAATCTGGGAACGCCGCGTTTCTTTCCCTTGCAATTGCGCGCTGCGCCTCTTCACCAAGTGAACGCGGATATGTCTCAACGGGATCTGAATCGGAGAAGTATCCTCTCTCATAATCATCGTCATCGAACTTCGCATCAGTATAGGAGCAGAAATGATCTCCCTCAAAGCCGAAGTAAAGCTGGTCTCCTGCTGGATCGAAGCTCAATCTATCCAGTTTTTCGCCGGAAAGGATCGACATGGCGAGACTGCGGTATTCCTCATACTGGGTGCTATCAGGCGCAGGCTCTGGCACAGCTGGCGCGCAGGCAATTCCCGTCGACAGAATCAATACAAGCAGCAAGGCCGATACCGAATAAAATATGCTTTTTTTCTTATTCTGTCTCACCGTCTGTA
The DNA here is from genome assembly GCA_004556165.1 of Clostridiales bacterium. Taxonomy (GTDB): domain Bacteria; phylum Bacillota; class Clostridia; order Christensenellales; family CAG-138; genus PeH17. The sequence continues at coordinate 6,856 of SFIR01000015.1, read as the reverse complement.
CCCCCTTTCTGCGGATGAGTTCAACTTCACCAGGTGCAAGTCGTTTTTCATTTGGATTCACACTTGTGATATAACGCCCAACAAAGATTTTTTCATTTAACGAATGCCAGTTTGTATCAGCTTTCAGTACATTGATCTTGGTTTGTGTAAGTTGGACATTTGTATCGTATCCCTTCACACTCATGAAAAGCACCTCCATTTATATAATTATCTGGCTTTTGTTTAATTTTAGCACAAGTATAATGTCCTGTCAACAGTTCCCGATGTATGTTCGTGTCAATAACTTCAATCGGAGCTTATGCGACACGAAAAATGTTTTTTCGAGTAAAACCGCAAATCTATTGCAAATGAGATATCGAAATGGTATAATGAATAAAATGAGATAGGTATATCTCATATGAAAAAACAGAAAGGAAAACCGCAAATGAAAAAAATCATTGCAATCACGCTCTCAGTCATCATGGCATGCTGCTGCTTAGGCATCACCGCATCCTCCGATCCCGATATGAGCACCGACGGTCACGGCATCGGAATGTCCATTGACGGTTTCAGCACCATTGACATGTACGGTCATCCCGTAACCTCATCGATCCTTGAAGAAGCTGATGTAACCATCATCAATTACTGGGCGACCTGGTGCGGTCCCTGCGTCGGCGAAATGCCCGACCTTCAGGAGGCACATGAATACTGGTCCGCTAACCCCGATCTGGGCATCCAGATCCTCGGTGCCGTCAGCTACGGCAATGGATGCACCCATGATTCCGCACTCGCATTCCTCGAGAATAACGGCATAACCTATATCAATATCGAGCCCGACGGCATCCTTGATGCAGTATTCAGCAGGAACGGCTATATTCCCCAGACCCTTGTTGTTGACAGCACCGGTCGTGTTTGGGATCATGTAGTCGGCGCATTTAACAGCTATGAGGATGTTATCGAATTTGCCGATATGTGGCATGAGGTCATTTTAAATGCCGATCAGGAATGCACCATTACCTTTATTGACGGCTCAAATAATGAAGTTATCACCACCATGACCTGCCCCATCGGTACCATTATTGAGGATCTCGTTCTGCCCGAAGCTCCCGAGCATGAAGGCATGCGTTTCAAAGAATGGGTATTCAGTGATAATTTATATGAGACTTCCTACGATCCCTTCTATCATCTCGTACTCGGTGATATCACCGTTACCGCAAATTACGAGTATGAGAAGTATAAGGTTAAGTTCTATGACGGCGTTACCGGCTACCTCATCACCATCAGGAATGTTGAATACGGCCATGCAGCAGTTGCTCCCGTCCATCCCGAGCATGACGGCTATATCTTCGATCATTGGGATGCTGATTTCAGCTGCATTACCGGTCCCCTCGATGTCCACGGCGTATGCTATATGCTTGGTGACGGCGACGGCGACGGCGTTCTCACTCTGAATGATGCCATCAGCGCAATGCGCGTGGCACTCGGTTCCATCGAGTATAATGCTATCTATGACTATGACCAGAATGGTACCGTCGATCTTATCGACGTTATTGCCATCATGCGTACAGTCCTTAATGTAAACTGAACAAACGAATTTAATCCGTCCCTTTCCCACAGCAATGTGGGAAAGGGATAACCCCCGAGAACGCTCTCCCAAGGGCATAAAATGCTCCGAAAGTAAGGAAACACAATTATGAAGAGAATCAGGATAAATCTGAGCGTGATCTGCTTCATTTTGGCCGCTTTGATGCTGACTGCAGGCTGCGGCCATCCATGGCGGATCGCTCGCAATCCCAATCCCACAACGCCGGATCCCTTCGTCGATGCAAGCACTCCGAGCCCCGAACCCACGACTGACGAGCCTTCGGACGAACCGACGGATGAACCGACAAATACTCCGGATAATGGGATAAATGCCGAGTCGCCCTCTCCTGCTCCCACGCCCGATGGGGAACCGACTCCCACCGAAATCCAACCCGAGCCTTCAGATACTCCTTCTCCGGCTCCCACGCCCACTCCTACGGCTGCAACGACGCCCACTCCCTCTCCGGCGCCCACGCCGACTCCGAAGCCCACGAATACCCCTGCTCCCACTGCAACGCCCGTACCGAGCAATTATTTCACTACCGTGGCGATAAACGGCGATCATGCGACCTACGATAATTCCATGTTCGCGGGTGCTGAGCTTACTATGATAAATATCTGGGCTACGAACTGCGGTCCCTGCATACAGGAGCTTCCGCTTATTCAGAATCTGGCGGAAGCGTATGAATCAAGGGGAGTTCAGATAGTCACCGCACTCGGCGATTCCGAGCAGTCCGGTAGGATAGGTGAAGCGCTTAGAATCATCAACCGTCTTGGCTTCAACCTTCCTGTGCTAAGGAACACCGCCTCTTTCAGCGCGCAGTTCCCGGCAGCAGCATACCCCACGACCTATTTCGTTGACAGAAACGGAAACATCGTCAAAGTCGTAACCACTTCGAATAGTGACAGCGAGTGGTGCGCGATCCTCGATGAACTGCTCCGATAAAGGTGTGAAAATATGAAAAAGAAAACGAAAAACGGAAACAACGTCCTGAGATACCTTATCCCGATAGCTGTTATGCTTATTGCGGCCGGTTTCATTTTCTATGGCACAAAGAACGGCGAAATTGAGGCTGTCTTCAATAAGGCCATCAATCTTTGCCGTGAGTGCGTAGGCATCAGCGGAAAATGATCTGTTTGGAAAGGTTAAATAGTTATGGAAATAAAAGCTAAACCCAAAGATATAAAGCCAAAGCGTCCGCTTAATCCGATTATGCGGGCGAGAAAAAGGATCACACGCCTTCGCCTTTTGATACAGTCGGTATTTGCCATCGTTACCAACAGCTATTTTATCGGCTTTATCAGGGGAACGATTTATACCGGCCCTATCAAACAGGTCTGCGTGCCCGGGCTGAATTGCTATTCCTGCCCAGGTGCAAGGGGCGCGTGCCCGATAGGCGCACTTCAGTCGGTTTTCAATCAGTCCGACTGGTCAAAGGAAGTATGGGTGGACGGCAAAACAGGCTTTGTAGTCACCAAGCCGCTTTATTACTTTTCTTTCTATGTCATAGGTTTTCTGATGATGTTCGGCGCCCTCTGCGGCAGGCTTATCTGCGGCTTCCTCTGCCCCTTCGGGCTTGTTCAGGATCTGCTTCATAAGATACCCTTGCCGAAGAAGCTCAAGATTCAGCCGAATTTTAAGGGTGACAAGCTCTTAAGAAAGCTCAAGTATGTTGTCCTGATACTTATGGTCATCATCCTTCCGCTGCTCTATGCTCCGGACCCGTTCTTCTGCAAGTATATCTGCCCATCAGGCATGCTGCTGGGCGGCATTCCGCTTATGACGATAGGCTCAAGCATCGGTACGGTTGCCGACGGCACCGGCACTGCGATCACCTCATGGGCCGAGGCAGGCGCTATCACATGGTTGAAAATATCACTCCTTGCCGCGACGGTGATATTGTCCATCATGATCTACCGCCCGTTCTGCAAGTACATCTGTCCCCTCGGTGCGATCTATGCGCTGTTTAATAAGATCTCGCTGTACAGATTCAGTATTGATGAAGAAAAATGTACGGATTGCGGCGTCTGCGCAAAGGTCTGCAAGATGGGGGTCGATGTCCATAAGACGCCGAACCATACCGAATGTATCCGCTGCGGAGACTGCAAGGCGGCATGTCCGCATCATGCTATCTGCTCCGGCTTCGGAAAGGTAAAGCGCACCGCCAACGTGATAACCGAGGCGGAAAAATACGGACAGTAAGGTTTTTTCGAAAACCTCTGTTATAGATAAAAATCAGGAAAAGGAGAAATAATCATGAAAAAAATCATCTCTGTGCTGATCGCAGTGCTTATGATCTCGGCGCTCTGCGTTCCTGCTCTTGCAGACAGAAACGCAAAGGAAGAGACTAATATCTTCGATACAGCATTCACCCTTGTCGGCAATGAACCCACCATCGAATATGATGATTGGGGCATTCCCTACAATGTATGGGTACCCTCCACCGAGCCCTTCGCGGCGGGTGATACCGTGACCTTCACACTCACCTATACCGTTCCCGAGACTATCGAGGAATACGATCCCAAGCTGCTCGGAAGCATTGAGTTCCTTACGAGCTATGAGGGCATTGCTGAGCTTGAGCTTGTCGAAGCTTTCGGCTGTCCCCAGAAGGTCATCTGCGACTATGAGCTCGGCTTCTGCATGCCCGTTCCCGGCGAATATGCCAACGTCACCGTTGAGGACGGCACCTGCATCGTCATGGCAGAGCTCGGCAGCACCGTTCAGGTCGTTCTCCGCGGCGTTGCGACCGCTGATGAAGTTACCTGCAATGCAGATATCACCATCGGCCAGTACCGTTTCCCGGCTCAGTACATGATCGGCGATTCCGTCGTCACCCTCGAGAAGCATGAGGATGGCTTCTATAAGGCAAGCCGTTCCGATTTCTTCCTCGTTCAGAAGCGTTCCGTTGTTTATATCAACAACGAAGACAGTCTTGTTGATATGTTCGCAGGCCTCAACAACCACTACTACCGTGCAGTTGTGGGCGACCACGATATCGAGCAGTTCATCCCCGTTGACGATGATTTCGTTGACTGCGGTGAGCCCATCGATCCCGAGAGCAGCACATTCGCAACCCTGATCTCGATAATGGAGGAGTATAAGGAGCTGTTCGGCATCTGCTATTGCAGCGCTGCGCTTACCGATGAATCCTTCTTTGATGCGTCACTCGCGAAGACCTTCAATGTAAATGCAGTTCTCGGCGCAGAACCCGAAACCACTCCGGTTCCCGAGGAGCCCACCCCCGAGCCCGGTGAGCCTTCGCCCACCCCCATTACCCCCATCACCGGTGCGATCAGCCTTACTGCGATAGGCGTCGTTTCCATCCTTTCCGGTGCAGGCCTCATGTTCGCAAGGCGTAAAGAGGACTAATTGGAATAACTGATCTTATTCTCTAAGCCGCGTGCCGTATGGTATGCGGCTTTTGCGTTGAGAGAGCGCCAGGAAGGCATGGTAAGCCAGTCCGAAAAAGCTGTACAACAAAAAGTATATGGTGTATTTTCATCATAACCGAATTATTATCGCTTGACATTATGATAAGCAGCCTCTATAATAATGTCGAGTGTTTATGCCTTGCCGCTTGATTGGCAAATAAGCAAGCACATTATATAGATAGGAGGTAAATTCTGTGGGTGTTTTGGATATAATTATCCCGATAGGCACGGCAATAGTCGGTATTGCCGGCGGAATTATCGGTACATATACATATGACCGCAAGAATGCAGAATCAAAGGTCGCAAAAGCCGATATCATGGTTAAAAAGATGATAGATGACGCGCAGAAACGCGCAGAGACGATCAAAAAGGAAACCATAATCGAAGCAAAAGAAGAGGTATACAGGCTAAAGACCGAAAATGAACGAGAAGAAAAGGAACGCCGCAGCGAATTGCAGCGAACCGAACGAAGGCTCCAGCAGCGTGAAGAAGCTATGGACAAAAAGCAGGACAGCCTGGAGCAGCGCGAACAGAGCCTTAACAAGAAAATGAAGGCAGCGGATGAGAGGGAAGCCTCCATCGGGAAGCTGTACGATGAACAGAAGGCAGAGCTTGAGCGTATTGCCGGCATGAATGCCGAAGAAGCAAAGGCGGTAGTTCTCTCAAGTGCCGAGCGTGAAGCAAGGCACGATGTCGCGGTCATGATACGCGATATCGAATCCAAGGCAAAGGCCGAAGCGGACAGGCGCGCAGTCAATATCATCTCAATGGCTATCCAGCGCTGCGCATCGGATCATGTGGCGGAATCCACCGTTTCCGTCGTTTCTCTTCCCAATGATGAGATGAAGGGCAGGATTATCGGCCGTGAGGGCAGAAATATCCGTACCCTTGAGACCGCCACGGGCGTTGATCTCATAATAGACGATACCCCCGAAGCCGTTATCCTTTCAAGCTTCGATCCCGTGCGCCGCGAGGTCGCAAGGCTCGCTCTTGAAAAGCTCATCCTTGACGGACGCATTCATCCTGCGAGGATTGAGGAAATCGTTGAAAAGGCGAGGAAAGAGGTCGATAATCAGATTCGCGAGGCAGGCGAGCAGGCGGTATTCGAAGCAGGCGTACACGGTCTGCACCATGAGCTTATAAAGCTCCTCGGCCGTATGCGCTACCGCACCAGCTACGGGCAGAACGTGCTCCGGCATTCCGTTGAAGTATCGCATCTTGCAGGTCTTATGGCGATGGAACTCGGCGTCAACGTACAGCTTGCAAAGCGCGCAGGTCTCCTGCACGACATCGGCAAGGCCGTCGATCACGAGGTTGAGGGCACTCATGCTCAGATCGGTGCCGACCTTGCAAAGAAGTACCGTGAAAATAATCAGGTCATCCACTGCATCCTCGCTCACCACGGCGATGTTGAGCCGGGTACAGTTGAGGCCGTGCTCGTTCAGGCAGCCGATGCAATCTCCGCGGCACGTCCCGGAGCAAGGCGAGAGAGCCTTGAGAACTACATCAAGCGCCTTGAAAAGCTTGAGGATATCGCGAATTCCTTCGAGGGCGTTGATAAGAGCTTCGCTATTCAGGCAGGCCGCGAGGTCAGGATCATGGTCCATTCCGATACCGTTTCCGATACCGATATCGTTGTCATCGCAAAGGATATAGTAAAGCGCATCGAGACCGAGCTCGAGTATCCCGGCCAGATCAAGGTCAACGTTATCAGGGAGACCCGTGCAACGGAGTATGCAAAATAATTGACAGTTATCAATTGGGGGCTGTTGCGTTAAGCCCCAATAAAAGCAAGACCGGGCGACCGTAATGGTTGCCCGGTTTGCTGCTTTCGTGTATAATTAATTTGCGAAAAACATAC
>SFIR01000040.1 GCA_004556165.1 Clostridiales bacterium | reverse complement strand
GATGCTTCCAGGATTTCCTGCTTTGTGTTTCCTCGATCCATAACGAATTCTCCTTCACTACGACAAAACATTATATTTGCAGTGTTTACAATTTTATACACCATCATTATACACTACCTATCGTTCGGTAGTCAATAGGCAATCTGTTTTTTCTTACTGTCACTAAAGTAATTTGCCATGCGCCGCCTTGATCTACTCTCAAGGGACTGAGCGCAAAAGACTTCCACTACTTTTATCTATTCAAGCTGAAAAGTGTGAACCTCTGTTTGTCATCCATTACTCAGCCACCTCTCTTAGTGGCTGGTTCATGACTTTACGGATGGAATATGCCTTTCTTTTGCAGTTTTTCTTTCATCTTCGCAAGTCCCTTGTGGTAGATGTTCTCCGCCGCTTCTGCGGAGGATAGCTCGTTTTTGTAAGCAATCTCTTGGAATGTGTGCGATCTGAATTTAGGACTTTTCATACTGTGGCAATCGGGACAAAATCCGATATGAGAGCGTATGACTTCACGCTCACGGTAGGAAAGCTCGTTCAATGCGCCGAATACCGCCTCGGTCTGTTCTTTTTGTATCAGCTCGCAGCAAGGTTCAAAGGTATAATCGCAGGTTACATCCTCACGACTTTCCTCGCTGTCCTCATCGGCATAATTGCGGTAAAAGTCAACGAACTGCATATTGTGAAAGCCGCTTCGCAGAATTTCCTTTACCGTCTTTTCGGATAAGCCTACCTCGTCGGAAATCTTCTTTATGGTGTAGGGATCACCTTTGCTGTTGTAGGCGGTATATAGCCGCATAATATTTCTCAGGTTGCGGTACTCATCGTTACTCTGCACTGTAAAGCCTGTCCGCATCGTGCGGATATAGTTGTGGATTTCCTCCCACATAATACGGGTTTTGTAGGTTATAAAAGGCGTATCACAATCTTTCGGATATTCCTCCAACGCCCGCAGGATGCCAAGTACACACGCTTCCTTTATATCAAGAAAATGCCCGAACATAGAATACCGCTGTACGACACCCATAACGGTTGTATTCAGTGTAGGCTCGTAGTAATGCAGAAACCAAGACAGATATGTTTCGTCTTTTTCGGCAAGGTATAAATCAATATACTCTTGTAAATCATCTTTTTTCGGCGGTGCCGGAGAAAGACGGTAAATATATAATTCCTTTTGCCATTCCTTCACGGCACTCACCTCCTAACTGTTTTACTTCCGCTGCTTTAGTCGTTTGTCGGTCAGAGCATATAACGCTTCCCGTGTCATATCCTTTTTGAACTGCTCGGCGGTGTAGTTATCCCCGTGTATCGCCAATGTTTTCAGCTCATCCGCAATTTCTTTCGTCGCCGTTGCAAATTGTTTTGTTATCGTACCTTTGGACAGTTCGGCTCGGATACAGTTACACCGCTTTTTGTGAATGCTCAGAATCGGGTGTGCATCCACCTTCTCTTTTTTACCCATAATAACCGCATACTGCCTACAAGTCATCTTGTCTCCGTTGTACTCATAAGGAGAAATACCGTTACAGTATTTTTGCTTGCGTGCAGAGGTCATAAGGAAATACTTTTTGCAGATTTCACATTGCCTCGGATAATGCCCGTGATGCAGACCTTCAAAAAAATCTGTGAGAATGAAACTGTAATAATTCTCAAAATATAACCGCCGAGCCACCGTTGCCGTTTTACTGCGGCTGGATTTCTTGATACCTACATATTCCGTGTGTACGGGGAAAGGAATTTTACCGAAAACCTCTATCGCAATAGGGAGCAGATGTTCCTCGTCAAATCGCTCTGCCTCGTCTGTACGGGAAACAAATTTCCGCAGGGCGTAAAAAGCGTTGCGCATATCCTCTGTCAGATCGTTATAGAAATCCAGAGTAAAGAAAACCTCGCCCAGCAAGTCCCGTGCCTCTATCATAAATTCCTTGTCGTAGGACTTGGGAACACGGTCAAGCCAAGCCTGCTCATCGGTCATAGAATAGACCTCTGCTTTACATTTCCAATATTCCGTTATCTTTGTATAGGTTTCTTCGGTAAAGAGATTTGCCACACGTTCCTGTTCCGCTTTGGTGTCGAGCATATTAAAGGGGCTGAGCCAATGGAGTGCCTTAAAGATGTTCAGCATACGCTTGCCGGTTTCGAGAAAATCTTTCTTATCCATATACCCGATTTCAAGGGTTTGCTCCAAATGCCAATTATCCGTTGTGAACACGGAAATACGGGCGGCGGTGTCGTTTTCGTAAAATTGATTCAGCAGATGGGTGGCGAAATATCCTGCCTGATACACCTTGCCGCCGATATGCACTCTGCCATCACGGTAGTCGGCGGTAAAATAGTCAACCTTTTCACGCATAGTTTCTTGCCCTCCATCCTAATTCTAACATAATAAGTGTCCAATAAATGTCCCTTTGCAAAAATTCAAAAAAGTTTTGGAATTTTCAGTTGCAACACCATTTTGAAAGTTTGATTTTAATATAGTGTACCACAAAAATACAGTATTTTCAATGTTTTATGAGCAGTTGCGCCAATCGTTTTATTTGAGTTGCGTAATACTTGCTGTTCCAACTTCATCTCCGTATTCTATAAAGTAGAGGGAGCGAAAACCTCACAGAATACACGGGCACAGCCGTCGGGAAACCGGCGGCTTTTTTGTTGCCCGAAAACGAAAGGAGGAAAGGTCTATGATGAAGATTACACCCAAGCAGGCGGAGAAGGTTCACCGTCTTGTCAGAGAACTTTGCGCAAACTGTGACGAGGACGGCAACTGCATCCTGCTTGATGACGGCGAAGCACACCGCTGTGTGCAGCTTATCTTTACTGCAACTATTTCAAAGAAGCAGTATTACCCGCCGATAAAGAGCTGTACGAACAAATCAAAAAGCACAACAAATTGAAGTAAGAAAAGGAGAAATGAAATTATGAGAGAATTTAATGAAATGTATGTTATCGGTATCGATCACGGATATGGGAATATAAAAACGGCGAACTGTTGTTTCCCCACCGGCGTTATGAAAAGCGATACCGAACCCACTTTTATCAGCGACCTGCTCGTGTGGAACGGCAAATACTATTCCATCGGCGTCGGTCATAAGGAATTTACTGCGGACAAGTTTAACGATGAGGACTATTATGTTCTTACCCTTGCCGCTATCGCACGGGAACTCAGACGGGAACGCATCACCGAGGCCGCAGTGTTCATTGCCGCAGGACTACCCTTAACTTGGGTAAGTGAGCAGAAAGCGGAGTTTAAGAAGTATCTGCTTCAGCACGATGAGGTATCTTTTGCTTTCCGCAACACGGAATACCGCATTAAAATTGTCGGTGCGGAAATCTACCCACAGGGTTTCGCTGCCGTTGCAGAAAGGCTTGGGGATTTTAAGGGTGTGAATATGCTCTGCGATATTGGAAACGGCACAATGAATCTGCTTCGGATTGTGAACAAAAAGCCTGATGCACAGCGTATGTTTACCGAGAAATACGGTACGCACCAATGCGCTCTGCTTATCCGTGAGCAGATGATGAAAGTACACCACGCCACCCTTGATGATGCTATCATCATAGAAATCTTAAAGAAAGGCACAGCAGATATTGACGGGCAGTATCTTGACACGGTGATTAAGACCGCAAAGGGATACACCGCCGGTATCTTCCGACGCCTGCGTGAACACGAATACGATTCCAAGCTGATGAAGCTCTATGTGGTCGGCGGCGGTGGGTGCCTGATTCGTAACTTTGCCGACTATGACCGTAACCGGGTTGTTAACAATGAAGATATTTGTGCCACCGCCAAAGGCTATGAATATATGGCGCTTGTTACCCTTAACAGAAACGGCGGTGTGGTATGAGCATTAAAAATGTAAAAATCCGTTTTAATTTAGATAAGGAAAATGACCGCAAGGCTTATGAGTATCTGCAAGGTGCAGAGAAATCGTACAGCAAGGCGGTCATTTCTGCTATATGCGGATATATGGAACTGTCCGAAGCTAAAACAGCCGAAGATGCTTTCCTTGAAAGAATCATTATGACCATTCGAGAAGAAGTTGCAAAAATCAATCCTCTTGGCGGATTATTACAGTTTGTGCAGACACTGCCTGCACAAACACCCGCCGAAAAAGAAAACAACGCCGAAAGCGAAGAAGTAATGCTCGATTTTCTTGACAGCTTCTGAGGGTACACTTATCCCTGCTTTTGACGGTACCGTGATGGCAATATCCAAAGGAATTGCCCCCACTAACCGCATTGGTTCCACTATTCTGCGATACTGACGGCACTCACTAAAAAAGTGATGCCAACTGCGCAGAAAAATGGATCGAAAGCACGATTTGCATCAACAAGAACGGTATGAGGTCGCTCCCTCACGGTGCAAGTCACGGGAAACGGAAGGAATATGCCCATAGGCGTGTGTCTTACACCGTAACAAGCAGGGACTTTGTGTGCCAAAGTCCCAATCAAAAGCCGCAGATTTTCTTGCGGCTTTGTTCTTTGGGGGCTTACCGCCCCCAATCCCCCGGAAAGGAGAGATGATACTATGAGGAAAGATATACGAATCGCTGTGCGTGTCACGGCAAAAGAAAAAGAAAAAATACAATCAAAAGCCCGAAAGTGTGGGCTAAGCACAACTGAATATGTAAAGCAAAGAGCGTTAGGGTACGAGCCGAGAGGGATTCCGCCCGACGCTCTTTTTCTTTGCCTTGAAAAGCTCGGCGAGCTTGCAGATAAAGCGTGTTCACCAAAGCTGGACAAGGAAATCAGTGATGTGCTGAAAGAGATTACGGCGGTATTTTTGTTGCCGGGGAAAGGGTGATGCGACGTGGCTGTTACAGGCTTCTGGCCTATTTACAAGAATTTGAAAGCAACTCTTGACTATGCTGACAATCCCGACAAAACCACTGCAAGAGAATATCTTGACGATGATTTATATGCGGCACTTTCTTACGCTGAAAACGACAACAAAACCGACCGCAAAATGTATGTCGGAGGTATCAACTGCTCAAAGCAGAATGCCTATGCCGAAATGGTTGCCGTACAGCGGCGGTTCGGTCTGCGTGGCAAGGTCGTAGGTTATCACGGGATACAGAGTTTCCGTGAAGGCGAGGTCACACCGGAGCAGGCATTTGAAATCGGCAAAGCCACCGCCCGAAAAATGTGGGGAGATAAGTATCAGGTGCTTGTGACAGTTCATTTGAATACAGACAATGTGCATTGTCATTTCGTTGTAAATCCCGTGTCATTTAAGGACGGTACAAAGTTTCAAAACAAAATCGGCGATCACAAGGAACTTCGCCGTGTGTCGGATGAAATATGCAGGGAACACGGTTTATCTGTTCTTGAAAACAGCAGCTTCTACGGCGGACACAAAAAGGACTATTGGCGGCACAAATCAGGTAAGAAAACACATCGGGACTATCTTCGTGAGGATGTGGAATACTGCTTGACTTTTGCTACCTCTCCGAGAGAATTTGAGAGCCAGTTATATGCGCTGGGATATACGCTTGATCCTGTTCGGTTTTCCGTGAAAGCAAAACATTGGGAGCGTTCTGTTCGACTTTCAAACATCGGCTTTACAAAAGAAATCGTGCAGACGCAGTTAGACAGAAACGCCGAGAGCAGATACCGCCTGTTTACTTTGGAATACCGCCCGCCGTACAAGCCGAAAAAGTTTCCGTTGGAGGATGAGATGCGAAAGCTTGAATTTGCCATTAACCACAGCTATGATGCGGCAACCGTGTTGATAGATACGATTTTCTATATCATTATAACGGTAATCCAAATTGCCGCCGAGCTTGCCGATGTAATGCTGTTGTCGCCTGATTTAAGGGCGGCGGAAAAGGATTTGAAAGAGTTTATCGCCGATTACCGCTTTATACAAGAGCAGGATATTCACACCGTAGCCGATTTGCAAGCAAATATCGACAAAAGCAGAGCACAGTTATCCGAATTAGAGCGTGAGCGCAAAACACTCAGCAATCGTATCCGCCGTCCGAAATCGCCGGAGGATGAGAGCAAAAACAAAGAGCGCCGCAAGGCTATCAGCAGACAAATGAAGCCTGTTTGTGAAAAGCTTCGCCGTGCGGAGAAGATTTTGAAGAAGTCTCCGCATTTGTATGAATTATTAAAACAAGAGCACGAGCTTGAGAGAAAAGCCCGTGCGAGATATTTAGATAGGAGTAGATGAAAATGAAAAATACTATGAAAAAACCGGTAAATGTCCCGGTTTCAAAGCTTCGCCCGTTTGAGGGGCATCCGTTCAAAGTAAAGGACGATGAGGAAATGAACGCCTTGATCGAAAGCGTACAGACGCAAGGAATTCTTTCACCCTTGATTGTCCGACCGATTGAAAACACAGAGGAATATGAGGTGATAAGCGGACACCGCCGCTTACACGCCGCAGTTAAGGCAGGGATTACAGAAATCCCTGCCTTAGTTGTTTCTCTTGACCGTGATGCGGCGGCAATCGTGCTTGTGGACAGCAACCTACACCGAGAGCACATTCTGCCATCTGAAAAAGCCTTTGCCTACAAGATGAAACTTGAAGCAATGAAGCATCAGGGGTGGCGAACTGATCTAACTTCGACACAAGTTGTGTCGAAGTCCCGCACGGATGAAATGGTGGGCGTCGATAACGGAGATAGTCGTGAGCAAGTACGCCGATATATCCGTCTTACAAACCTTATCTCCGAAATTCTGCAATATGTGGATGACGGGCGTATTGCCTTTACTCCTGCCGTTGAACTTTCCTATCTTAATGAGCAGGAGCAGTACGACCTCTTGGAGCAGATGGAACTGAACGATTGCACGCCGTCGCTCTCTCAGGCTTGCCGCTTTAAGAAAATGAGCCAAGAGGACGGGCTGACTCCAGAAGTCATCGCCGCCGTTATGAGTGAGGAAAAAGCCAACCAGCGTGAAATGTTCAAAGTACCGATGGAGCGTATTCGCCAATATGTCCCTAACGCCAATGCAAAGCAAGCTGAGGAGTTTGTTTTGAAGGCTTGCGAGCATTACCGCAAGTTTTTAATCCGCCAACGCAATCGTGATGAAAGGTAAGGTGAGAATATGATACAAAAAATCAATTTTAACGACTGTGTGGCTATTCGTGGTATGGGGCGGGTTGATGAAACCCGCCCTATTGATTTGCAGGAATATGTAATTCCGAAAAGCAAAACGCTTCGAGCCACACCGTTGCCGATTATGCCGATTCCGCAAAAGATTTGCCTATCGAATAAAATCGGCAAGACCGTTTATGATGTTACCGCCAATTTTAGCCTTGAGGGCAAAGAGACGATATTACAACAATTCAAGACTTTGATTTTATCCGCAAAATTGAAATAAGTGTACTGGGTATTGTATAATGGCTTCGCCTAATATGCAATGCTCGGCTTACACAGAAAGGAGTTTATTATGGCAAAGAAACAAGCCGAGAACAAAGTAAAAATTACAGCTCTTTACTGCCGCCTTTCCCAAGATGACGGGCGTGACGGCGAAAGCAACAGTATATCTAATCAAGAGTTACTATGTAGAGGGTGGTTTCTCCCACCTAATACATATGACTGCGGCTCATTTGTGGTGAATGGAACAGCAGTTGTAGGAAAGGAGCCAAAAAAAGCCTTATAACCGCTGCAAATCAACACAAAAAAGGAGCTGAACTTTATGAAATCTCTATTTGAGGAAATGGGCGGCACTTACCGTCAGGAGGGTGATTATCTTATCCCGAACCTTGCGCTACCGGACGAACCAGAATACCAGATCGGCAAGTACGGGCGTATGCGCCGTAGCTATCTGAAAAAACATCGTCCGGTTCTCTATGCAAGCCTGCTCACAAGCGGAACGCTGCATCGGCACCTTGCCGAGATCGACCAAGCCAGCAACGAGCGTATGGCAATCATCGTTTCCGATATGGCAAGGCAGGAAGATGTGACCGAAGCGCTCAAAGCCGCCGACCAAATGGAATGGGTGCGCCGCA
>SFIR01000039.1 GCA_004556165.1 Clostridiales bacterium | reverse complement strand
CCGCTTGCCCTCGCTCTCTCAAGCGAGCTCCGCTATTATATCAGCTTTCCTCCCCCTTGTCAACACTTTTTTCGCCTCCTCCTTCCTTCCCCGCATACTGCGGTTTTTCCTTGTAAATATTGGGTTTTTTACATTTTTCTTCGTGTTAATTTTTGGATATTTCTAAATATATTTATTTCTTTCCAAATAAAATACTTTTTCCTTAGCTATTGCAAACGCAATCCCTCAGTGCTATAATCTCATATATCTAAGCAACGGAAAGGGAGATTATTATGCAGTTATTGGTAATCACTATCGACAATTGCGAGGAATTTATCGAGACGCTTGAGGGCCTCAAAGCCCACGGCATGAACGGTATTGTATTCCAGTCAACGAGCCTCAAAAACGCTCTTCTCGGCAGCAATGTCGATGCGGCTCCCATCTTCGGAAGCGTCAGCAAAATCATCAGCCATGATTTCGAATCCAGCCATACCGCATTCCTCGTGCTCGATGAGGATAGAATCGAGCATGCAAAGCGCGTCATCCGCAGGAATACGAAGGGGCTTGGCAAGAAGGGCTTCATGTTTACCATCCCCGTGGGCAGCTATGAGGGCATCGACGAATACTGATGAGCCTTTCGGAGGCTTGAAATGCCCACAGATTTGCGCCAAAGCTTTTCCTTTCATACTATAATAGGAAAGCATCAATATGACGCACAAGAACCCAATATGTTTTTTATGCGCTCCGTGCCAGACTGCGGAGCGTTTAAAGTGCCAAGAACAATACTATCGACCGGCTTTGCCGATATAAATATAAAAAGGAAGTTACTATGCTTAATCTGCTTTATCTTGCAGTCGCAATGGCTGCCGGGCTCGGCTTATCGAGGGTCATGAAGCTCGTGAACCTGCCCAACGTTACGGGTTACCTTATCGCCGGCATCCTCGTCGGCCCATACGTCCTCAACATCATCAATACCGAGAGCATTCAGAGCCTGAAAATCATCACCTCAGTGGCTCTCGGCTTCATCGCATTCTCCATCGGCGGAGAATTCAAGCTGAGTTATCTCAAAAAGCTGGGCAAATCCATCCTTATTATCACCATAGTACAGGCAGTCACAACCGTACTCATCGTGCTCGGCGCAATGCTTCTGCTGCCCGGCGAAACAAATATACGCGTACCCCGAGCACTTTTGCTCGGCGCAATAGCTGCTGCGACTGCGCCTGCCGCAACGCTGCTGGTCGTGCGTCAGTACAAGGCCCGTGGTCCCGTCACGGACACGCTTCTGCCCGTAACGGCATTCGATGACGCAGTCGGACTTATCATCTTTTCCGTATGCTTCGCTCTTGCACAGGTATTTGCAGTCGGCGGTGAGCTGACCGTACAGGCAGTGCTGCTTGAACCGCTCCGTGAGATAGGTCTTTCCCTTCTCGTGGGCGCGGCAATGGGCGCGCTGCTTGCGCTGATGATGAAATTCTTCCACTCGAACGCAAACAGGCTATGCCTCATGATTGCCGCAGTCTTTGCCTGCGTTGCGCTCAGCGAGCTTTGGGAGCTTTCCTCCCTGCTGACCTGTATGATGCTCGGCGCATTCCTTGCAAACCTGCGCAAGGACTCCATCAGCATACTCAGTCTCTCCGAGGACTGGACGCCCGGACTTTTCATGCTGTTCTTCGTGCTCTCGGGCGCGGAGCTGGATTTCTCCATCCTTGCAACGGTCGGGCTTGCCGGCATCGTATACATCCTTGCCCGTTCCATCGGCAAGTACGGCGGAGCATACATCGGTTCCGCTATCTCCAAAGCCGAGCCCAATGTGCGCAGATACCTCGGCATCACGCTTTTACCCCAGGCAGGCGTTGCTATCGGTATGGCGCAGATGGTCGCTGCCGACCCGGGGCTTTCCGAGCTCGGTATCGCATCCCAGGTTGTGACCGTTGCACTGTTCGCAACGCTCGTATATGAGCTTATCGGCCCCATACTCACCAAAATTGCGCTCACCAAGGCAGGCGAGATCGCACCCGGCACCAAGCCCCCCCGCCGTATGCGCGGAAAACGGAAAAAATTGGCGTAGGCGTTTCGTAAATATATGTCAAATACAAAGCAGCGGAAGCGTGATGACCGCTGCTTTTTCTTTATATTGCCGCTTTTCCTGTGCGGCAGGTCTTTGGGAATTTTTTCCGAGGTGTACACAAATCTGCTTCCGTAAAAACGGGATAACCCTGCCTTTCGGGGCTTTTCAGGCGCAGGAACGCTGCATGGATTAAATGCATTAAGTTATCCTCAATATGGGCTGTTTTGTGGATAAGTCCGAAAAATACCGTGATTTCTAACCGTTTAATGTGGATAACTCTGTGGACAATGTGGATAACTTTGCACAACTCACCCAATTTAAGCTATTATTTAACTACCCGGGCGAGCACATGCGCTTGTGACGTTTAATTTTCACATGTGATAAAAGCCCAAAGAATGAATCGGCCGAATAAAGCCCCAAGGCTGCGCTTTAGCATAAAATGCACTTAGGCTAAACAAGTCCGAGAGAACGAGAAATTAGGAGATTATACTAACTCCGCTTTAGCCTAAAAAACTCACTTTGGTTTTTATTTCCCGAGAGAACGAGAAAGTTGGGAATAAAACTAACTCCGCTTTAGCATAAAAACCCGAGCTTCAAAACAAAGTCCGAGAGAACGAGCAAGTTGGGAATAAAACTAACTGCGCTTTATCCCAAAAAACTAATCGGCAAGGAAGCTCATTGCACTGGGGTTGAGGTCGAGATCATCACGGAAGCCCTTAATAAGCCTGTAATGCGCCTGACAGCCTATCATCGCGGCATTATCGGTGCAGTACTTCATATCCGGGCGGCAGAAGCGGATACCGTTTCGGTCGCAGGCGGTCTTGAGCGACTCTCGCAGAGCGGTATTTGCACTGACGCCGCCTGCGAGCGCAAGAACAGGAGAATTATACTGCTTCGCCGCGCGCACCGCTTTACGGGTCAGCGCCTCGACAACGGAATGCTGGAATGACGCCGCAATATCGGCGGCATTCAGGCTTTCGCCCTTCTGCTCCGCATTGTGCATGAGGTTCATCACCGCCGTCTTGATGCCTGAAAAGCTGAAATCAAAGCCCTCCCCCTCGTTGAACGGGGCATGGAAATAGTAGGCTTTTTCGTTGCCTGATTCCGCCAGCTTCTCTATCTCCGGTCCGCCCGGGTAGCAAAGCCCGAGCGCACGCGCCACCTTGTCAAAGGCTTCGCCTGCGGCATCATCACGGGTACGCCCTATGAGCTCAAATTCGTCATAATCCGTAACCTTGACTATATGGCTGTGTCCGCCCGAGGCAACGAGGCAGACAAAGGGCGGTTCAAGATCCGGATAGGTGAGATAATTGGCTGCTATATGCCCTTCGATATGGTTTACTCCGATAAACGGCAGATCCTTGGCGAACGCAAGCCCTTTTGCAAAGCTCACGCCGACAAGCAGCGCGCCGATAAGCCCCGGTGAATAGGTTGCGGCAACCGCCCCTATGTCATCAAGGGTCAAGCCTGCCTTGTCGAGCGCTTCGGTTACGACCGCCGTTATCCTCTCGGTATGCGAACGGGAGGCAATCTCGGGCACGACGCCGCCGTAAAGCCTATGGATGGGAATCTGGGTATGTACCGCCATGGAAAGGACTTCCCTGCCTCCGCGCAGTACGGAAGCCGCAGTCTCATCACAGGAGGATTCTATTGCAAGCAGGGGCTTTTCACCCCTGAGATATGCTTCGTAATTCGGTTGTGAGCGTTCAAAATAATTCATTTTCTTCTTTTAATGCCTATTGCGGCTTTTTCGGAGCGCGGATCATTTGCGATTATGAGCACTGCGCCGAGGATTGAAAGCACCGAAAGCGCCGTAACTATTATCCTCTTTACCATATCTCGGAACAGCACGGACGGGCATATCCTTATCATCCTGCTTGCCGTGAGATCAAAGGTCGAGCTTTCGACATCGAGAAAGACGTAATGGAACGCATACCACAGGCTGTTAAAATCTATGGCTGCCCAGATGCCGATAACGGCTGCAAAGAGGAATACGCATATGAAGGCTGTGAGATAGTACTTCCTGAGCCTCGCAAGCGCAGCTTTTCTTTCGACAGCAAAGCCGAGAGCTATGCCTGCTGCGGCGGTAACGGCGGAAGCGATGCTGAAAATCTCGACCGCGCGGTACAGCCTGCGGACATCCTGCATATGCGAGATCTCTCTCCCATTGAACATCTCGGTCTCTTTGCCGTAATATTCGACCGTCAGGCTCAGATCGTCCCTCTTCCCCTCCATGTAATCCACCATACAGCGGAAGGCAAGGCAGATATCATCGGTATTCATGCCGATGCGGGATGCCAAATCGAGCTTTTCATACTCCTTCCGCACCCAATTCTCATCATCGGCGCAGAGCATTATCGAGAAGAAGATCACCGAGATGATGAGAAGGGGCATGGAGATTCCGAGGAAAACCCGGTACACAATCGGTACCGACTTCTCCGCCGTCCGCCGTTCAGTCTTCAACGACATAATCGACGGTGCTGCGAGCGGTTATGACCTTACGGATGAATTTGCGCATCTCCATATGCTTAGGATGCACCTGGTATGCCTGCATTGCGTCCATATCCTCAAAGGTGCATATGAGGATCATATCGGAGCTTCCGTCACCGTGGAGGGTGTCCCGGTGAATCTCCATATCGAGCAGCTCCGGCACCACGCCCATGAGTGCGCTTAGCCCCTCGCGGACATACTGCATATTGTGCTCCTTGGAGCTGCCCTCGGCTTCATCCGCGAATTTCCACATAACTATATGTTTGAGTTTTGACATTGTTTTTGCCCTTTCCGATTTTCAGGATGTGGGTATTATAGCAGATAAAGCGAGCGGTTGCAATGAAGGAAGCGGTTTTCCTCCTTGCGAAAAAGCGCGAAAGGCATTATAATCTGCGTATGCGAAGAATAGTACTGATAATTGAGTATGACGGAACGAATTATGTCGGCTGGCAGATACAGCCGAACGGTATTTCCGTACAGGAAACGGCAGCAAAAGCGCTCGCAAGGCTCACGGGCGAAAGCCTGACGCTCCATGCTTCGGGGCGAACCGACAGCGGAGTGCATGCCCGGGCGCAGGTGGCGCATTTCGACACGGAAAGCCGCATACCCGCGGATAAATTCGCATTCGCGCTCAATACCTTCCTGCCTCCGGATATTAGGATAAAGGCGAGCTTTGAGCTTCCCGGTGAAGGGGAAAATGAATTTCACTCAAGATTTTCCGTTAAAAAGAAGCATTACAGGTACACTGTGCTGAACAGCACCCATGACTGCTGCTTCACGAGGAATTACGCCCTGCACGTCCATGCTCCGCTCGACCTTGACAGGCTGAATGCGGCCGCTGCGCTCTTCCTCGGCGAGCATGATTTCAAGGCATTCAAGGCCTCCGGGAGCAGGGCGGCAACGACGGTGCGGACCATCTATCTTTCACGCTGGACAAGGGACGGGAATTACCTTTATTACGACGTTGCCGGCAGCGGATTTCTTTACAATATGGTGCGAATCATGGTCGGCACGATGCTAAGGGTCGGTATGGGATATGATGACCTCGGCCTTATCGAAAATGCGCTCGCTCATCCCGAACGCAGTAACGCAGGGGACACTGCGCCGGCGCACGGGCTGATGCTCTACGGGGTCGAGTATTCTGAATTCGATACGGAGGATATTTTGATGCAGAGCGGATCTGTGATCAGCTTTACCAACCGATAAAAACAGAAACACGGAGCGGCTGCCTGCCCGCCTTTCGCCGGCGAAGCTTTATTTGCCCTACGCGCGGCAGGCGAAGCAAAGCCCCGGTGCCCGTAAAAGCTCGCATTAGGCCAGCCGGGCAAACCGATTACAACATTGAGTTCACTTAGGCATTGACTTGTTTACACTTTATTTGCAGTTTTCAGCACCGTTTTTCGTTATTTATAATTATGCGTTCTTCAGTCTTATTCAATTCACATAGGAACTTGCACCGTATGACAATAGAATACGAATTACAATCAGTCTTAGCATAAGTATATATGATGTTTAATAGTACTGTGCTGTTTACAATTATTAATTGTTTTTGTATAATTATTTTAGAAACAAAAATCATTTTGTTTCTAAAATAAACAATGGAGGAACATTTATGAAAAAGGTTTTAAGCGTTTTACTGATTGCATTACTTTGTTTGTCAGCAATCACAGCATCCTTTGGTTCAATTGCGGAAGCCGGCATTGATCCTACAGCTGACTTGCAAGATGCAGAGAAACTATTCGGTCAGGATATTCCGCCCAAACACGATAAATTCATCTTATCGTGTGTATTATCCGATAGTGAAAATTAAGATTGGAGGAAAATCAAATGAAAAAAATTCGTATTCTTTCATGCGTACTATTAGTAATGTGCGTTCTGTTCTGCGCATGCGCAAATGAAAAGACAAATTCTCCTGAGCCCTCCGGCTCGCCGACGGAAGAACCGACTGTCGTGCCGACCGATGCCGAGCCGACAACCGAACCGAGCGAAGAACCCTCCCCCACCGAGCCCGCCAATATCTACGCGCCCACAAGGGAAGACCTTGACGAGCATGATTATAACGCTGTCCGCAGCTTCCTTGAAATCAAGGATGAAAACGGAGTGAAGAACGGCGAAAAGCTTGCGGCAAGGCACGGCCTCGTTTATGACCGCAACGATCCCGGAACATGGTCGAACTACTATGAGCCCGTCCGTTCAGTATATGAAGAACCGTTTAGCGACATTCGTTTTGAAAGTGATAACTTCTTATGGGATGAAAACGGAAGACTTTGTTGTTTTTACATGGGCTTTGAGGATTCGACGCAGGACGCGCCGGTCGGGAGTCTTGATTTAATCGGATGCAGCAGACTCGCGGTGCTTTCGGTCAGCGGAACGGAAATAACGGAAATCAATGTTACCGCATGCGACAGTCCCAGGGTCAGCGTTAAAAACTGTCCAAAGCTCGAGAAAATAGAATCAAGCGGCCAGCCATTCCGATACCTTTTTGTTACAGAATGCCCGAGCCTTGATTCCGTAACCTGGGTTATGATGGATACCCAGGATATTGTGCAGCTGGCTCATTTTAGTTGGGAAGAAGAAATTCAAGACTTCTTCCCCGCCGCCGTTACGGCGGACACCGATGGAAGCGGACATATCGACATCGGTTGGCTGTACGACCCCGATTCGGACCCTCTTGGAAGTGTATTCTTTTCAATGAAGGCTGTTCCGGAGGAGGGGCATGAGTTTTTAGGCTGGTACGATATCTTCGGCAATCTCGTTTCATCCGATGAGGAGATAGTTATTCAGGATGCGGGCCACTCCTATGAAAACCTTGTTGACCTTATCGGGAGCACGGTCGCCCATGTTGTTGCAAGGTTCGACTGATATTTGGGCATTTGTTCTCAGCAAAGCAAAATAGATAAACAGACATAAGACAAAGCCCGCAGAATCGCGGGCTTTGTCATTAAGCAGACGGAGCGGCGAACCGCTCCGTGCCTTATTATACTGTGAACAACGATTACTTGAGCTCGATAACTGCGCCGACCTCTTTGAAAGCAGCGATGAACTTCTCGCCGTCTTCCTTGGATACAGCTTCCTTGAGGGTGCTGGGTGCGCCGTCAACAGCGTCCTTAGCTTCCTTGAGGCCGAGACCGAACTGCTCGCGGACAACCTTGATGACCTTAATCTTGTTTGCTGCATCGAAGCTCTTGAGAACAACGTCAAACTCGGTCTTCTCTTCAACTTCTTCAACTGCTGCTGCGGGGCCTGCTACTGCAACTGCGGTGGCCTGTGCGGATACGCCGAATTCCTCTTCGACTGCATGAACGAGATCAGCAAGCTCGAGGACGGTAAGGGACTTGATATAATCGATGAATTCCTGCTTAGTCATTGTTATTTCCTCCGAAATTATTTTTTTGTTTTGAGATTAAGCGATGCCTTTATCAGGCGATTGATGCCGATATACCGGCTGCCGAATTATTCGGCTGCTGCTTCGGCTGCGGGAGCTTCTTCGCCGCCGCCGAGCTTCTTTGCGACCTGATCGAGAGCGATTGCAAGGCCGCTGATGGGGCTCATCATGCTGCCCAGCATACGGGCGATGAGAGTCTCACGAGAGGGCAGATCTGCAAGAGCTTCGATACCTGCGGGATCGGTAAGCTTACCATCCACGATACCGCCCTTGATGCTGCACTTCTTGGTCTTCTTAATGAAGTCCTTGATGATCTTTGCGGGTGCAACGGGATCATCGTAACCGAACGCGAATGCGGACGGCCCCTTGAGCATGGACTTGACATCAGCATGGACATTGGCTTCTTCGCAAGCCCTATCCATCATGGTGTTCTTAAGTACGAGGTATTCAACGCCTGCCTTGCGCATCTCAACACGGAGTGCGGTGACCTCAGCGACGGTCAGTCCCCTGTAATCGAACATGATGACGGACTGCGCCTTGTTGATCTTCTCGACCAGCTCACGAACATGCTGCTCCTTCATTGCAATAATGGAAGCATTTGCCATTTGGAAAAATTCCTCCTTGTCACAGTATCAAACAAATATCCCCCGACCATAGGACAGGGGATGAAATAAAGCATATTTAATCTAAATAAACTCATTTAACTTCACCTCGGCAGGATATTAAGCCCCTAAGGGCACCGGCTGTCTATGGCGGATATTCATTTGTCGAGCGGTATTTTAGCGTGCCGAATCGCTTTTGTCAAGCGTTTGCACGGTTTTTCGCAAATATATTTCAGTTTCTGCCTGCGCAGAGCTCCTTATACAGCTTCATGTACTCGCGAGC
>SFIR01000038.1 GCA_004556165.1 Clostridiales bacterium | reverse complement strand
GGCCTCCTTTCTTGTTTTTTGCCAATTTACATTGTAGCAGGCTTTTCGCTATGGAGCTATCCTTTTTTTATTTTGGACACTTAATTATACAACTTACCATAATACAGCGCTTCTCGTGTTCATTGAATGAATATGACCCGTGCGGAATATCAATTATGAGAGAATAAAGCAGAGGAGTACATATGAAACGGAAAAAAACTTCACGCGGAAGCAGGGATATCGCTGTCAACATATTGCTCGCAGTCATAATTGCCGGGCTGTACCTCGCGCTGATCCTGCCGTATTCGGGGAGCAGCACGGTTGCGACGGCAGGCTATCCAATCTATAAGGGAAGCAACAGAGAGGCAGTCGCTATCGAGTGCGCGGTCTGCTGGGATGCTCAAGCCATACCGGAAATACTCGATGTACTGCGCGAACATAATGTGAGAATAACCTTTGCCGTAAGCGGTGAATGGGCAAAGCAGAATGGCGGACTCCTTCGGCGCATGGCGGATGAGGGCCACGAGATAGCGACAATGGGCTATGCTCCCTCAGAGGACGGCAGGGGAGCATTTATAAGAAATGACCTCGAAAAAGCGCTTGACGCTATAAGAAGCGAAACGGGGCTCACTCCGGAAATCTATTACTGCGGCAGCAGGAATGCAAGCGTTTCCGCTTCCTGCGCGCGCAAGCTCGGGCTCACCATGGTCAAATGCACAATTGATCTTGCCTGCACGATAGGAACGGCCGATGACATAATACAGAGGGTCAACGGGCATGCTAACGGAGGCGACATACTGCTTGTCGAGCCGACCGCAGCGTTTTTGCAGGCACTCCCGGATATATTAGCGCTTTTAACCGATAGGGGCTTGACTCCGGGGACGATAAGCAGTACAATATATGATTGAAAGCTTATAGTATCATGTCGGTTAGCCCGAGCCTGAAAGGCGATGGCAAAGGACATGAATTTTTGAGGAAAACAAATGATTTTTAGGGATAAACTAACTAACGGCATCCGCGTTGTCGGCGAAACGATGGAAGGCTACCGCTCGGTATCAATCGGGGTCTGGATAGGCGCAGGTTCTGTCTGCGAACGCGAGGGCGAGCATGGCGCATCGCATTTTATCGAGCATATGCTCTTTAAGGGCACCGAAAAGCGCAGCGCAGGCGATATTGCCGAGGAGATCGACGCGCTCGGCGGCAACCTCAATGCGTTTACAAGCAAGGAATGCACCTGCTTTTATGTAAAGGTACTCAATGAGAATACGGAAAAGGCAATGGAGCTTCTTTCCGATATTATCTGCCGCTCAAAGCTTGACGGCGAGGATATCGAGCGTGAAAAGGGCGTTATCATTGAGGAAATACTCATGAATGACGATTCACCCGAGGATCTTGCCCACGAAACGCTTTGCCAGGAATTCTATAAAGGCGATCCGCTGGCCTTGCCAGTACTCGGGACGGAGGAGAGCGTTTCCGCCTTTACCCGTGAAACGCTGATGAACTACAAAACAAGGATGTACCGTCCCGATAATATCGTCATTTCGGCAGCAGGAGATTTCGACTTTGAAGAGCTTATGGCGCTTTGTGAAAAGTATTTCAGCATTGAGAGCACTTTGCCGGAACGGAATACGAAATACGGCAGGCAATGCGGAGGCAGGCATGCGGTATTTGTCGAAAAGGATATTGAGCAGACCCATATCTGCATGGCGTTCAACGGCTTCCCCGGCGATACGGACGGACAGTATCCGCTGTATATGCTCAATAATGCCGTCGGCGGCAGCATAAGCTCAAGGCTTTTCCAGAGCATAAGGGAACAGAAGGGCATGGCGTATTCCGTGTATTCAACGCCTGCATTCTATGATACCACCGGTTATTTCACCCTCTATGCCGGTACCAACGAGAAGCAGGCGGTCGATGTTACCCGTCTGATGCTTGAAGAATACAAAAGAATCAGAGATGAGGGTATAACCGAAGCCGAAAACGAACGCAGCAAGAATCAGATGAAGACGGGCTATGTTCTCGGAAGGGAAAGCACTTCCGCTCATTCGTCATCGCTCGGGCGCGCGGAGCTGTTCGATAGGCCATTTCTTTCCGAGGATGAGATAATCAGGAGGATAGATGCGGTCACGCTTGAAGACATAGGGAATATTCTGCCCACGGTCTGCGATTTTGAAAACATGACGGCGGTTTTTGTCGGCAGGGTCGGAGAATATAAAGAAGAGCTCCGGAAAATGATCGAGGAAGCGTAAATAACGGGTAACGGATTTTACGGGAGAGAGGTAGCGGAATGGACAAGCTTGAGAAGATTTTTGAAATGCAGAAGCTGCTCGATGATGATATTGCGGCTCGCAGAAATCTTGATTTTACCACCGAGGAATGGATGCAGAAGGAAGTCCTTGCGATGCTCAGCGAGCTTTCGGAAGTTCTTGACGAAGTGAATTTCAAATGGTGGAAGAATAAAAAACCGCTCGATACCGATGCGCTCCGCGGAGAATTGGTGGACATCCTGCACTTTTTTGTGAGCATGTGCATCCGCTCCGGCATGGATGCGGACGAGCTGTTTGCTCGGTATATCGAAAAAAACAAGGAGAATTTCGACAGACAGTACGGCAGAAGCGAAAAGAAAGGCTACGAGGTGATCGATGGACAGGGTCAGGGTCAGAACTAAAGCCAAATATCACAGACGGAGGATCGTCGTCGCGCTGCTTTTGATAGCGATTATTGCAGGCGTCATTTATACCACTGTAAAGCTCGCCGGTTATACCGCGGAAACAACGCTTGGCAGCATTAAGGTCAGCGAGATCTATGACGCAGTCATCATCCGTGATGAAACCGCATTTACCACGCTGAATTATACCCGAGCGGATTATCTTGTGACCGAGGGCAGCTTCGTCCAGAGCGGTACGCCCGTAATGGAGGTCTATAAACGGGGCTATAACGACGGTATGGGCGCCAATTATCAGCAGATCAGCGAAGAAGTGTATAATGCCCAGCTCGAATCCCTCGGGGATACCAGGGATGAAACGCTCATAAACTTCAATGACCTGATCTCCGAAGCGGAAGCAAACGTCGCTTCGGCTGCAATGCTCGGAGATGAGGCAGGGGTCATAGCGTATGAGAAGGAGCTTCAGAAGCTGATGGAGCTGAGAAACAGCTATCTGAAATCTGTGACTCAGCCCACGGAAAAGCTCCAAAGCCTCTATGAAAGGGAACGCCTTGCCAAGGAAAATCTCGGCGGATGGGTCGTGGAGCTTGCCGCGCAGAGGAGCGGAAATATCAGCTTCTATTTTGACGGCTATGAAAATGCGCTCAATAAGGATAAGCTTTCCATAATTACCGCCGATGTGGTCTCCGGCGCAATCAAGAAGCGCACCGCCGCTCAGTGGGCGACATCCGAGGAAAATCTTGCATACAGGATAGTGAACATCTCCGAATGGTACTGCGCTTTTCTGACGGCAACGGATGAGCCCCTCAGGCTGACCGAGGGAAGGACATATAGAATTGAGGTCGAGGGCTTCGGTGAATATGAAGCAGCGGCGGAAAAGGTCGTCATCAGCGGAAAGAACATTGTGAATGTTTTGAAGGTCGAAGCGGAGATAGGCGAACTGATCGGCGTTCGGAATGTGAAGCTCAAGGTAGATTACGAAGCGAGCGGCGTGAAGGTCGAAACGCGTTCACTGCTGAATCTTGCAGACGGGCAATACATAGATATTGAGGCGGACGGGACGCAGCAGCGCGTGGAGATAAATGTTCTCGCCTGCGACGGGAACTATGCGATAATCGAAGGAAATAATAAAAATCTTGACGGAGGTATAAAGTATTGGGTACCGAAAGCGAAGCTGATAAAGTATCTCAAAGGCTTGTTTTAGTGCGTGAGGGCATTGCGGAGGCAGCAGCGAAATGCGGCAGGCGTCCCGAGGATATCAAGCTCATTGCCGTCACGAAATTCGTCGAAAAGGAAAGGATACTTCCTGCGATACTGAACGGTATAACCGATGTAGGCGAAAACCGTGCGCAGGAATTCACCGATAAATTTGATTTTTTCACCGAACATGGGCTTATAAAGCATTTTATCGGAGTGCTGCAGCTGAACAAGGTCAAGTACCTTGTCGGCAAGGCGGATCTGATTCAATCGGTGGATAGGCCTGAGCTTGTAAACGAGATCAACAGACGAGCGGAAAAGCTTAATCTCGTTCAGAACATCCTCATCGAGGTCAATATCGGTGGGGAGGAGCAGAAATCCGGCATATCGCCGGAAGCTCTGCCGGAACTACTCAAGATAATTTCCGACATGTCCGGAATCTTTGTAAAGGGTCTTATGTGCGTACCTCCTGCGGGTGACGAGGAAAGTACAAGGCCGTACTTTGCGAGGATGCGGGAGCTGTTCGAGAGTATGAAGACCTATAACGGCCGCAATATTTCGATGGATGAGCTTTCGATGGGGATGAGCGGAGATTATAAAGCCGCAATTGCCGAGGGGGCAACCTACATAAGGATAGGTTCGGGCATATTCGGCCCGAGGGACTATTCAAAGAAAATGTAGCCGAAGCATTACGGTATCCGAGAGCGATCGGAAGTTTTCTCCAAGTGCCAACAAATATATTTTGGAGGAACAAAAATGGCAAAGGTATTTCAAAAGATGAAGGATTTTTTGGGCTGGAGCGACGAGGAAGAGGAATACGAAGACGAAGCCGAAGAGACCGAAGAGCATGAAGAAAGCACGCCCATTCGCGAGGTTCAGATTCGTCAGCGCAGGACCGGCTCGTCAAGCGGAAACATCGTAAATCTTCACGGAAAAGTGGATAACAGCGCAAAGCTGATAGTCTATCGTCCGGTAAGCTATGATGATGCCCAGAATATCATCGAAAACCTGAAAAAGCGCCGCCCGGTTATAGTAAACATGGAGGGCATCGACAGAGAGATCGCTCAGCGAATCCTCGATTTCGTTTTCGGTGCTATCTGTGCTGTGGACGGTAAGCTCTATAAGGTCAACAGTAGGATTTTCGTGGTTTCACCCGCAAACTGCGATGTCGTCGGCGGCAGTCTGGGCTATTGAGCCGGAGTCTGCTCCGAGGTCAGTACTTTTTCAGTCTGTGCCGAGCTGTACGGGGGAGAGGCTAAAAACTCCCCCTCGACCTTATAAAATACCAGAATGGATTCGGAGGAAAATATGACGCATGATGATATAATCAAAAAGCATTTCAGACGTTCACTTTTCGGCTATGACCCGATAGAGGTGGACCGTTTTCTGGATGAGCTCATCCGCGAGCTTGATCGCCGTGACGCAAAAATTGATGAGCTTATCGGGGAAATTGCAGCGCTTGAGAACGGGCGCGCCGAAACCGAACCGGAAGATACGGAACAGAAACAGATAAAAATACTCATTATGCCCGAAAATGCGGAGGACCACGAGCTGCCTGCGGTCCTTAGGAAACCGGAAGCACAGGATAATGCAGCAAAGGAAAAAGCCGTCGAAGACGATGAGGAAACCTGCGAAGTTGCTTTCGGGGAAACGGCGGAAACGGAATCCGGCGAAGTACAGGAGCAAATGCGGGAACCGGCGCAGCCCGAGGAGCAGCCGGAAGAAAAAGCTGAATAAAGGACAAATTCTCTCCGCTTTGAATTTTGATTAAGAGCGGAGTTTTTATATCCGCCACATAAAAACACATTTTTCTACAGACGCTAAAATCATGCGCCGCCGCAGAAAAAAAGCAGAAAACGAAACAAACAGAAGGATAACGCTGCTCGAAAAATCGGTCAATTCTATCGGGGAAAAGCTGGAAAGAAGCCATTTCTACGATTACATGAATTATGTTTCGGACGGGAAGCGGATACTTCGGCGTGCGTTTTGGACGGGAGTACTCAAGGGTATGGGCTCCGCCGTAGGCTTTACGATACTGGGCGCAGTGGTAGTCTATTTCCTGCATCTGCTCGCAAAGAGCAATCTACCGTTCCTTGCGGATTTTATCTCGGATCTTATCGACATTATTGAAAAGAATAAGTAGCATGATGCTCAATCGGGCATTGGCTTTTTTGCTATAAGCTCTCTTATGGGCTGCTCGGTATTACCCGAGAGCGCCGCATTCATAAGCCTGCTTTCCTCAACAAAGCCTATTGCGGCAAGCGAATTATCGAGTACGATTACGATGTTGAAACCGCTTCCGGAAAGCGAAGCAAGGGCGGAGCGAACGCTCGTTCCGCCGCTCAGGGCAACTGCCCGTACCGGCATCGCGCCTCCGGAGGATAGGCGGGAACCTGCCTGAAGCTGCTGCTTGACGCGCGATGAAGCGGCATCACGGAATTCCCGAACGGCACTCAGCACGATGAAAACTCCGGTTATTACAGGAAGCAGGTCGGTAAAAACGAATCTATCTGCGGTGATAAGAACGATGCAGCCGAACAGGGCGATAACGGAACCGAATGCGCAGCCGCAGACTGCAAGGATGCGCACTGCTTTTCTGCTGCCGATCTGCCGTGAAAGCAGCGAGCAAAGCAGCCTTCCGCCGTCAAGAGGAAGGACGGGGAAGAGGTTTACAAGCGCGATTGATAGGTTGAAGGAAATAAAGGTTCGGAGCTGGGCGGAGGTCGATGGGAAGATGCTGCGGAGCGCGATGGCGGCAACTGCCAGAAGCAGGCTGACAATAGGGCCGAAGGCGGCGATTGCGGCTGCATCGGTATCGCTTACGGGTTTATTTGCAAGCTTTGCTACACAGCCGTAGGGCTGGATGTCGATGGAAGCGACCCTGCAGCCGAGGCGCTCGGCGATAATTGTATGCGCCGATTCATGGAGAAGAAGCGAAATGAACGTAATAAAAAAGCTTCCGAGCCTTCCGAATACCGCAAATACAGGGAAAAGCAGCAGCACGGGTATGCTTGAGCGTATCTCCGTGCTGCGGATGGTCATGAGCTTCATCAGCCAAGACCTGCCTTAATGCCGAGGAAATCGAGGGGGTCGATGGGCCTTCCGCTGCGGAACACCCTGAGGCACAGTACGTCGTTTGCGACCCTGCCGAGAGTGCTGTTCTGCTGAACGGGCTGACCGCGTTCAACGCATATTTCGGTGAGACCGTAATAGTAGATGTCAATATCTCCGCTGCAGCGCACCGCGACATAGCCGCCGAGATTCCCGTCCTGCGATACGGACAGCACCGTGCCGGGCAGAACGGAAACGACCTCCGTTCCGCTCGGAGCATATATGCGCGCGATATTCGATGAGTCATCAACGAGGGCGCTGTCGAAATTCAGCGGAAGGATTGGCTTATCGCTCGGGGAAAAGACCTGAATGAGCGATGGAAGCTCCACGAGCTGAAGCCTTCCGAGCTGTTCATCGGAGCTTTTCTCTCCGGATTCATTTTCGGTATCGCCGTTTTCTGCGCTCAGCGAACGCATAACGGCAACGGTATCGAGCGTATTTTCGCTGCTGATAAGCTTAAATACGAATACGAGCATGAATAACGAAGTGCATGCCGCAAGCAGAATGAGCAGGTTCAGCCTGCTGCTCCTTCCGGCGGCATGCTTTTTGGGCTTGCTGCGAGTGCAAGCATAATTCGGTTTTGCGCTGAAACGCGGAACGGGATTTGCTTTTGTTTCTTTCGAATGTGTTTCAGCCGCCCTCAGAGCGGAACGAGACGAGCCCGAAGTGAAAGTGCAGTAGGTTTTGCCCCTATCCATTGCAGTCCTCCTAAAGTCTTTATAAGAGAATATGCAATCCTCAAGGGGATAATGCTGCTAAAAGCTTATGCGGACCTCAAGAACGCGCCCGATTATTTCGACATCGCCGGATCTGACGATCAAAGGCTCGTAGACGGGATTTGAGGGAATAAGCGCAAGATGATTTTCGAAAAACTGCACTCTCCTCAACAGTACCTCATCACCCATGCGCACGACGCATATCGAATTATTGTAGGGGGATTGATCCTTTTCAACGAGCACAAGCGAACCCTCGATGATGTGATCGCCGGTCATGCAGTCGCCCTCAACCTGCATGAAAAAACAGTCATCCGAAAATGAATAATCGGAAACGGGGAGATACTCGGTGATATTCTCTGAGGCGAACATGGGAAGCCCTGCATGCACCATGCCGATGAGAGGAACCATCTTTGCGCCCTCGGCAGGGCTCTTTTTCTGCATGCCCTTGATAAGCGGTGTGACCTCATCGGTGCCGAGTATGTAATCCGCCGAGCAGCCAAAATAGCGCACAAGCTGCATAAGCACACTGTTAGGTATATTTACCCTGCCGTTCTCGTATTTGCACACGGCAGCCTTCTGCACCCCAAGTATATGCCCGAGATCCTCCTGCGTTAGGCCGCGCTGTGCGCGCAGCTCCTTCAGCCTGTTCATGAAAAACCTCCTCCAAGTCTAAGCTATGCATCTATTGTATCCTGATAAGAAACAAATTTCAATGCAAAATTAAAATATATTTTAGAAATACGCATAACAGTACATAAAAATGTATTGAAAGTTTCCGATAAAGATATTATAATGCAATCGCAAGCTGAATTGAAGCGAAATTTCCGAAAAAGAAACGAAATACGGAAACGATTGTGTTTCCGAATAGGATACGATAATCCGATACAAAAGAAAGGAATTCAACACAATGCAGTACTTAGGTTTATTCTTCACCTTCATGTTCCCCGGCATCCTTGTCGGTATGGCACTTTCCTTCGGAGGAAGGAAAAAGGGCGAGTAATTTTCAGGAGAGACATACGAACGAGCAGAGTGAGCCGGGCGCCGTTATATCGGTGTTCGGCTCGCTCTGCGTAATGATGCAAGGGCAAAGGCATCGTTCAAAAGGGATACTCGCTTCAAATATCGGAAAGAACACCGGATTTCTCCGAAAAACGGTAAGTTGTATAATTAAGTGTCCAAAATAAAAAAAGGATAGCTCCATAGCGAAAAGCCTGCTACAATGTAAATTGGCAAAAAAACAAGAAAGGAGGC